>DASSTL010000014.1:0-60011 GCA_035707985.1 Nocardioides sp. | reverse complement strand
GTACAGCGGCGAGGAGTCGAAGAACCCTGCCGAGTTCCGGACCGCGAAGTACTCGTGCTTCGAGGCGAGGTCGTAGCGCGGCGCCGAGAGGTAGCCCGCCCAGTGGCCGTAGAGACCCGTCTGGTTGAGCTCGTTCAGGCGCGCGTAGAAGGGTGTCGTCTTCATCAACATGGCACGGCCACCCTAGCCTGAACCGTCGTTCAGTGGCTACCGCCGGGGGACAGCCCGAGCGACGTCCCCACCACCGAGCGCCTCAGCTGACCGAGATGCTGAGCCAGGTGGACATCAGCCCGAGCTTGCTCCGAAAGGTGTCGCCGGAGATCGTCGTCGAGCCCTTGCTGCCCACCAGCTTCATGCTCTCGATCCGGCCGTTCCACTTCCCGTTGCCGTCGCGCTGGAGCACCGTGATCTTCTTCAGGTTGCCGATCGCGGGGAACGCCTTCTCGATGTCTCGGGCGGACCGTTTCACCGTCCAGGTGTGGTCCGGGTTGTCCCGGGTGCCGTCGTACGGGTCGCGCTTGGCGACCAGGTAGGGCTGGCTCCCCTCGGCGAGCCATCCCCCATTGCTGGCCGAGAACTGGGTGAACGCCGGCTCGCCGCGGTACGTGCGCACCTGCCCCTTGGTCCTGGCCGCGGCCTTGTTGGTGCTGGCGACCTCGGCGGACTTCCCGCCGTACACCTGGCAGGACGAGCTGTCGCAGAGCTGGTAGACCGGGTTGCTCGAGTCGGCCTCCTGCGACGCGGCGTACGACCGCGCCGCGATCGCCTGCGCGCCGAGCGCCGCCGCCTTCCACGACGGGAACGCCTCGCGTGGGATCACGCCCTTCACGTAGCTCTCGAGCGAGACCTTGTTCACCGTCACGCGTCGCGACCCCACGGCACACCGCTGCTCCGGCACCTGGGGGGTGCGGGACTGGAGGCTGCCGCGGTAGGTGACGTTGCCGGAGGCGAGCACGAGCCTGATCGGCCCGGGCGCGCGGAACTCGGCGTCGCCGGACACCGTCCGCCACGTGTGCCAACCGTCGTCGCGGAACGACACCTCGGTCTGGCCACCCGACGCGGCCGACAGCCGCCACCGGGTCGCCCGCCCGGCCGGACCCTTGGTCGGCAGCGTCGTGCTCGTGCTCTCGCCGAGCTCGTGGAGCTGGAGGCCGTCGCGGTCGACGACGGTCGTGTTGTTGTCGGTGTCCCCGCAGATCAGGACCCGGACCTTGCCACCGACCTTCCCGGCCTTGGTGTGGGGGTAGTAGAACCGCACGATCTGCTTCGCGGACAGCCCCGCGAGCGCGGCGCCCTGGGCGCCCCACTGGCTCATGCCGTGACCGTGGCCGTATCCGCGGCCGTGGATGGTCAGCGTGGCGTGGTCGGGGACCTTGATCCGCTCGACTGCCGACCCGGCGTCGGCGGCGCCGCCGACGAGGGTGAGCGGGACGGTGGCGAGGACGCCGACGGTCAGCAGACGGGAGTGACGGGTGAGCATGGTGGGATACAGGGGAACACGCGCTCAGACGCGATGCAACCTGCGGGCGGCCTCGGCCACCGAGCCGCTCATGGACGGGTAGACGGTGAACGCGTGGGCCAGCTGGTCGGCGGTCAGGCCCTCGGCCACCGCGATCGCGACCGGGTGGATGAGCTCGCTGGCGCGTGGCGCCACCACGACACCGCCGACGACGGCGCCGGTCCCGGTGCGGCAGAAGAGCTTCACGAAACCGTCGCGGACGCCCTGCATCTTGGCGCGCGCGTTGCCGGCCAGCGGGAGCACGTAGGAGTTGACCTGGATCTCGCCACGGTCGACGGCCTGCTGCGACCAGCCCACGGTGGCGATCTCGGGGTAGGTGAACACGTTGGACGAGACCTGCTTGAGGTCGAGCGGCGCGACGGCGTCACCGAGGAAGTGCCACATCGCGATCCGACCTTGCATCGCGGCCACGCTCGCGAGCATGAGTACGCCCGTGCAGTCACCCGCGGCATACACCCCGCGGGCGCTGGTGCGGGAGACCCGGTCGACGGTGATGAAGCCGCGGTCGTCCACGTCGACCCCGGCGGTCTCGAGGCCCAGGTCGCCCGTGTTCGGGACCGAGCCGACCGCCAGGATGCAGTGCGAGCCCTCGACGGTGCGCCCGTCGGTGAGCGTGACCGTGACGGTGTCGCCGTCGCGGGTCACCGACTGCATGCGGGACCGCGCGAGCAGGTTCATCCCGCGTCGGGTGAGCACCCCCTCCAGCACGGCCGCCGCGTCGGCGTCCTCGCCGGGCAGGACCCGGTCGCGGCTCGAGACCAGGGTGACCCGGCCACCGAGCGCGAGGTACGCGCTGGCGAACTCCGCACCGGTGACACCGGAGCCGACCACGATCAGGTGCTCGGGCAGCTCGTCGAGGCCGTAGACCTGCTCCCAGGTCAAGATGCGCTCCCCGTCCGGCTGGGCCTCGGGAGTCGTCCTCGGCGCGGCCCCGGTGGCGATCAGGACCGCGTCGGCGGTGAGACGTTGCTCGCCGTCCCCGGTGTCGACCAGCACGTGGTCCGGGCCGTCGAGTCGCCCGCGGCCGCGCAGGATCCTCACGCCCTCCTTCTCGAGGCGCTCCGCGATGTCGGTGCTCTGGTCGTGGGCCAGCTGCATGACGCGCTGGTTGACCCGGGCGAGCTCGACGCTGACGAGCGTGGCGTCGTCGCCCTCGTGGTCGGTGAGGCGTACCCCGAGCTCCTGTGCCCCCTCGACGTCGGTCATCAGCTCGGCAGTCGCGATCAGGGTCTTGCTGGGCACGCAGTCGGTGAGGACCGCCGACCCGCCGACGCCGTCGGAGTCCACGAGCGTGACCTCGGCGCCGAGCTGGGCCGCCACCAGACCCGCTTCGTAGCCTCCTGGTCCGCCGCCGACGATGACGACGCGGGAGGAGGAAGCGGGCATGTGGAGAAGTCTCTCAAAGGTTGATCATGTGGCCGGCGATGCCGTGCACCGTCTCCTTGATCGCCTCCGACAGCGTCGGGTGCGCGAAGACGTTGCGGGCGACCTCGTCGGCGGTCAGGTCCCAGCGCTGGGCCAGGGTCAGCACCGGCAGGAGCTCGGTGACGTCGGGGCCGATCATGTGGGCGCCGAGGATCTCGTTGTACTGCGCGTCGGCGACGAGCTTCACGAAGCCGACGGCCTCGCCGAGGCCCTGGGCCTTGCCGTTGGCCGAGAACGGGAACGTCGCGGTCTTGACGTCGTACCCCTTCTCGCGCGCCTGCTCCTCGCTGTAGCCGAAGGAGCCGATCTGCGGCTGGCAGTACGTCGCCCGCGGGACGAAGTCGTAGGCCACCGGCATGGTCTCGGCGCCACCGATCGTCTCGGCGGCGACGACACCCATGGCCTCGGCGACGTGGGCGAGCATGAGCTTCCCGGTGACGTCGCCGATGGCGTAGACGTGGGGGACGTTGGTGCGGCAGTAGTCGTCCACGACGATCGCGCCGCGCTCGGTGGCCACGCCCAGGGACTCGAGGCCATAGCCCTCCAGCCGCGGTGCGAAGCCGATCGCCTGGAGCACCTTGTCGGCCTCGAGCACCTCTGACGCGCCGTCCTTGGAGACGGTGACCTGCACCTTCTGGCCCGACGACGCGCCGGGGTCCGAGATCGACTCGACCCTGGTTCCGAGCAGCACCTTCACGCCGAGCTTCTTGTAGTGCTTGAGCAGCTCCTTGGACACGTCGGCGTCCTCGGTCGGCACCATCCGGTCGAGGAACTCCACGATCGTCACGTCGACGCCGAAGTTGGCCAGCACGTAGGCGAACTCCACGCCGATCGCACCCGAGCCGGCGATGATCACCGACCCCGGCAGCTCCGGGTCGAGGATCTGCTCCTCGTAGGTCACGACCCGCTCCGACAGGGTCGTCCCGGGGATCAGGCGGGTGGTCGCGCCCGTGCCGATGATCAGGTCGGTGTAGGTGTACGACGTGCTCGAGCCGTCGTTCAGCGCCACGTCGACGCGCCCGCCGGCGTCGCCGGACGGCGGCCCGGCCAACGTGCCCCAGCCGTCGATCTCGGTGATCTTGTTCTTCTTCATCAAGAAGTGGACGCCGCGCACGATCTGCGCGCTCACCTTCCGCGAGCGGGCGTGCGTGGGCTCGAAGGCCATCGAGGCCTCGCCGGTGATGCCGAAGACGTCCTTCTCGTGGTGGAGCACGTGCGCCAGCTCGGCGTTGCGCAGCAGGGCCTTCGAGGGGATGCAGCCGACGTTGAGGCACACGCCGCCCCAGTACTTCTTCTCGATCACCGCGACCGACTTCCCGAGCTGGGCCGCGCGGATGGCGGCGACGTAACCACCGGGTCCGGCGCCGAGGACGATCACGTCGAAGTGCTGAGTCTCGCTCACCCCGCCAGCCTAGTGAGGCAGCCACTACTCTCTCCGCGTGCCCCTGTACGCCGCCTACGCGTCCAACCTGGACCCGCAGCGCATGGGCCGGCGTTGTCCCCACTCACCGCTCCAGACCACCGGCTGGCTGCTCGGCTGGCGACTGACCTTCGGCGGCGAGGACCTCGGCTGGGACGGCGCCCTCTCGACGATCGTCGAGGACCCGCTCGAGCAGGTGTTCGTGGCCGTCTACGACGTGTCGCGAGAGGACGAGGCCGAGCTCGACAGCTGGGAGTCGACGGACACGGGGCTGTACCGCAAGGTCAAGGTGCGGGTGTCCACTCTCACCGGCGAGCTGCTCGCCTGGACCTACGTGCTCGACGCGTTCGAGGGCGGCCTCCCCAGCGCGTCGTACCTCGGAGTGATCGCCGACGCGGCGGAGGCCGCCGATGCGCCGGCGGACTACGTCGCCGCGCTCCGGCTGCGACCGTGCCGCTCGACCGGGCTCTGATCGGACGACGAGAAGAAGGCCCGCCCGAAGCCGGGGTTGGGCAGAGCCGGGGTTGAGGGGGGCCGCGGCCGCAGCTGCCTCGCCGCAACGGCGTGGCACGCGCGAACGCGACGTGTCGCAGGCCCCCCTGGTCACACCCCCCAGTTTGACCGCGTCCAGCCTGCGTCACGTCGCACCCTGGCGGCAATCCTCTCGACGGGTGATCTTGTGGTCCGGACGGACCAGGGGCACCTGGGGTCGTCGTGGGCGGCCGGTGCCCTAGGCTCCCCTGCCGTGACCCCGCACGACCAGGCCCGCGAGGCCGCCGACACTCTCGCCCGGCTGACCGGTGTGGACCGGCACGACGTCGCGCTGGTCCTCGGCTCGGGGTGGCTCCCCGCCTCGGCGGCACTGACGGAGACCGGCGGCGGCGAGACCGTCGCCGAGATCGCCACCGCAGACCTGCCCGGCTTCTCCGCGCCCGCCGTGGCCGGTCACTCGGGATCCATCCGGAGCATCCGCCTCGGCGACAAGCAGCTGCTGCTGTTCGGGAGCCGCACCCACTACTACGAGGGCAAGGGCGTCGCGGCGGTCGTCCACCCGGTCCGTACCGCCGCCGCGGCCGGCTGCCGGACGATCGTGCTGACCAACGGGTGCGGTGGTCTCGACCCGGCCCGACGACCTGGAACGCCGGTCCTGATCCGCGACCACATCAACCTGACCGCACGCTCCCCCATCGAGGGTGCCCACTTCGTCGACCTCACCGACCTCTACTCCGCCCGGCTCCGGGAGATGTGTCGCGAGCTCGACCCGACCCTCGACGAGGGCGTCTACGTCCAGTTCCCGGGGCCCCACTACGAGACCCCCGCCGAGATCGAGATGGTGCGCCGCATCGGCGGTGACCTGGTCGGCATGAGCACCACCCTCGAGGCGATCGCGGCCCGCGAGGCCGGCCTGGAGGTGCTCGGCATCTCGTTGGTGACCAACCTCGCCGCCGGGATCTCCGGCGAGCCGCTCGACCATGCCGAGGTGCTCGAGACCGGCCGCGCCGCGGCGTCGCGGATGGGCGAGCTGCTCACCCGGATCGTCCCGCAGCTCTGACCCGGTCCCGCAACCCTTCGACACATCCACACATCATCCGGGCGTGGTTCCACCGCAGCAGACGTCGCACCAGGGGCGACACCAGGGCCAGCCCGCCACCGACGGTGACCTGCTGGTCGAAGTCCAGCCGGGTGCGGCCACCCAGGTCGGTGAGCCGCCAGGCCGCCGTCCCCTCGAGGTCACCCAAGAGCGCCACCTCGAGCCGGCCGGGGTCACGGCGTACGGCGTGCAGCCGGAGGTCGAGCGTGTACGGCAGCGCCGAGCGGCACAGCACCTGCGCGTCGTCGGGGCCGAGTGAGGCCACCGCGAGCACCTGGGGCCACCACTCCGGGTAGTGCTCGAGGTCGACCAGCACCTCGTGGACACACGAGGAAGGCGCGTCGACCGACCAGGTGCCCGAGAACGAGTAGCGGTGTCTCACTCGACCGCCTCGAGCGGCGGCAGGTCGAGCCTCCGCGCCATCCGGGCGTAGGCCCGGGCGGCGTGCTCGCGCACCCACTCCTCCGGGTCGTGCAGCACCGCCAGCACGTCGTCGGCGTGCTCGGTGTCGCCCACGACGCCGAGCGTCCGCACCGCGTTGGCCCGCACCCGCGGCAGCTCGTGACGGGACAGGCTGGCCGCGCCCGGCCCGGACCCCGCGACGTCGTGCTTCGCACTGACCTTGAGGCACATCTCGGCCGGGCGGTAGTGCTCGTCGCCGAGCCCGTTCACCACCGGCACGGTCGCGGAGTCGTGCCAGCAGTGGAGGAGTCCCCGCGCGCCCCATGTGCGGACCCAGTAGTCCTTCCACGACGCGCGGTCGAGGAACCGGTCACCTGGCTGTCCGGCCAGATAGCGCAGCTCCGGGACGTACGCCGTGCGGTCGGCGCCGCCGAGCAGGTCGACGCACACCTCGACGAACCGGTCGCGCCCGACCAGCGCATCCAGCTCCTGGATGTGCGCGGCGACCGGGCGCTCGCCGGGCGTGGGCGGCGGAAGACTGCTCACGCACCGATCATGCCCGGCGCCGGGGACGACTAGCCTGCGTGCCGTGAGTGACCTGATCGCGCGCGCCCGGGCCTGGGCGGCCGAGGACCCCGACCCCACCACGCGCGCCGAGCTCGAGGCGCTGCTCGAGCAGGGAGAGACCGCCGAGCTGGCCGACCGGTTCGACGGGACGCTGGAGTTCGGCACCGCTGGGCTCCGCGGCGAGCTCGGAGCCGGCCCGAACCGGATGAACCGCGTCGTGGTGACGCGGGCGGCCGCCGGCCTGGCGGCGTACCTCGTGGAGCAGGGAGCCCCGCACGACGCCGCCGTCGTGATCGGGTACGACGCCCGCCACAACTCCGACGTGTTCGCGCGCGACACCGCGGAGGTGATGACCGGCGCCGGGCTGCGCGCCCTCGTGCTCCCGCGCCCGCTGCCGACGCCGTTGCTCGCCTTCGCCATCCGCGAGCTGGGCTGTGTGGCCGGGGTGATGGTGACGGCCAGCCACAACCCGCCGCGCGACAACGGGTACAAGGTCTACCTCGGCGACGGCAGCCAGATCGTGCCGCCGGAGGACGGTCGGATCGCGGCCCACATCGAGGCCGTCGGCCCGCTGGCGGAGGTGCCGCGCAGCGATGGCTGGACCGTTCTGGGCGACAGCATCGTCGACGCCTACCTCGACACGGTCGCCGCGCTCGCGGGTGACGGCCCGCGCGACCTGCGACTCGTGTACACGCCGCTCCACGGCGTCGGCGGTACCTCGGTGATCCAGGTGCTCGAGACCGCCGGCTTCGACCCGCCGTACGTCGTCCCGCAACAGGAGCAGCCCGACGCCGACTTCCCGACCGTCGCCTTCCCCAACCCCGAGGAACCGGGTGCCATGGACCTGGCGATGGCGCTGGCGGCCGAGCGCGACGTCGACCTGGTCGTCGCCAACGACCCGGACGCCGACCGGTGTGCCGCCGCGGTGCCCGACGCGCACGGCTGGCGGATGCTGCGAGGTGACGAGGTGGGCGCCCTGCTCGCGCACCACCTGCTCACCGGAGGACGCACCGGCACCTACGCCTGCTCGATCGTCTCGTCCAGCCTGCTCGGCAAGATGGCGGCCGCCGCCGGGCAGCCGTTCGCGGAGACGCTCACGGGGTTCAAGTGGATCAGCAAGGTCGACGGGCTCGTCTTCGGCTACGAGGAGGCGCTCGGCTACTGCGTCGACCCCGAGCACGTGAAGGACAAGGACGGGGTCTCCGCGCTGCTGCTGCTGTGCGAGCTCGCCGCCGCCGAGAAGGCGCAGGGCCGCGCGCTGGTCGACGTGCTGGATGACCTGGCTCTGGCGCACGGGCTCCACGCCACCGACCAGCTGTCGGTGCGGGTCAGCGACGTGGCCGAGATCGCCACGGCGATGGAGCGGCTGCGGGCGACGCCGCCGACGTCACTGGGTGGCCTCGCGGTGCAGCAGGCCGACGACCTGGCCCAGGGCGACGGCGGTCTCCCGCCCACCGACGGGCTCCGCTACCGCCTGGCCGACGACGCCCGCGTGATCGTGCGCCCGAGCGGCACCGAGCCGAAGCTCAAGTGCTACCTCGAGGTCGTCGTACGGGTCGACGCCGAGGCCGGCGTCGACGCGGCCCGCATCTCGGCCGCCGCCCGCCTGGACGCGCTCCGCGACGACATCCGAGCCGCCGCCTTCGGTGGTTGATCGGTGGTTGAGGAGGCCGCTCTGCGATCTTCGGTGGTCGGTCAGAGGACGATCCAGCTCACGACTGTGGCCACGAGCAGCACGGCGAGGACACCGAGCTCGAACCAGGCGGTGCGGCGTACCACCCGGGAGCCGAGCTCGTACTCCTCCTCCGACCGCTCCTCGATCCCCAGCCGGGCGCGGTCGTTGGCGGCGAGGGCAGCGATCCGCTGCTCGACGAAGTCGGCGTACACGAGGTCCTGCTCGCTCTTGACCTCGGTCTTGAGGTTCTCCCTCGTCGCATCGCTCAACCGGTCCAGCGAGAGACCGGGCTGGAGCGCGCTCTGGCCGCTCCACTTCAGCTCCTCACGGATGGTCTTGCGGAGCGGGCGGCTGATCGCGGGACAGATGTAGCGCTCGCCACCGGATCGGACCAGCAGGTAGCGGCGTACGACGACCGTCTCGATCGAGGCCAGCGGGATGCTGACCGACTCGAACATCGTGCGCAGGTGCAGGTCGGAAGCGGTCGCGCTGACGCTCGGCCGGAGCAGCGCCATCCACACGAGGCCGGCCACGAACGCGCAGCCGAACACGCCGGGCACGGCGACGCTCGCCGACTCGGTCGTGACGAGCACGACCACGACGCTGCCACAGAGCAGCAGACCCAGGACTCCGATGATCCGTCCGTTGTTGGGCCGGAACCGCTGCTTCTCCGCGGTCGGCTGGTCGGTCATGGCGTCTCCTGGCGCTGTCTCCCGGCGCTGTCTCCCGGCGCCGTCTCCTGGCGCTGCCTCCGGTGCCGTGGAGCCTCCGGTTCTCGCTCGAATTCCGGCACTGGACGGTCAACTCTATGCTGGGTGAGTGACGAGCACAGCCACCCCGACCGACTGGGCCGACGTCACCGCGTCCGAGTCGTCGCTGCGGCGCTTCCTGCACGGGCTCCCAGGCGTCGACCAGGTGGGCGCGGAGCAACGTGCGGCCGGCCTCGGCACCCGCTCGATCAAGACGACGGCCAAGGCCTACGCGCTCGACCTCGCGATCACGATGGTCGACCTCACCACACTGGAGGGGCAGGACACCCCCGGCAAGGTGCGCGCCCTGTGCGCCAAGGCGATGCGGCCCGACCCGTCCGACCCCTCCTGCCCGGCCACCGCCGCGGTGTGCGTCTACCCCGACCTCGTGGCGACCGCGAAGTCGGCCCTCGGTAGCAGCGGAGTCCACGTCGCCTCGGTCGCCACCGCTTTCCCGAGCGGCCGGGCCGCGATGGACGTCAAGCTCGCCGACACCCGCGACGCCGTCGAGGCCGGGGCCGACGAGGTCGACATGGTGATCGACCGGGGCGCGTTCCTCTCCGGGCGCTACCTCGAGGTGTTCGAGGAGATCGCCGCGGTCCGCGACGCGGCCGGTCCGGCCCACCTCAAGGTGATCCTCGAGACCGGCGAGCTCCAGACCTACGACAACGTACGCCGCGCCAGCTGGCTGGCGATGATGGCCGGGGCCCACTTCATCAAGACCTCGACCGGCAAGGTGCAGCCCGCGGCGACCCTCCCGGTCACCCTGGTGATGCTCGAGGCGGTCCGCGACTACCGCGAGCAGACCGGCCAGATGATCGGGGTCAAGCCGGCCGGTGGCATCCGGACGGCCAAGGACGCGATCAAGTACCTCGTGATGGTCAACGAGATCGCCGGCCCTGACTGGCTCGACCCGGACTGGTTCCGCTTCGGCGCGTCCACGCTGCTCAACGATCTGCTGATGCAGCGCACCAAGCTCACGACCGGCCGCTACTCCGGTCCCGACTACTTCACCCTGGACTGAGCATGACCGGCACCCCCTTCACGTACGCACCGGCACCCGAGTCCCGAGCCATCGTCGACATCTTGCCGTCGTACGGGCTCTACATCGGCGGTGAGTTCGTCGACGGTCAGGGCCGCAGCTTCAAGACGATCAGTCCCTCCACCGAGGAGGTGCTGGCGGAGGTGGCCGAGGCCGACGAGGTCGACGTCGACCTGGCCGTCAAGGCGGCGCGTCGGGCGCACTCGCGGGTCTGGGGACGGATGCCGGGCAAGGAGCGCGCCAAGTACCTGTTCCGCATCGCGCGGATCATCCAGGAGCGCGGTCGCGAGCTCGCGGTGCTCGAGTCGATCGACAACGGCAAGCCGATCAAGGAGACCCGCGACGTCGACGTCCCGATCGCCGCGGCCCACTTCTTCTACTACGCCGGCTGGGCCGACAAGCTGGAGTACTCGGGGTACGGCACCCAGAGCCTCGGCGTCGCCGGTCAGGTCATCCCGTGGAACTTCCCCCTGCTGATGCTGGCCTGGAAGATCGCGCCGGCCCTGGCCTGCGGCAACACCGTCGTCCTCAAGCCGGCCGAGACGACGCCGCTGACCGCGCTGCTCTTCGCCGAGATCTGCCAGCAGGCCGACCTCCCCGCGGGCGTCGTCAACATCATCACCGGCGCCGGCGACACCGGGCGTGCGCTGGTGTCGCACCCGGACGTCGACAAGGTCGCGTTCACCGGGTCGACCGAGGTCGGCAAGGCGATCGCCCGGGCGGTCGCCGGGTCCGACAAGCGGGTGACCCTCGAGCTCGGCGGCAAGGCCGCCAACATCGTCTTCGACGACGCCCCGCTCGACCAGGCGGTCGAGGGGATCGTCAACGGCATCTTCTTCAACCAGGGTCACGTCTGCTGCGCGGGCTCCCGGCTGCTGGTGCAGGAGAGCGTCGCCGACGACGTGCTGGCGCGGCTCAAGCGCCGGATGGCCACGCTGCGCATCGGCGACCCGCTCGACAAGAACACCGACATCGGCGCGATCAACTCCGCCGAGCAGCTCGCCAAGATCCGCGAGCTCTCCGACATCGGCGAGCAGGAGGGCGCCGGCCGCTGGTCGCCGCCGTGCGAGCTCCCCGACCACGGCTTCTGGTTCCCGCCGACGATCTTCACCGGCGTCAGCCAGGCCCACCGGATCGCGCGCGAGGAGATCTTCGGGCCGGTCCTCTCGGTGCTGACGTTCCGTACGCCGGCCGAGGCGATCGAGAAGGCCAACAACACGCCGTACGGGCTGTCCGCAGGCGTCTGGACCGACAAGGGCTCCCGGATCCTGAAGATGGCCAACGCGCTGCGCGCCGGGGTCGTCTGGGCCAACACCTTCAACAAGTTCGACCCGACCAGTCCCTTCGGCGGCTACCAGGAGTCCGGCTACGGCCGCGAGGGCGGTCGCCACGGTCTCGCGGCCTACCTCGAGGGAGGGCACGCCTGATGGCGCGCATCGACGTCCGGAAGACCTACAAGCTCTACATCGGCGGGGAGTTCCCGCGCTCGGAGTCCGGCCACTCCTACCCGGTGCACGACGTGCGCGGACGCTTCGTGGCCAACGCCGCGCTGGCCTCGCGCAAGGACGCCCGCGACGCGGTTGCCGCGGCCCGCAAGGCGTTCCCCGGCTGGTCGGGCCGAACGGCGTACAACCGTGGCCAGGTGGTCTACCGGATCGCCGAGGTGATGGAGGACCGCCGGCCGCAGTTCGTCGAGGCGCTCCGCCAGGGCGAGGGCGGCACCGCCGCGGCGGCCGGCAAGGTGCTCGACGCCTCGATCGACCGGCTCGTCTGGTACGCCGGGTGGGCCGACAAGCTCGCCCAGGTCGTCGGCAACGCCAACCCCGTCGCCGGCCCGTTCTTCAACCTCTCGACGCCGGAGCCGACCGGGGTCGTGGCGGTGCTCGCGCCGCAGGAGTCGAGCCTGCTCGGGCTCGTCAGCGTGGTCGCGCCGGTGATCATCAGCGGCAACACGGTCGTCGTCGCGTCGTCGGCCGAGCGTCCGTTGCCCGCGATCACGTTCGCCGAGGTGCTGGCCACCTCCGACGTGCCCGCGGGCGTGGTGAACGTCCTCACCGGCACCCTCGACCGCACCGCCCCCACGCTGGCCTCGCACATGGACGTCAACGCCATCGACCTCACCGGGCTCGCGGGCGACCCCGACCAGGCGACCGCCCTCGAGGTGGAGGCGGCCGAGAACCTCAAACGCGTACGCCGCGCCCCCGCGGCCGAGCCCGACTGGACCCTCGACCCCGGCCTGGACCGGATGACCGACTTCCTGGAGACCAAGACCGTCTGGCACCCGATCGGCGTGTAGTGCCCGTCCGGCACAATGTCGCGGTGCCCACCCCGGACCGCTCGCCGACGTCGGCGCGTGTCGTCGTGCTGGCCGGCCCGTCGGGTGTCGGGAAGTCGCGGCTCGCGGCCCACACCGGCCTCCCGGTGCTGCGGCTCGACGACTACTACCGCCACGGCGACGACCCCGGCCTCCCCCGCATCTCCCACGGGGCCAACGCCGGCCTGGTCGACTGGGACCACCCGGACTCGTGGCACCACGACGAGGCCGTGCGGGCCATCTGCGAGCTGGCGGCCACCGGGCGGACCGTCGCGCCGGTCTACGACATCGCGCGCAACGGGCCCTCCGGCACCCACGAGGTGGACCTCGACGGGAGCGCGTTGTTCGTGGCCGAGGGCATCTTCGCCCAGCAGGTCGTCCGCGCGTGTGAGTCGCACGGCGTCCTCGCCGCCGCGCTCTGCCTGCGCCAGCACCCGCTCGTCACCTTCTGGCGACGGCTGACCCGCGACCTGCGCGAGCACCGCAAGCCACCGCTCGTGCTGGTCCGTCGCGGGTGGGCCCTGATGCGGGCACAGAGCCGGGTCATCACCGACGCGGAGACGCTCGGCTGCGAGGTGGTCTCCCCGGACCAGGCCCTGAGGCGGATCAGGACGCTCGTCCGCGTCTGATCAGCCACGTGGAAGTCAGCCTGCTCCGTGGGCGGCGTAGGCCGGCTTGATGACGTCCTCGATGATGGCGAGCCGCTCGTCGAAGGGCAGGAACGCCGACTTCATCGCGTTGATGGTGAACCACCGCAGGCGCGCCAGGTCGTAGCCGAACGCGTCCACCAGCGCGGCCATCTCGCGCGACATCGAGGTCTCGCTCATCAGCCGGTTGTCGGTGTTGACGGTGACCCGGAAGCGAAGCCTCGTCAGCAGGCCGATCGGGTGCTCGGCGATCGAGGTGGCCGCACCGGTCTGCACGTTGGACGCCGGAGCCATCTCGAGGGGGATGCGCTTGTCACGGACGTACGCCGCGAGCCGACCGAGGTGGGCGGTCCCGTCGTCGTCCACCGTGATGTCGTCGACGATGCGGACCCCGTGTCCGAGCCGGTCGGCGCCGCACCACTGGATCGCCTCCCAGATCGAGGGCAGCCCGAACGCCTCGCCCGCATGGATCGTGAAGTGGAAGTTCTGCCGTTGGAGGTACTCGAAGGCGTCGAGGTGCCGGGTCGGCGGGAAGCCTGCCTCGGCGCCGGCGATGTCGAAGCCGACGACCCCGGCGTCGCGCCACTTCACCGCGAGCTCGGCGATCTCGCGCGACCGGGCCTGGTGCCGCATCGCGGTGAGCAGCTGACGGACGACGATCCGGCCACCCGCGTCGACCATCCCGGCCTCGAAGCCGGAGCGCACGGCGCCCACGACCTGGTCCAGCGACAGCCCCTGGCTGACGTGCTGCTCGGGGGCGTACCTCACCTCGGCGTACACGACGCCGTCCTCGGCCAGGTCGGCCACGCACTCGCGGGCGACCCGCTCGAGCGCGTCCTCGGTCTGCATGACGCCGACGGTGTGCTCGAAGGTCTCGAGGTATCGCACCAGCGACCCGGAGTTCGCGGACTCGGAGAACCAGCGACCCAGCTCCTCGTGGTCGTGGGTGGGCAGCGCGTGCCCGACCGCCTCGGCCAGCTCGACCACGGTCCCCGGGCGGAGCCCGCCGTCCAGGTGGTCGTGCAGGAGGACCTTGGGCACCTGCCGGATCAGCTCGTAGGTAGGTTCGGACACGCCCGAATCCTCGCAGACGCCGTCGGTCGAGCCTGCCGAGACCACGGCCCCAGACCAAGGCCCCAGACCACGGGCCACAGACCACCGGAGGACGCATGCGGATCCTGGACGACCTCGACACCCTCGCCGACCTCGCGGGCGAGCCGCTCGGCACCAGCGACTGGCTCGAGATCGACCAGGACCGGGTGAACGCGTTCGCCGACGCCACCGGCGACCACCAGTGGATCCATGTCGACGTGGAGCGCGCGAAGGCCGGACCGTTCGGCGGGACGATCGCCCACGGCTACCTGACGCTCTCGCTGATCCCCTTCCTCGGCAGCCAGGTGTTCTCGCTGGAGACCCCCGGCGCCAAGCTCAACTACGGCGTCAACAAGGTGCGCTTCCCGAGCCCGGTCCCGGTCGGCTCACGCATCCGCAGCCACGTGACCATGGGCGAGGTCACCGACCTGCCCGCGGGCAAGCAGCTCACCCTGCGGCACACCGTCGAGATCGAGGGCCACGACAAGCCCGCCTGCGTCGCCGAGACGGTCGTCCTCCTCCTCGGTGGTTGAGCCGGTGGTCGAGCCGATGGTCGAGGATCGCTCTGCGACCGTCTCGCAACCACACCGGACTACTGCCCCAACGGCCGCTGCACGAGCAGCCGTGCGTACCCGGTGCTGGACGCCGCGGCGTTCCGTGAGCCGAGGTAGTCCGCGCGCGCCCGGTAACGTCCGACGCTCGGCGGGTGGAACGACACGGTCGCCGAGCCCCGGACCACGCGCGGCTGGTACTCGCGCAGGAACTGCCAGCCCGCGACGGGGTCCAACCGCTCGATGGTGATCACGGCCGGCCCGACCACCCGCGGCCGCACGGCGAGCGAGAAGCGAGCCGTGGTGTCGGGACCGATCGTCGCGACGTGGCGACGGTTGACCAGGAGCGTGGCGTGCGTGATCGCCCGCAGGGCGAGTCGCAGCTTGTAGCGTCCGCTGCCCGAGATCGCGACGTAGTAGCGCCCGGCCGGGACACGTCGCCGGATCTCGTCCCCTCGCGCCACGAAGTGGCCGTCGTCGCGGACCAGCTCCATCGTCACCGATCCCGACACGCTCAGCGCAAGGGCACTACGGCGGGTGGCGTCGAAGCGGTACAGGTCGCGGGAGTCGAGTCCGAGGTTCACCTTGCCCTTCACGCGCTCGTGGTTACGCAGCTGTACGCCGGGCGTGGTGTCGTCACGGCGAGCCGGAGCGACCTGGAGTCGATAGTGCTGCACGTCCCGGTCGCGGGCCGCGCTCACCACGAGGAAGTAGCGGCCCGACTGCGTCGGGGTGAAGAGCCGGAACCCACCGCAGACGAGTCGCTTCTCGGGTGACTCCGCGGTGAAGCTCCGGGTGCCGGGGCCGAAGACCGCGAGCGACGTGCAGTGCTGCGTCCGCAGGCTGAGGCGCATGGTGCGGCCGGCGCGCATCCTGGTCCAGTACGCGTCTCCCGGGTTGAGCACCCGGTCCACGTGGTTGCGGACACCGTGCCGCGGCAGATGGCGGCCCGGGGGCGACGGCGGCGCCTTCGGCACGAGCACGCGGAGCGTGAACGTGTCCGCCACCGAGCCGGTCTGGTTGCCGACGCGGATCGCGTAGTCCGCCCCCGCGGCCAGCCCGTCGACGTCGAGGGTGGCGTCGCCGTTCGCGTCCGTCTCCCGGCAGCCCTCGAAGCTCAGCTTGGACCGCACCTGCTTGAAGAGGTCGATGGTCGCATCCATCTCCCCGCCCGCATCCAGCTGCACGACGACGGCGCCGCGCGCCGGAGCGGTGAAGTGGTACCAGACGGACCCGTCGGTGTTGGCGCAGAAGCTCTCGTCGTTGGTGGTCTCCAGCGTCGCCTCGCCCAACGTCCCGGTGAGTGTCTGCGGGGGATCCACGAGTACGGCGTCCGCCCGATCGTCGTTCGAGGGCGGAGCGGCCCAGGCGGACGGCGCCGTCGCAAGCGTGGCGGTGACAGCGGTGAGGACGGCCAACGCCGACCCGAGCATGCGTGCGTGACGTGCGGACATGCGAACCTCCTGAGGGGCGGTCGATCACCCCGTCTGATGCCGCACGCACCCGGTTGGTTCGATCGGACCGCGATCCGATCGGCGGAGCTAGCCGATCCGGTCGATGACGAGCGGCTGCGGCGTGAAGGCCGAGCCGTCGCCGATGTCGTATCCGCCCTCGAGCGACTCCAGGGCACGGTCGAACCGCTCCGGCTCGTCGGTGTGGAGGGTGAACAGCGGCTCTCCCTCGGTCACCGTGTCGCCCGGTCGCGCGTGCCACACCACGCCGGCACCGGCCTGGACGCTGTCCTCCTTGCGCGCGCGCCCGGCGCCGAGCCGCCAGGCAGCCACCCCGACCGCGAGGGCGTCGAGCCGCGTGAGCGTGCCGGACGACGGCGCGGTCACGACGTGGGTCTCGCGGGACGTCGGCAGCGGTGCCTCCGGATCGCCTCCTTGGGCCGAGACCATCCGCCGCCACACGTCCATCGCGGACCCGTCGGCGAGCTTGTCGGCCGGGTCGACGTCGTCGTGCCCGGCGCCGGCGAGCATCTCGCGGGCGAGCGCCAGGGTCAGCTCGACCACGTCCGCCGGCCCACCCCCGGCCAGCACGTCCACCGACTCCTGCACCTCGACGGCGTTCCCGGCGGTGAGCCCGAGCGGCGTCGACATGTCCGTGAGCAGGGCGACGGTGTGGACGCCGGCGTCCTGACCCAGCGCGACCATGGTCGAGGCCAGCTCCCGCGCATCGTCGACGGTCTCCATGAACGCACCCGTCCCGACCTTCACGTCGAGCACGAGCACGCCGGTGCCCTCGGCGATCTTCTTGGACATGATCGACGATGCGATCAGCGGGATCGCGGGCACCGTCCCGGTGACGTCGCGCAGGGCGTACAGCTTCTTGTCGGCGGGCGCGAGCCCGTCACCCGCAGCGCAGACGACGGCGCCGACCGACTCGAGCTGGGCCAGCATCTCCTCGTTGGACAGGGCCGCACGCCACCCCGGGATCGACTCGAGCTTGTCGAGCGTGCCGCCGGTGTGCCCCAGCCCCCGACCGCTGAGCTGCGGCACCGCCACGCCGCACGCCGCGACCAGTGGCGCGAGCGGGAGCGTGATCTTGTCACCGACACCGCCGGTCGAGTGCTTGTCGGCCGTGGGCCGCGACAGCGACGAGAAGTCCATCCGCTCGCCGGAGGCGATCATCGCGTTCGTCCAGCGCGCGATCTCACGACGGCTCATGCCGTTGAGCAGGATCGCCATCAGCAGCGCCGCCATCTGCTCGTCGGCGACGGTGCCCTGCGTGTAGGCATCCACGACCCAGTCGATCTGGCTGTCCGACAGCTCCCGACGGTCACGCTTGGCGGCGATCACCTCCACCGCGTCATGCGCCATCGACGGCCTCCAGGTCCTCGGGGCCGAACGCGTCGGGCAGCACCTCGTCCATCCGGCGAACGCCGCGGGGCGTCAGCAGCTCGAGCGTGGCGCCACCGTTCTCCCACAGCAGTTGCCGGCACCGGCCGCAGGGCATGATCACGTCGCCCTCGCCGTTCACGCACACCACGTGCGTCAGCCGTCCGCCGCCGGTCGCGTGCAACGAGCTCACCACGCCACACTCGGCGCACAGCACGACGCCGTACGCCGCGTTCTCGACGTTGCAGCCCACCAGCACGCGACCGTCGTCGGCGGTCGCCGCCGCACCCACCGGGTAGTGGGAGTACGGCGCGTACGCATGCTGCGAGACCGAGACAGCCTGTGCGCGCAGCGCCTCCCAGTCGAAGGAGTCGGCCACTGCTAGTCCTTCACGTACGGCTCGCCGTCGGCGGCCGGAGCCCGGACCTTCCCGACCAGGCCGGCGACCGCCAGGATCGTCGCGATGTAGGGAACCATCGCCACCACGGCCGACGGGATGGCCGGCGCATTGATGGAGAGGGTCACCTGCATCGCGGACGCGAAGCCGAACAGCAGCGCCGCCGCCACTGCCCCACGAGGGCTCCACCGGCCGAAGATCAGCGCCGCGAGGGCGATGAACCCCTGGCCGGAGGTGATGTTCTTCTGGAACTGGCCCACCTGGAAGATGAAGTACGACCCACCGATGCCGGCGATCGCACCGCCGAGGATCACGTTGCGGTAGCGCATCGCGAGCACGTTGATGCCCACCGTGTCCGCGGCCTTGGGGTGCTCGCCGACCGCCCGGGTGCGCAGACCCCACCGGGTCCGGAACAGCCAGATGTCGACCACGACGATCAGCACGTAGGTGAGGTAGACGATCCCGTAGGTGTCGAACAGCAGCGGCCCGATCACCGGGATGTCTCCGAGCAGCGGGACCTTGTGCGGCTCCATCAGCGGTGACGAGTTGAGCGTGGCCGTGTGGGGCTGCATGAACACGTCGTAGAAGAAGCCGGTGAGACCCGCGGCGAAGACGTTGAGGACGACGCCGAGCACCACCTGGTTCACCAGGTAGCGGATCGCGAAGACCGCCAGCAGGGACCCCATGAGGGCCCCGGCGAACGCGCCCGCGATCACGCCGGCGGTGATCCCGACCAGCGACCCGATCAGAGCGGCGGTCCAGGCCCCGGCCAGCATCTGCCCCTCGATCGCGACATTGATGACGGCCGAGCGCTCGCACATCACACCGCACAGCGCGCCGAGGATCAGCGGCACCGCCAAGGCGATCGTGCTGCTGAGCAGGCCGACGATGTCGACGAACGCGAACGAGCTGGCCGAGGCCAGCCAGCAGATCAACGCCACGACGAACAAGAAGATGCCGGATCCCATCACGGCGCCGAACCACTGCCGACGCGGTGCCAACAGCCACCCGACGCCGAGCAGGATCGTGACCACGCCGCACACCCAGGCCACGGGAACCGCCGGCGCGTTGATGACGGGCACGTGCGCGGTGTTGAGCGCGCCGAACCGGATGGTGGCGTCCTCGTCGTGATGGCCGTCGATGCCGAACCGCCAGATGGTGACCAGACCCAGGACGATCAGGGTGACGCCGGCGCCGATGCGCTGCGCCTGCGAGACCGGGGGCCGGGTGACGACGTGCTCGACGGTCAGCTCGGTGGGCTGCAGCTCTGCGGTGGTCATCCGTTCCATCCCTTCGCGAGCTCGCCGCCGGTGACGCCTGCCCCAGCACCCTTGAGCCGCCAGAGCGAGCGCACGAGCATCGGCGCGGCGATGAACAGCACGATCAAGGCCTGGATGACCTGGACCAGGTCGATCGGGGTACCGGTGGCCGACTGCATCTGGGTGCCACCCGCGTGAAGGGCGCCGAACAGCAGGCCGGCGGCGACGATCCCCTTGGGGTTCGCCCGGCCAAGCAGCGCCACCGTGATCGCGTCGAAGCCGATGCCGGAGTCGATGTCACCGGTGATCCGGCTGTTCGTGCCGAGGATCTGGCTGACACCCGCGAGCCCACACAGCGCTCCGGCGATCAGCATCACGGTGATGTAGCTGTTCTCGACGTTCATGCCGGCGGTCCGCGAGGCGAACTGGTTGGCACCGACGGCCCGCAGACGGAAGCCCAGCGTGCTCCGGTCGATCAGCCACCAGACGGCCCAGGCAGCCAACAGCGCCAGGATGAGGCCGCCGTGGACGCGCACGCTGCCGCCGAGGAGCGGAGGGAGCTGGGCGCTCTCGTAGACCCGGTTGGAGATCGCCTGGCCGTACGGCGGCGCCTGGAATCCCTTCACGCTCAACAGGTAGGCCAGGAGGTAGAGCCCGATGTAGTTGAGCATGATCGTCGTGATCACCTCGTGGGCCCCGGTCTTGGCCTTGAGGAAGCCGGCGATCCCGCCCCAGAGGGCTCCACCGAGGATGCCCGCGATGATCCCGAGCAGCAGGTGCAGCCCCGGCGGCAGGTGCCAGTGGAAGCCGACGAACCCGGCGCAGATCGCACCGGCGATGACCTGGCCCTGGCCACCGATGTTGAACAGGCCGGCCCGGAACGCCAGGCCGACGGAGAGGCCGCCGAGAATCAACGGGGTGGCATTCGTCAGGGTCTCGGAGATGGGGCCGACGTACCCCGCCCAGGTGCCCTTGGACGCCGTGTTGGGGTTGAAGATCGCGCCCTCGAAGAGCGCCTTGTAGCCGTTCCACATCGCCTGGAAGCCGTAGCTGAACGTGTCCCAGGGGTACTGGAAGAAGTAGTGGGAGGCGTCCTGGGTCCTGGGGTCGGCGACCGCGATCAGGATGCCGCCGATGATCATCGCCGCGACGAACGCCAGCGCCGTGACGACGAGGTTGTTGGCGCCCAGCCTGCTCCACCGGCCGGTGGGGGCGGCGTCACCTGGGCCATCGCCGCCGGGTTCCGACTGCGGGTCGGCGGCGGGATCGACGGTCTGCTCGCTCACGGGGCGGACACCTCCTTGGCCTGGTCGGGGGCCTGGCCGGCCATCAGGAGGCCGATCGCCTCCGGGTCCGCGCCACCTGCCATCTCGCCGATGATCTTGCCGCGGTACATCACACCGATCCGGTCGGCCAGCCCGAGCACCTCGTCGAGCTCGGTCGAGATCACGATCACCGCGGCCCCGTTGTCCCGTTCGGCCACGATCCGGCGATGGACGAACTCCATCGAGCCGACGTCCAGGCCACGGGTGGGCTGAGCCACGATGAGCAGCTTCAGCGGCCGGGAGAGCTCGCGGGCCAGCACCACCTTCTGCTGGTTGCCGCCCGAGAGCGTGGACGCCGTGTGCTCGATCGACGACGTTCGTACGTCGAACTCCTCCACCCGCGCCTGCGCGTTCTCACGGATCTTGTCCAGGTCCAGCGACAGGCCCCTGGAGAACGGCTCACGATGGTAGAGGTCCAGCACGAGGTTCTCCGCGACCGAGAAGCTGCTGACCAGGCCGTCGTGCAGGCGGTCCTCGGGCACGTACCCGACGCCGAGACCGATCATCGCGTCGATGCCGGCCCGCGTGACGTCCCTGCCCTCCAGCAGCACCCGTCCGGTCTGCACCTGCTCGAGCCCGACCAGCGCCTCGGTCAGCTCGGTCTGGCCGTTGCCCTGCACACCTGCGAGCGCGTAGATCTCGCCTCCCCGCACCGAGAAGCTCACGTCGTCGACGGTGACCTGCCCGGTGTGGTCGACGACCGTGAGGTCCTCCACCCGCAGGATCTCGCCCTCCGGCTCGCGGGGCTCCTTCTCGATCTCGAGGGAGACCGGACGGCCGACCATCATCGAGGCCAGCTCGGCCGACGACGCGGTGGGGCTGGCCTGCCCGACGACCTTGCCACGGCGGATCACCGTGATCCGGTCGGCGACCGCCCGCACCTCCCGGAGCTTGTGGGTGATGAACACGATCGAGGTGCCGCCCTCCTTCAGGGACCGCATCACCTCCATCAGGTCGTCGGTCTCCTGCGGGGTCAGCACCGCGGTGGGCTCGTCCAGGATCAGCACCTGGGCGTCGCGGACGAGGGCCTTGATGATCTCGACGCGCTGCTGCACGCCCACGGGGAGGTCCTGGATCAGGGCGTCGACGGGCACGTGGAGCCCGTACCTCTCCGAGACCTCCCGGACCTCGCGGCGGGCGGCCCGTTGGTTCAGGAAGCCGAAGCGCGTCCGCTCGTGCCCGAGCTCGACGCTCTCGGCCACGGTGAACACCGGGATGAGCATGAAGTGCTGGTGCACCATGCCGATGCCGGCCCGCATGGCGTCGCCCGGTCCGCTGAAGGTGACCGGCTCGTCGTCGATCAGGATCTCACCGGCGTCGGGGTGGTAGAGCCCGTACAGCACGTTCATCAACGTGCTCTTGCCCGCACCGTTCTCCCCGAGAAGGGCGTGGATCTCACCGGGCTCCACGACGAGATCGATCGAGTCGTTGGCCACCAGGTCGCCGAAGCGTTTGGTGATACCGCGAAGCTCGAGCTTCACTGTGGGACCTCCCTGTCGTCCAGCTGCCCGAGCGCGCTCACGCCATCATGTCTCAGGATCATGAGGCACGCGTGTGGACGTGCCGAGGAGGGAGCACCGGGCGTGCCCGGTGCTCCCTCATTCCGGCTCATCGGTCAGTTCATTCCCGACGGCGCGCCCTCACTCCGTGGGCTGGCTCGGCGAGGTGATCTTGATCTTGCCGGAGATGATGTCCTGCTTGATCTGGTCGAGCTCGGACTTCAGGTCCGCCGGCACCTTGCTGTCGAAGTCGTGGAACGGGGCCAGGCCGGTTCCGTCGTTCTCCAGCGTGCCGGTGTAGTTGCCGGTCGGGAAGGTGCCGGAGGCGGCCTTCTCGAGGTAGTCCTGGACCGCGCCCTTGAGGTTCTTGGTCACCGAGGTCAGGAAGTACTTGCAGTACTGCGCGACGCTCTCGCAGCCGTCGGTGTCGACCCAGATCACCGAGAGCTGACCGCCCGACGCAGCCGCGGCAGCGGCCGAGCCGACGCCGGTGCCACCGGCGACCGGGAAGACGATGTCGGCACCCTGCTGCTGGAACTGCGAGGTGATCTGCTTGCCCTTGTTGGCGTCGGTGAAGGAGTTGGCGAAGGTGCCGCCCTTCTGGTTCTTCTCGTCCCAGCCGAGGACCTGGACGTTCTTGCCCTTCTGCTTGTTGTAGTACTGCACGCCCTCCCAGAAGCCGTCCATGTAGATGGTGACGGGCGGGATGTTGAGGCCGCCGTACGTCGCCACCTTGCCGGTCTTGCTCATGCCGGCGGCGAGGTAGCCACCGAGGAACGCGCCCTGGGCGGTGTTGTACTGCATGCCGTAGAAGTTCGGAGCGTTCGACGCGGCGTCGACCTCGGCGTACTGCTGGTCGGGGTTCTTCTTGGCGATCTTGGTGACGGCGTCGAACATCAGGCCGCCGACCGCGATCACGGTGTCGCAGCCCTTGTTGGTCTCCGCGGTCAGGTTGGGCACGTAGTCGTTCTGCGAGGACGACGGCACGTACGAGATCTTGATGTTCGGGTTGTCCTTGTTGGCCGCCTGCATACCCGCCCACGAGGACTGGTTGAACGAGTGGTCATCGACACCACCCACGTCGAGCACCATGCAGGCCTTGAGGCTGCCGGTGGAGGCCGGGCTGGAGCTGGTCGTGGAGCTGGAAGGCTGTTCGGTCGCCGTGCTGCTCGAGCTCGGCTTGGAACAGCCCGCGAAGAGCAGGCTGGCCGCTCCGAGCGCGGCGACGATCTTGACTGCGTGGCGCAAGTGGATCTCCTCGTTCGTCCCCGCACACCAGGAGCGGGAAAAATGTTCGGCTCACCCTAATGCACACATGGGGAGCAGTCGCCCCCCTGTGACGAAGTCTTCTGCGTGTTATCGATCGGTGACCCGATGAACACGCATGTGAATCACCAAGCCCCGACTGCGACGGCCGCGAGCACCTTCGCACCGATGGCCGTCGCGCGCTCGTCGACGCGCATGTTCCCCTGGTGGATGTCGTACGTCGGCCCCCCGGGCGTGCGCGTGCCGAGCCGGCCCATCGCCCCCGCCACGCGGGTCAGGTACCACGCGAAGTCCTCGCCACCCAGGCTCTGTGACGTGGGTGCCCGGCCGCCGGTGCCGAGCACGTCGTCGACCGCCCGGCCGAGCAGGGCCGCGGAGGCGACGTCGTTGACCACCGGGGGCACACCGCGGTGGTAGTCCACGGCCGCGTGGACGCCGTACGGCGCGACGATCTCGCCGACGTGGCGGCGGATGCGCTCCTCCATGTCGCTCCACGCCACGGCGTCGAGCATGCGGACCGTGCCGGCGAGGGTCCCGGACTCGGGGATCACGTTGACCGCACGGCCGGCCTCGAGCCGGCCCCAGACGACACTGACACCGGTCCGCGGGTCCAACCGCCGGGAGAGGACGGCGGGAAGCTCGGTGACGATCTTGCCGAGCGCGAAGGTGAGGTCCTCGGTGAGGTGTGGCCGGCTCGTGTGCCCGCCGCTGCCGGTCAGCCGGATCGCCAGGCTGTCGGCGGCGCCGGTGATCGGGCCGTCCCGGAGCCCCACCTTGCCGACGTCGAGGCCAGGGTCGCAGTGGAGGCAGAAGATCCGGGCCACGTCGTCGAGTGCCCCGAGCTCCATCAGCCGGGTCGCGCCGCCTGGCATGACCTCCTCGGCCGGCTGGAACAGCAGGCGGACCCGTCCGGGCAGGAGGCCGGCCGTGTGGACCTCGGCGAGTGCCATCCCGGCCCCGAGCAGGGCGGTCGTGTGGACGTCGTGCCCGCAGGCGTGGGCCACGCCGGGAACCCGGCTCTGCCAAGGGTCGTCGGTGGTGTCGTTGACGGGGAGGGCGTCGAGGTCGGCCCGCAGGGCGACCCGGGACCCCTCCGACCCGAGGTCGGCGATGAGCCCGGACTCCCCCGTGCGCGTCACCTGCCAGCCCAGCTCGTCGAGCAGGTGGCTGACCAGGTCGGTGGTCCGCCGCTCCTCCCACGACAGCTCGGGATGGGCGTGGAGGTCGCGTCGCAGGTCGACCAGGTCGTCCTCGCGCTTGTCGACGACCGTCTCGACGATCGCGAGCGCCTCTTCCCTGGACATGACCGTCCGAGGTTAGTTCACCGGGCTGCCCGCGACGGAATCGGCCGGGGTCACGCCGACCCCTCGTCGTACGCCGCGAGGATCCGGTCGGCCGCCGCGACGGCCGGCAGCTCCCCGCGCAGCACGAGCTCGCGCACCTCGTCCCGCACCCGGCGGACCGCCTCGGACCTGGCCAGCCGCTGCTCCAGCTCGTCGCGCACGAGCTCCCAGGCGAAGTCGAGCTGCTGGTGGGCCCGCTTCTCGGCCAGCCCCTCGTCACCGAGGTGGACGCGGTGGGCGAGCACCCGGTCCCACACGTCGTCGACGCCGGCGCCGGTCAGCCCCGAGCAGGTCACGACCGCGGGGGCGCGTCCGCTGCCGTGCACCATCCGCAGCGCCCCGGCCAGCTCGCGTGCGGCCGACCGCGCCTCCGCCTCACGGTCACCGTCGGCCTTGTTGACCGCGATCACGTCGGCGAGCTCGAGGATGCCGCGCTTGATGCCCTGGAGCTGGTCACCCGTGCGCGCAAGCGTCAGGAACAAGAAGGTGTCGACCATGCCGGCCACAGTCGTCTCGGACTGCCCCACCCCGACGGTCTCCACCAGCACCACGTCGTACGCCGCGGCCTCCAGCACGAGCATCGCCTGGCTGGTCGCGCGGGCGACCCCGCCGAGCGTGCCCGCGCTCGGGCTGGCCCGGATGTAGGCCCGCTCGTCCGCCGCCAGCTCCGGCATCCGGGTCTTGTCGCCGAGCACGGAGCCGCCCGTGCGTCGGCTGCTGGGGTCGACCGCGAGCACGCCGACGCGGTGTCCGGCCTTGGTCAGCCGGCCGCCGAGCGCCTCGATGAACGTCGACTTCCCGACGCCGGGCACGCCCGAGATCCCGACCCGGACGGCGGGCCGTTCGGGTGCGGGCAGTGCCGCCAGCAGCTCGCGCGCCTGCCTGCGGTGCTCGGGACGGCTCGACTCCACGAGCGTGATCGCGCGGCTCACGGCCGCGCGGCGTCTCGCGACGACGCCCTCGACCAGGTCGGTCATCCGTGGTCCAGGTGCTCGCGCAGCCTGGCCAGCAGGTCGAGCGCGGAGCGAGCGATGACGGTGCCGGGCAGGAAGACCGCGGCGGCGCCCATCTCCTCCAGCGTGCGGACGTCCTCGGGCGGGATCACCCCGCCCACGACGACCATGATGTCGTCGCGGCCGTGCTCGGCCAGCGCCTTCTTCAGCGCCGGCACGAGGGTGAGGTGGCCGGCGGCGAGGCTGCTCACGCCGACGATGTGCGCGTCGGCGTCGACCGCCTGCTGCGCCACCTCCTCGGGCGTGGAGAACAACGGGCCCACGTCGACGTCGAAACCCATGTCGGCGAAGGCGCTCACGATCACCTTCTGCCCGCGGTCGTGGCCGTCCTGGCCCATCTTCGCGATCAGGATCCGCGGCCGGCGTCCCTCTGCCTCCTCGAACGCCGCCGTCGCGTCGAGCACCTCCTGGACGAGTCGGTCGCCGGCCGAGCCGGCCTCGTCCCTGAACACACCCGAGATGGTACGGATCTGGGCGCGGTGGCGGCCCCACACCTTCTCCAGGGCGCCGCTGATCTCGCCGACCGAGGCCTTGGCCCGCGCCGCGTCGACGGCCAGGGCCAGCAGGTTCTCGTCGGTCTCCGCAGCCCGGGTGAGGGCGCCGAGGGCCCGACCTACCTCGTCGTCGTCGCGCTCGGCGCGCAACCGCTCGAGCTTGGCCACCTGCTGGCGGTAGACCGCGTCGTTGTCGACCTTGAGGACCTCCAGCGGCTCCTCGTCGTCGACGCGGTAGGTGTTCACCCCGATCACCGCCTGCGCACCGGAGTCGATCCGCGCCTGGGTGCGGGCGGCCGCCTCCTCGATGCGCAGCTTCGGGATGCCCTCCTCGATCGCCTTGGCCATGCCACCGGCCCGCTCGACCTCACCGATGTGGGCCCAGGCTCGCTCGGCGAGGTCGTGGGTGAGCCGCTCGACGTAGTAGCTGCCGGCCCAGGGGTCGATCGTCCACGTCGTGCCGCTCTCCTGTTGCAGGAGAAGCTGGGTGTTGCGGGCGATCCGGGCGCTGAAGTCGCTCGGCAGCGCGATCGCCTCGTCGAGCGCGTTGGTGTGGAGGCTCTGCGTGTGGCCCTGCGTGGCGGCCATCGCCTCGATGCAGGTGCGCGCCACGTTGTTGAACGGGTCCTGCGCGGTCAGGCTCCAGCCGCTGGTCTGGCAGTGCGTGCGCAGGCTCAGGCTCCGCGGGTCCCGCGGCCCGAAGTCGCGCATCAGTCGCGACCACAGCGCCCGGGCCGCGCGCAGCTTGGCGACCTCCATGAAGAAGTTCATGCCGATCGCCCAGAAGAAGCTCAGCCGAGGAGCGAACCGGTCGACGTCCAGCCCCGCGGCGATGCCGGTGCGAACGTACTCCACGCCGTCGGCCAACGTGTAGGCGAGCTCGAGGTCGGCCGTCGCTCCGGCCTCCTGCATGTGGTAGCCGGAGATGGAGATCGAGTTGAACCTCGGCATGTGCTCGGCGGTGTAGCTGAAGATGTCGCCGACGATCCGCATGCTCGGGCCGGGCGGGTAGATGTAGGTGTTGCGGACCATGAACTCCTTGAGGATGTCGTTCTGGATGGTCCCCGACAGCTGCGACGGCTTGACGCCCTGCTCCTCGGCCGCCGCGATGTAGAGCGCCATCACCGGCAGCACCGCGCCGTTCATGGTCATGCTGACCGACATCTGGTCCAGCGGGATCCCGTCGAACAGCGTGCGGGCGTCGTAGATCGAGTCGATCGCGACCCCTGCCATCCCGACGTCACCGCGCACCCGCGGGTGGTCGGAGTCGTAGCCGCGGTGGGTCGCCAGGTCGAAGGCGACGCTCAGGCCCTTCTGCCCGGCCGCGAGGTTGCGGCGGTAGAACGCGTTGGACTCCTCGGCAGTGGAGAACCCGGCGTACTGGCGGATGGTCCACGGCTGGGTGGTGTACATCGTCGGGTAGGGGCCGCGGAGGTACGGCGTCAGCCCGGGCCAGGTGTCCAGCGCGTCGAGGCCGGCCAGGTCGCCGGCGTCGTACAGCGCCTTGATCTCGATGCCCTCCGGGCTGTGCCACGGCTCCTCCGGTGGTTGAGGAGGTCGCTCCGCGACGTCCTCCGGTGGTTGAGGAGGTCGCTCTGCGACCGTCTCGAAACCACCGTCCCACGACGCCGCACCGAACCTCTCCGGGACGCTCATCGCAATGACTCCCGGGTCCGCGTCAGGAAGGCCACCGCGTCGTCGCCGTCGCGGAACACGTCGTCGGCCCAGGTGAGGTCGCCTCCGCCCGTCGAGCCTGTCGAGACCACCACCACCCGAGCAGCCCCCGCGTCGCGCAACTCCGCTGCGGCTGCACTCCCCCACTCGGCGTACGTCGCGTCGGTGCCGGCCAGGCAGACGACCGGCTGGCCGTCGTAGGCCGCGGTCAGGTCGCCGACCCCGCTCGTCGCACCGGCCGTGTCGACCGCGACGCCCCCGGCGGCGAGGAGGTTCGCCGCGAACCCGGCGCGCGCCGTGTGCTCGGCGACCGGGCCGAGAGTCGCCAGGAAGACGTGCCGCGCAGGCGGGTCGGCCCGGAGTGCCTCGAACGCCGCGCCCCAGCGGTAGGACAGGTTGCGCCGGATCGGCACCGGGTCGGCGAGGTTGGCGAACTCGCTCAGTCCGGTGATCGGCCGACGGCGATGCGCGACGTCAGCCTCACGCCGGGCGCGCACCTCGGCGGCCCGGGCATGGAACGACTCCTCACCCTCGGCCTCGATCCGTCCGAGCTCGGTCCACGCCGCGCGGCACAGGTCGTCGGTGAGGCGCTCGACGGCGTAGGCGCCGCCGGCTGGGTCGGCGACGTGAGCGACGTGCGACTCCTCGACGAGGAGGGCCGAGATGTTGCGGGCGAGCCGCCGGCTCATCGTCGAGATCACGCCCGTCGGCTCGTCGAAGGGCACGGCCGTGATCGCGTCGGCCCCGCCGACTCCCGCCGCGAACGCCGCCACCGTCGTGCGCAGGAGGTTCACGTGCACGTCGTACGCGCTGGTCATCGGGCGGCTGGTCACGGCGTGGATCCGGGTCCGCGGATCCGCCACTCCGCACAGCTCGGCGACGCGGGCCCACAGGACGCGAAGGGCACGCAGCTTGGCGATGCTCGCGAACTGCTCGTCGGTGACCGCGACCCGCAGCTCGACCAGCGGCAGCGCCTGCTCGGGACCGATGCCGCCCCGCTCGAGGACCCGGAGGACGTGTGCGCCCCTCGCCAGCAGCCACCCGAGCTCCTGCGCGTCGGAGGCGCCGTGCTCGTGCACCTCGACGCCGTCGACGACGACGCCTCGCACACCGGCGTCGACGGCGAGCCGGGCCATCGCGACGAGATCGGCGTCGGCCCCGAGATCGGCGGAAGCCCCCAGGTTGGTGTCGGGGTGCAGGTCGCCGAGGGCCACGAGTGCCTCGGCGTGCGCGAGGGTGGGCGCCTCCAGGACGACCGGCGCAACGTCCAGGAGCACCCCGTCCAGCAGGGACGCGAGCCGGTCAGCCGGGACGTCCTCGGCGAGCACCCAGAGGCTGGTGGCACCCCGTTCGAGCTCCTCGAGCACCCGGTGATGCCCGGCCCCGACGCGCACGCGGACGTCCCAGGCGCCCGAACGCTGCGAGCGCGGGCTCGTCGCGTGGGTCACGTGGTCGGGTGTGCCGAGCGGCGTGATCTCGACCCCGTCGTACGTCGTGTGCGTCAGCGCCGCCCAGACCACCTCGTCCGGGTCGTCCTGTGACAGCCGGCCCGACTTGCGCAGCACGCCTGCGGCGGCCTTCTCCCAGTCGGCACGTGACCACGTGTCCTCGGGCGACGCCAGGGCGAGCGAGCCCTGCCCCGGCTGGAGCTCGCCCGGCTCGTCGAGCCCTCCGGCCACGTCGTCCCTCATGCCGCAAGGCTAGGAGCGCTCCCTCGGCCGGAGCCACACGGTGTGAGGTTTTCGACGGCAGCCTCGACCTCTAACTGAGAGAAACCTTGACGTTAGAAGCTCACCGGTCTCTAATGGAGATGTCTATCTCCGTTAGAAAGGACTCGGTCATGGCTTCCTCGACCGTTCCGTCCCAGGCACCAGCTGCGGCCGGTACCGACCGCGCGGGCCGTGAGGCGTTCCTCATCCTGCGCACGGCGTTCACCGTCGCGCCGATCCTGTTCGGGCTCGACAAGTTCGCCAACGTGATGACCGACTGGCCGAAGTACCTCGCGGGCCAGTTCAACGACCTCGTTCCCGGCAGCGCTCACCAGGCGATGCTCGCGGTGGGCGTCATCGAGGTGGTCGCCGGCCTGCTCGTGGCCTGGCGGCCGAGGATCGGTGCCTATGTGGTCGCGCTCTGGCTGGCGGGCATCATCGTGAACCTGCTGGTCCTGACCGGGTACGGCGACGTGGCCCTGCGCGACTTCGGACTCCTCCTCGCCGCACTCGCCCTCGCCCGGCTGGCTCCGGCGTACTCCCCTCGCTGATCCCGGCGCCGAACCGATCCGGAAGATACATGCGCCGACGCATGTATCTTCCGGAGTCGGATACCGGCCCTCCATGACATCGACGTTCGTCCACGAGATGCGGGCGAGCGGCAACGGGCTCCTCGTCCGGATCTCCGCCGTCGCCGCCATCGGAGGGCTCCTCTTCGGCTATGACACGGGCGTCATCTCCGGCGCTCTGCTGTTCATCAAGTCGGACCTGCACGCCGACACGTTCCAACAGCAGGCGATCGTCGCCGCCGTCCTGCTCGGCGCGATGTGTGGGGCATTGCTGTCCGGCTACCTCGCGGACCGGATCGGCCGGAAGTGGACCAAGGTGATCTCAGGATGCATCTACGTCGTCGGCGCCCTCGGCTGCGCCTTCTCGGTGTCCGCGTCCATGCTGATCGGCTTCCGACTCCTGCTCGGTCTCTCGGTCGGGACGGCGTCTTTCGTGGCCCCGCTCTACATCTCCGAGGTCTCGCCGCCGCGGGTACGGGGCGGCCTGGTCTCGTTCAACCAGCTCGCCATCACCTCCGGCATCCTGCTCGCCTACATCGTCAACTTCGCCTTCCAGGGGCTCCCTGGCGAGTGGCGCTGGATGCTCGGCGTCGCCGCACTGCCGGGCGCAGCCCTTGCGATCGGCATGCTGACCGTGCCCCGGACTCCGCGCTGGCTGGTCATGAACGGTCAGGAGGAGCGGGCTCGCGAGGTGCTGCAGGAGCTGCGTGAGGGTGACGACGACGCGGATGTCGACCAGGAGCTGGAGGACATCGAGGAGGCGAACGAGAACGAACGCAACACTCGTCTCGCCCACCTGGCGTCCGACCAGCTGCGGCCTCTGTTGCTCGTGGGCCTCGCCCTGGCCATCGCTCAGCAGTTCGTCGGGGTCAACACCGTCATCTACTACGCGCCGACCATCCTGGCCGACACCGGCCTCGGCAACTCGGCCGCGTTGGCCCAAACGGTGGCGGTCGGTGTCACCAATGTCGTGTTCACGATCGTGGCGGTGCTGCTGCTCGACCGCCTCGGCCGTCGCGCCCTGCTCCTGACGGGGACCGCCGGACTTCTCGTGGCGCTGGTGGTCCTCGGGACCTACTTCTCGTCGTCGACGCTGCAGGCCGACTACGGCTGGGTGGCCTTGGCGGGGCTCCTGCTGTTCATCGCGGCGTTCGCGCTCGGCCTCGGCCCCGTCTTCTGGCTGTTGATCTCGGAGATCTTCCCGGTCGGCGCCCGGAGCAAGGCCATGGCTCTGTGCACGATCGCGAACTGGGGGGCCAACTTCCTGGTGGCTCAGACCTTCCTGAGCCTCAGCGATGCGATCACCCGGCAGGGCGTCTTCTTCCTGTACGCCGTCCTCGCCGTGCTGTCACTGGTGTTCTTCGCGCTGCGCGTGCCCGAGACCAAGGGTCGTCAGCTCGAGGAGATCCAGCAGGACCTCGCCTGAGGTCCGCTCAGTCGACCGGCACCTCGAAGTAGCGGCCCAGCGCCTCGATGACGACGTCGCGCTCCGAACGACCGGTCGCGGCACTCTCCGCCCGCACCCGGGCGGCGACGGCCGGCGCAATCGTCACGCTCAAGGAACCGTCCTCACCCCGGCCGAAGACGCCGACCGCGATCGTCACGAGGGTGCCGAGCACGTCCAGGATCGCCACGACGCCGAGGGTGCGGAGGAACCCGTCGGACGGGTCGTCGTACCCGGTGATGAGGGTGCTGACCATCGCGAAGACGACGACCGCGAGACCGACGGTCGACCACACGAACGGCGCCAGCGAACGCCGGCCGCCGGCGACACCGAGCATCAGGCAGACCTGCGCCAGCGTCAGCGACGCGGCGACGGCGACCCCGAACGTCTGGTACACGCTCTGGTCCAGCTCGTCCCACGAGCCCCACACCAGGACCAGCCCCAGCACGGCGGTCGCCAGGGTGGTCAGGAAGCCCGTCACACCGACCAGGTGGTAGCGCCCCGCCACGGCCACGAGGCAGCACAGCGTGACGACGCTGGCGCAGCCGACGACGACGGTGGTGAGCAGGATGCGCACGCTGGTCTCGCCGAAGTCCCCGGCGCCCAGCAGCGCGGCGATCCCCATCAGTGCCGCGATGCTGAACGACGCGATCGTCACCGCCAGCACCACGCGGCGGACGTCCGTCTTGGCTGCTCGTGTGTCCATGCCCCCATGGTGGAGGCGAACGTCACATCCGCGCCTGAGTACGAAGACCCAGATCTCCGAGACTCTGGTACTGCCGCGACGTCAGAGGGAGGTCAGATCTCGGCGCGGGAGTCGCGGTCCTTGTCGCGGATGCCGATCTTGTTGCCCAGCCACACCAGCGGGTCGTAGGTCCGGTCGACCACGCGCTCCTTCATCGGGATGATCGCGTTGTCGGTGATGTGGATGCCCTCGGGGCAGACCTCGGTGCAGCACTTGGTGATGTTGCAGTAGCCGAGGCCGGCCTGCTCGCGGGTGACCCGGCGGCGGTCGACGGTGTCGAGCGGGTGCATGTCGAGCTCGGCGTACCGCAGGAAGAACCGTGGCCCGGCGAAGCTCTTCTTGTTGTCCTCGTGGTCACGCACGACGTGGCAGGTGTTCTGGCACAGGAAGCACTCGATGCACTTGCGGAACTCCTGGCCGCGCTCGACGTCCTCCTGCATCATCCGGCGCTTGCCGTCGGCGTCGCGCGGCGGCAGCTCGACGTAGGGCAGCTCCTGGGCCTTCTCGTAGTTGTACGAGACGTCGGTGACCAGGTCGCGGATCACGGGGAAGGTGCGCATCGGCGTGACCGTGATGGTCTCGGACGGGTCGTAGTCCGACAGCCGGGTCATGCACATCAGCCGCGGGCGGCCGTTCACCTCGGCGCTGCACGAGCCGCACTTGCCGGCCTTGCAGTTCCACCGGACGGCGAGGTCGCCGGCCTGCGTGGCCTGCACGCGGTGGATCGCGTCGAGCACGACCTCGCCGGTCTCGACCTCGACGTCGAAGTCCTGCAGGTCGCCGCCGGACTGGTCGCCGCGCCAGAGCCTCATCTTCAGCGTGTACGACATCTCAGTGAGCCTCCTCGAAGAACGCGGCCAGCTCGTCCGGCATCACCGGGAGCGGCTGGGTGGCGAGGTCCACGCCGTCGCCCGCGGCGTTGATGGACAGCGCGATGTTGAGCGTGCCCCACCTCTCGTCGAAGCCGGGGTGGTCGTCGCGGGTGTGGCCACCGCGTGACTCCTCCCGCTCGAGCGCGGCCTTCGCGATGCACTCGGAGACCAGCAGCATGTTGCGCAGGTCGATCGCGAGGTGCCAGCCGGGGTTGTAGCGCCGGTCGCCCTCGACCCTGAGGTGCCTCGCGCGCTCCTTGAGCTTCTCGATCTCGCCGAGTGACTTCTCCAGCTCCGCCCGGGTGCGGATGATGCCGACCAGGTCGTTCATCGTCTGCTGGAGGTCCTGCTGGACCGTGTAGGGGTTCTCGGTGCCCTCACCCGAGGCCTCGAACGGCGAGAGCGCGAGCTGCTCGGCCTTGCTCAGGTCGTCCTCGGAGAGCGTCGCCCGGCTGCTCAGCCCGGCGGCGTACGACGCGGCGGCGTCGCCGGCGCGCTTGCCGAAGACCAGCAGGTCGGACAGCGAGTTGCCGCCGAGGCGGTTGGAGCCGTGCATGCCGCCCGAGCACTCGCCGACGGAGTACAGGCCCTCGACGCCGCTCATCTCGGTGTCGGGGTCGACCTCCACGCCCCCCATCACGTAGTGACAGGTCGGGCCGATCTCCATCGGCTCCTGGGTGATGTCGACGTCGGCCAGCTCCTTGAACTGGTGGTACATCGACGGCAACCGCCTGCGGATGAACTCCGGCGTACGGCGTGAGGCGATGTCGAGGTAGACGCCACCGTGCTCGCTGCCGCGCCCGGCCTTGATCTCGGAGTTGATGGCCCGGGCGACCTCGTCACGAGGCAGCAGCTCGGGTGGCCGCCGGTTGTTCGCCTTGTCCTCGTACCAGCGGTCGGCCTCCGCCTCGTTGTCGGCCGTCTCCGCCTTGAAGAACTCCGGGATGTAGTCGAACATGAACCGCTTGCCTTCGGAGTTCTTCAGGATGCCGCCGTCACCGCGAACCGACTCGGTGACGAGCAGACCCTTGACCGAGGGCGGCCAGACCATGCCGGTCGGGTGGAACTGGACGAACTCCATGTTGATCAGCTTCGCGCCGGCACGCAGGGCCATCGCGTGGCCGTCGCCGGTGTACTCCCAGGAGTTCGAGGTGACCTTGAAGCTCTTGCCGATGCCGCCGGTGGCGAGCACGATCGCCGGCGCCTCGAAGGCGATGAACGCCCCGGTCTCGCGCCAATAGCCGAAGGCGCCGGAGATCCGCGACCCGTCCTTGAGGAGATCGGTGATCGTGCACTCCATGAACACGTCGATCCCGAGCTGGACGCTGCGCTGCTGGAGGGTGCGGATCATCTCCAGGCCGGTGCGGTCACCGACGTGCGCGAGGCGGGCGTAGCGGTGGCCGCCGAAGTCGCGCTGGGAGATCAGGCCGTCCTTGGTGCGGTCGAACAGTGCGCCCCAGTCCTCGAGCTCGAGCACCCGCTCGGGCGCCTCCTGCGCGTGGAGCTGGGCCATCCGCCAGTTGTTCAGCATCTTGCCGCCGCGCATGGTGTCGCGGAAGTGGACCTGCCAGTTGTCCTCGGGCCACAGGTTGCCGAGCGCCGCAGCCGCCCCGCCCTCGGCCATCACGGTGTGGGCCTTGCCCAGCAGGGACTTGCAGACGACGGCGACCTTGGCGCCGGCCTCGTGGGCGGCGATCGCGGCGCGGAGGCCGGAGCCGCCCGCGCCGATCACGATGACGTCGTACTGGTGCTTCTCGATCTCGGTCATGTCAGAACGCCTTTCGGGGTCCCCGCGGCGTTGTTCGCGGAGGGAGCGCAGCGGAAGGAGCTAAGAACGTCGTGGGGGTCAAAAGAACCTCGGGTCGTCGAAGGCGCCGGAGGAGATCAGCACCACGTAGAGGTCGGCCAGGGCCACGGAGAACAGGGAGAGCCAGGCGTAGCGGGCGTGGTTGGCGTTGAGCTTGGAGACCCAGCTCCACATCTTGTAGCGCACCGGGTGCTTGCTGAAGTGGCGCAGCTTGCCACCGACGATGTGCCGGCACGAGTGGCAGGACAGCGTGTACAGCCAGATCAGGACGATGTTGACCAGGAAGACCAGCGTGCCCAGGCCCATGTGGATGCCGCTCGACTCGTCCTCGGTCGGGCCGAACGCCAAGATCGTGTCCCAGGTCAGGACCAGCGCGACGCCGACCGCGGCGTACCAGAAGTAGCGGTGGATGTTGTTGAGGATCAACGGCAGCCGGGTCTCGCCGGAGTAGCTCTTGTGCGGCTCGGCGACCGCGCACGCCGGCGGGCTCAGCCAGAACGACCGGAAGTAGGCCTTGCGGTAGTAGTAGCAGGTGAGCCGGAAGCCGAGCGGGAAGATCAGGATGATCAGCGCGGCCGAGAGCGGCCACCAGCCGAACGGCTGTCCGAAGTCGGAGCTGTCCTTCACGCAGTCACCGAGGCACGGCGAGTAGAACGGCGAGAGGTAGGGCTTGCTGAAGTAGTCGCTGCCCTGGAATGCGCGGATGGTCGCATAGACGACGAACGCGAAGAAGACGACGAACGTGGTGAGTGGGTACAACCACCACCGGTCCGTCCGCAGCGTCTTGGCTTCGATGCGGGCCCTGGTGGGGCCGTGCACTCCAGTTGTCATCGCCGTCCTCTCTGACCGACCGCGGCACGCTGTCCGACGCGTTCCGCACGCCCGGCCGCCGAGGGGCGCGGGCGACACAAGAACCTATCGCGCGGCACTCGCACGAAGCGCATCCGGGTGGTGTGACATTTCAGTCGTCGGCGGAGGGTCCCGTCAGGGCGTAGTCCCGGGTCGCTTTCCAGCCGAGGTCGGGGTCGTGCACGTAGAGGTGGAAGGCCTCGACGGTGAAGCAGCAGTCGAACGTCGCGAGCTCGTCGAAGGCGCGGTCCAGCAGCTCGTCGTCGTCGACGTGGGCGACGGTCACGTGCGGGTGGTAGGGGAAGTCCAGCTGGAGCTCCAGCGGCCCGCGGCGGCAGTCCTTGGCCAGCTGCTCGGTCTGGGAGATGCCCTCGACCAGGTTCACGAAGACCACCGGCGAGACGGGGCGGAAGGTGCCGGAGCCCCGGAGGTGCACGTCGTACGCCGGCGACGCCGCGGCCACCCGGCCGAGGTGACGTTCGACGTCGCCGAGGAGCGCCGGGTCGACCACGATCGGCGGGACGAGGGTGATGTGGGTCGGGATCCCCTGGCCCTGGGCGTCGCCGTTCGACACCCGGAACTCCTGGAGGCGGCTGCCCCACGGTTCCGGGACGGCGAGGGAGACGCCGATGGTCGTCATCAGGAGACGTGTCTACCGCTTCTTGGCCCGGGCGGCGAAGCCCACGCGCTGGAAGACGTCCTCGAGGGTCGCCTCGGCGATGGCCGAGGCCTGCCGGCGACCCTGCTCGAGGATGTCGAGGAGGTGCTGCTGGTCCTCGAGCAGCTCGAGGGTCCGGTCGCGGAAAGGCGTCACGAACTCGACGACGAGCTCGGAGAGGTCGCGCTTGAGGTCGCCGTACCCGCGGCCGGCGTACTCGTCCTCGATGTCGGTGACGCTGCGGTTGCTGAGCGCGGAGTAGATCGTCAGCAGGTTGGAGATGCCCGGCTTCTTCTCGGGGTCGAAGCGGATGTCGGTGCCGGAGTCGGTCACGGCCGAGCGGATCTTCTTGGCGTTGACCCGCGGATCGTCGAGGAGCTCGATGATGCCGCCGGGCGAGGACGACGACTTCGACATCTTCGCGGTCGGCTCCTGGAGGTCGGCGATCTTGGCGGTCGCCTTCAGGATGTAGGGCTCCGGGAGACGGAACGTCTTCTTGTAGCGGTGGTTGAACCGCTGGGCCAGGTCGCGGGTGAGCTCGAGATGCTGGCGCTGGTCCTCGCCGACCGGGACGTAGTGAGGGCGGTAGAGCAGGATGTCGGCCGCCTGGAGGATCGGGTAGGTGAAGAGGCCGACGCTCGACGCGCCCTCGCCGCCCTTGGCCGACTTGTCCTTGAACTGCGTCATCCGCCTGGCCTCGCCGAACCCGGTGAGGCACTGGAGGACCCACCCCAGCTGGGCGTGGGCCGGGATCTGGCTCTGCACGAAGATCGACGAGCGCGCGGGGTCGATGCCCATCGCGACCAGCTGGGCCGCGGCCCGCAGGGTGCGCTCGCGCAGCACCTTCGGGTCCTGCTCGATGGTGATGGCGTGCAGGTCGGCGATGAAGAAGAAGGGTTGGTACTCGCGCTGGAGGTCGACCCACTGCCGGGTCGCGCCGAGGTAGTTGCCGAAGTGGAAGGAGTCGGCGGTCGGCTGGATGCCGGACAGCACGCGCGGACGGGCGCCCGACGTCACCTCGGGGACGGTCAGCTCCGGGGAGGTGGCGAGGCTGGGCATGGGGCGCATTGTGTCACCTGGACCGAACAGCTCCGCGCGAGGACGCGAGCCCGGCGTGGGGGTCGGTGCGACGCGGCCGCAGATACCCGGTTGCCGCTCGATGAAGGCGCTTGGCAGGGTGCCGGCATGGCCTCGGTCCCCACCCTCAGCGACGGCACGGTCACCCTGCGTGCGCACCGGGAGGAAGACGCGCAGGGCGTGTACGAGCAGTGCCAGGACCCGCTGAGCCAGGAGTGGACGACGGTGCCGCTGCCGTACTCGCTGGAGGACGGGCGGACGTTCGTCACCGAGACGATGCCGGCCGGCTGGGCGGACGGCCGGAACTTCGGGTTCGCCGTCGAGGTCGACAACCGGTACGCCGGCACGGTCGAGCTCCGTGACGAGGGCGCCGGCCGACTCGAGCTCGCCTACGGCTCGCACCCCTGGGTGCGCGGCACCGGGGCCATGGAACGCGCGGTGCGGCTCCTCGTCGACTGGGGCTTCTCGGACCGGCAGGCACGTGTGATCGTCTGGCGCGCGAACAAGGGCAACTGGCCGTCGCGCAAGCTCGCCTGGCGGGTCGGCTTCAAGGTGGAGGGCACCGTGCGGGCGTCGCTCCCCCACCGCGGGGAGCTCCGCGACGGGTGGGTGGGGACGCTCCTGCCCGATGACGAGCGCGCGCCGAACGGCACGTGGTTCGACGTACCGACGCTCGAGGCGGAGAGACTGCGCCTGCGCGAGCTGCGCGAGTCGGACGTGCCGCGCATCGTCGAGGCCTGCAACGACCCTCGGACGCGGCAGTGGCTCCCACTGCTACCCGATCCGTACGGAGAGCGCGAGGCACGCGAGTACCTCGAGTTCCAGCGCGAGGCGCGCGCCACGGGGCGCAGGGTCTGCTGGGCGGTCGTCGACCCCGCGGACGAGGGGCGCGCGCTGGCCTCGATCAACTTCTTCGACTACACGCCCGAGGTCGAGTGCGAGATCGGGTACTGGGCGCATCCGGACGCCCGCGGGCGGGGCGTCGTCACGCGCGCGATGCGGGAGGTGGTGCGCTACTGCTTCGAGGACCTCGGCGTACGCCGCGTGACTGCTGCCGCCGCGGTGGAGAACACCGCGTCCCGCCACGTGATCGAGTCCAGCGGCCTGCGGCACTGGGGCACCGAGCGGCTCGGCACCGAGATCCAGCGAGGGCGCTCCGACCTGGCGTGGTACGACCTGCTGGTCGACGAGTGGCGGGCGTCCCGGCCAACCTGAGCGCGGGTCCTGGCAGTTTCTGGTGCGTCGGACGACCTTGGCACAATGTCACAAGGGTCACCGCAGCCTGGGAGGAGGACCCGTGAGCATGCCGCGCGCCCTGTCGTCGTTGCGGACGCGACGCATGCTGACGTGGTTCGTCCCCGTCGTCGGGCTCGCGCTGTACCTGATCCTGGTCCCGCCCGTGCCCGACTTCGCGGCCCAGGCGACGCGTGCGGCGATCTTCGAGAAGCTCGGAAACGTCACCTGGTGGCCGGGCTGGTACGGCGGCCTCGAGCTCCCGACGTACTCGGTGATCGCACCGGGCCTGATGGGCACCATCGGCGTCGCCACGACGGGGGCGCTCGCGTCCGCGATCTGCATGTGGGTCGCCCACCAGCTCCTCCGCACGTCGGCCCGGCCGCGTGCCGCGAGCGTGGTCTTCGCGGCCAGCGTGCTGCTCAACCTGTTCGGCGGCCGCATCACGTTCCTCGTCGGTCTGGCGCCGGCGATGCTGGCAGTGCTCGCGCTGGTACGCCGCCACCCATGGCTGGCCGGCGGTGCCACCGTCCTGAGCGTCCTCGGCAGCCCCCTCGCGGGACTGTTCACCGGCATCGTCGCGGCGTCCGTTCTGCTCACCGACCGCAGCCGTCGACGTGAGGCACTGGTGACCGGCATCGCCACGGCCGGTTCCCTCGGCACGCTCGCCGTGCTGTTCCACAACCCCGGCGTGATGGGGTCACCGCCCGGCCAGATGTTCATCGCGGTGCTCGGGCTCGCCCTGGTCGTGGTCGCCTGCCGCGAGCCCACGATCCGGGTCGGCGCGGTCATCGTCGCGATCGGGCTCGTGGCGTGCATGGTGGTCCCGAACAGCGTGGGGCTGAACCTCACCCGGATGGTGTGGCTGCTCGCGGCCCCGCTGATCGTCGGCTACGGCCACCGCCCCGACCGGCACGTGGTCGCGCTGACCGGGCTGGCGCTGATCTTCCCGTCGGTCGACGTGAGCTGGCAGCTGGCCGAGGCGGAGTCGCCGTCGGCGTCGCAGTCGTACTACACGCCGTTGCTGAACCAGCTGCAGGAGCGGATGAACACCAACGCCCGGCTCGGCCAGCGCGTCGAGGTCGTGGAGCCCGCGACGAAGGGCGCGGCGAGGTACGTGGGCGAGACGATGCCGATGGCCCGCGGCTGGGAGCGGCAGGCGGACCGGACGGACAACCCGATCTTCTACGACGACGAGGAGCACCCGCTCACCGCCACGACGTACCGCAGCTGGCTCGACCGGCTGGCCGTCGCCTACGTCGCGGTCCCGGACACCCGGCTCGACTACGCCTCGGTCGGCGAGGCGAAGCTGATCGAGAGAGGTCTGCCCTACCTCCGCCAGGTGTGGCACAACGCGGACTGGACCCTCTACGAGGTGGTCGACTCCGCGCCGCTCGTGCGCCACGCGGAGGTGATCTCCATGGAAGGCAACCAGCTGCGGCTCTGGGTCGACGGCCCGGCGCGGGTGCCGATCCAGATCCGGTGGTCCGACCACCTCGCGGTCCTCAACGGCGCGTTTCCGGTGTCCGAGGGGATCCCCGCCCGCGGCTGTCTCTCCAAGGTGGAGGAGGGCGACGACGAGTGGACGGTGCTCCACGCGCGACGCCAGGGCACCTACGTGCTGACGTCCGACTTCGACGTGATCCCGGGCAGCGGCAAGCGCGGCGGCATCTGCGCCACCCCCGACGACTAGAGCTCAGCGCCGACCGCGACGGTGCGCCGGTGGAACGACGCCGACAGCACGAGGACGGCGAGCCCGGCGAGCGCCAGGGCGACGCCGACCAGCGCGGGCGCGCGGTAGCCCCAGCCTGCCGCGATGACGAGCCCGCCGAGCCAGGCGCCGAGCGCGTTCCCGATGTTCAGCGAGGAGTGGTTCATGGCCGCGCCGAGCGTCTGCGCGTCGCCGGCGACCGACATGAGTCGGAGCTGGAGGTTGACCACGAGGACCGACGCGGCGACCGAGGTCAGGAACGCGGGGAACAGCGCCCACCAGCCGGCCGGGGCCATGGCGGCGTACACCAACAGGATCACGGCCATCGCGAACGACGAGCCGAGCAGCGAGCGGAACACCGACCAGTCGGCCAGCGGGCCGGCGACGTAGGTGCCGGCGACCATGCCGATCCCGAACGCCAGCAGGAAGACGGGTACGGCACCCTCCGGCAGGTGGCCGACCTTGGTCACGACCTCGGCGATGTAGGAGTACAGAGCGAACATGCCGCCGAAGCCGATCGCCCCCGCGAGCAGCGTCAGCCAGGCCTGCGGCTCGGCGAAGAGCCGCAGCTCGCGTCGGCCGGTCGCCTCGGCGTTGCCCGGCGAGGCGGGGACGAACGTGGTGACCAGGGCGGCCGTGAGGGCGGCGAGCGCCGCCGCCGCCCAGAACGCCGAGCGCCAGCCGAGGTGCTGGCCCATCCAGGTCACCACGGGGACGCCGACGACGTTGGCGACGGAGAGGCCGATCATCACCATGGCGACGGCGCGCCCCTCGCGACCGCGTGGCGCGTGGCTCGCGGCGACGAGCGAGGCGACGCCGAAGTAGGCACCGTGGGGTACGCCGCACAGGAACCGCGCGAGCAGGAGCAGCCCGTAGCTGCCGGCGACGGCGCTGAGCGCGTTCCCGCCGGCGTACGCCGCCATCAGCGCGAGGAGCAGTCCGCGACGCGGCAGCCGCGCTCCGACGAAGGCGAGCACCGGCGCGCCGACCACGACCCCCACGGCGTACGCCGAGATCAGGTGGCCGGCGGTCGGGATCGACACGTCGACCCCGTCGGCGATCTGCGGCAGCAGACCCATCGCCATGAACTCTGTCGTGCCGATCGCGAAGCCGCCCATGGCCAGGGCGAGGAGGACGAGGCCGAACCTCGTCGACTCGGTCCTCGTCAACCGAGCGTCGCCAACGCGTCGTTGAACGTCTGCGACGGACGCATCACCGCGGTCGTCTTCTCCGGGTCGGGGCGGTAGTAGCCGCCCAGGTCGACCGGGTGTCCCTGGACCGCGATCAGCTCGTCGTTGATCGTCTGCTCGTTCTGGGTCAGCGTCTCGGCGATGCCCTTGAACGCGGACGCGAGCTCGGGGTCGTCGTCCTGGCGTGCGAGCTCCTGGGCCCAGTACATCGCGAGGTAGAAGTGCGAGCCGCGGTTGTCGATCGAACCGACCTTGCGGGCGGGCGACTTGTTCTCGTTGAGGAACGTGCCGGTGGCGCGGTCGAGCGTCTCGCCCAGGATCCTCGCGTGCGGGTTGTCGTGGGCCTCGGCGTACTTGGCGAACGACGCGGCGAGTGCGAGGAACTCGCCGAGGCTGTCCCAGCGCAGGTAGTTCTCCTTGAGCAGCTGCTGCACGTGCTTGGGTGCCGAGCCCCCGGCGCCGGTCTCGAAGAGGCCGCCGCCGGCGATCAGCGGGACGATCGAGAGCATCTTCGCGCTGGTGCCGAGCTCGAGGATCGGGAACAGGTCGGTGAGGTAGTCGCGCAGCACGTTGCCGGTCACCGAGATCGTGTCCTCGCCGCGGCGGATGCGCTCGAGCGAGTACGCCGTGGCGAGCTCCGGGGAGAGGATCTCGATCTCCAGCCCCTCGGTGTCGTGCTCGGGGAGGTAGGTGCGCACCTTCGCGATCAGGTTGGCGTCGTGGGCCCGGCTCTCGTCGAGCCAGAAGACCGCCGGGACCCCGGTGGCCCGGGCGCGCTCGACCGCGAGCCGCACCCAGTCGCGGACCGGGACGTCCTTGGTCTGGCAGGCGCGCCAGATGTCACCGGCCTCGACGTCGTGCTCGATGAGGACGTCACCTGCGGCGTTGACGACACGGACGGTGCCGGCCGAGGCGATCTCGAAGGTCTTGTCGTGCGAGCCGTACTCCTCCGCGGCCTGGGCCATCAGCCCGACGTTGGGCACCGAGCCCATCGTGGTCGGGTCGAAGGCGCCGTGGGCGCGGCAGTCGTCGATCACGGTCTGGTAGACGCCGGCGTACGACGAGTCCGGGATCACCGCGAGGGTGTCGGCCTCCTGGCCGTCGGGACCCCACATGTGGCCGCTCGTCCGGATCATCGCCGGCATGGAGGCGTCGACGATCACGTCGCTCGGGACGTGGAGGTTGGTGATGCCGCGATCGGAGTCGACCATCGCCAGCCGCGGCCCGGACGCGATGCCCTCCTCGAAGGCCGCCTTGATCTCGGCTCCGTTCTCGAGCCGGTCGAGGCCGGCCAGGATCGCGCCGAGGCCGTTGCTCGGGCTCAGGCCCGCGGCGGCGAGCTGGTCGCCGTACCTCGCGAAGACCTGAGGGAAGAACGCGGTCACGACGTGACCGAAGATGAGCGGGTCCGAGACCTTCATCATCGTCGCCTTCAGGTGCACCGAGAACAGGACCCCCTCGGCCTTCGCCCGGGCGATCGCGTTGGTGAGGAAGGCGTGCAGGTGGTCGACCTGCATGACGGTGCCGTCGACGATCTCCCCTGCCAGCACCGGCACGGCGTCCTTGAGCACGGTCACGGTGCCGTCGGCGGACTCGTGTTCGATGCGCAGGGTGTCGTCGGCCTCGATGACGACGGACTTCTCGTTGGACTTGAAGTCGTGCTGACCCATCGTCGCGACATTGGTCTTCGAGTCCGGGCTCCAAGCGCCCATCGAGTGGGGGTGGGTGCGGGCATAGCCCTTGACCGACTCGGGAGCACGGCGGTCGGAGTTGCCCTCGCGCAGCACCGGGTTGACCGCGCTCCCCTTCACCGCGTCGTAGCGGGCGCGGACGTCCTTCTCCTCCTCGGTCGACGGGGAGTCGGGGTAGTCGGGCAGGTCGTAGCCCTTCTGCTGGAGCTCGGCGATCGCGGCCTTGAGCTGCGGGATCGAGGCCGAGATGTTCGGCAGCTTGATGATGTTGGCCTCGCGGCGCTTCGCGAGCGCCCCGAGCTCGGCCAGCGCGTCGTCGAGACGCTGGTCGTCGGTCAGCCGCTCGGGGAACTTGGCGATGATGCGGCCCGCGAGCGAGATGTCGCGGGTGTCGACCGCGACCCCGGCCTGACCGGCGTACGCCGAGACGATCGGCAGGAAGGAGTACGTGGCAAGCAGGGGCGCCTCGTCGGTGTGGGTGTAGATGATCGGGGACCGGTCGCTGCTCTGCTCACTGTGCTCACTGTGTGCTGCCACTCCTGGGACGCTAGTTCGGCGCGACGAGGTCAGGCAAACCGGCGCAACCTGCCTCAGGGGCGGCGTACCCGCACGAGCGTGAGCGTCTCGGACGTCGCGGCCGTGTCCTGCTGCGCCACCAGCCCGACCCCGGGCGCGAAGTACGCCTGCACGGTGTGCACCGGCTCCAGCGAGCTGAGGTCGCGCGTGGCCAGCGTGTGCCGGAACGTCTGTCTCGTCGTCGCGACCGTCGCGTCGAGGGAGAGGACGGTCGAACGACGTTCCACGACGCCGGGCTGCCGGGCGTTCCAGAATCCGTCACCGTCGCGGGGGTGGGCCGGCAGCACCAGGCCCGCCTCGGCGCCGTCCCGTCCGGCCTCGAACGAGCGACGGGCGAGTGGGTCGATCGGCGGGCTGCCGGGCGCCACCTGCTGGCCGAACCACCAGACGTTCCGGTCGCGGTCGACGGCGTACCAACGGGTGGCCGCGAGCCGCTGGTCGCCGCGCTCCACCACCCACCACCGCACGGCGGTCGTGGGTACGCCGGCGATCTCGCGCGTGCCCGGGAGCACCTCCGCGACGACGGTGCTCATGGTCGTGACGGTGTCCTGGCGGTAGGTCCATCGCGTGCCCGCGACGAGGGGGAACCACGGGTTGGTGGCACGTCGGGAGAAGTCGGCGGGGTCCGGGCTCGGCGTCGGGATCGTGAGCTCGTCGACGCCGGTCGGGCCGAGCTTCTCCGGCGACGCACCGCACCCGGCGAGCGTCGCGGCGACCAGCGCCGCGACGGTGATCAGGGCACCTGCGCGGGCCGCCCAGGCCCCCGCGCGCGTCATGCCAGCAGCATGCCAGCCCGGCTGAAGGTGACCCGCGTTCCGCTGCTAGCGTCGCCGACATGAGTCCAGCACCGCTCAAGGTCGCCGTCACGGGAGCCGCCGGTCAGATCGGCTACAGCCTGCTGTTCCGCCTCGCGAGCGGCGAGCTGCTGGGTCCCGACCGCCCCATCGAGCTGCGTCTGCTCGAGATCGAGCCGGCCCTCAAGGCCCTCGAGGGCGTCGTGATGGAGCTCGACGACTGCGCCTTCCCCCAGCTGGCCGGCGTCGAGATCGGTGCCGACCCGACGAAGATCTTCGACGGCGTGAACCTGGCTCTGCTCGTCGGTGCGCGCCCGCGCGGGCCGGGGATGGAGCGCAGCGACCTGCTCGAGGCGAACGGCGCGATCTTCACGGCTCAGGGCAAGGCGCTCAGCGACGTCGCCGCCGACGACGTGCGGATCGGGGTCACCGGCAACCCGGCGAACACCAACGCGCTGATCGCGATGACCAACGCGCCCGACATCCCGCAGGAGCGGTTCTCCGCTCTCACCCGGCTCGACCACAACCGCTCGATCTCGCAGCTCGCGCACAAGACCGGCGCCGCGGTCACCGAGATCAAGAAGATGACGATCTGGGGCAACCACTCGGCCACCCAGTACCCCGACGTGTTCCATGCCGAGATCCGCGGGCGCAACGCCGCCGAGGTGGTCGGCGACCAGGACTGGATCGAGAACACGTTCATCCCGACGGTCGCCAAGCGCGGCGCTGCCATCATCGACGCGCGCGGCTCGTCGTCGGCCGCGTCGGCCGCCTCGGCCACCATCGACGCGGCTCGCGACTGGCTCCACGGGTCGGCCGAGGGCGACTGGGTCTCGATGGCGGTGTGTTCCGACGGCTCCTACGGCGTGCCCGAGGGCCTGATCTCGTCGTTCCCGGTGACCACGTCGAACGGTGACTGGTCGATCGTGCAGGGTCTCGAGATCAACGAGTTCTCGCGTGGCCGGATCGACGCCTCCGTCGCCGAGCTCGCCGACGAGAAGGAAGCCGTCACCCAGCTCGGGCTCATCTGAACGCCGAGTCGTCATATGACGACTCGGCGTGATTTCGACGTCTCTTTGCGCCGACTCGGCGTCAGAGGACCGGCTGGTTGGGGATGCTCGTCGAGAGCACGAACAGCGCGACGCCGAGGACGGCCAGGATCACGACGTCGACGGTCCGGCGGCGTACCGCCAGCATCCCGGCCTGAGGGGCGGGGATCACCAGCCGCACGACCGCGGCGCCGAGCAAGGCACCCGCGATCCACTTCACACCGAGGCGCCAGTCGCCCTCGGTGACGATGCCGAGCCCGACCGCCGAGACGCCGAGCACCAGCAGGTAGACCATCCCGCCGATCGTGGACGGGTAGCGCCGACCCTCGGGCTCCGCGGACTCCGGAGGTACGTCCTCGCGGGGAGGATCGAGATCGGGTTCCACGCCTACCCTTGTGCCTCCTCCGCGATCGTCACGACGTTGCTGAGCAGCATGGCACGGGTCATCGGGCCCACGCCGCCCGGGTTGGGCGAGATCCAGCCGGCCACCTCCCCGACGTCGGCGGCGACGTCGCCGGCGATCTTCCCGTCGCGGCGGGAGACACCGACGTCGAGCACGGCCGCGCCCGGCTTGACCATGTCCGCGGTGATGATGTCGGGCACGCCGGCCGCCGCGACGACGATGTCGGCCTCGCGGGTGTGGGCGGCGAGGTCCCGGGTGCCGGTGTGGCACAGGGTGACCGTGGCGTTCTCGGTACGACGGGTGAGCAGCAGGCCGAGCGGACGCCCGACGGTGATGCCACGGCCGACCACGACGACCTCGGCCCCGGCGATCTCCACGCCGTGTCGGCGGAGCAGCTCGATCACGCCGACCGGCGTGCACGGGAGCGGGCCCGCCTTGCCGAGGACGAGCTTGCCGAGGTTGGTCGGGTGGAGGCCGTCGACGTCCTTCGCCGGGTCGACCCGCGACAGCAGCGCGAACTCGTCGAGCCCGGTCGGCTGCTGGACGATGAACCCGGTGCACGCGGGGTCGGCGTTCAGCTCGTCGATGACGGCCTCGACCTCGGCCTGGGTCGCGGTCGCGGGCAGGTCGCGCCGGATCGAGTTGATGCCGATCGAGGCGCAGTCCTTGTGCTTGGCGCCGACGTACCAGTGGGAGCCGGGGTCGTCGCCCACCAGCACGGTGCCGAGGCCGGGGGTCACCCCGCGTTCGGTGAGCTTGGCGACACGTTCGGCCAGCTCGGCCTTGATGGTCCGGAGCGTCGCGGTGCCGTCGAGGATGCGTGCGGTCATGCGGTGGTGTCCCCCTCTGGGTCCTGCAGTGGCGTGGAGCGTCAGTGGAAAAAGTGTCGGGTGCCGGTGAGGTACATCGTGACGCCGGCCTCCTGGCAGGCCTGCACCGTCACCTCGTCGCGGACCGACCCACCGGGCTGCACGATGGCGCGAACCCCGGCTTCGATCAAGATCTGGGGACCGTCCTCGAACGGGAAGAACGCGTCGGAAGCCGCCACCGAGCCCGTGGCCCGCTCCCCTGCGCGGGCGACGGCGAGGCGACAGGAGTCCACCCGGTTGACCTGTCCCATGCCCACCCCCACGGATGCGCCGTCGCGGGCGAGCAGGATCGCGTTCGACTTGACCGCACGGCAGGCGCGCCAGGCGAAGGCGAGGTCGGCGAGCACGTCGTCCGGCGCGGCCTCCCCCGTCACCAGCGTCCAGGTCGCGGGGTCGTCGCCGGGTGCGTCGACGTGGTCGACCCGCTGCACGAGAACGCCGCCGGAGATGCCCCGGAACTCGACCGGGTCAGGGTGCTCGTCGGGCGGGCAGCGCAGGATGCGGAGGTTCTTCTTCTCCTGCAGGACCTCGATCGCGTCGGCGTCGAAGTCCGGCGCGACGATCACCTCGGTGAACACCTCGGCCACCTGCTCGGCCATCTCCTTCGACACGGTGCGGTTCGCCGCGATCACGCCGCCGAACGCCGACACCGGGTCACAGGCGTGGGCCTTGCGGTGGGCCGCGGCGACGTCGGAACCGATGGCGATGCCGCACGGGTTGGCGTGCTTGATGATCGCGACCGCCGGCTCGGCGAAGTCGTTCGCCGCACGCCTGGCGGCGTCGGTGTCGACGTAGTTGTTGTAGGACATCTCCTTGCCGTGCAGCTGCTCGGCCGTGGCCAGGCCCCCGCGCCAGTGCGCGTAGAGGGCGGCCGGCTGGTGGGGGTTCTCGCCGTACCGCAGGCCGGCCCGGCGCTTCCACGTCGCGCCTGTGAATGCAGGAAAGCCAGTGCCGTCGCCGGTGTCGGTGAGCACGTTCCCCATCCACGACGCCACCTGCACGTCGTACGCCGCGGTGTGGGCGAAGGCCTCGGCGGCGAGACGGCGACGCTGCTCGAGCGTGAAGCCTCCGGCCTCGACCGCCGCCAGCACGTCGGGGTAGCGCTCCGGAGAGGTCACGATCGCGACGGACGGATGGTTCTTGGCGGCGGCGCGGACCATCGACGGCCCACCGATGTCGATCTGCTCGACGCACTCGTCTGGCGTCGCGCCGGAGGTGACGGTCTGGACGAACGGGTACAGGTTGGAGACCACCAGGTCGAACGGCTCGACGCCGAGGTCGGCCAGCTGCTGCACGTGGGACTCGAGCCGGCGGTCGGCCAGGATCCCGGCGTGCACCTGGGGGTGCAACGTCTTGACCCGGCCGTCGAGGCACTCGGGGAAGCCGGTGAGGTCCTCGACCTTCGTCACGGGGAGGCCGAGCGACGCGATGCGTGCGGCCGACCCGCCGGTGGAGACGAGCTCGACGCCGGCGTCGGCGAGGCCGCGCACCAGGTCGTCCAGCCCGGTCTTGTCGTAGACGGAGACCAGGGCTCGTCTGATCGGGATGCGGTCGTTCATCTGGTCACACTCCTGCGCTCGGCGGTCACTGCCCGAGCACCCAGGCGGTCGATGCTCGGTGACGTCACTCCCTGGTGGTGGCCCACCCGCGCCAGTCGTGTAGACCCCACCCTAGCGACCGTGCCGGCGACCGTGTCATCGTCCGAAGCGGACCTGGCGGCCCTCGACCCGGAACCCCTCGCGGGCGATCCGGCCGACGGCGTCGACCAGCATCCGGCGTTCCTCGACCTTGATCCGCTCGTGCAGCGACTCGACCGTGTCGTCGTCGAGGACCGGCACGGCCGCCTGCGCCACGATCGGCCCGGTGTCGACCCCGGCATCGACGACGAAGAGCGTGCAGCCGGTGACCTTGACGCCGTACTCGAGCGCGTCGGCGGGTCCGTGCATGCCGGGGAACGACGGTGACAGGGCCGGGTGGGTGTTGAGCGTCCGGCCGCCGAAACCGGCGAGGAAGGCCTCGCCGAACAGCTTCATGAAGCCGGCCAGCACCACCAGGTCGGGCTCGTGCTCGGCGACCGCCTCGGTGAACCGCGCGTCCCACTCGGCCCGGCTATCGAAGTCCGCCACCCGGTGCCAGAACGTCGGGATACCGCGACGCTCCGCGCGCGCCAGCCCGTCGATCCCGTCCCGGTCCGCGCCGACGGCGACGACCTCCGCGCCGTACGCCGGGTCGTCGGTGGCGTCGAGCAGCGCCTGGAGGTTCGTGCCGGCCCCGGACACGAGGACGACGACGCGCAACGGCACGCGAGGAACTTACCGCCCTGGTTCGTACGGGTGGTGGTGACCGGACGCTCGGACTACGCGGCCTGACCCAGCGGGGTCATTTCTGTGCCGATCCGGTAGCCGGAACCTGCTGGGGTGCTTGGCTGGGAACGTGGTCGCCTCGGTGTCGAGACCGACCGCACCACAGAGCGTGCCTGGGGGCTGACCGGCTTGGGACCGGGGCCCCGATCGGGGCTGGTGCCCGGCGCCGGCGTCAGACGTGACGCCGGTGCCGGACGGTCGCCGCGAGCGAGCCGACGAGGCCGCCGATCCCGAACGTCACGATCCCGTGCAACAGCACCGGGAAGGCCGAGGGTCCGACGTCGGTCATCCGCCCGGGTCCGACCGCTCCGCCCGCGACGGCCGCGAGAGCGGCGAAGGCGAACGCGCACAGCAGACCGGCGCCCACTCCGCGGACAGCCGCCTCGTCCCACCGGGTGGTGGGATAGCGGCCGAGCGCCCGGAAGACCGCGACTGCCGCGACGAGCGGGGGCACCGCGAGCAGCGCCACCGCCCAGCCCGGTGTCGGCCCGTCGTCGGGGAGTGCCGCGAGGAGCGGGAACATCGGCAACGGCCCCAGGACCACAGCCGTCGGTGTCACCACGGTGTGGGATCCCACGGCGAAGCCAGGGCCGAGCAGGTAGGACCCGGTGAACAGGGTCGCGTTGGGGGTGACCAGCACGCAGAGACCGACCAGGAGCGTCGCCGCGCCCGGGCTCGTGTGCAGCTGCGACATCACGTTGACCGCACCGTCCCAGTCGATGACCAGGGCGACGCCGAGGACGACGGCCGACACCACGACGTACCAGAGCAGGACGCGCCGCGCCGCCGACGCCGCCGCGCGCATCGACATCGGCAGGAAGGACGTCCAGATCGCGGCGCGACCGGAGCCGACCGCGATCGCACTGCCGCCCACGAGACCGCAGAGCAGGGTCGTCCAGGCCAGCGCGTGCGAGAGCGAGGGTGCCGTCGCCGGCGTCGACGCCAGGTGATGGGTCAGCGTGGCCACGGCGGCGTACCCCAGAGCGAAGACGCCCGTAGCGGCGGGGACCGTCCAGTCGCGCGTGCCGTCGGCGATGGCGTCGGCATCGGGCCCGTGCCCGGACACGGAGTCGCCGAGCCGGAGCCCGAGGCGCCAGACGACCACGGCCGCCAGCAGCGACAGACCCAACGGCTTGGCGCCGATGGCGACGCCCTCGACGTGGACGCCCGATCCGTGCGCCATCAGCCAGCCGAGGGCGCCCACACGCAGACCGTCGCGGGGTGCACCGTGCGCGCCGGCATCGGTGAGGAACCAACCCGCCACGCCACCGGCGAGACAGACGACCAGCGTGGTCGCGGCGGCCCCGACCCCGGCCAGGGCCGCGAGCAGCACGAGCGGTCGCCGGTGGGCCGCGTCCGTCCGGTCGCCCACCGGCGACTGGGTACGACGCGGGGCGGGGAGGAGCGAGGTCATGGTGCGCTCATCATCACCCGGCCCACCCGACCCGACGGCGCTCCCACGCCGGGTCATGGCGGTCCGCCCGCTCCGGATTGGCGGCTCGAACAGGCGCCTCGTACCGTGGTCGGCGCCATGTCCGATGCCGAGCGGTTCGACGCCTTCTACGCCGAGAGCCGAGACCGGCTGCTGGTCCTGGCCTACGGGCTGACCGGCGACCTGCCCGCCTCGCGCGCAGCGGTCCGCGACTCCTACGTCGCCGCGTGGCACCACTGGTCGAAGCTCAAGCGACTCGACGACCCCGAGACCTGGGTCCGCCCCCACACCTGGAACCACGCCCAACGGCGGCACACCGCCCGCATCTGGCACCGCGACCGCAAGCTCGACCCGGACGTCCGGGCCACGCTGGACGCGCTCGCCAAGCTGCCGGTCGCGGCACGCAAGACGTTGCTGCTACGCCACCTCACCGACGCCACGGACCAAGAGGTGGCACGCGAGGTCGGGCTGTCGAGGGAGGACACCCAGGCCCGGCTCGACGCCGCAACGACCCAGCTCGCGGCTCAGCGTGAGGTGATGCCGACCGACGTCGGAGCGCTCCTGCGCCGGCTCAGGCAGGAGTGCGAGGGACAGCGCTGGCCGCGTGCGACGATCGTGCGACGCGCCGGCACCTCGCGGCGGCGTACCCATGCGCTGGTGGGTGTCGTCCTCGTCGTCGGCGCGCTCGTCGGCAGCGGGTTCCTGGTCGCCGACCGCGACGGCGTACACCCGACGCTGGCCGCGGCAGGCGACCGTCTGACCTCGGTCGCGACGGACGAGGGCGGGCACACCGAGGCCTCTCCTCCCTCCGACGACGGCGCGGAGGGCATCACGCCGTCCTCGATGGTCAGCATCGACCAGCTCGCACGAGCGGTGCCGGGCTACGACTGGCGGATCACCGGCACCGACCCGAGGCAGGGCGCGACCCTCCCGTGCCAGAGACGGGCGTACGCCGACCCGAAGGCCGAGACCGCCCTGGTCCGCAACTTCACGGCGGCGCGCGAGAAGAACCGACCGCGGCTGGCGGCCGTACAGACCATGGAGCTGTCCACCGACGTCGCCAGTGCCCGACGCGGCTTCAAGAAGGCCGGCTCGTGGTTCGCCGGGTGCGACGTGCCGCGGATGCAGCTGGTGACGGTACGCCGCGTGGACAACCTGGGCGACGCCGCCGAGCAGTACGTCCTCCGAGCCTGGGGCGCCCCGGCCGCCACCTTCGTCGTCGGCACCGCACGGACCGGCCGCATCACCACCGTTGCCCTCACCCGCGCCTCCGGCTCGGGTCGACCCGACCTCGCGGCCAACCTGCGTTTCCTCTCGGCGGCCGTCGACGGCCTGTGCCCCACCACGCTCGGCGGGTGGTGCTCGGCCATGCCGGAGCCGAAGACCGTCCCGGCCCCGCCTGCCGGGCGGCTCCCGATGATGCTCAGTGAGTTCGACCTCCCACCCGCGGCGGGCGTCGTCCGGCCCTGGGTCGGCACCACGCCGAAGCAGGCCGTGCGCAACCTCGCGGCGACCGGGTGCGACCAGAGCAGCTTCCACGGCGGTGACTGGACGCACGCAGCCACCCGCACGTTCCTGGTGCCGGGCGGTCGGCTGGCCCCGGCGTTCGGGATCACGGAGACGGTCGGCCGCCTGCCGGTCGCGCAGGCGGGGGCCTTCGTCGCCGGCGTCCGCGCCAAGCTCGCCTCATGCCACGATCGCGAGCTCGGGACGAAGGTCCAGCGCATCTTCGAGGGTCCGACCATGACCGCCTGGCGGGTGCGGACCGAGGTCTCCGACAAGCAGACGGTCACCTTCCTGATGGGGATCGCCCGCACCGGAGGAGCGGTGGCCCAGGTCGGCTTCGTCCCCGACGGCGTCCACACGATGTCCGAGGCGCAGTTCGTCGCGCTCGTCCACCGGGCCCGAGAACGGTTGCTCGCGATGCCGCGCTGACGGCCCGGTCAGCGCGACCGGAGGATCTCGCGCATCAGCTGAGCGGTCTCGGACGGCGTCTTGCCGACCTTGACCCCGACCGCCTCGAGCGCGTCCTTCTTCGCCGCGGCGGTGCCCGACGAGCCGGAGACGATGGCACCGGCGTGACCCATGGTCTTGCCTTCGGGCGCGGTGAAGCCGGCGACGTAGCCGACGACGGGCTTGGTGACGTGCTCTGAGATGTACGCCGCGGCGCGCTCCTCGGCGTCGCCGCCGATCTCGCCGATCATCACGATCGCCTCGGTCTCGGGGTCGGCCTCGAACGCCGCGAGCGCGTCGATGTGCGTCGTACCGACGACCGGGTCGCCGCCGATGCCGATGGCGGTCGAGAACCCGAAGTCCTTCAGTTCGTACATCATCTGGTACGTCAGGGTGCCCGACTTCGACACGAGCCCGATCGGACCCTTGCCCGCGATCGTGTGCGGCGTGATGCCCGCCAGCGACTCCCCCGGCGTGATGATGCCCGGGCAGTTGGGGCCGATCATCCGGGTGCCCCCGTGGTTCGATGCAGCGGCCTGGAGGTAGGACCACACTTCGGCGGTGTCCTGCACGGGCACGCCCTCGGTGATCACGACCAGCAGGCCGATGCCGGCGTCGATGGCCTCGATGCAGGCGTCCTTGGTGAACGCCGGAGGGACGAACACGACCGACACGTCGGCACCCGTCTCGGCCATCGCCTCCTTGACGCTGCCGAACACCGGCAGCTCCTGACCGCCGAGCTCGACGGTCGTGCCGGCCTTGCGCGCGTTGACGCCGCCGACGATGGTGCTGCCCGCGTCGAGCATCAGCGCGGTGTGCTTGGAGCCCATCCCGCCGGTCATGCCCTGGACGATGATCCGGGAGTCCTTGTTCAGGTAGATCGACATCTGTTGAGTCCTCGTCGTTCTCGTGCGGTCAGCCGGCTGCGTGGGCGAGCTCGGCGGCCTTGTCGGCCGCGCCGTCCATCGTGTCGACCTGGGTGACCAGCGGGTGGTCCATCTCCTCGAGGATCGCCCGGCCCTTCTCGACGTTGTTGCCGTCGAGGCGCACCACCAGCGGCTTGGTCGCGTGGTCGCCGAGGATCTCGAGCGCGCCCTTGATGCCGTTGGCGACCTCGTCACAGGCGGTGATGCCGCCGAAGACGTTCACGAAGACCGCCTTGACCTGCTCGTCGCCGAGGATCACGTCGAGACCGTCGGCCATCACCTGGGCGTTGGCGCCACCGCCGATGTCGAGGAAGTTCGCCGGCTTCACGCCGCCGTGCCGCTCCCCGGCGTACGCCACCACGTCGAGCGTCGACATCACGAGCCCGGCGCCGTTGCCGATGATCCCGACCTCGCCGTCGAGCTTGACGTAGTTGAGGCCCTTGTCCTTGGCCATCGCCTCGAGGGGGTCGGTCTCCTCGCGGATCGCGAACGCCGCATGGTCCTCGTGGCGGAAGTCGGCGTTGTCGTCGAGCGAGACCTTGCCGTCGAGCGCCTCGAGGACGTCGCCGTCGAGCCGCGCGAGCGGGTTGACCTCGACCAAGGTGGCGTCCTCCTCGACGAAGACCCCCCACAGCGCCTGCACCATGGCGACGGCCTGGTCGACGAGCTCGGTCGGGAAGCCCGCCTCGGCCACGATCGCGCGCGCCTTCTCCTCGTCGACGCCGGCGCCCGGATCGACCGGGATCTGCTTCACGGCGTCGGGGTTGGTCTTGGCGACCTCCTCGATCTCGACCCCGCCCTCGACGCTGGCGATGCAGAGGTACTGCCGGTTGGCGCGGTCGAGCAGGAACGAGAAGTAGTACTCCTCGACCGGTGGTGTGGCCGGCGTGACCAGGACGCGGCGTACGACGAGGTCCTTGATCGTCATCCCGAGGATCGCCGACGCGTGCTCGAACGCCTCGTCGGCGGTCTTCGCGAGCTTGACGCCACCGGCCTTGCCGCGGCCGCCGGCCTTGACCTGGGCCTTGACCACACAGGGCCCGATCTCCTCGGCGGCGGCGCGTGCCTCCTCGGGAGTGGTGACCACGACGCCGAGCGTGGTCTTCACGCCGTGCTTGGCGAAGAGCTCCTTCGCCTGGTACTCCATCAGATCCACGTTCCACCAACTCCTGAGAGACCGAGTGCCGACCGGGGGTCGCGGCCGTCGACGCGGCCGGAAGCCTTTCGCACCCTAGTCCCCGCTCCGGGCCTCCCGGCAAAGCGGGTCAAGCCACGGTCGGCGCTCCCGTCTAGCGTCGGGCGACATGAGCCGCTGCGTCTACTTCACCGCTGCCACCCTCGACGGCTTCATCGCCGACGAGCACGACTCACTGGACTGGCTGTTCGAGGTGCCACACGGCAGCGACGAGCAGAGCGACGAGCAGAGCGACGACGGCGGCTGGGATGCGTTCATCGGCCGGATCGGCCCGCTGGTGATGGGCTCGACCACCTACCGCTGGGCGCACGAGCGCCACTACGCCGAGCACCCGGAGCAGTGGCAGGAGCACTACGGCGACCGGCCGGCGTGGGTCTTCACCCACCGTGAGCTCCCCGAGATCCCGGGAGCCGAGGTCTACTTCGTCAGCGGTGACGTGGCGCAGGTGCACGAGCACGAGCTGCTCCCGGCGGCGCGCGGCAAGGACGTCTGGATCGTGGGTGGCGGCGACCTCGTCGGTCAGTTCGACGACGCCGGTCTGCTCGACGAGATCCAGGTGCACCTCACCCCCGTCGTGCTCGGCGCCGGGAAGCCGTTGCTGCCGCGCCGGATCACCTCGTCACGGCTCAGCTTCCGCGAGGGGTCGGTGGTCGGCCAGCGGTGCAACCTGACCCTCGACGTCGTACGCCGCGAGCGAGCCTGATCAGGCCGGCTCGGCGAACGCTCCGGCCACCCAGTCGGTGATCTCCGTGGTGGTGGCGCCCGGTGTGAACACCTTGGCCACGCCGAGCTCCTCGAGCAGCGGGATGTCCTCGTCGGGGATGATCCCGCCGCCGAAGACCCGGATGTCGGAGGCGTCGCGCTCCGCCAGCAGCTCGATCAGCCGCCGGAACAACGTCATGTGCGCGCCGGAGAGGACCGAGAGCCCGATCAGGTCGGCGTCCTCCTGGATCGCCGTCTCGACGATCTGCTCGGGCGTCTGGTGCAGACCGGTGTAGATCACCTCGTGACCGGCGTCACGGAGCGCACGCGCGACGATCTTGGCGCCGCGGTCGTGACCGTCGAGGCCGGGCTTGGCCACCACGATCCGCAGCCGTGCAGGGGACGCCATGGGCGCAGGGTAACCGAAGCCTCCCGACGTCCCGTCAGCCCTCGGCGCCCACTACGACGACGGGATCCGGTGGCGTACCCAACTTTCTCCACCGCAAACGTGGGGGGATTTCACCCGCCATGACCTTTCCGTTAGTGTCGGGGCGCCTGTCCGTCTCGGTGGGCCTGCCCCGATCCTCGACCTCCCTGGAGCTCCTACATGGGTGACCACCGCGCCGGCGTACCCGGCACGACGGCCACCACCATCGCCGCTCCCGAGTCCCCGCAGCCCTACGTCGGCCGCCGGATCGCCCGGGTCACCCGCGCCGACGAAGAGGTCCGCAACGCCGAGGCCCTGCCCTACGTCGGTCGTCGCGTCGCCGGACGTAGCCCTGTCGCACTGCCGGCGCCGTCACCGGTCGTTCCCTCCGGGCGCCGCATCGCGATCGACGCCGAGCTGGTCGGCCACGGGGACGACGAGGACGTCGTCGGCCACCTCCTGCGTCCCACCACCAGCCCCACGCTCGAGCCGTACGTCGGCCGCCGCATCAAGCGTCCCGTCGACCTGATCGCGGAGCCCGAGCCCGTCACCGAACAGCCCGAGCCCGTCGCCGAACAGCCCGCGCCCGTCACCGAACAGCCGGCGTCGCCCTCGACCTCGGTCATGCCCAGACGCACGCGTCCGGGCGGCCGTCGCGCCGCTGCGCGTCGTGCTCGCGTGCCGAGCCTGCCGCTGCTCGCTGGTGTCGCGGTGCTGGCCATCTCCGCGGGCGGGGCTCTCCAGGCGGTCAACCCAGGCCTGTCGCAGGCCGACACGAGCGGCCGCATCTCCCCCGCGAGCGCCCTGTCGGGCAGCAGCGCGGTCGGATCCGCCAGCCTGCTCGGTCGCGGCTCCTCGGTGAGCCGCAGCTCCGACCGCACCGCCGGCAAGGACAACCTCCAGGCCGCAGCAGACGCCCAGGCCGAGGAGCGAGACCAGGCGCTGTCGGTCTACGCCAGCCAGGCCCAGAAGCGCGCCGCCCAGATCAAGCTCCACCAGTGGGTGCTCCCGGTCGCGCCGGGCGCTTACCACCTGACGGCGCGATTCGGGCAGTACAGCTACCTGTGGTCCACCATGCACACCGGCCTCGACTTCGCCGCCGACACCGGCACCCCGATCATGGCCGTCGCCGGTGGCACCATCACCGAGACCGGCTACTCGGGCGCCTACGGCAACCGCACCATCGAGACGCTGCCCGACGGAACCGAGCTGTGGTACTGCCACCAGAACTCGTTCGGCACCGAGGTCGGCGCGACCGTCAAGCCCGGCCAGGTGATCGGGTACGTCGGCTCCACGGGCAACGTCACCGGCCCTCACCTCCACCTCGAGGTGCACCCCGGCGGTGGCGACCCGGTCGACCCCTACACCGCCCTCCAGGTGCACGGGCTCAACCCGTAGTCACAGCTTCTCGACCGGCGCATAGCGCAGCAGCAACCGCTTGACGCCCTCGGAGCCGAAGTCGATCGAGGCGACGGACTTTTCTGCGACGCCCTCGACGGTGACCACCGTGCCGACACCGAAGGTGTCGTGGGTGACCCGGTCACCGGGCGACAGTGACGGCACCTCGCGAGCCGGCTTGGACTTCGCGGCGGCGTCGGCGCGAGCGGCGGCTGCGCTGAAGTTGCGGCGGCCGGCGGCGGTCGGCTGACCCAGCGGAGCGCCCAGCCCGGTCGTCCGGGAGAGGTCGGGGCGCTGCCAGTGGACCTGGTCGGCCTCGGTGCGTCGCCAGTCGACGAGCTCGTCGGGCACCTCGCCGAGGAACCGCGACGCGGGGTTGTGCGCCGGGGCTCCCCACGCCGACCGCATCAGCGCGCGCGAGAGGTAGAGGCGTTCGCGAGCGCGAGTGAGCCCGACGTACGCGAGTCGTCGCTCCTCCTCGAGCTCGGACCCGTCGTCGAGGCTGCGCGAGTGGGGGAAGACGCCGTCCTCGAGCCCGGTCAGGAACACCGTCGGGAACTCCAGGCCCTTCGCGGTGTGCAGCGTCATCAGGGTGACCATGCCGCCGTCGTTCTCGTCGGGGGCGTCGGGGATCTGGTCGGTGTCGGCGACCAGCGCGACCCGCTCGAGGAAGTCGGCCAGCCCCGGCGTGACGGCACCGGCGTCGACGTCGGCGGGGTCCGCGGACGGTCCGGCCTGCGGGTCGTCGGCGAACTCGCGCGCGACCGCGACGAGCTCGGCGAGGTTCTCCAGCCGAGTGCCGTCCTGCGGGTCGTCGGACGCCTCGAGCTCGTCGAGGTAGCCCGACCGGGCCAGCACCGACTCGAGGATCACGTCGGCGCGCTCGCCGGCGTCCACCATCGACTGGAGCTCCTCGACCAGGCCGACGAAGCCCTGGATCGCGACCAGTGAGCGGTTGACCAGTCCGGGCGCCTCGTCGGCTCGGCGCAGGCCCTCCCAGAACGTGATCCGCTCGCGCTGGGCGAACGACGTGACGCACTCGAGGGCGCGGTCGCCGATGCCGCGCTTGGGGGTGTTCACGATCCGCCGCAGCGACACCTCGTCGTCGGGGTTGACCAGCATCCGCAGGTAGGCGAGCGCGTCGCGCACCTCGCGCCGCTCGTAGAAGCGGACGCCGCCCACCACGCGGTAGGGCATCCCGTGCCGGATGAACACTTCCTCGAAGACACGTGACTGGGCGTTGGTGCGGTAGAACACCGCGACGTCGCCCGGCCGCGACCCGGCGTCGGTCAGGGTGTCGATCTCACCGGAGACGAACCGAGCCTCGTCGCGCTCGTCGTCGGCGACGTAGCCGACGATCTTGGCGCCCATGCCGGCGTCGGACCAGAGGTTCTTGGGCTTGCGGCCGCGGTTGTGCCCGATCACGGCGTTGGCGGCGTTGAGGATGGTCTGGGTCGAGCGGTAGTTCTGCTCGAGCAGGATCGACGTCGCGTCGGGGAAGTCCTGCTCGAAGTCGAGGATGTTGCGGATGTTCGCCCCGCGGAACGCGTAGATCGACTGGTCGGCGTCGCCGACCACCATCAGCTCGGCCGGTGGCACCCGCTCGACGGCGGTCTCCTCGAGCGCCTCCTCCAAGGAGTCGGCACACAGCTGGTGGATCAGGGCGTACTGCGCGTGGTTGGTGTCCTGGTACTCGTCGACGAGCACGTGCCGGAACCGGCGCCGCCAGGTCTCCCGGACGGCCGGGAACGCGCGGAACAGGTGCACGGTGAGCATCAGCAGGTCGTCGAAGTCGAGCGCGTTCGCCTCGCGCAGCCGGCGCTGGTAGAGCTCGTACGCCGCCGCGTAGGTCTCCTCGAGCTGGTTCTGCGCGTCGCGCTTCGCCTCCTCGGGGTCCTGCAGCTCGTTCTTCGCGTTCGAGACCCAGTGCAGCACCGCCTTCGGCTGGTAGCGCTTGACGTCGAGGTCGAGGTCGCGGCAGACCATCGTCATCAGCCGCTTGGAGTCGGCCGCGTCGTAGATGCTGAAGCTGGACTTGAAGCCGAGCTTGTCGGACTCCTTGCGCAGGATCCGCACGCAGGCGGAGTGGAACGTGGAGACCCACATGATCCGCGCGCGGTTGCCGACCAGCTCGCCGACCCGCTCGCGCATCTCGGCGGCGGCCTTGTTGGTGAACGTGATCGCCAGGATCGAGCCGGGGTGCACGTGGCGCTCGGCGATCAGCCAGGCGATCCGCCGGGTGAGCACCCGGGTCTTGCCCGAGCC
>DASSTL010000013.1:0-34742 GCA_035707985.1 Nocardioides sp. | reverse complement strand
AGCCACAGCAAAACCGATCGCACCAGGACAACCGAGATCCGCTCGACCGCAAAGGTGTCCGTCGCGGCCCGGCCAGTCAGCCGCCGAGCGCTTTCCTGCGTACCGCAGCGAGATCCCGCTCGAGGCGGTCGAGAGCACTCTTGAGGTCGTCGGCAGGCGCGAACGACTGGAGCAACAACTGACGCGCAACGGTCGAGACGGGCAATCCTCTGCCTTGCGCCAAGGCCACAAGCTCTGCGAGCTCGTCGTCGTTGAGACGGACCTGCAGCGTCCTCGCGCGCGAGTGCCCTCTCGTGACCTGCACGTCCGTGCGCTTCGGCGAGTTCGGGTCAGCTTCGGCTGCCTCCGCGGCGGCGCCCTCATCCGCGAGGAGTTCGTCCAGCTCGTTCATCGCAGCGCTCCTTCCGCGCACAGCGTATTACATTGCAGTACAGGTGCCCGCACAGGGCGCCTCCGTCCGGACTTGTCCACAGGCAGCACGGTTCGTTGTGCACACCTCCAGTCATGAGGGCAAACCTGTCCTCGTGACCACGAAGGAGCACATGATGAACACGACGATCGACACCAGCGTGGACGGCGGCATCCTCACCATCGACCAGGCGGCGGCTTACCTCTCGATCCCGAAGACGACGCTGTACACCTGGCGTACCCGCCGGGCCGGCTTCGGTCCGCGCGCGGTCAAGCTCGGCGGCTGCCTGCGCTACCGGCGCTCGGATCTGGACGCCTGGGTCGCGGAGCACCTCGAGCGCTTCGATGATGTCCCGGACATCCCCGCGCAGCGGCAGAGCGACGGCGTCTCGCTGTCGCGTGCCAGCGGTCCTCGCTGAGTGGGTGACGACATGGGACGCGGACGCCCGCCGACCTCAGTAGGCACCTGGGGCACGATCCGGACGACACGGATCCGCGAAGGCGCCTACCGCTCGCGGACTCGGATCCGGGACAGGGACGGTGTGACGAGAGAGGTCACGGCCACAGGAACGACGATCGCGGCGTCAGAGCGTGCGTTGCGCGAGAAGCTGGTCGACCGGGCGACACCGACGCAACAGGCGATCACCGCCGACACGAGCGTCGCGAAGCTCTCTGCACTTTGGTTGGCCTACCTCCGCGAGGAAGGCCGCATCGAAGCCACGACGATCAACGAGTACGAGCGTGTCCTCACCAAGGTGATCGTCCCGGAGCTCGGTGGCCTCCGCCTGCGGGAGCTGACCACCAGCCGACTCGACCTCTTCCTGGTCCGCCTACGCGCGACGAGCACCAGCCGACAGCGCAAGACCAAGGTTGTGATGGGGGCGATGCTGGGCTTGGCTGTCCGCCACGACGCGCTCGCCGTCAACCCAGTGCAGCAGACTTCACGCATCCACCGGGACAGGTCGGAAACCCGCTCTCTGACGCTCGAGGATCTCAACACGGTTCGCGAGGCACTCCGAGCCTGGACGTCGAAGCAGCGACCAGGGCCGAAGGCGACCAGCGACATGGCCGACATCATCGACCTGATGCTCGCCACCGGAGCTCGCATCGGCGAGATTCTTGCACTGCGCTGGGTCGACGTCTCACTCTCAACCGATCGCCCGAACCTGACGATCAACGGGACCATCAAGACCGAGCCGGGCAAAGGTACCTACCGCAAGGCCACTCCCAAGTCGGAAGCCAGTGTCAGGACAGTCGCTCTGCCCGACTTCGCGGTCGCTGTGCTCCAACGCCGGCGGAAGTCGAAAAGACAGAACCCCGTCGACGCGGTCTTTCCGACCCGGAACGGGACCTGGCAGCAGGTGAACAACGTCGAGCGCCGCTGGAGGCAGATCCGCCAGGACACGGGCCTGGACTGGGTCACGCCCCACACCTTCCGAAAGACCGTGGCGACCCTGATCTCAGAGCGGGTCGGCGCGGAGACCGCCTCCCAGCAGCTCGGCCACTCCTCCCCCGCCATCACCCGGGAGTTCTACATCTCCAAGCCGGCGATCGCGGCCGACGTGGCGCATGTTCTCGAGGAGTTGGCTGACCCGGACCCGGACCACGGACCGAATACTTCGGGATTAAGTGGTGAATAGCGCCTTCGGGTTCGAAACCAAGACCGGCTCTGATCCGCGTTTCCGCAGGTCAGAGCCGGCATTTTTGTCGGGCTGACAGGATTTGAACCTGCGACCCCTTGACCCCCAGTCAAGTGCGCTACCAAACTGCGCCACAGCCCGATGCCCGCTGCCACCGGCTGCGGAGCGGAGTGAAGGCTACCGCAGGGCACCGGCCCGACCTGAATCGAGGTCCCGCGGTCCGGGCTCCTCAGCATCTTCTTCGACGCGCACTACCCGGCACCCAGCGGACTCACAGGTTCCTCCGAGGTTCTCGGGGCTGAATGGACCCACCCGACGAGGAGGATCCATGGACGAGAGCCCGCGCGACCCGTACGCCGACAGCCTGGCCCGGTACGGCGCCCCGCTCCCTCCACCGCCGCCACAGTCACCCCCGCCCGAGTCGCCAGGGGCGATGCCACCCGCGCCGCGTCGGCGTACGCCGCGGCTGGTCGCGGCCGGGACGGCCGTCGCCGTGGTGGCGGCAGCCACCGGCGCCGGCTTCGCCCTCGGCCGCCTGGGCGACCATGGTGAGGCGAGCGCCGGCTCGTCCCCCCACGGGTACTCCGGCCAGGCGCCGGACCAGCGCACCCTGCCCCAGAATCCGTTCGACGGCCTGCCGTTCACCGGACCGTTCGGCCGGCGCACCGCGCCGTTCGACTCCTCCTCGAGCGGAACGACGGCCTCCGGCGATCAGCTCACGGGTCTGGTCCGGGTCGCCGCGACACTGAAGTACGCGGGCGGCAAGGCGGCCGGCACCGGGATGATCCTCTCCAGCACCGGCGAGGTGGTGACCAACCACCACGTGGTCGAGGGTGCCACGAAGCTGCGGGTGACGGTGATGACGACCGGCGCGACCTACACCGCGAGCGTCGTCGGCACCGACGCCAAGGACGACGTCGCGGTCCTCCAGCTGCAGAACGCCAGTGGCCTCCAGACGGTCACCCCCGACAACGACGGCATCTCGATCGGCGACCCGGTCACCGCGGTGGGCGACGCAGGTGGGAGCGCGACGACGTTCACGGCGTCCCCGGGGAAGATCCTGGCGCAGGACGAGGACATCACGACCAACAGCCAGCCCGGCCACCCCGGCGAGAAGCTGCGCGGCCTGATCAAGATCAGCAGTGACGTGATGTCCGGCGACTCGGGAGGGGCGACGTACGACGACGAGGGCGAGGTCATCGGGATGACCACCGCGGCGTCGACCGGCACCAACGACGTGGTCGGTTACGCCATCCCGATCGCAAAGGTCCTCACCATCGCCGACGACCTGGAGAACGGCACCCAGAACACCCGCTACGAGTACGGGTCACCGGCGTTCCTCGGGCTGGGGCTCACCGGCACCGGGACCCGCGTCGCCGGGGTGTACGCCGGAACCCCGGCGGCCCGGGCCGGCATCTCGGCCGGCGACTCGGTCACCCGGATCGGGACGACGCAGGTGCGCACCGCCAAGCAGCTACGCGACGCGGTGCAGGCGTACGCCCCCGGCGACCGGGTGCGGATCGCGTGGACGGATGCGGACGGAACGCCCCACATCGCCTCGGTGACGCTCATGGCCGGCCCGATCGCGTGATACCCGATCTTGGTGTTTGAAATTGGAATTGTCCGGGAACAGGATCGGAGTACCGCCCCACGGACGAGGCTCAGTCGTACGCAGGGCGGATCCCCACAAGGACGAGCCCATGACCAATCTCCACATCGCGAACATCTTCTTGTTCTTCGCGATCCTCTGCATGGCGCTCAGCTTCGCGGCTGGGTTGCTGCTGTTCTTCGTGTACTCGATCGGCGCGACGGCCATGGCGGGGGCCGTGCGCTACCAACAGATGGAGCACAAGCCACCGAAGGCTCGCCGACCACACTGAACACGTTCGACCTGCCCGGTCCTGTTCTCGGGCCGGACGGAATGTGGCGCGCGCGTCCACCGTTGCGCCCGACGACCGTTCCATCGACCGCACAGGAGATCACATGGCCACGCGCACCGCTCGTACCACCTGGACCGGCAGCCTTCAGGAGGGATCCGGCCGCGTCGAGCTGGTCAGCTCCGGGATCGCGACGTACGACGTGTCGTTCCCGCGCCGCACGGCGGACGACGCGGAGGGGGTCACCAGCCCCGAGGAGCTGGTCGCCGCCGCACACTCGTCCTGCTTCGCCATGGCGATGTCCGGGAACATCGCCCGCGCCGGCGGCACACCGGTCTCCCTCGACGTGCGCGCTGACGTCACCATCGGCCCCGACCCGGCCGGCGGACTCCACCTGACCGGGATCGCACTGACCGTCCGGGGCAAGGTGGAGGGCCTGGACGAGGCCGGGTTCATCGAGGCCGCCGAGGGCGCCAAGGCGGGCTGCCCCATCAGCAAGGCGCTCACCGGCGTCGAGATCACCCTCGACGCCGCGCTCGAAGCCTGAGTCCGGGCGGCACACCCGAGGTTCAGTGGGTCGCGGCGCTGTCGCCCGAGATCTTCAACGACGACGTGTCGACCGCGACGAACTGGTCCGCCGGGATCTGCTTGAGCTGGTCGAGCAGGGAGTTCGGCCAGTGCGCGTTGCGCTCACCCTGGAAGTACCACGCCGAGCCGTTGTCGGCGAGCACCAGCCCGTAGGTCTTCATCGCCCGCACGACCGCCCTCGCGCCCGGCCCGAAGCCCGACGGGTGGTACGACGCGCGGAGCCGGAAGCGGGCACCCATCGGCGGGTAGCTCCTTCTGTTCGTGGAGCCCGCGTCGTGCCGCGCCGGCCACAGGTGGTGGTTGGACGTGATCGGCGTGGTGAACCGGATGGCGTGGTCGATGTCGCGGTGCTTGACCTCCTTCCAGCGCAGGAGACCGGGCAGGATCGGCAGGCCTGCGGCGTCGGCGGACGTCCAGCCGTTGGGCCGCAGCTTGTTCTTCTCCAGCGACCAGACCGCACCGGACCCCGCGTGCCACCGGCCGTTCTTCTTCCGCGTCGCGAACGTCTCGTAGAGCTTGCAGCTGCCCTTGTCGACGATGATCGCGTGCCGGTCGCTGCCGCCCTCGATCCTGGTGTCGCCGCCGAGCGGGTAGCGCACCTTGTCGCTCTCCCCGGCGTACTGGAAGCGCACCCGCACCTTCTTGTGGGAGTGCCGGACCACGGTGATCGGGATGCCGTAGTTGGGACCGTCGCCGAACGAGGACCCGAAGTCGGGGTGCAGGTCGACGTTCGTGTACATGTGCGACAGCCACTTCTTGCTGCGCGGGTGGACCGGCAGCTTGCTGATGTCGGCGTGCCAGTAGTTGTCCGACGGGAACGTCGGGCAGCTCGTGCCGGCCACGGGGCGGTAGGCGCGTGCCTCAGCCGGCTGCGGCCGTGCGTCGGCCATGGCGTACGTCGTGCCCGCCAGGCCGAGTGCGGCGACGACACCGCCGACGGCGAGCCTCCGCCGGACGCCCCGTCTCACGCAGCGTCCGCTCGGCCACCGACGGCGACTGCCACCCCGAGTCCGATCATCGACATGCCGCCCACCGTACCGAGAGCGCGGCCTCGTTTCGGGGAGGCGTTGAACCAGCGTCGCAGCTGGCTGGCCATGATCGCCCACAAGCTGTCGCAGAAGAACCCGAGGACGAACGCGATCATGCCCAGCAGCAGCATCTGCAGCGTGACATGACCGCGACTGCGGTCGAGGAACTGCGGCAGCAGCGCCACGAACATCACGTAACCCTTCGGGTTGGTGAACCCGACCATGAATCCTTGGCGCAGCGCCGTCATGGGCTTGAGCGGAGACCCGGCCGCGGCGCCCTCGCCGGAGACGCTGATCGCGTGGCGGTGGCGCAGCGCCTGCACGCCGAGGTACACCAGGTAGAACGCGCCGGCGATCTTGACCACCTGGTAGACGACCTCCGAGGTGGCGACGATCTGGCCGAGCCCGAGCACCACGAGCACGAGCGCCGCGAACAGCCCGAAGGAGTTGCCGACGACGTTGGTGAGGGCGACGGTGCGACCGTAGGTGAGCGCCCGGGCGACCGTGAAGACGACGCTCGGCCCGGGAATGGCGATCACCACGAGCGCTACGAGCCCGAAGGCGAGCACTTGATCCAGCGTGACCATGTTCCGATCGTCGCAGAGTGGCGCCGTGACCGCCGCACCATTTCGGCCCCTGCCCCGGGGGACCGAACCGAACGCGGTCGGCGAGCATCGGAAGAGACATGACTCGGACCAGAGTTCTGCGCGCCTGCGCGTTGCTCACCGCAGGGGCGCTCGCGTGGTCGACGGGCGCGATGCCCGCCGAGCGGGCTCGCACACGTTCGCACGTCCGGCTTCGGCAGCTACGACGACGACTTCTCGCAGGTGCTGATGGCCGCCCGCGGCGTGGTCACGGGGCTGGTCACGAGGACCCGTGACGCCCACAGGGTCGACGTGGCGGTCCGGTCGCGGCTCAGCGCTTTCGCCTCTCGCGGACCCGCTGGGTGATCACGATCGGCGTCCCCACGAAGCCGAACTCCTCGCGCAGTCGGCGCTCGATGAACCGCTCGTACCCCGCGTCCAGCTTGCCGGACGTGAACAGCGCGAACGTCGGCGGAGCCACCGACGGTTGGGTGCCGAACATGATCTTGGGCTGCTTGCCGCTGCGCACTGGATGGGGGTGCTCGGCCACGAGCCGGCCGAGGAAGGCGTTGAGCGCGCCGGTGGACACCCGCGTCTCCCAGCCGGCGATCGCCTTGTCCAGCGCCGGCACGAGCCGGTCGACGTGCCAGCCGGTGCGTGCGGTGATGTTGATCCGGGGGGCCCACTGCACCTGGACGAGCTCCTGGTCGATCTCGCGCTCGAGGTAGTAGCGACGGTCCTCGTCGACCAGGTCCCACTTGTTGAACGCGATCACGAGGGCGCGCCCGGCGTCCCTGACCGTCTGCAGGATGCGGACGTCCTGCTCGGAGATGCTCTGGCCGGCGTCCAGCACCAGCACGGCCACCTCGGCCCGGTCGATCGCCGTCGACGTCCGCAGGGACGCGTAGAACTCGTGCCCCGACGCCTCCTTGACGCGCTTGCGGATGCCGGCGGTGTCGATGAACCGCCACTCCCGGCCCCCGAGCTCGATCAGCTCGTCGACCGGGTCTACGGTCGTCCCGGCGACGGAGTCGACCACGACCCGCTCCGAGCCGGCGAGCTTGTTCAGCAGCGATGACTTGCCGACGTTCGGCTTGCCCACGATCGCGACCCGCCGCGGCCCGCCGACCGCCTCCTCGAAGGACTCGGCGGGCGGCTCGGGCAGGGCGGCCAGGACGGCGTCCAGCAGGTCGCCGGAGCCGCGTCCGTGCAGCGCCGAGACCGGGTAGGGCTCGCCGAGCCCGAGGTTCCACAGCCCGTACGACTCGGCCTCAGTGCGCTCGTCATCCACCTTGTTCGCCGCCAGGATGACCGGCTTGTCGGCCTTCCGGAGCACCCGGACGACGGCCTCGTCGGCGTCGGTGATCCCGACCGTCGCGTCCACGACGAACAGCACCGCATCCGCCAGCCCGACCGCGATCTCGGCCTGCGCCTTGATCCGCTCGGCCAACCCACGGGCGTCGGGGTCCCACCCGCCGGTGTCGACCACGGTGAAGGCCCGGCCGGACCACGTCGCGTCGTACGACACTCGGTCGCGGGTGACCCCGGGCACGTCCTCGACGACCGCCTCACGGCGTCCGAGGATCCGGTTGACCAGCGTGGACTTGCCGACGTTGGGGCGGCCGACGACCGCCAGCACCGGTAGCGGCCCGGTGGGGGCGTCGAGCGTGTCGTCGGTCGTCATGAGATGTCCTCGGCCTCGTCCGCCGGGATCGGCCCCGGCATCGTCTGTCCCGTCAACGCCAGCCCGGCGGCCAGCTCTTCCAGCATCCGCGCGTGCAGTGCCTCACTCGTGGCGGCGACCACCGTGCGGGAGCGCGGCCACGGGCGCTTCTCGACGCGGTACGGCGCGCCGTACACGAGGTCGATCACCGCACCGCGCCGGGGCAGCGCGTCCTTCCCGCCGCCCTTCGGGCGGGTCCCGAACATCATCAGCGGCACGATGGGGGCACCGGAGACGAGGGCGAGGTACGCCGCGCCGTTCTGGAAGCGGGTGAGGTCGCCGGCGCCGCGGTTCCCCTCCGGGAAGATGCCGACCGCTCCCCCGTGCTCGAGGATGTGCAGGCACGTCCGGATCGCTCGCACGTCCGTCGCGAACCGGTCGATCTCGACCTGACCGGTCACTCGGAGCAGATGGCCGACCCGAGAGCGGAACATCTCCTCCTTGGTCAGCGCGTGCACCGGCCGCGGGCCGAAGATCGCCAGCAGCGGCCCGTCGATCACACTGGTGTGGTTGGCGGCGACGATGACCGGGCCCTGGGGCGGCACGTGCCCGGTCGCGTGCTCGCGCACGTCGTACCAGCGTCGGATCAGCCAGCGGCTCGCCGGACGACCGCCGTGGAGCAGCCAGGTCGGCGGGTGCTTCATCGCGCCCTCTCCACCAGCTCCACGATCAGGTCGACCACCTCGTCGAGCGTGTACGGCGTCGTGTCGATGTGGACCGCGCCATCGGCCATGGTGAGCGGCGAGGCGGTGCGCGTGGAGTCGATCCGGTCGCGCGCCAGGAGCGACGACTGGGTCGCCGCGACGTCGCTCCCACCCTCCTCGGCGGCCCGCCGGACGGCCCGGGCTGCGGCGTCGGCGGTCAGGTACACCTTCACGTCCGCGTCGGGCGCCACCACGGCCCCGATGTCCCGGCCCTCGACCACGATCCCCGGGCCCTGGACGGCCTCCTCGATCGTCTGCCGCTGGAGGACGAGAAGCCGCGCGCGCACCTGCGGCACCGCGCTCACCGGTGAGACGGCCCCCGTCACCTCGGGTGTGCGGATCGCGGCGGCGACGTCCACGCCGTCCACGGTGATCGTGGGATGCTCGGGGTCGGTGCCGGCCTCGATGAGGGGCTCGCCGCAGCGTGCGGCGATCGCCTCCGGGTCGTCGGTGGGCACGTGCTGGCGGAGCATCCACCAGGTCATCGCGCGGTACAGCGCGCCGGTGTCGAGGTAGCGCAGTCCCAGCCGGGCAGCCACGCCGCGCGACGTGCTCGACTTGCCGGACCCGGAGGGACCGTCGATCGCGACGACCACGCCGGTGCGTGCGCTCACGGTGACGTCCTTGCAGGTGAGAGGGGTCGGGATCAACGGCTCAGACTAGTGGCGGAGCGTCCTGGACCGTGATTCGGCGGCCGCTACCGGTGCGTCTGCCACCCGCGCGACTCGAGCGAGTCCTGGAGGTGCTCGGCCCGCTGCTCCGAGACGACGAGCTCCACCAGTCCGGTGTCGCGGCCGGGGTCGTGGTCGATGTGGACGTCCTCGATGTTGACGTCGCTGGCTCCCGCGTCGGCGAAGAGCCGGGCCAGCTCGCCCGGGTGGTCGGGCACGGACACGAACACCGACGCTGTCGGCCGCGGCGGTCCACCGTGCTTGCCGGGGATGGCCCGCGTCCCGGCGACGCCGAGCTCGAGGATCTCCGCGAGCGGACCCCGGTCGCCGGTCGTCACCGCGTCGATGAGGACGTCGAGCTGGTCGCGGACCTGGGTGAGCAGGCCCGCCACGGCGGCGGCGTTGCCGGTGACGATCTGCTCCCACAGGGACGGGTCTCCTCCGGCCACCCGCGTGACGTCACGCACGCCCTGGCCGCTCAGGGCGAGGTGGTCGACGGGCGCGTCGACCAGGCGGCCGGCCACGAGCACCGACAGCAGGTGCGGCAGGTGGGACGTCCGCGCCACCGCCTCGTCGTGCTCCTCGGGGGTGAGCGTCAGCACGGTGGCTCCCGCGATCCGGGCAAGCTCCTCGACCGCGGCCGTCGCGGCCGCGGACGAGTGCGCGTGGGGTGTGACCGCCCAGGGACGTCCGTCGAACAGGGTGGCGCTGGCCGCGAGCGGGCCGGATCGTTCGCTTCCCGCCATCGGGTGACTCCCGGCGTACCGCTCGATCCCGCTCACCCCCTCGAGCGTGCGCAACGGCGCGGTCTTGACGCTGCCGACGTCGGTGACGAGGGCGTCGGTGGTCAGCAGCGACCGGGCGATCTCGGTGCCGAGGTGGTCCGGCGGAACCGCGACCACGACGAGCCCCACGTGCTCCCCCTCGTGAGGCCGACCGGCGCCCAGCCCGTTCGCCGTCCGGAGGTGCTCAGGGCTGCGGTCGGCGAGCAGCACCTCCACGTCCCGCCGGCGCAGGGCCAGGCCCAAGGAGGTGCCGACCAGCCCGGTGCCGACGATCAGCACCGGCTGGGGCAGCTCACTCATCGCCGCCATCGGCGTCCGGGACCGTGCGCACGCGTGCGAGGTCACGGCGCAGCGCCGCCGCACCATGGAGGTAGACGTGGGTGATGTCCGCCCGCGGCAGGTCCGTCTCGACGTGGGCCATCATCCGCACGACGCGCGGCATCGACCCCTCGACCTCGAGCTCGCGTGTGCAGATCAACGGCACGTCGGTGAACCCGAGCTGGCGGGCGGCGTACGCCGGGAACTCCGAGACCAGGTCGGTCGTCGCGGTGAAGATGATCGAGATGAAGTCGTCGACCACCCACCCGTTGGCGTCCATCACCTCGGTGACCATCTCGGTCACCCGCGCCAGCATGTGGTCGCGCTCGTCGACGTCGAGCTGAGTCGCCCCGCGTACTGCCCTCACTGCCACGGCCCGAGGTTAGCGACGTCCGCGCGGGGTTCGACCATCCGTCTCGCCGAGGAAACCGCGGACGAATCGACCGGCAGCTCGGGCGCGTCGGGCGATTCGTCCGCGGTTTCCTCGTCCCTCGAGCCCGCGACAGTCACATCTGCGCAGCGTCGAGCAGGGCGCCGAGCTCGTCATGGGTGAGCTCGCGGATCTCGCCGACCCCGAGGCGCCCCAGGACCACCGGACCGATCGCGGTGCGCGTCAGCTGCTTCACCGGATGGCCCACGTGGGCGAGCAGGCGGCGGACGATCCGGTTGCGCCCCTCGTGGATCACCAGCTCGAGGATCGTGCCGTGACGCGCCGTGCCCTGGCCGCCGACCAGCTTCACCGACGAGACCGTGACCGGTCCGTCGTCGAGGGTCACGCCGTCCAACAGCCGCTGCATGGTGCTGGCGTGGACCACACCCTCGACCGCGGCGACGTACGTCTTGTCGACCTCGTACGACGGGTGGGCCATCCGCTGCGCGAACTCGCCGTCGTTGGTGAGCAGGAGGAGCCCGGAGGTGTCCGTGTCGAGCCGGCCGACGTGGAACAACCGCTCCGGACGGTCACGGAGGAGGTCGGACAGCGTGCGCTCGGCGTGGGGGTCGGACATCGTGGAGGTGACGCCGACCGGCTTGTTGACCGCGAGGTAGACGTTCGGCGACATCGGTGGCAGCCGCCTGCCCGAGACCCGGATGACCGCGGTGGTCGGGTCCACCTTGGTGCCGAGCCGGGTGACCACCGCGCCGTCGACGGTCACCTCACCGGCGAGCATCAGCTCCTCGCACTTCCGCCGCGAGGCGATCCCCGAGCGTGCGAGCAGCTTGTGCAGCCGGACGAGGCCCTCCTCGTCCCGCTCGAGCAGGGGTCCGCTCACGAACTTCCGTCGCCCTGACCGCCGCCGAGCTGTTCCTCGAGGTCGTCGAGGTCGTCGAGGTCGTCGAGGTCGGGCAGGTAGGGCGCGAGCTCGGGCAGCTCCTCCAGCGAGGTCACCCCGATCCGCTCCAGGAAGTACGACGTCGTGCGGTACAGGTGGGCGCCGGTGGAATGGTCCTCCCCCGCCTCCTCCACGAGCCCGCGGGTCAGGAGGGTGCGCATCACCCCGTCGACGTTCACGCCGCGGATCGCCGAGACCCGCGCCCGCGAGACCGGCTGCTTGTAGGCGACGACGGCCAGGGTCTCGAGCGCGGCCTGGGTGAGCCGGGCCTGCTGTCCGTCGAGCACGAACGCCTCCACGACAGGGGCGAACTCCTCGCGTGTGTAGTAGCGCCAGCCGCCGGCGACGTTGCGGAGCTCGAAGCCGCGCCCCTGCTCGGCGTACTCCTCGGCCAGCTCGGCGAGCGCCGACGTCACGTCGGCCACCGGCGCACCGACCGCGGCGGCCAGCGTGGTCTCGTCGAGCGGCTGGTCGGCGATCATCAGCAGCGCCTCGAGCGACGGGCGCAGCTCGGCGACCGCGACCTCCAGCACGTCCTCGGTCATGCGTCCTCCTGCTCAGAAGTCTCGGGGTCCGGGTCGTCGGCAGGGTCTTCGGCGTGCTCGGCCTCCGCGGCCGGCTCCTCCGGTGGTGCCCCCTCGAACTCGTCGATCCGGAAGTCCGTGACGGTCTCGGGGTCGTCGCTGCCGGTCCACCGCACGGTCAGCTCACCCAGCGGCGAGACCTGGTCGAAAGCGACGGCGTTCTCGCGGAACAGCTCCAGCAGCGCCAGGAACCGCGCCACCGTCGTCATCATGTCCGGGGAGTCGCCGCACAGCGCCCGGAACGTCATCGTGCCGGTACGCCGGAGACGGTCGACCACGACCTGGGCCTGCTCGCGCACGGACACCGCCGGGGCATGGATGTGCTGGAGCGACAGCTCCGGCTCCGGCTTGGGCTCCAGGGCCTTGGCCGCCAGCGCGGCGAACGCGTCGAGGCCGATGCCGATCAGCACCTCCGGGAGCAGCCCGGCGTACCGCTCCTCGAGACCGACCGCCCGCGGGTGACGCCGTGACTCCCCCGCCAGCCGCTCCTCGAGGACCGCCGCGACCTGCTTGAACGCGCGGTACTGCAGGAGCCGGGCGAAGAGCAGGTCGCGCGCCTCGAGCAGCGCGAGGTCCTCCTCGTCTTCGATCTCGCCCTGGGGCAGCAGGCGCGCGGACTTCAGGTCGAGCAGGGTCGAGGCGACCAGCAGGAACGACGACGTCTGCTCGAGGTCCCAGCTGCCGTCGGTCGACCCGGCCTTCACGTGCGCGATGAACTCGTCGGTCACCTGGTGCAGCGAGACCTCGGTGATGTCGAGCTTGTGCTTGGAGATCAGGCTGAGCAGCAGGTCGAAGGGGCCCTCGAAGTTGTCGAGGCGCACCTCGAAGGCAGGAGACGCCTCGGACGTGGGCTCGGTCAGAGCCTCCGGCCCGGCGGGGTCGGACGCGGTGGTCACGGTCATCGGCGGTGCTTCAGTCCTTGTCTCCGGCCCCGGTCAGGCCTCGTACAGACGTTGCACCAGCATGCTGTCATGCCCGTGCTCCTCGAGGTCGGCCAGCACCAGGGCCACCGCCTCCCGCACCAGCCGGCCGCGGTCCACCGCGATGCCGTGGTGACGGCGCAGGTCCAGGCGGGCGTGCTCGAGGTCGAGCAGCTCGTCGGCCGTGACGTAGATCGTGATCTTCTCGTCGTGCCGCACCCGGCCGCTCGGACGGCGACGGGCGTCGTCCTCGCTGGCTGTGGGCACGGCCCGTACCCGGCGTTGCCGCCCGGCCGGGGCCTCACCGCCGCGCTGCGGGTCGGTCGGGCGGAAGAGGTCGTCGGCGGCGGGCAGGTTCACGCGTCGAGGCACCGGAGTGCCACCTCCTTGGCGAGCTGGCGGTAGGCGTCGGCGCCGGACGAGGTCGAGGCGTACGACGTGATCGGCTCCCCGGCGACCGTGGAGTCCGAGAACTTCACGGTCCGCCGGATCACCGTGTGGAACACCTTGTCGCCCCAGGCCTGGACGAGCCGCTCCATGACCTCGCGGCTGTGCAGGGTGCGGCCGTCGAACATGGTGCCGAGGACGCCGTCGATCTCCAGGCCGGGGTTCAGCCGCTCCCGCACCTTGTCGATCGTGGTCTTCAGCAACGCGACGCCGCGCAGGGCGAAGTACTCGCACTCGAGCGGGACGATCACCCCGTCGGATGCCGTGAGCGCGTTGACCGTGAGCAGACCCAGGGACGGCTGGCAGTCGATGAGGATGACGTCGTAGCGCTCGATGGCGGGCCCGAGGACCCGCTGCAGCGTCTGCTCACGCGCCACCTCGTGGACGAGCTGCACCTCGGCCGCGGACAGGTCGATGTTCGACGGCAGCAGGTCCATCCCCGGCACGCCGGAGGGGACGACGACGTCGTCGATGGTCGTCTCGCGGTCCATCAGGAGGTTGTAGACCGTGTGCTCCATGTCGTGCGGGTTGAGCCCGAGCCCGACCGAGAGCGACCCCTGCGGGTCGAAGTCGACCAGCAGCACCTTGCGGCCGAACTCCGCGAGCGACGCTCCGAGGTTGATCGTGGTCGTGGTCTTGCCGACGCCGCCCTTCTGGTTGCACATCGAGATGACGCGCGCGTGCCCGTGCACGGTCAGCGGCTTGGGGTCGGGGAACTCCGGCATCGGCCGACCGGTGGGACCGAGCGCCGGCTCGACTTCCGGCTCGACTTCCGGCTCGACTTCCGGCTCCACTTCCGGCCCCACTTCCGGCTCGACCTCGGGCTGGGTGGCTGTCACGGTGGTGACGACCTCCTCGTCCGGACGGACGAACGGCAGCGGCTGACCCGGCGTCTGGAGTGAGGGGGTCGGCGCCTGGGCGGCCGGTGCCGGTGCCGGGGTGGAGACCTTCGGTGGCATGGCCGGGGCGTCTGATCCTGAGTGGCCTCGTCCGAAGATCCCGCTCATGTGGTGCTCTCCCGGTGTCGTGTGCTCGGCTGTCGGTCGGTGTCGACGGTCACGGTGATTTGTCGACTTTCCGACATGTTGCCCGAGGTACGGCGCGAGCGTAGGAGGGCGCGCCGAAGGATCTCTACGGATTCTGGGAATCCCCCAGGCCGCACCCCCAATCTGTGCAGAGCGTGTGCACGGGCGCGCCGCGGACTGCACAGCCTCCCGCGTGCCTGTGCAGAAGTCTGTGCAGAGCCGACCGGCCCCTCATGCCTCCGACGGAGCCTCCGACGGGGCCTCCTACGGGGCCTCCGACGAGGCCTCGGACGGTGTCTCCGGGAGGGCTCGCGCGAGCTCGTGGCTGAGCTGCTCGAGCTCGGCCCCACCGGCCATCATCCGGACCAGCTCGTCGAGGGACATCTCCGACTTGGGGAAGTCGCCCAGGCTCCGCCCCCGGCGCAGCAGGATGAACCGGTCGGCGACGGGGTAGGCGTGGTGGGGGTTGTGGGTGATCAGGATGACGCCCAAGCCGCGGTCCCGGGCCTTCGCGACGTACTTGAGCACCAGCCCCGACTGCCGTACGCCGAGCGAGGCGGTCGGCTCGTCGAGGATCAGCACGCGGGCGCCGAAGTGCACGGCACGGGCGATCGCCACGCACTGCCGCTCGCCCCCGGAGAGTGTGCCGATCGGCTGCTCGGCGTCGCGCAGGTCGATGCCCATGGCCGCCAGCTCCTGGCGGGTGATCTGCTTCATCGCCGGGATGTCGAGCCTCCGGGTCGGACCGAGGCCCTTGGTCATCTCAGACCCCAGGAAGAAGTTCCGCCAGACCGGCATCAGTGGCACCACCGCGAGGTCCTGGTAGACCGTGGCGATCCCCAGGCCCAAGGCCTCGCGCGGGGAGGTGAACCGGCGCTTCTGGCCGTCGACGAGCAGCTGGCCCTCGGTGTGGGCGTGCGCACCGGCCAGGATCTTGATGAACGTCGACTTGCCCGCCCCGTTGTCCCCGAGCACGCAGGTGACCTCGCCGGCGTTGACGGTCGTGGTGATGTCTCGCAATGCGATCACCGAGCCGTACGACTTGCCGATGCCGCGGACCTCGATGATCGGGGCTCCCGGGGCCGGCAGGCCGGTCATCGCACCCGCTCCGCCTGGGTCTTCACCCAGTTGTTGACCATCACGGCGCCGAGCAGCATCACGCCGAGGAAGGCGTAGAGCCAGTCGCTGTCCCAGCCCGCGTAGACGATGCCTTGGCCGACCATGCCGTAGATGAGAGCGCCGAGAGCCGCCCCGATCGCGGAGCCGTAGCCGCCGGTCAGCAGGCAGCCGCCGACGACGGCGCAGATGATGTAGACGAACTCCTGGCCCACGCCGGTGGTCGACTGGGCGGTCGTGGTCTTGAAGAGGTTGAGCATGCCCACGATCCAGGCCGCGAACGCCGTCGTCATGAACAGGCCGATCTTGGTGCGGAAGACCGGCACCCCTACCTGACGAGCGCTCTGCTGCGCCCCGCCGACCGCGAAGATCCAGTTGCCCGCCCGGGTGCGCTGCAGCACCCACGTGGCCACGACCACGAAGGCGATCGCCCACCAGGTCGCGGCGTACACCGTGAGGAGCCGGGTGGTGGGGAGGTCCACCCAGGGCAGGAACCCCAGGTCGATCCGGGTGAACGACCCGAACACCCGGGCGCCGTCCTGGTAGCCGCCGGCCGACTGGAAGTCCACGACCGAGACCTGGTGGATGACCTGCTTCACGACGGCGAGGTTCAGGCCTCGGAGCACGAAGAACGTGCCCAAGGTGACGATGAAGCTGGGCAGCCCCGTCTTCATCACCAGGAATCCGTTGACGAAGCCGACGGCCAGGGCGGCGACGAGCGAGGTCAGCACCGCCACCCAGACGTTGACGTCGTAGTGCGTCATCATGATCCCGGTGATCAGACCGGTGGTGCCGGTCATCGCGCCGGCCGAGAGGTCGAACTCGCCGCCGATCATCAGCAGGCCGACTGCAACGGCCATGATCGCGAACGACGAGGACGTGAAGATCCAGGTGCTCGCCCCGGATGGCAGCGCGAAGGCCGTCGTCGAGACCGCGAAGTAGACGAAGATCGCTGCCGCGGCCACCAGGGCACCGACCGCGGGACGTCGGAGCACGGCAGCGAGGCGCGCGTGCTCACCCAGCCGCTCGTCACGCTCGGGGACCGGGTCCGACGGTGGGGCCTGCGCGGCACTGGTCATCCGTGGCGTCTCCGTGTGCTGCTCAGCGCGTGCCCTGCTGCGCGAACTTCAGAACTGCCTGGGCGTTGTCCTCGGTGATGAACGCCGGACCGGTGTAGATCGGCTGACCGCCGCCGACGTCCAGGCCGTCGATGATGTTGAGGTAGACCGAGGTGACCCCGAGGTAGCCCTGGGCGTAGGGCTGCTGGTCCACGGCGAAGGCGATCTTGCCGTCCAGCACGTTCTGCACGACCCCCGCGTTCACGTCGAACGTCGCGACCTGGGCGCCGGACCCGGAGTTCGAGACCGCCTTGACGGCCTGGCCGGCAACGTCGCCGTTGAGCGTCAGGACGCCGTCGATCGTCGGGTCCGCCTGGAGCTTGGACTCGATCGTCGCCTCCGAGCCGGACAGGTCGCTGATGTCGACCTGGAGGTTGTTCATCTTCCCGGAGAACGTCGACGCGGCACCCGCGCACCGTTGCTCGAGACCCGTGTTCCCGGCCTCGTGGATCACGCAGAGCACGTTCTTCAGCCCGAGGTCGTTCAGCTTGTCGCCCGCGGCCTTGCCGGCGAGCGTCTCGCTCTGGCCGACGTGGGTGATCGCGCCGAACTGCTGCCACTGGTCGATGCCGGAGTTGATGGTGACGACCGGGATGCCGGCCGCGACGGCTGCTTTGATGCTCTTCTCGAGACCGTCCGGGTTGGCCATCGACACGACCAGGCCCTGGGTGCCGGCGGCGACCGCGTTGTCTATCAGCGTCGCCTGCTTCCCGACGTCCGGGTCGGACTGGTAGTGCAGGTCGACGTGCTCGTCCCGCCCGGCCTTCTCGGCCCCCGCCTTGACGACGTCCCAGAAGGAGTCACCACCGGCGCCATGCGTGATGACGTCGATGCGAATGTCGCCTCCGGAGGACCCGATGTCGGAGGAACCCGTGCCGCCCTGGGCGTCCGGGTTGCTGCTGCTGTTGGTGCTGCACCCCGCGAGGGTCAGCGCACCGATGGCGACTCCGGTGGTGAGCCACCGACGGATGTTCATGGTGTTCTCCTCGTCAACCGCACTTAGCGGACCTTCCTACCAGGCACGTTCGTGGGTGGAGCACGCGGCCACCAGGGGCCGGGTGCCCGGGGGCCTGTGTCCTTGGACCCAGGACGGTGACGGTGATCACCCTCAGTCGTGGCCGGCAGGTCAGGGCCGCTCGAACAGACGGCGACGTGGCCGGTCCGGGCGGCGAGACCGACGCAGGCGGCCTCGCCGCGAGCGACGGGCCGCCGAGCGGGCCATGTCGGCGGCGCCGATGAAGCCGGCGTTCGGGCCGAGCTCCGCGCGCTCGATGCCCGGCTCCTCGCGGTGACCGCGGCCCGTCAGCGACCGGGAGAACGCCCGGCGGGTCGGGTCGAGCAGCAGGTCTCCGGCCTCGGAGAGCCCGCCGCCGACGATGATGCAGCCGGGGTCGAACGCCGCGGCCAGCCCGGCCAGGCCCACTCCGAGCCACCCGCCGACGTCGGCGAGCAGCTCGATCGACAGCGGGTCGCCCTCGCGGGCCGCCTCGGTGATCTGAGGGCCCTGGAGAGCGTCCGCGTCACCGCCCACCAGGCTGCTCAGGCGGTGTGCCATCGGGGACGACGTACGGATCAGCTCGCGCGCGTCGCGGAGCAGGGCGTTGCCCGACGCGTACTGCTCCCAGCAGCCCCGGTTGCCGCACTCGCACCGGTGTCCGTCAGGCACCACCTGCATGTGACCGAACTCCCCCGCCATCCCGTTCGCGCCCCGGTAGACGCGGTTGTCGAGCACGAGGGCGCCACCGATCCCGGTACCCATGGTCACGCACAGCACGAACCGGTGCCCTCGGCCGGCGCCGAACCGGCACTCCGCGAGGGCCATCGTGTTGGCGTCGTTGTCCACGACCACGGGCAGCCGGACCCGCTCGGCCACCCGGGCCCGGAGCGGCTCGCGCCGCCAGTTCAGGTGCGGTGAGAACATCACCACGGTGCGCGTCACGTCGACGAAGCCCGCCGCCCCGATCCCCACGGCCGCGACGTCGTACTCCCGCAGGAAGCCCTCGACCAGGTCGACGATCGTGTCCTCGACCCTGCGGACGTCGTGTCCCTCGGTCGGCCGCCGCTCCAGGGCCAGCACCTGCCCGGCGGGGTCGACCACTGCCCCGAGCACCTTCGTGCCGCCGATGTCGATCCCGACCGTCAGCGGCTCCCACCGCGAGGAGCGCGTGCGGCGCGGGACGACGTCCGACATGGACGCCAGGCTAGAGGGCGGAGCCGGTGAAACCGCTGTGAAACCCGGCCGACGCATGGTGGAGGACATGAACGAGACCATTCCCGCAGTCCGGGCCGAGGGCCTGGTCAAGAACTTCGGCGAGCAGCGTGCCGTGGACCACGTCGACCTCGAGGTGCGCCGTGGCCAGGTCTTCGGCGTCCTCGGGCCGAACGGCGCCGGCAAGACCACCATGCTGAAGATGCTCGCCACCTTGCTCCCGATCGACGGCGGCCACGCCGAGGTGTTCGGGCACGACGTACGCCGTGAGCCGCACGTCGTGCGCCAGCTGCTCGGGGTGACCGGGCAGTACGCATCGGTCGACGAGAACCTGACGGCCACCGAGAACCTCATGCTGTTCGCCCGGCTCCAGGGCGTCCCCAAGTCCGAGGCGCGCAGCACCTCGGCGTCCCTCCTCGAGCAGTTCGACCTGACCGAGGCGGCCGACAAGCCGATCAAGACGTTCTCCGGCGGCATGCGACGCAGGCTCGACCTGGCGGCCAGCCTGATCACCCGGCCACCGCTGATCTTCCTCGACGAGCCCACCACCGGGCTCGACCCGCGCACCCGCGGTCAGATGTGGGACACGATCCGCGACCTCGTGGCCAACGGGTGCACGGTCTTGCTCACCACGCAGTACCTCGACGAGGCCGACCAGCTCGCCGACCGAATCGCCGTGATCGACCACGGCGTGAAGGTCGCGGAGGGCACCTCCGACGAGCTCAAGAGCTCGGTCGGCCGGTCGACGCTGACCCTGGGGCTGGTCGACCCGACCCAGATCCCCGTCGCGGCCGAGATCGCCGCCCGGGTGGTCGGCGAGCACCCCTCCCTCTCCCTCGAGGCACGCCGGCTCTCCCTTCCGCTGCAGCGCAGCGACCAGGCCGTCGACGTCCTGGTGACCCTGCGCGAGCGGAACATCCACATCGACTCCGTCAGCGTCCAGAAACCCTCCCTCGACGAGGTGTTCATGGCCCTGACCGGTCACCACGCCGCTGACGAGAACGACGAGTCCGAGTTCACCCACGAGTCCCTGGAGGCAGTCCGATGACCGCACTCACCACCGCCCTCCGCGACCCCGCCGAGGGCCTGTCCCATCACGTGGGGCTGCGCGAGACCGTCGCCCAGACCATGACCCTGGCGTGGCGGGCCACGATGAAGATGCGCCGCAACTTCGAGCAGCTCTTCGACGTCACCATCCAGCCACTGCTGTTCACCGCGATGTTCGCCGGCATCTTCGGCGGGGCCGTCTCGGGCAGCGTCAGCAACTATCTCCCGGTGATCATCCCCGGCCTCGTCGGCCAGACCGTGATGACCGCCTGCGTCGCGACCGGAGTCCAGCTCCGCGAGGACATGGACAAGGGCGTCTTCGACCGGTTCAAGGTCCTGCCGATCGCGCGGATCGCCCCGTTGGCCGGCCCCATGGTCGCCGACACCCTCCGCTACGCGATCGCCGGCACCCTGACGTTCCTCACCGGCATCGCCATGGGCTACCGGCCCGACGGCGGCGTGCTGGGAGTCGTCGGCGCGATCCTGCTGGGCATCGTGGCCGGCTGGTCGCTCGCCTGGATCTTCACCTGGTTCGGCACCGTGGGCCGCAGCGCGCAGGGCGTCCAGGGCATCTCGTTGATGGTGATGTTCCCGCTGACCTTCCTGTCCAACGCGTTCGTCCCGACCGACACCATGCCCGGGTGGCTGCGCGCCTTCGCCGACGTCAACCCGGTCTCGCACGTCATCTCGGCGATGCGCGACCTGGCGAACGACGGCCGGGTCACCGCCGACCTGGGGTGGGCGCTGCTCGGCTTCGCCGTGATCATCGCGATCTTCGCCCCGCTGTCGGTGCGGAGGTTCACCCGGAAGATGTGACGGCCTCGCCCGGCTCACCGGCCAGCACCGTGGCGAGCACCCGCTCGGCCTCCGGACGCAGCTCCCGGCCCCGGCGGTCGCCGTACTCCTCGAGGACGGCGGCCAGCCGGCGGGGGGCCGCGGCGTCCGCCAGCCCCGCCAAGGCGTCCCAGTCCATGACCGGGAACCAGCGGTTGTACCCGAACCCATGGGCGAGCGCGACCAGCCGGACCGCGGGCTCGACCCGCGGAGGGTCGTCCCGGGTCAGCAGCCAGGTCCCGAGGGCCGCCAGCGCCATGCCGGTGATCGGGTAGTCGACCGAGGCATCCGGCACGGCGGAGAACTTCTCCAGCAGGTCACCCAGCTGCGCGGCGAGCTCGTCGGCGCGGGCCTTCTGGCCGGCGGTCTCGGCGTAACGCACGTGGGCGACCAGGTCGGTGGCGAGGGCGATCAGGGTCCACGGCTCCAGGCCGTTGGTCGACAGCTCGCCGACCTGACCCTGCCAGGCGCCTGCCAAGGAGTGGTCGAAGGCGGCGAGTCCACCGGCCACGTCCCCTCGGACCAGCGCGAGCTCCGCCCGGACCTGCGCGGTGACCAAGCCGGCCGTGATGTCCTTGGCGGGCACCTCGCCGATCTCGTCCAGCAGACGGTCCGCCTCGTCGAGTCGGCCGGCCCGCATCGCGGACAGCGCGAGAGCGGCCTGCATGCTGGCGGCGTCCTCATCGGCGTGCAGGCGACGGAGCAGGGGGATCGCCGTGCGCGCGTGCTCCGCCGCGCGCTGCTGGTCGCCGTCGTGGAGGGCCAGCATCGACGCCTGGGTGTGGAGCGAGGCGATCTCCCATGCGGTCGTCTCCTCGTCGACCAGGTCGAGGGCACGGCGGAGGTACTCCCCTGCCTGCGCGATCTCGCCCTCGTTCTCGGCCAGGATCCCCGCCCACTGCCAGGCCATCGCGCGCGCCCGCCGGTCGGGGTCGGAGGTCATCGCCAGCACGGCCGAACGGCGGTCGGTCACGTCGTCGACCCCGAGGAACATCCCCCGGACGACCCGGCTCCACGGTTCCTTCGGCTCGGGCAGGGACCGCATCACCGCGACCAGGTCGCCGATGCCGTCGGGGCGCAGGAACCCGAGGTGGAGCAGGACCAGAGACACCGCCTCGACCGTGAGATCGGTCAGCTCCGGCGTGGGTTCCCACCCCACGAGCACCTGCTCGGCCAGGTCCGCCATCGCCAGGAACCGCGGGAAGTTCCCGGTCACCGACCACAGGGCACCCAGCGACGCCAGCAGGGGTACGGCGCGTGGCGCGTCGCCGGCGAGCAGCCGTCGACGCAGCACGTCCGCGAGGTTCGCCTCCTCGGTGTCGAGCAGGTCGACCACCTCGATCTGGCGCGGACCGAACACCTCCGGCCGCAGGCGCGTGGCGAGCCCGACCGCCCACGCGGTCAGTGCCTCGTGGGCGTCGGCCGTCTCGGCGGCGTCGGCGAGCCGCAGCGCCCCGAACTCGCGGACCGTCTCCAGCATCCGGTAGCGGACCGTGCCCCGGTGCTCCCCCACCGTCAGCAGGGACTGGTCGACCAGCGCCTCCACCAGGCGGGCTCCGTCGGGACCCAGCAGGTCACGTGCCGCCGCCGGCGAGAAGCCGTCCTGGAACACCGACAGCCACGCGAGCGCCCGCTGCTCGTCCGGAGCGAGCAGGTCCCACGACCAGGCGATCACCGCGCTGAGGGTCTGGTGGCGTGCAGGGGCGGACCGGTCGCGACCCCGGAGCAGCTCGAAGCGGTCGTCGAGCGCGCGGCGTACCTCGTCGGCCGACATGGTGCGGATTCGGGCGGCGGCCAGCTCCAGCGCGAGTGGGAGCCCGTCGAGCCGCTCGACGATCTCGGTGACGACATCGTCCGGGAGAGCTGCGTCCGGACGTACCGCGTGGGCACGGCGGCGGAACAGCTCGGCGCCGTCCGTGGCCGCGAGCTGGCTGAGCGGGTACACCCGCTCGGCCGCGATGCCGAGCGGGGCCCGGCTCGTCGTGACGACCCGGAGGTCGCGCGTCGTCACCAGCAGGAACGCGACCAGGGACGCGACGGCATCGAGGACGTGCTCGCAGTTGTCGAGGACCAGCAGCGTCGGGACGGAGTCGAGCTCCTGGGAGATGCGCGCGCGGACGTCGGCCTGCTGCGCCGGCGTGAGCGTACGCCGGCCGGTCACCGAGTGCCGCACACCGAGGACCGCGCCCACCTCGGACACGACGTCCGCGGGCGCGGAGATGCCTGCCAGCTCGACGAAGTGCACGCGCGGCTGCGCCGCCTCTCGTGCGAGCACGTGCGCGACCCGGGTCTTGCCCAGTCCCCCAGGGCCGATGATCGAGGTGAGTCGGCCGGTGCGGACGAGCCCCCGGAGGACCGCCAGGTCGTCGGCGCGGCCGAGCAGGTCGTCGGCGTCGAACTGCACGCCGCTGCGCACCGGGGAGTCCGAGGCCAGGAGCGTTCGGTGCACCCGCTGCAGGGCCGGGTCCGGGTCGACGCCCATCCGGTCGGCGAGGTCGCGGCGGTAGGACTCGTAGCGGGCCAGGGCCGCCGCCGCGCCGGAGGTGGCCGCCTCGCTGCCGAGGAGCGCTTCGAGCACCTCGATGTCGTCGGGGTCCTGGGCATGCAGGTCGGCCAGGCGCGGCATCGCCTCCGCGTCCCGGCCGCACCGGGCCAGCGCCAGGGCGTGGGTGCGCACGAGTCGACCGCCCAACAACCGGGCATGACGGCGGGCGTCCGCGAGCGGCCCGTCACCGTGGGCGTCGGAGATCGCGCACACGATCTCGTCGGCGGCCTCGGCGCGAAGGAGCGCTCGTGGCGGGTCGCCCTCCACCAGCGCCGTCCGGGCCGCCTCCACCAGGCTCTCGAGCACCCACAGGTCGACGGCATCGGCGGGAAGCCCGAGGCGGTAGCCCCCGTCGTACCGCTCGACCGTGACCTGGCCGCACTGGGCCCGGACCCGCGAGACCTGCACCTGGAGCGCCTTCGCCCGTGGTGTCTGGTCCGCCCACACCTCGGCCAGGAGTCGGACGTCCGAGAGGCCACTCGGGTGGAGCGCAAGCGCCGCCAACACGTCGGCGGAGCGTCCACCGGTGATCTGCTCACCCTCGAACGACACCTCGTCGAGGAGGCGGAGGGCGATCGTCACGTCGTCAGCATAGGAAGCGGCAGGAGCCGCAGGCCCGTGCGTCGGGCGTCGCCGCGGAGCAAGATGGGCCCACGCCGTCCAGACTCTCTCGAGGAGGTCCCGTGAAGAGCACCATGCAGGACGCCCAGCTCACCATCGGCTCGGTGCTGAAGCACGGCACCACGGTCCACGGCGACTCCGAGGTGGTCACCGCAACCGCCGACGGCACCCGCAGCCGGTCGTACGCCGAGGTCGGCACCCGGTCCGCCCAGCTCGCCCACGCGCTGCGCAAGCTCGGCATCGACGCCGACCAGCGGGTCGCGACCTTCATGTGGAACAACGCCGAGCACCTCGAGGCCTACCTCGCGGTCCCGTCGATGGGCGCGGTCCTGCACACGCTCAACATCCGGCTGTTCCCCGACCAGCTCGTCTACATCGCCAACCACGCCGAGGACCGAGTGGTCATCGTCGACGACACTCTGGTGCCGCTCCTCGCCAGGGAGCTCGGGCACCTCACCACGGTGACCCACGTGCTCGTCGCCGGTCCCGACGCCGCCTCGGCCGACCTGGAGTCGCTGCGAGCCTCGGGCAAGGAGGTCCTGCTGTACGACGACGTCCTGGCCGATCAGCCGGAGACGTTCCCGTGGCCGGAGACCGACGAGCGCGACGGGGCGGCGATGTGCTACACGAGCGGGACGACCGGCAACCCCAAGGGTGTCGTGTACAGCCACCGGTCCGCCTGGCTGCACTCACTGGCGGTCAGCACCGGCAACGCCGCCGGGCTCGACTTCCACGACCGGATCCTGCCCATCGTCCCGATGTTCCACGCCAACGCCTGGGGTCTCGCCTACGCCGCGATCATGACCGGCGCCTCGCTGTGCATGCCCGACCGGTTCCTCCAGGCCGAGCCGCTGGTGCGCTTCATCCAGGCGAGCCGGCCCACGGTCTCGGGCGCCGTCCCCACCGTGTGGAACGACGTGCTCTCCTACCTCGACGGGCACGAGGGGATCACCCTCGACTCGTTGAGGCTGATCCTCTGCGGCGGGTCCGCCGTCCCGGTCTCGCTCCAGCGCGGCCTCGAGGAGCGCCACGGCCTGCACGTCCGGCAGGCCTGGGGCATGACCGAGACGTCACCGGTCGCCTCCGCCGGCCTGGTGCCCGTCGGTGTCGATGGCGAGGACCAGTGGCCGTACCGCGCCTCGCAGGGACGCCTGCTGTGCGGTGTCGAGGGACGGATCGTCGGCGACGACGGCGAGACCCGTCCCTGGGACGGCGCCTCCGTGGGTGAGCTGGAGGTGCGTGGGCCCTGGGTGACCGGCGGCTACTACCGTCCGGACGACGTCGCGGACGCCGAGGCCAAGTTCCACGACGGCTGGCTCCGCACCGGCGACGTCGGTCACCTCGACCCACTCGGGTACATCACGCTCTCCGACCGCGCCAAGGACGTGATCAAGTCCGGAGGCGAGTGGATCTCCTCGGTCGACCTCGAGAACGCGCTGATGGGCCATCCCGACGTGCTCGAGGCGGCGGTCGTCGGCATCCCGGACGAGAAGTGGCAGGAGCGCCCGCTGGCGACCGTCGTCGTCCGCGAAGGAGCCACCGTCACCCCCGAGCAGCTGCGCGAGCACCTCAGCCGGTCCTTCGCGAAGTGGCAGCTCCCCGACGCCTGGGCCTTCGTCGACCAGGTGCCGCGCACGTCGGTCGGCAAGTTCGACAAGAAGGTCGTCCGGCAGGGCTTCGCCGAGGGACGCTACGACGTACGCCGGGTGACCGACTGATCGGTCAGGTGGCTACGCGGTGCGCTGCTGCGCGGCCAGCCGGGTGAGTGCGAACTCGGTGATCCGGATCAGCGCCCGCTTGGCCGAGTCGCGGTCACGCGCGTCGAGCGTGATCAGCGGTACGTCGTCCGGCAGGGCCAGCGCCTCGGCGACCTCGTGGAGCGGATACTTCGCGCCACCCTCGAACTCGTTGACGGCCACGATGAACGGGACGTTCTTGGACTCGAAGTAGTCCAGCGGGGCGAAGGCGGCGTCCAGCCGAGCGGTGTCGACGATGACGATGGCTCCGATGGCGCCGCGGACCAGGTCGTCCCACATGAACCAGAACCGCTTCTGGCCGGGGGTCCCGAACAGGTACAGCACGAGGTCCTCGGCCAGCGTGATGCGGCCGAAGTCCATGGCGACGGTGGTCGTCGACTTGGCGGGGGTCTGGGCGAGGTCGTCGACGCCGACCGACTCGTTGGTGACCAGGGCCTCGGTGCGCAGCGGCACGATCTCCGAGACCGACCCGACCAGGGTCGTCTTGCCTACGCCGAAGCCGCCGGCGATGACGATCTTCGTCGAGGCGGCGGTACGGCTGACGCCAGGGCCGGCGTTAGAGTGCGCGGAGTCCACGGAGGGTCCTTTCGAGAAGGTCGAAGCGTTCGTCGTCGGTGGAGTCGTCCTTCAGGGTCGCCTGGACGTGGACGTATCCCTGTTGCACGAGATCTCCGAGCAGCACACGCACGACACCGATCGGGCGCTTGACCAGGGCCGACACCTCGGCGACCGACCGGGAGTCGAGGACCCCCACGATCTTGCCCTGGATGTCCTCACCCCACGCGCGACGCGTCGCGCTGGTGTCGAGCCGAAGCCTGGCCTCCAACGGGAGGTCGACGGCGGGACGGGTGCGTCCCGCTGTCAGTGCGTAGGGTCGGACGATGCGCGCAGCCGGCGGGCTGGCGTGCATCTGCTCGACCTCAGGCTCGTCTGCCATGGATATCCCCCCACTACACCCCGTGCACGCGCGCCTGGGCCTGGACCATCTGACCCACACGCTCGACGAGGAGGGCCATCTCGTAGCCCACCTGGCCGATGTCTGCCGTGGCCTGGGTGAGCACGGCGAGGTGCGACCCGTCGCCGACGCTCATCAGGAGCATGAAGCCGTTCTCCATCTCGACGATGGTCTGGAGCACCGGACCACCCTCGAAGAGGCGGGCGGCTCCGGTCGCCAGGCTGGCCAGCCCGGACGAGACCGCCGCGACCTGCTCCGCGCGCTCGGCGGGAAGTCGACCGCTCGCGGCCATGAGCAGCCCGTCCGCGGACACCAGGACCGCGTGGGCCGCCCCCGGGACACTGTCGACGAAGCGGTTCACCACCCAGTCGAGCTCTCGCGTCTCGGTCTCGACGGCGGTCATCTCTGCATGGAGGCTCTCGGTCATGCCGGTCCTGTCTCCTCGTGCGCGTAATCGTCGTTGATGGGCTGTGCCGCGGCGGCCGCACGGCCCCGGGACACGCCTGCCGCGTGGGCGGCGAGGCGGTTGCGGATGGCCTCGGGGTCGCGGACGACCTTCGAGGGCTCTTGGGAGACGCCACCCGGGACGAGACGTCCACCCGGACGGCGTACCGGCAGACCGGCGCGCGTGGTGTCCTCGGCGTCGGCGCGCTCCGCTTGCTCGGCCGCGCTCCAGCCGCGCTCGACCTCGTTGGCCGTCCAGGCGTGCTCCTCCTCGGACTCCTCGTCACTGAGCCAGTTCGAGCGGAGCTGGCCGAAGATCGTGGAGTCCTCCGAGTCGTCCTGCTCGGCCACGAAGTCCCCCTCGAGGGCGGACGACGCCGGCGTCGCGGTCAGCGGACGACGGATCTGGAGCCGGACGGGTACCTCGCCGGTGTTCTCCTGCTCGTGGGCCACAGGCTCGTCGGCGTGGGCCACCACCGGCTCCGGGGCGTCGTACGCCGGCTCCGGGGCCACCTCGGCCACCGTTGCCTCGGCGGCCGGCGGCTCGACCACGGATGCCCCGTCCGGCTCGGCCAGTGCGGCGGAACCCCAGGCCTGCACCCGAGCGGCCCACGGGCTGGGCTCGTCGGCCGGCTCGGCCTCGTGGCGCTCGGCGACCTGCTCGTCGACCTGCTCGGCGACCTGTTCCTCGAGCTCCTCGTCCGCCCGGGCGACCTCGGACTCGGTCTCGTCGGACTCGGTCTCGTCGGACTCGAGCGACTCGAAGGCTTCGAGGGACTCGAGCGCGTCGTGCGACTCCTCAGGCTCCTGCGACTCGTCGAACTCGTCGGCCTCGCGCTCCTCGGCCTCAGCCGTGAGGTCGGACCGGTCCGCCCCGAAGTCGGGCGAGACGACCTCCGCGAGCGGCTCGTCGCGCTGGAGCGCCTCGTGGTCGTCGTGGACGTCGTGCCAGGCGGCGTCGTCCTCGAGGACACCAGCCACCTGCTCGGCGTCCGCCTCGCTCGCGGCAGCGACCGTCTCGTCCCGGCTCGGCAGCTCAGCCGGCTCGAAGCCGGGCGGGAGCTCGGAGCTGGGCGCCGCGTCGAACATGCCGACGGCAGGCGTGGGGCTCTGCGTGGCCGGACCGGGGGTCTGGCCCGGACGACGCCGGGGCAGGCCGGTGACGGCCGCGATGGCCTCCTCGATGCGCTCCAGGTAGGGGTCGTACTCCTCCTCGGGCTCCTCGTCGACCACGGGGGCCACCGGCTCCTCCGCCGGCTCCGGAGCGTCGAGGACCGAGACGTGCTCGACCGGGGCGTCGGAGACCAGGACGGCCGCCGGCAGCGTGATCGTGGCGATGATGCCGCCGCCGTTGGTGTTGCGGCGGAGCTTGACCTTGAGGCCGTGCTCCTCGGCGAGACGGCTCACCACGAACAGGCCCATCCGGCGGGCGGTGTCGATGGTGACCTCGCCGCCCCGCTTGAGCGAGTCGTTGGCCTGGGCCAGCGCGTCGCCGGCCATGCCGAGGCCGTTGTCGATGATCTCGATCTCGACCTTGCCGTCCTCCTCGGCGGCCTGGATGGTGACCGGGCTGCCCGGAGGCGAGTACGACAGCGCGTTGTCGATGAGCTCGGCCATCAGGTGGACGACGTCGGAGGCGACGCGACCCACGATCATCCGGTCGGGCGTGGCGTCGATCCGCACGCGCTGGTAGTCCTGCACCTCGGACACGGCCGCGTGGACCACGTCGGAGACGCTGAGCTCCTCGAAGCCCGCCGTACGGCCCGGGGCGCCACCGAGGATCACCAACGACTCGGCGGTCCGGCGCATGCGGGTGGCGAGGTGGTCGAGGCTGAACAGCTGCTCGAGGCGCTGCGGGTCCTCCTCGTCCTGCTCCAGCGACTCGATCAGCGCGAGCTGCTGGTTCACCAGCGTGGTGTTGCGGCGGGACAGGGTGACGAACATGGCGCCGACCTGCGACCGCAGCTGCGCCTCACCGGTCGCGAGCGTGACCGCCTGCCGGTGCATGTCGTCGACGGCGCGCGCGAGCTGACCCAGCTCCTCGTGACTGTGCACGGGGATCGGCTCGATCTCCTCGGGCTCCTGGCCGTTCCGGATGCGGGCGACCGTCTCCGGCAGCCGCTCGTTGGCGACCTCGAGGGCTCCGGAGCGCACCCGGCGGAGCGGGACGATCAGCGCCCGTGCCACGAAGAGCGCCAGCAGCAGCGACGCCAGAAGAGCAGTGAGGATGATCGCCGCGTCCGTGAGCGCCCGCGACTTCGAGGACGACGCCTTGGACGAGAGGTTGGACTGGATCTGCCCGAGCAGCCGGTCGTTGAGCGCGTCGTAGACATGGAACATCCCGGGCGTCGCGGCCAGCTTGTTGGCCTTGGCCGTGGTGGCCTGACCCAGTCGGGTGCCGTTGGTGGTGATCAGACCGGTGACGCGCCTGCCCCGGGTGTAGTCCTTGAGGCGCTCGAGCGCGGCGCCCTCGACACCGATCTCCGCGGCCAGCCAGACCGAGTCGAGGAGGGTCGGGTTGTTCGTGGCGTTCCTGATCAGCAGCTGCTGCTTGAACAGCGACAGCCGGCCGTTGAGCGACTGCACCAGCGCCTGGACCCGCGGGTCGGGCGTGCCCTCGGTGTTCAGCGTGGAGTTGATCAGCGAGGAGAGGGCGCGGTTCATGTCACTGACCGCCACCGAAGGCGTGGCCGTGATGCCCGTGCCGCCACCGTTCGACAGCTGGTGCCCGATCTGGACCATCTGGTCGACCCGGGCCTGCTCGGAGGGGCTCAGGTCTGCCGCCCCGGCCGCCTTCTTCAGAGCGGACTCGGCCTTGAAGTACTCCTCGGTCGGGTCCGCTGCATCGATCTTCGCCGACAGCTGCCACGGGAGCAGGAGCCGCTCCGTCGCAGCCATGTAGTCGATGGCGGGTCCCAGGACCGTGGCGCGCTGCTGGTTGGTCGAGTAGGTGTTGGCGTTGACCAGCTCCGTGCGCACCCGCAGGCCGCCGAACACGCCGGCCAGGACCACCGGGATCGTCAGCACGGCCACGACCTTGCGGCGGACCGACCACTCCGACACACGGAAAGCTGAGAACGCCCCGGAGGCGGCGTTACTGCGATTCTTCCTCAACGGTGCTCCCAAGCATTTCGATGCGGACCCGGGTCCCCGGACAGGACCGGACGTGGTCGGGCTGTGCCGCCCGGCGCAGCCACGATAGGAGCCGGACGGGACGGCCCACTGCCGTTTGGCAAAGAGATAGGCCCAATGGGTCCCCCCATGGTCCGTTGTGACTAGTCCGTCCGTGTCTCCTCACGTCAACGCGCTCGCGGGTGAGCAACGGCGAACACCTCCCTCAAGTTGTCCACGGTGACCAGGGTGTAGATCTGCGTCGTGGTCACGGACGCGTGCCCCAGGAGCTCCTGGACCACACGCACATCGGCTCCCCCCTCGAGCAGATGTGTCGCAAACGAATGCCTCAGCGTATGCGGTGACACGTCTCGGGTCACCCCCGCTCGGTCAGCCGCCTTCACCAGGACCGTCCAGGCCGACTGGCGCGACAACCGGCCACCGCGGGCGTTGAGGAACAGCGCACCCGCGCGCTCCGGCGTACCGACGGAGGCCAGCTCCGGTCGGGCGCGGGTCAGGTAGGCGTCGACCGCGCTCAGGGCGTACGTACCGATGGGTACGATCCGCTCCTTGCCGCCCTTGCCCCGGAGCACCACCGTGGCGTCCACCCGGTCCACGTCGTCGACGTCCAGGCCGACTGCCTCGCTGATCCGTGCCCCGGTGCCGTAGAGCACCTCGAGCAGCGCGCGGTCCCGGAGCGCCAGAGTGGTGCCGGCCGAGCCGGCGGCCTCGAGGATGGCCTCGACGTCCGCCAGGGGCAGGGCCTTCGGCAGCCGCCGGGCGGGCGCGGGCGGGCGTACGCCGGCCGCGGGGTCCGTGGTCGCGAGGCCGTCGGCCACGCAGAACTTGTGGAACCCGCGGACCGCCACGACCGTGCGACCGGCCGACGTCGCGGACAAAGGTGGATGGTCAGCGTCGCCCTCACGCAGCCGCATGAGAAAGGCGGACACGACCTGCTCGTCGACCTGGTCGACGTCGTCGACACCGCGCTCACCCAGGAACCCGACGTACCTGCGCAGGTCGCGACGGTACGACGTCAGGGTGTTGGCGGCCAGCCCACGCTCGACCGCCAGGTGGTCGAGGTAGGTGCGCAGCGCGAGGGGAAGTTCGGCCACGATGCTCCGGGTGTCTGGCTCTCAGACGACGCCGGCGATGACCTCGTCGACGTCCACCGCGTCGATTCCGGTCGCCTCGCCGACCGGCGCGTTGGTCAGCTGACCGTCGTAGGTGTTCAGCCCGAGCGCCAACGAGTGGTCGTCGCGGCACGCCTGCACCCAGCCCTTGTCGGCCAGCGCCACGGCGTACGGCATGGTCGCGTTGGTGAGCGCGTACGTCGACGTGTTCGGCACCGCACCCGGCATGTTCGCCACGCAGTAGAAGATCGAGTTGTGGACCTCGTACGTCGGGTCCGAGTGCGTGGTCGCGTGGGTGTCCTCGAAGCATCCGCCCTGGTCCACGGCGATGTCGACGAGCACCGAGCCCGGCTTCATCTGCGAGACCAGCTCGTTGCTGACCAGCTTCGGGGCGGCCGCGCCCGGAATCAGGACGGCACCGATCACCATGTCGGCTTCCATGACCTGCTGACGGATGGCCAGCTGCGAGGACGCCAGGCCGTGCACGCGGTTGTTGTAGCGCCAGAAGGACATGCGCAGCTTGTCGAGGTCGGTGTCGAGCAGGGTCACGTCGGCGCCCATTCCGAGGGCGATGTTCGCGGCGTTCTGCCCGGAGACGCCTGCCCCGATGATCACGACCTTGGCGTTGGCGACGCCACCGACCCCGCCCATCAGCACGCCACGACCACCCTGGGCCTTCATCAGCGCGTGGGCGCCGACCTGGGGTGCGAGGCAGCCGGCCACCTCCGACATCGGGTACAGCAGTGGCAGCCCGCCCGACGGGAGCTGGACGGTCTCGTAGGCGATGCCGGTGACCTTGCGCCGGAGCAGCTCCTCGGTCAACGGCTTGTCGGCGGCGAGGTGGAGGTAGGTGAAGAGGGTCAGGCCCTCGTGCATCCGGTGGTACTCCTCGGCGATGGGCTCTTTCACCTTGAGCACCATCTCGGCGTTGTCCCACACCTCGTCGGCGCTGTCGAGGATCTTCGCCCCTGCGGCTTCGTACTCGCCGTCCTCGATCAGCGAACCGGCCCCCGCGTTGCGCTCGACGTAGACGTCATGGCCGTGGGCCGTGAGCTCGTGCACACCGATCGGGGTGATGGCGACGCGGTACTCGTGGTTCTTGACTTCCTTGGGGACGCCGACCTTCACAGGGCACCTCTCCTTGCGCGTGTGACCCGTCTCGGGTGGGGTCACCGGACCCGACAATAGTCACTTGTGACCCCGGCCACCCCCCTGGGCGGTCCCCGCACGCCGGCGTCCGGTCAGGAGCCGGGGGCGACGTCCTCCACCGCGCGCATGGTCCGCAGCACGTTGCGGCAGGTCAGCTTGGCGAGGTCGTCGCCGGACCATCCCCGCTCGGCCAGTGCGGACAGGAGGCGGGGGTAGCCGGTGACGTCCTCGAGGCCCTCGGGCAGCCACTCGGTGCCGTCGTAGTCGCCGCCGAGCCCCACGTGGTCGATGCCCGCGACCTCGCGCACGTGCTCGAGATGGGCGACGACGTCCGAGAGGTGTGCCGGCGGCTGCGGCACCTCGGTCTCGTACCTCGTCTCGACGCCGTGCATCGCCGTCAGGTCGCGCGGGTCGACCCCCTGCGCCTCGGCGCGACGCTGGGCCTCGAGCGCCCAGTCGCGCACGGCCTGGTTCACGAACCTCGGCACGAAGGTCACCATGCAGGTGCCGCCGTTGTCAGCGAGCCGGGCGAGCACGTCGTCGGGGACGTTGCGCGGATGGTCGCACACCGTGTACGCCGAGGAGTGGCTGAAGATCACCGGGGCCCGCGTCGTGTCGAGGGCGTCGCGCATGACGTCGTGGCTGACATGGGAGAGGTCGACCATCATCCCGATCGCGTTCATCTCGCGGACGATGTCGCGCCCGAGGTCGCTGAGACCTCCGAGCACCGGGATGTCGGTCGCGGAGTCGGCCCACGGCACGTTGTCGTTGTGCGTGAGCGTCAGGTAGCGGACGCCGAGGCGGTGGTACATCCGGAGCACGGCCGTGGACTCCGCGATCTGGTGGCCGCCCTCCGCGCCCATCAGGCACGCGATCCGGCCGTCCCGCCACGCGGCCTCGACCTCGTCGGCGGTGGTGGTCACGACCAGGCGGTCGGCGTACCGCTGGAACATGCGGTACGCCGCATCCACCTGCTCGAGCGTGGTGGTCACCGACCGCTCGCCCTCCTGGCACGGGACGAAGACCGACCAGAACTGTGCGCCGACACCTCCCTCGCGCAGCCGGGGCAGGTCGGTCTGGGTCTGCTGCTGCCGCTCCCCCACGTCGTACGCCGAGAAGTCGTAGCCGTTGAGGTCGCGCATCGCCCACAACAGGTCGTTGTGGCCGTCGATCACCGGATGCTCGGCGAGCAGCGCCTCGATGGAGGGAACGGTCACAGGAGTCCTCTCGCGTCGGCCAGGAGCAGTGCCTGCACCAGCGGGCCGTCGCCGACCCGTCCGTCGAGCACGGCGGAGCGGAGGTCGTCGACGGGCACCCAGTCGGCGGACATCTCGGCCTCCTCGTGGGTGCGCTCGAAGTCGTGGTCGACCTGCCGCAGACCGCGGGCGAGGAAGAAGTGCATCACCTCGCCGCTGATGCCGGGGCTCGACCAGGTCGTCCCCAGCCGGGTCCACCGGTCCGCCTCCAGCCCCGCCTCCTCGCGCAGCTCACGTCGGGCGGTGTCCTCCGGCGACTCGCCGTCCTCGTCGAGCAACCCGGCCGGCAGCTCCACGAAGCGGCGTCGCGCCGGATGGCGATACTGCCACAGGCAGTAGGCGCGCCTCCGGTCGTCCACCGCCAGCACGATCACGGCACCCGGATGCTCCAGCACCAGCCGTACGAACGTCTGCTCCGGGTCATCGGGGGCGTGGAGCTCGTCCTGGCGCAGCGCCATCACCCAGTCGGTGCGGTAGAAGTCCTCGGTGGCCACCACGGGCCACGACTCGGGCTCGTCACGCAGCTCGCGGGGCATGGCTCGACCGTACCGAGAGGGTGGGGTCCGGCTCAGAGACGGCCGGACTTCACCACTCGGCTGAGGAACTGCTGCGTGCGCTCCTCGCGGGGGTTCTCGAAGATCTGCTCCGCGGACCCGCGCTCGAGGATCGAGCCGTTGTCGAGGAAGCACACCTGGGAGGCGACCTCCTTGGCGAAGCCCATCTCGTGGGTGGCCAGGAGCATCGTCAGCCCCTCGTGAGCGAGCTCGCGGACGATCTCGAGCACGTCGCCGACCAGCTCGGGGTCGAGCGCGGC
>DASSTL010000012.1:0-32494 GCA_035707985.1 Nocardioides sp. | reverse complement strand
GAGAGACCTTGTGCGGATCCGCCGCGGAGCGGCTCGTCGGGTGACAGGACCAGGGGCGCAACGCCGAACACCGCGGCGAGTCGGTCCCGTCTGTCAGGACCCGCCGCGGCGCTCGATAAGTACGAACACGCTCCGCATGATGGGACTACGGTACGACGCCGCACGGCACGCCGCAGCCGGATAACCGGACTCGTTCACGATGCGAGACGCGAGTATCGGGATGAGAGACTCGAAGACGTGGAGGACCAGCGATGAGCGCACCACCGGAGCTGCCGGAGATCGTCACCCGCGCCTTCGACGTGTCGCGTCGGGCGGGCTATGTGTCGTTCTGCCGCAACGAGACCGGCCGGCTGCTGGCGACGCTCGCGGCGACCAGACGGGGCACCATGGCCGAGTTCGGCACCGGGTGCGGGGTCGGCACCGCCTGGCTCAGGTCCGGCGTCCACGGGACCGACACGCGGATCCTCACCGCGGAGCTCGATCCCGACCTCGCGGAGGCGGCCGCCGAGATCTTCCACGACGACGACCAGGTCGAGGTGCTGGCGGCCGACTGGTCCACCCTGCTCGACCGCGGACCGTTCTCCCTCCTGTTCCTCGACTCCGGGAAGCCCTCCGCGTCGAGCCCCGACAAGGTGGTCGAGCTGATGGACGACGGCGGGATCGTCGTCCTGGACGACTTCACGCCGTGCGCGTCGTGGCCGCCGATCTTCGACGGACGAGTGGACACGCTGCGCGAGGAGTGGCTCAGCGACGACCGGTTCGCGGCGGTCGAGGTGCTGGTCGCCCCCGACACCTCCGCCGTGATCGCCGCGAAGCGTTAGTCGACCCGAGCCGTCTGCACGAGGAACGGCGGTAGCAGTGCCTGGCTGAGCGGGCCGATCGACACGGCGTACAGGATCGTGCCGAGTCCGGCGACGCCGCCGAGCAGCAGCCCGATCGCGACGACGGTGAGCTCCATCAGGGTGCGGACCAGCCGGAGCGAGCGCCCCGTCCGCCGGGACAGGCCCGTCATCAGGCCGTCGCGCGGACCGCGGCCGAACTGCGCGCCGATGTACGCCGCGGTGGCGACGCCCTGGAGGACGATGCCGAACGCGAGCAGGACGATCCGCCACGCCATCGCGTCGGGCCGAGACAGGAACATCAGGAAGAAGTCGGTCGAGAGGCCGATCACGATCGCGTTGGAGATCGTGCCGAGCCCGGGCATCTCCCGCAGTGGGATCCAGGCCAGCATCACCACGAAGCTGACGATCACCAGCGCCTGGCCGATGTCGAGCGGGACGTGCTTGGTCAGGCCGGAGTGCAGCACGTCCCACGGCGCCAGGCCGAGGTGCGACCGCACCATGAGCGCGATCGAGAAGCCGTAGAGCACCAGGCCGGCGTACAGCTGTACCAGCCGGCGGCCCAGGCGGCCGGCACGCAGCTGCGCGATCGGGCCGAGCTCGCTCAGCACGATCTGCGGAGGGGCGGTCGTGGTGCTCACGATGACCAGGCTCCCCGAAGATTGGCCTACTCATCAAGAGCCAATTATGAGAAAGTGGACTGCATGACCGGATCCATTGCCGCCGCTCGGCTGGCGACCCTCGCGGGGGACTTCGACCGCAACCCGGCGTACGCCGGCCTCGCCGACGAGCTCCGCCTCCTGATCGGCGACGGGCGCATCGACGCCGACCTGCGACTGCCGAGCGAGCGCGACCTCAGCGCCGCCCTGAACGTCTCCCGCACCACCGTCACCCGGGCCTACGCGTCCCTCGTGGAGACCGGGTACGCCGTCGCCCGGCAGGGCTCGGGCACCTACACGCGCGTGCCCGGCGGCCGCCGCCAGGCCATGGACCGGACCCTCACGCCGCACACCGGCGACGACGACGTCGTGGACCTCAGCTGCGCCGCGCCCTCCGCACCCCCTGGCATCGCTGCGGCGTTCGCCGAGGCCGCGACCGACCTGCCGCTGTACCTCGGCGGGCACGGCTACTTCCCCACCGGGCTGCCGGCGCTCCAGGAGGCGATCGCCGCGACCTACGACGAGCGCGGGCTGCCCACCGACCCGGCGCAGATCCTGGTGGTCCCCGGTGCGCTCTCGGCGCTGATGGTCGTGGCGCAGGCGATGGTCGGCACGCGTGACCGGGTGCTCGTGGAGTCCCCCGGCTACCCCAACGCACACGCCGCGCTAGGACGAGCCGGCGGCCGCCGGGTGGCGGTGCCCATGGACGTCGACGGGTGGGACCTCGACGCGGTGGAGCGCATCGCGAAGCAGGCGGGTCCTCGACTCGCGTACGTGATCCCCGACTTCCAGAACCCGACCGGCAACCTCATGGAAGACGAGCAGCGCGAGCAGTACGCCGCGCTCCTGCGGCGAACCGGCGCGGTGCCGGTCGTCGACGAGTCGCACGCCCACCTCGACCTCGAGGAGAGCGCGATGCCGCGCCCGTTCGCCGCGTTCGCACCCGACGCGATCAGCCTCGGCAGCGCCAGCAAGAGCCTGTGGGGCGGCCTCCGCGTGGGATGGATCCGCTCGCCGCTCGCCCTGGTCGAGCGGCTGGTCGGTGCCCGGGTGACGCTCGACCTCGGCTCGCCGGTGTACGAGCAGCTGGTCACGGCGCGCCTCCTGGAGCACCGCGCGGAGGTCTGGACCACCCACCGCGCCCGCCTGCGCGCCCAGCGCGACGCCCTGGCCGGCGCCTTCGCCGAGCGCCTGCCCGACTGGCGGTTCCGGCTGCCGCGGGGCGGGCTGTCGCTGTGGGTCGAGCTGCCGTCCGGCGTACGCCGGGGCGGTGCGTCTGCGCTGGCCGCCGAGGCTGAGCACCGCGGCGTCGTCTTCTCACCGGGTCCGATGTTCGGGGTGGACGGCGGCTTCGACTCCTTCGTCCGGGTGCCCTATACCCGGCCCGAGGGCGAGCTGCGCGGCGCCGTCGACCGGCTGGCCGAGGCCTGGGAGGTCGTCCGCGAGACGTCCGGCGACGGCCCCGAACGGCGTACTCGCGTGATGGTGGCCTGATCGGGCACCCGCGACAGCGGGACGACCGTCGCGAGCAGAACGCCCGCGAGCACGACGGTCGCCGTGGCCGGCCCGAGAGCCGAGATCAGCCCACCCAGCACCGGCATCATGACGAGGGTCGCGGCCGTCTGGGCGAGCTGGAGCAGCGCCTGGAACCTCGCCAGCATCGTCGGCGGCGTCAGCTCCATGAAGACCGGGATCAGTCGGGTCGTGGTCATCGTCGTACCGACGCCCACGAGCACGACGGCGAGCATCGAGGTGCCGGACCCGGACACCAGGGCGAGGAGCACCGCTCCGGCTGCGCCGACCACCGGCCCCAGGTACATCCAGCGACGGCGGAAGGCCCCGCGACGTGCCACCAGCGCGGTGACAAGGAGTCCGCCCGCGGTCCAGCAGGCCGAGACCACGCCGGTGCGCGACGCTCCCCAGTGACGCGCGTGGCCGAGAGCGGGGACGGCCAGCATCACCAGCGTCAGCACCGAGGCGGCGAGGGCGACGACCGCGAGCAACGAAGCCGACACACCCGGCGTACGACGTGCCGCCAGGACCGAACTGGCGATGCCACGCCACAGGGAACCGTCACCGTCTGCCACGCGGTCGGGCCTCGGGGGAAGCACGAGTGACAGGGCGACCGCCACCAACGAGAACGACAACGCGTCGATCGCGAAGGCACCACCGACGCCGAACAGGCTGACCAGGGCCCCACCCGCGGCCGGTCCCGCGATGCGCACCACCTGCGCCCAGAGCCCGATCGTGGCCAGCACGCGCGGCAGGTCGTCCCCCTCCACGAACAGCCGGGGGAACACGCCGGACGCCGGGCGTCGCATCGCCTCCGCCGTGCCCGACAGGAACGAGACCGCACACAGCGCGACAACCAGGCCGAACTGGCCGTTCCGGTCCAGGCCGAGGGGACTGCGGAGGGCCAGGACCAGGGCGGCGAGGGCCATCGCCGCGGCCATCCCGACGTCACACGCGATCATCAGCCGCCGGATCCCCCAGCGGTCCGCGGTGACACCCCCGATCAGCATCAGGCCGGCCAGCGGGATCGATCCCGCCGTCAGGACCAGCCCCGCCGTCCCCCCGCCGATGCCGGTCGCCACCCAGCCGACGGCGAAGAAGGACACCGACCCGCCCAGGGTCGACAGCGTCTCGGCAGCGACCCAGCGCCGGAAGCCCGGGACTCGCGGCAGGCTCACCCGTCCGCGCGGTCGGCCGTGGGCATGACCAGGGCCGCGAACGAGGGCTGGTAGGCGGACCGCACGGTGACGGGTCGTCGCGGCTCCCGGATGTCGAGGGTGACCTCCTGACCGAGGCAGGACTCCACGGCCCTCGCCCAGAGCGGGGCGGAGAGCAGCAGCCGGACCGGCTCGCCCCGCACCCCCGCCCCGAGACGGACGGTCTCGCGCGGCGTCGCCAGCCTGAGTGTCGCGCCGGACGGATCCACCTCGACCTCGACCACCACGTGGCTCGCCCGGTCCAGGGCCGCGAGGAGCTCGTCTCGGGCGACCGTGACCCTTGTCCTCGGCTCGTCCAGGCCGTCGATGATCAACCGGTGTGCCGGGTAGGCCACCGCCCTGGTCTCGACCTCGGCACCCGGGTCCGGGTCGCCGGGCTCCTCCAGCGACAGCCGCCCCTCGCTGAGCACCAGGGCGGCGTCGCCTCCCTGCTCCAGCCGTTCGACGAGCCGGGAGACGCCTCCGGGGGAGATCACGACCCGCGTCGGCGACGTCGTACGCCGACCGGCGGCCAGGCAGGGGACGCCCAGCTCGCGCCAGGCCATCCAGTAACGGTTCGTGGCGACGACGTCGAGCCGGGTGCCGTGCCGCTCGAGGAGGACGCAGGCCAGGGGCGACGCGGGGTCGTTACCTGCCGCCGGACGCACCTGCCGCAGGGCGGCGGCGAGCTCGGGGCCGTCGACGACCACGGACGCCGGCCGTGCGGTCTCGGCCACCCGATCGAGCTCCCGGAGAACGTCACCGACCACGGTCACCGCTCGTGCCGCCTGCTCGGTGCGGTCGACGAGAAACGCGTCCAGCGCATCCCGCGCCTGGGTGCGGTCTCCGTCGAGGACGACCCGCATGGTCTCGACCGGGACGCCGACGTCGCGCATCAGCCGGATCAACCGGGCCCGACTCTCCAGCTCGGGCGAGTAGTAGCGGTAGCCGGTGCTCCGGTCGACCTCAGCCGGCGCGAGCAGGCCACAGTCGTCGTAGTAGCGGAGCGCGCTCGGGCTCAGCTCGACGGCTCGGGCGAAGGCCCCGATGGTGAGCAGGACGTCATCATCCATGTCTGCGACCCTCCACCTTCAAGCGGCCCGAAGGTCAAGTGGCCGAGCCCCCGGGTGCCGTCAGACCAGGTCGACGGCGCGCAGTGACGTGGCGTCGATGGCCTGCTGGATCTCGGCGAGCGCCTCGCTCGGGATCGCCGAGTCGACCGAGAGCGCCACGAGTGCGTGGCCGCCCTGGGCGTCGCGGGAGACCTGCATGCCGGCGATGTTGACCTTCCACTCCCCGAGGATGCGGCCGACGGTGCCGACCATGCCGGGCCGGTCGGCGTAGGTGAGGAACGCGAGGTGGTCGGTCGGCTCGAGGTCGACCGGGAAGTCGTTGACGCCCACCAGGCGCTCCCGCTGGGCGATGCCGACGAGGGTGCCGCTGACCGAGATCTGCGAGCCGTCGGCGAGAGTGCCGCGGATCGTGATCAGGTTGCGGTGGTCGGGACTCTCGGCCTCGGCCACCAGCCGCACCGCAGTGCCGCGCTCGGCGGCGAGAAGGGGTGCGTTGACGTAGGTCACCGGGTCCTCGACGACGTCGGTGAAGACGCCCTTGAGGGCGGCCAGCTCGAGCACCTTCACGTCGTACTCGGTGATCTCGCCGCGCACCTCGACGTCGATCTGCTGGGCGACCTCGCCGGCCAGCGCGGTGAAGATGCGGCCGAGCTTCTCGGTGAGTGGGATGCCGGGGCGCACGTCCTCGGCGATCACGCCGCCCTGCACGTTGACCGCGTCGGGGACCAGCTCGCCGCTCAGCGCCAGCCGCACCGACTTGGCGACCGCGATGCCGGCCTTCTCCTGGGCCTCCTCGGTCGAGGCGCCGAGATGGGGCGTCGCGACGACGTTCTCGAGCTCGAAGAGCGGGCTGTCGGTGCAGGGCTCCTGCGCGTAGACGTCGATGCCCGCCGCCGCGACGCGCCCCTCCTTGAGGGCGGCGTACAGCGCGGCCTCGTCGACGATCCCGCCTCGTGCGGCGTTCACGAGCACCAACGTCGGCTTGACCTTGGCGAGCTGCTCGTCACCGACGAGCCCGATGGTCTCGGGCGTCTTGGGCAGGTGGACGCTGATGAAGTCCGACTCCTCGAGCAACGTGTCGAGGTCGACGAGCCGGACGCCCATCTGGGCGGCGCGCCCGGCCTGGACGTAGGGGTCGTAGGCGATGACGTTCATCCCGAACGCCGTCAGGCGCTGGGCGACCAGCACGCCGATGCGGCCCAGGCCGATGATGCCGAGGGTCTTCTCGTAGAGCTCGATCCCGGTGAACCGCGAGCGCTTCCACTCGCCCCGGCGCAACGACGCGTGCGCGGCGCTGATCTGCCGCGCTGCGGCCAGGAGGAGCCCGATGGCCAGCTCTGCGGCGCTGACGATGTTGGAGGTCGGCGCGTTGACGACCATGACGCCGGACATGGTGGCGGCCCGGACGTCGACGTTGTCGAGACCGACCCCCGCGCGGGCGACGACCTTCAGCCGCTTGGCTGCGGCCAGCGCCTCGGCGTCCACCTTGGTCGCGGAGCGGACGAGGATCGCGTCGACGTCGGTGATGGCGGCCAGCAGCTCGACGCGGTCGGCGCCGTTGCAGTGCCGGATCTCGAAGTCGGGTCCCAGCGCCTCGACGGTGGCGGGGCTGAGCTCCTCGGCGATCAGTACGACGGGCTTGGTCACAGCAGCGTGTCCTCGGGTCCGGCGGAAGAGGGAGCACGACGCTGTGCCCGCCCGACTCTACCCCGACCGCCCACAGCCTCCCCCGTCCGTCCGGATGGAGAGTCGCGCGCCGAGTCGGCATACGACGACTCGGCGCAATTTCGGCGTACACCTGCGCCGACTCGGCGTGGTTTCGACGTCACTTTGCGCCGACTCGGCGGCCCTCAGGCGAAGAGGGCCTGGCCGACGTACTCGCCGGGCTTCATCCCGGGTGGGACCGCGAAGATCGCCGAGCTGGTGAACTGGAGGTACTCCATCATCGCGTCGTTGCTCGCCATCTTGGTCTGCAGCGGGATGAAGTGGGTGCGTGGGTCGCGGACGAAGGCGATGAAGAACAGGCCTGCGTCGAGCCCCCCGAGCGCGTTGGAGCCGTCGACGAAGTTGTAGCCGCGGCGCAGCATCCGGACGCCGTTGTTCTGCTCGGGGCTCACGACCGCCACGTGGGAGTCGGCCGGGATCAGCGGACCGTCGCTGCCCTTGGCCGAGAGGTCGAGCGGTGTGAACTCGGTGCCTCCGGACAGGGGTGCACCACTGCCCTTCGTGCGGCCGATGACCTCCTCCTGCGGCACGAGCCCCTGGCGGTCCCACGTCTCGATGTGCATGTTGATCCGCCGGGCCACGAGGTAGGACCCTCCGGCCAACCAGGACTGGTCGTCGTCGGCGCCGACCCAGACGTTCTCGGCGAGAGCATCGGCCTCCTCCGCCTTGACGTTGAGCGTGCCGTCCTTGAAGCCGAAGAGGTTGCGGGGCGTGGACTGCGAGGTCGAGGTGGTCGACGTACGCCCGAAGCCGAGCTGCGACCAGCGGACCGCGACCGTGCCGAAGCCGATGCGAGCGAGGTTACGGATCGCGTGCACGGCGACCTGGGGGTCCTGTGAGCAGGCCTGGACGCAGATGTCACCGCGCGACCGGGCGGGGTCGAGCTTGTCGCCGGAGAAGTGCGGCAGGTCGCGGAGCGCCTCGGGCTGCCGCTCGGCGAGGCCGAACCGGTCGTGGCCCTGCTCGTCGCGGAAGAGACCGGGGCCGAAGCCGAAGGTCAGCGTCAGGCCGCTGGGAGGCAGCCCGATGGCCTCACCCGTGTCGTCGGGCGGTGCGAGCGGCGCCCCGTCGGTCGGCCCGACCGGACCGGCCGGGAGCCCCTTCGTCATCCGCTCGGCCGCGGTCGTCCAGGCCCTCAGCAGCGAGACCAGCTGGGCCCGCGATCGGGTCGTGACGTCGAACGCCGCGAAGTGCAGGCGGTCCTGCGCCGGCGTGACGATGCCGGCTTGGTGCTCGCCACGGAAGGGGTACGTCGATGACGCAGCCGTGGCCGAGTCGGCCGCCGCGTGGTCCTCGCCGTACCAGGCGCCCGCGGCGAACCCGGCCGCGACCCCGGCGACACCGGCGGAGCCGCCGATCAGGCCGCGACGCGAGACGTTGAGCTCGGGAATGGTTCCTCCTCCGGCCTCAGGACAGCACGGCGGCGGTCAGGTGCGAGAGGGGCTCGGACAGCCCGTTCACCGCGTCCGCCAGACGACGGATCTCGGCCTTGCTGAGCTCGGTGTACAGGCGGTAGCCGTTCCCGGTCTTCTGCTGGGCCAGCAGCCGGTCGATCTCGGTGAAGCGGTGGGTCAGCGTCTTCGCGAGCGCCGGGTCGCGCTTCTCGAGGATCGGCTTGACGTCCTCGAAGGCCACCTCGGAGCCCTTGACGTTGGCCGCGAAGTCCCACAGGTCGGTGTGCGACCAGTACTCCTCCTCGCCGGTCACCTTGCCGGTCGCGACCTCTTCCATGAGCCCGGAGGAGCCGTTGGCGATCTGGTCGATGGTGAACGTGAGCGAGCGGATGCGGTCGCGCACCGTGGTGACGTTCTTCAGCAGGTCGTCGCCGTAGAACGTGCGCTGCTGCGGGCTCAGCGGCCGGTAGTTCTTCGCACGCTGTGGCCAGAGGTCCTTCTCGATCCGGTGCCAGCCCGTCCACTTCTGGCCCTTCGCCAGGTCGGCTTCGCGGGCGTCGGTCTTCGGGTCGAGGTCGCCGAACGACTCCGCGACGGTCTCGATCGACTCCCAGTGGAAGCGCGCGCGCGGGTAGAGCGCGCGCGCCTTGGCGTCGTCGCCCTGCTTGTACGCCGTCACGAAGCGCTCGGTCTTGTCCACGAGCAGGTCGGCCTGCTCCTGGACCCACACGCGGTACTGGTTCTGCGCCTTGCTGATCAGGACGGCGTCCTCGGACGGCGCCTGCGAGCCGGCCGGGGGCTCGGTCACGGTGAAGTCCGCCCGGATGCCCTTCCCGGACATGCCCGGTCGGCACGACGTCTGGTAGGTGCCCTCGTTCGCGGTGACGATGAGCTTGCCCTGGAGGCCGGGGCCGATGTTCTCGACCTCGCCGACGATGCGCTTGCCGTCGGCGGAGTAGAGGTAGAACTCGGTGACCTTGGAGCCGGCGTTGGTGACGTTGAAGGTGAGGTTGCCGGCCGGCACCGACTGCGTGGAGATCTCGCACGAGTCGTCGGACGAGGTGACCGTGATCGCTCCCGCGGCACCGGCAGAGCCGCTGGAGTCGGTGGTGTTCGAGGTGCAGGCCGCCAGCAGCGGGATCGTCGCGAGGGCGGTCACCGGCAGGACGAAGCGCATCGGGTGTCTCTTTCGATCAGGTGGTGTGGGTCGGTGGTCAGGCGTCAGGCCGGCTGCTTGTCGCGCGGTGCGGGCGTGGCCGGCGTGGCCGCCGGCCCGGTCCGGCGTACGCCGCGAAGGAACAGCGTCATCGTGATCACGAGGTACGCCGTCCAGACGCCGGCCTGGAGCCAGGTCGTCTGCGGCGAGAAGTTGAAGACCCCCTTGAGGAGGGTGCCGTACCAGCTGCCCTCGTCGATCGAGCCCGAGACGTCGAACGCCAGCGAGTTGAGGCCGGGCAGGATCCCGGCCTCCTGGAGGTCGTGGACGCCGTAGCCCAGGACCCCGGCCGCCACCACGATCAGGAAGGCGCCGGTCCAGGTGAAGAACTTGGTGAGGTTGATCTTCACCGCACCTCGGTAGAGGAGGTAGCCGAGAACCACGGCGGTGGCGATGCCCAGCACGGCGCCGGTCAGCGGCTGCCACGCAGGCACGGTCGAAGCCGTGTGGGCACCGGTGGCGGTCTGGGTGGCCGCCCAGAGGAAGAGTGCCGTCTCAAGGCCCTCGCGACCGACGGCCAGCGCCGCCACGACCACCAGCGACCACCGGCCCGCCTCGGCCGCCTTGTCGATCTGGCCGCGCAGCTCGCCGGCCAGGCCGCGTGCGGCCCGCCGCATCCAGAAGATCATCCAGGTCACGAAGCAGACCGCGACGATGGACAGCGACCCGCCGATCGCCTCCTGGGCCTTGAAGGTGAGGCCGCGGGGGCCGAAGGTCAGGAGAGCGCCGAAGCCCAGGCTCACCAGGACGGCGAAGCCGACACCGGCCCAGATCCGGGGCACCAGATGGGTCCGCTCCGACTTCACGAGATAGGCGATCAGGATCGTGACCACCAGGGACGCCTCGAGGCCTTCGCGGAGACCGATCAGGTAGTTGCCCAGCATGAGGCTCACTGTAGGACATCGGACTTAGGTTTGCCTAACCTACCCCGCCCTCCCCGTCTCGGCGGAGAGCAGCCCACCGTCCACCGCTCTGTCGGCGTACGGGTTACGCGCGCGAGACCCTCACGTCGAGCGGGATCTCCGCTCCCGTCCGCGCAGCCCTCGAGGAATCCGCTCCCGGCCTGGCCCGCCTCGAGGAGCGCGGCGTCAGCGGATCCTGATCAGCAGCTCGCCGTGCGGGACGGAGATCCAGCCGTCCGGGTGTGCTGCCCACGCGAGCCAGGCGTCGGCGATCTCGCGCAGGTCGTCACGGGTCGCGCGCCCCTCGCCGACGAGCTGGTCGGCGATGGCCGAGCCGGTGACCCGGTCCGCCCACATCCCGCCCCACCAGGCGCGGGTGTCCTCGGTGGCGAAGCACCACGTGCTGGAGGTCGCCGTCACGTCGTCGAGGCCCGCAGCGTGTGCCCACGACAGCAGCCGACGCCCCGCGTCCGGCTCACCCCCGTTGGCGCGAGCGGCAGCGCGATAGAGGTCGAGCCACCGGTCGAGCGCGGGCAGCTCGGGGTACCACGCGAACGCGGCGTAGTCGCTGTCCCTGACACCGACCACTCCCCCGGATCGCGTCACGCGCGCCATCTCGCGCAGTGCCGCGACCGGGTCGGCCACGTGCTGCAGCACCTGATGGGCGTGGACCGCGTCGAACTCGCCGTCCTCGAACCTGAGCGCATGGACGTCACCGACGCGGACGTCGACGTTCGTCAGGCCCTGCGCCCCGATCTCGGCTCGAGTCAGGGCGGCCGCCTCCTCGGTGATCTCGAGAGCCACCACCTCGCGGACCAGGCGTGCCAGGTCTGCTGTGATGGTCCCCGGGCCCGAGCCGACGTCGAGCAGGCGGTCGCCCGAGCCGAGGTGCGCCACGAGGTACGCCGCGCTGTTCGCGACCGTACGCGTGCGATGCGAGCGCAACACGCTCTCGGCGTGACCGTGCGTGTAGGTCATCCGCCGACCTCAGTGCTCCAGCGGCGCGGAGGGTGGTGGGTCCGGCAGGAGGTCCTCCAGACGCAGCTCGAGCACCCGGCACAGCGACAGGAGCGTCGAGAGGCGGGGGTTGAGTGGTGACCCCGGACGCGACTCGCCCTTCTCGAACTTCTGGTAGGTGTACGACGCGATGCCGGCCAGGTGGGCGGTGCGCTCCTGACTCAGCCCTCGGCGCTCGCGGGCTCGCTGGAGTCTCACCCCGATCTCCCGGCCGAACTCCTCCCAGGTCGGTTCTCGTCGTTGCCTCGCCATGCCCCGATTGTGCTGGGCCGACGGGCGCGCACCGGTCATACTGATGTGGCAAGTCACAGGTGGCTCGGGCTTCCCTTGTGGACAACCGGCCCGGAGACCCGGCCGGGTGTCGGACGCCGCCTCTACCGTTTCCGACGGGGTCCGATGGACGGGGGAAGGATGCAGGACCACACCGACGAGACAGCTCCTCGGGCGTGCCCGGACTGGTGCCGGCGCGACCACCGGGCCGAGCAGCACCCGGACGACCAGCACCACGTCGGTCGACCGATGCGGGTGGCCGTCGTCACCGGCGCGCCGACCCTCGAGCCGGACCATCTCGCCGCCGCCGACGCTGTCGTCGCCCGCCTGGTGCGGCGGAGCCACTCCGACCTGACCTGGCTGGAGGTCCGCAGCGAGGAGGGTGAGGCCGTCCGGCTCGTGGCCACGCTCGAGACGGCACGCCGCCTGGTGACGGTGCTGCAGGGGCTGGTGGTGGAGGCGTCACGGTGATCATCCACAGATCCCGCTGACCATCTATACATGCCCATCTCGATATGCCACCATGGTCTCGACGGCGACGTACCTGTCCATCTCGGGAAAGGACCTGTGATGTTCTGCACCTCACGCGCCACTGGGGCGCGTGTGTTCGTCGCCGTGCTCGCCGCGCTGGCGCTCACCGTGCTGACGCCTGCGATGTCGAGTGCCCGGCATGCCGACCACCTGCCGAAGGCCAGGCACCGGATCCTCGGCCACCACCTCACCAACCACCACACCCACGTCGAGACGTGGATCGTCGGCTACTACCGTTACCGGCGCCTCGTGCGCATCCACGGCCACCAGCGGGCCAAGCGCTTCTACGGGCTGCGCGTCTCGGCCCAGAGGTGCGACCGCCGGCACTGCTGGGGCCCCACCGTCCACGGCAAGCTCTGGTCACCGCACCAGCCCGGCCGCCCGCTCCGCCGTTCGCGGACTGCGCAGGACGCGGTCGCCCCGGGTGCCCACGGCGACCTCTGCCTCCAGGGCACGACGACGTGCGCCGCCCCGTGGAACTGGTTCGCGAAGTTCATCGACAAGCGGCAGCACGAGCTGGTCCGCCGTTTCGTCAACCCGTGCGCCAAGGGCGGCCTCGAGGGTGGTGGGGTAGTCGCGGTGAGCGACCTCGCGGCCCGCATCCTGCTCGAAGGCGGCGTGCTGACCGCGGCGCGTGCCGGTTCGATGTTCGCCGGCCCTCCAGGGATCGCCCTCGGCGCGCTCAGCGGCTGCCTGGTCGGTGAGGCGGCCGGCGGCATCCACACGGTGAAGGCGCTGGTCGACAAGCTCAACCCCTTCGACCGGACCTACCGTCCTCGTGGCTAGGTTCGACCGGATCCGCGGCAGCCGGATCACGCTCGAGGTCGTCTCGTGGACGGTCGGCGTCCTCGTGATGGCCGGGCTCACGGCCCTGGTCGTGATCCTCGCCCGGCACCTCGGCTGGTCCTGGCTCTGACCCGTCCCAGGCACGGCCCCGAGTCCGCCTGTGGACGCCCGACACGGAGGTGGTCCCCGCCGCCTCCGTGTCGGGTCTGGGCAGGTCAGCGGGTGGCGGTGCCCTCGGTGTAGTCGCTGTCGTGCGACTTCACCCAGGCCATGAGCTTGCGCAGCTCGCGACCTGTGGCCTCGATCGGGTGCTGCTCCCCCTTGGCACGCAGCGCCTTGAACTCCGGGCCGCCGGCGTCCTGGTCGTCGATGAACCGCTGGGCGAAGGACCCATCCTGGATCTTGGCCAGCACGGTCCGCATGTTGTCCTTCACGTGCTCGTCGATCACCAGCGGACCGGAGACGTAGTCGCCGTACTCCGCGGTGTCGGACACCGACCAGCGCTGCTTGGCGATGCCGCCCTCGTACATCAGGTCGACGATCAGCTTGAGCTCGTGGAGGCACTCGAAGTAGGCGACCTCCGGCTGGTAGCCCGCCTCGGTCAGCACCTCGAAGCCGTACATCACCAGCTGCGAGGCGCCCCCGCAGAGCACGGCCTGCTCGCCGAACAGGTCGGTCTCGGTCTCCTCGGTGAACGTCGTCTTGATGCCGCCGGCGCGCAGACCACCGATCGCCTTGGCGTAGGAGAGGGCTACGTCCCAGGCCTTGCCCGACGCGTCCTTCTCGACCGCGACCAGCACGGGTACGCCGCGCCCGTCGACGTACTCGCGACGGACCAGGTGACCGGGGCCCTTCGGGGCGATCATGATCACGTCCACGCCCTCGGGAGGGGTGATGTAGCCGAACCGGATGTTGAACCCGTGCCCGAAGACCAGCGTGTCGCCGGGCGTGATGTTGGGCTCGATCGCCTCGGCGTACAGCTTCCGCTGGGCCGGGTCGGGGGCGAGGACCACGATCACGTCGGACTCCTCCACCGCCTCGGCGGGGGTCATCACCCGCAACCCCTCGGCCTCGGCCTTGGGCCGCGACTTGGAGCCCTCCGGAAGGCCGACCCGCACGTCGACACCGGAGTCACGCAGCGAGAGCGCGTGGGCGTGGCCCTGGCTGCCGTAGCCGAGGACCGCGACGTTCTTGCCCTGGATCACGGACAGGTCGGCGTCGTCGTCGTAGAACATCTGGGCCACGGTGGGCTCTCCTTCGTGGGTGCTGGTGGGTCAGAACTGATGAGTCGGTGCTGAAGCGTGGTGGGGTCAGGATCCTGCAGCGTTGGGTACGGCGATGGGTCGGGGTGGGCGTTCGCTGATCGACCGCGAGCCTCGGCCGATGGCGACCATGCCCGACTGGACCAGCTCACGGATGCCGAAGGGCTCGAGCACCTGGCGGAAGTCGCTCAGCTTGTCGGCGTTGCCGGTGACCTCGATCGTCACCGCGTCCGGCGCCACGTCGACGACCTTGGCGCGGAACAGCTGCACCGCGTCCAGCACCTGACCGCGGGTCGTGGCATCGGCGCGCACCTTGACCAGCATCAGCTCGCGGTTGACCGACAGCGGCCCGTCCAGCTCGACGATCTTGATCACCTCGATCAGCTTGTTCAGCTGCTTGGTGACCTGCTCGAGCGGCGAGTCCTCGACGTTGACCACGATGGTCATCCGCGAGATCTCGTCGTGCTCGGTGGGACCCACGGCGAGCGACTCGATGTTGAAGCCGCGCCGGCTGAACAGCCCGGCGATCCGCGCGAGGACACCCGGCTTGTTCTCCACGAGAACGGACAGCGTATGAGTCGTCATCCTTACAGCTCGTCCTTGTCGAAGTCGGGGGCGAGACCCCGGGCGTACTTGATGTCGTCGTTGCTGGTGCCGGCGGCGACCATCGGCCAGACCATCGCGTCGCGGTGCACGCGGAAGTCGACCACGACCGGGCGGTCGTCGATCGCCATAGCCTTCTCGATGGTGGCGTCCACGTCGTCCGGCGACTCGCACGCGAGGCCCTCGCAGCCGTAGGCGTCGGCCAGCTTGACGAAGTCGGGGATGCGTTTGGAGTCGAGGTCGGTGTTGGAGTAGCGCTCGTTGTAGAACAGGGTCTGCCACTGCCGGACCATGCCCAGCGACTCGTTGTTGATGATCGCGACCTTGATCGGGATCTCGTTGATGGTGCAGGTCGCGAGCTCCTGGTTGGTCATCTGGAAGCAGCCGTCGCCGTCGACGGCCCACACCGTGGTGTCCGGTCGGCCGACCTTGGCTCCCATCGCGGCGGGAACGGCGTACCCCATCGTGCCGAGACCGCCGGAGTTGATCCACGTGCCCGGCTTCTCGAAGTCGATGTAGTGCGCGGCCCACATCTGGTGCTGACCGACGCCCGCGCAGTAGACGGTGTCCGGACCGGCGATCGCGCTCAGCCGCTCGAGGACGTACTGCGGGGCGAGGCTGCCGTCGGCGGGGTGGTCGTAGCCGACCGGGTAGCGCTCCCGGATGCCCATGATGTAGTCGACCCACTGCTCGTAGTCACCGGTGTGGCCCGCTGCCGCCTCGGTGCGCAGGAGCGTGGTCAGGTCGGCGATGACCTCGCGACAGTCCCCGACGATCGGGACGTCGGCGGTCCGGTTCTTGCCGATCTCCGCAGGGTCGATGTCCGCGTGGATCACCAGGGCCCCCGGCGCGAACGAGTCGAGGTTGCCCGTGACCCGGTCGTCGAAGCGCGCGCCCAGTGAGATGATCAGGTCGCTGCGCTGGAGTCCGGCGACCGCCGCCACCGAGCCGTGCATCCCGGGCATGCCGAGGTGCTGCGGATGGCTGTCCGGGATGGCACCGCGGGCCATCAGCGTCGTCACCACCGGGATCCCGGTGAGGTTCGCCAGCTCGAGCAGCTCACGCGAGGCTCCGGCCCGGATGCAGCCGCCGCCGACGTACAGCACCGGCCGCTTGGCCTCGAGCATCAGGCGCACGGCCTCCTTGATCTGCTTGGCGTGCGGCCGCGTGATCGGCCGGTACCCGGGGAGGCTCAGCTCGCTCGGCCAGGCGTACGTCGTCGACGCCTGGAGCGCCGACTTCGCGATGTCCACCAGCACCGGCCCCGGCCGGCCGGTCGAGGCGATGTGGAAGGCCTCGGCGATGGTGCGCGGGATCTCGTCCGCCTGGGTGACCAGGAAGTTGTGCTTGGTCACCGGCATCGAGATCCCCCGGATGTCCGCCTCCTGGAAGGCGTCGGTACCGATCGCGCTGGCGCCGACCTGGCCGGTGACGGCCACGATCGGCACCGAGTCCATGTAGGCGTCGGCGAGTGGGGTCACCAGGTTGGTCGCCCCGGGACCCGACGTGGCCATGCAGACGCCTACGCCGCCGGTCGCGGCGGCGTACCCCTGCGCCGCGTGGCCCGCGCCCTGCTCGTGCCGGACCAGGATGTGCCGGATCGAGGAGTCCATGAGCGGGTCGTACGCCGGAAGGATCGCGCCACCCGGAATGCCGAAGATGTGCCGGGTCCCGGCCGCCTCCAGCGACCTGATCAAGCTCTGCGCGCCGGTCGTCGTCGCGCCCGCCTGCTGGGTCATGACCGTGTCCTGTCTTTGCCGTGCTGTGGTGTCGTACCGGAGGGAACAAAAAACCCCTCGGCCGAGGTCGGCGAGGGGTGACGCGTGGACGAGCCTGGGCTCAGCCCCCGCGTCGGACGCGTACAAGCAGCTGCGTGTGCTGGATGCGCATGGGCCCACGGTCCCCGTCGGCGTTCCCGACCGTCAAGCGAGTCTGCCAGGCGTCCCGCATGTTGGGATACCCGTCTCATGACTGACCCCCCCTCGCGGCCCCGTGGCCTCAGTCCCGGCCTCGGCCGGTGGTCAGGCAGGCCCGGTTGCCCTGAGGGTCGGCGAGCACCCAGAAGCGCGGGGCGTGCTCGTCACTGACCAGCGTGCCTCCGGCCGCCAGGGCGGCGGCGATCCGGTCGTCGACCACGTCGGGCGGCACGCGGACGTCGAGGTGGAAACGCATGCGCGGCTCGTCGTGCCGGTCGGTCTCCTGGAACCACAGCGTCGGCTGCGAGCCTTTCAGGTCGCGCAGCTCGACGTCGTACGCCGGGTGGTCCGCCATGCCGAGGACGGCCTTCCAGAACGGCTTGACCTCCTCGTGGTCCCAGGTGTTCAGCGCGATCTCGACGACGGAGAGGGCCGTGGGGTCGGCCGTGACGCCGAGCTCGGCGGCCGCCGCGCTGATCTTCCGGGCGAGGTCGAGGTCGCGCGAGGTCACGCCGAACACGTCGTGGCTGAAGAGCGTGACGTTCACGTGCGGATAGCGCAGGTCGACGTCGGGGTGGTGGTTGGCCTGCTCGGCGAGCTCGCCGATGCGGTTCACGAGCCGCAGGCCGGTCTCGAAGCTCCCGGTGAGGAACCTGGTGCGCAGAGCCTCGAACAGCTGCCGCCAGTCGGAGAGGCCGGCGGCCTCGACGTCGGTGAAGGACAGGGTCTCACTGGGTGCCATGCCCCCACCTTGCACCCCGAAGGGTGAAATCTGCAGGTCAGGGCACGCCGATCGGTGCCAGACGCTTCTCCTTCGGGGTCCGTGCCCATAGGGTCCCCCGTGTTGTGACTCGGGGCACATCAACCACCCCGGGTCGCGCGTGGGAGGGATCACCCGTTCCCCCCGTCTCCCGGAAAGGTGGATTGCGTGACCGCAAGAACACGCAAGGCTGGGTGGGCGGCTGTCGCCGCTGCCACAGCCGTCGCAACAGCCTGGGGCACCGCAGCCCAGGCGAGCCCAACACATCACTACACCGTCAAGGACCCACACCACTCTCTGCTCCGGCCGAGCTCGTGGCAGGGCAAGACGGCCGGCATCGACCGCACCACGCCCGACCGCGCGGCGTACTTCGTGCAGCTGCAGGGCCATGGCGCCGTCCAGGCTGCCAAGGGCGTCGGGCGGAGCACGGTGCTCAGCCAGCGCTCGACGATCAGCAGCAACGCCGACCGGGCGTTCTCCGCGGCGCGCAGCGCGGACGCCAAGGCCGTCAAGCTCTACACCACGACCAACCTGATCCCCGGATTCGCGGTCAACACCGACCGGGCCGGTGTCAAGGCGCTGGCGTCGCGGTCCGACGTCGTCAAGGTGTCGCGGATCATCCCCAAGACCGTGGAGAACGCCAACACCGCCAACCTGGTGCACGCGCTCCAGACCTGGAAGTCCCCCGGCTCGACCGGCAGGGGCGTCCGGATCGGGATCATCGACACCGGCCTGGACTACACGCACGCCGACTTCGGCGGCCCGGGCACGACCGAGGCCTACGACAAGGCACTCGACAACGACACCTCACCGAAATGGCGGAGCGCGCTGCCGGAGCTCGGCAAGGAGAAGATCATCGGCGGCTACGACCTCGCCGGTGACACCTACCAGGCGGACCCGGGCTCGCCGAACTTCCAGCCGATCCCGCATCCGGACCCGAACCCGCTCGACTGCAACGAGCACGGCACCCACGTGGCCGGCATCGCGGCGGGGTACGGCGTGACGAAGAACGGCAAGACGTTCTCCGGCCACTACCAGAACCTCGACGCCGACAAGCTCATGCAGATGCGGATCGGCCCCGGGATGGCCCCGCTCGCCAAGCTCTACTCGCTGCGGATCTTCGGTTGCGAGGGCTCGACGAACCTGGTCATCGAGGCGCTCGACCGCGCCATGGACCCGAACCAGGACGGCAACACCAAGGACCACTTCGACCTGATCAACCTGTCGGTGGGCTCGGACGACGGCACTCAGGACGACCCGGAGAACGCCTTCGTGGCCCAACTGGCGAAGCACGGCGTGCTCCCGGTCATGTCGATAGGCAACGGCGGCGACAACACCGACATCGGTGGGTCCCCCGGCAACTCCACCGCCTCGCTCGCGGTGGCCAGCACGGTGGACTCCTTCCAGATGCGCGACGGCCTGAAGGTGAACGCGCCCTCGGACGTCGCAGGGATCGCGCCCGGCCAGTTCTCCATCGCCTACGACTGGGCCGGCAACGGTCCCAGCCATGAGCCGGTCACCGGCGACGTGGTGAAGATCCCGACGACGGGTGCCTTCGACGAGCCGGACACCGGCAACAACACCGACGGCTGTGACGCGCTCTCGACCGACGAGGCCTCGGCCGTCGCCGGCAAGGTCGTCTGGCTGTACTGGGACGACACCGACGCCACCCGCCGATGCGGCTCCGCGGCTCGCGGTGCCAACGTCGCTGCTGCGGGTGCGGAGGGCGCGATCTTCACCTCCAGCCTGGACGTGTTCAACGCCGGCATCACCGGGGTGGCCGACATCCCGATCGTCCAGCTGCCGAAGGTCCAGACCGACCGGCTCAGCCCGGCCGTCGACAACGGCCTGAAGGTCACCTTCGACGGCAGCCTCCAGGCGACCGTCAAGGACGTCACCCCGTCGATCAGCGACACGCTGTCCTCCTTCTCCTCGCGCGGCCCCCACGGGTCGCTCGGCGTGGTGAAGCCGGACGTCGCGGCACCGGGCGACACGATCGCCTCGGCCGGCATGGGCACGGGCAACAACGTGCTGGTGATCTCCGGTACGTCGATGGCCTCCCCGCTGGTCGCGGGCGTCGCTGCTCTGGTCAAGTCGGTGCACCCGACGTGGACGCCGCTGATGCTGAAGGCGGCCGTGATGAACACGGCGACCCATGACGTCTGGACCGACCCGGGCAAGAGCGGTCACCGCTACGGTCCGGCCCGCGTCGGCTCCGGCCGCGTGGACGCCCGTGCGGCGGTGAAGACGAAGTCGATCGCCTACGTCAAGGGCAAGGACCAGCCGGTCTCGGCGAGCTTCGGCGTGGTCCCCGCGCCGATCAACGGTGGGACCGTCGTCCGTCACAAGACGCTCGTGGTGAAGAATCTCGGCGGCAAGAAGCGGACGTACCGGCTCGGCTACGACGCGGTGAACCCGTCTCCGGGCGTCTCGTTCCGTCTGTCCAGGTCGTCGATCACGGTCCCGGGCCACGGCTCGAAGACGGTCACGGTCACGCTGCGGGTGTACCCGAAGCAGCTGCGGCACACCCTGGACCAGACGATGACCGCGACCCAGGCCAGCAACTTCGGAGACCTGCCGCGGACCTACGTCTCGGACAGCTCGGGGCACCTGACGGTCACCCCGACGGGCCAGAAGGAGCTACGAGTCCCGGCGTACGCCGCGGCCAAGCCGGTCTCCGACGTCCGTGCGACCTCGCCCGAGCCCGGTGAGATCGACCTCAGCGGTACGCCGGTCGCCCAGGGTGACTCGGACCAGGACGCCTACCTCTCGTGGACGTCGATCATGGAGCTGGGGGCGACCAGCCCGCAGCAGCCGAGGTGCACGGTGTCGATCCGGTCCGACTGCTGGACCAACCAGTCCGACCGGGCCGGTGACATCCAGTACGTCGGCGCGAGCAAGGGTGAGGCGTTCGACGACCCGTTCCTGTACTTCGGGATCTCGACGCACCGCGACTGGGCGAACCTCAACACGATGACCCCGTACGTCGACGTCGACACCGACGGCGACGACTTCCCGGACATCGAGATCTACGTCCAGAACGACGCATCGGCTCAGGGTCGGACGGACGTGCTGCTCGCCTGGACGGTCGACTACAAGACCGGTGACCTCCTCGACATCGAGCCGGTCAACCTCATGCAGATGAACTACGACACGGACGTGTACGACACGAACGTGGTTCTGCTGCCGATGGATCTCGCGTACGTCGCAGACGGTGGTCCCGACCTCACCGGCCCGGACGCCACCATCAACTACTGGGGTGGCACGTTCAACGCCTACACCGGGAACGACCAGGACCGGACGTCGGAGATCAGCTACAACGTCGGGTCTCCCGAGCTCGTGGCCGATGCCGACCCGATCTTCGCCGACGTCGAGCAAGGGTCGACGGTGCCGATCGGTGGCAGCGGATGCGCCACGGAGGAGGAGCCGGACGCACCGTGCCAGGCGCTGGTCTTCCACTACCGCAACGCCTCGGGGCATCGCGCCGAGGTGGTGGATGTGAAGGCTCCGCCGGCGTGACGACGCCAGGACGGGATCGCGGCTGATCCCGTCCGACAGCTGACAGCGAAGGGCCCCGGCCGCACGGCCGGGGCCCTTCGTCATTCCTGGAGCAGGGAGGTCACAGGGCGTCGAGGACCTCACGGACGGCGAGGATGCCGCGCTCGAGCTCGTGGAACGAGGTGGACAGCGGCGAGAGACCGATCCGCAGGCCGCCCGGGTCGCGGTAGTCGGGGATCACGTCACGCTCCCACAGGGTGCGAACCACGTCCTGCATCTGCGGGTGGTGGATGGTGACGTGGCCGCCGCGTCGCGCGGGGTCGCGCGGCGACCGGACGGTCACGCCGTACGACGCGAGGTGCTCGTCGGTGAGCTCGACGGCGTACGACGTGAGCTGCTCGGACTTCTTGCGCACAGCGTCGATCCCGGCCTCGTCGATCAGGGCCACCATGTCCTCGACCGCCAGCATCCCGACGATGGCCGGCGTCCCCGAGAGGAAGCGCCGGATGCCGGCGACCGGCACGTAGTCCGGACCCATCAGGAACGGGTCGGTGTTGCCCATCCAGCCCTGGATCGGCTGGGTGAAGTCGTCCAGGTGGCGCTCGGCGACGTAGCAGAACGCCGGCGACCCCGGGCCCCCGTTGAGGTACTTGTAGGTGCACCCCGCTGCCAGGTCGACACCCCAGGTGTCGAGCTCGACGGGCACCGAGCCCACCGAGTGGCAGAGGTCCCAGATCACCAGCGCGCCGGCCTCGTGGGCCAGCTGCGTGATCGCGGGGACGTCGGCGATCCAGGACGAGCGGTAGGAGACGTGGCTGAGCGCCACGAAGGCGGTCTGCTCCCCCACGGCGGCTGCGACCTGTTCGACCGTGGCGCCCGCCGAGGTGTCGACGTCGATCCATCGGATGGTGAGTCCGCACTCCTGAGCGATCCCCATCGCGAGGTAGCGGTCGGTCGGGAAGTTGTCGCGGTCTATGACGATCTCGGTGCGGCCCGGACGCGCCGCGACCGCCGTCCGCATCAGCTTGTAGAGCAGCACGGTCGTGGAGTCGCCCACCGCGATCTGACCAGAGGCAGCGCCCAGACAGACCCGGCCGAGCTCGTCGCCGAGCGTCAGTGGCAGGTCGAACCACCGCTCGTCCCAGCCTCGGATCAGTCGGCCGCCCCACTCCTCCTCGACGAAGGTCCGCAGCCGGTCGGCGGTGACGCTGAGCGGGCGTCCGAGAGAGTTCCCGTCGAGGTAGACCAGCGGCGATCCGGTGCCGACGAACCGCTCACGAAGCGGGGCGAGCGGGTCGGCTTCATCCAAGGCATGGGTCATGCCAGCAGTGTCGCACCGCGCGAGCCGCGTCCTGCCGCCACTACGCTCCTGCCGTGAGAACCGCCCGGTCGTGGCACCTCCTGACCGCGGTCGTGGCGCTGGTGGCACTGATCCTTCAGCTCGTGCTGGTCATCGAGGGCGGCCGCGTCCTCGAGGAGGCTCATCCTCCGTCGATGACGCTCCGGCTGCTCCGGTTCGTCGCCTACTTCACGGTCGAGAGCAACCTGCTGGTTCTGGTCAGCACGGCCGTCCTGGTCCGCGACCCGGCGTACGACGGACCGCGCTGGCGCGTGCTGCGGACGGCCGCGATGACCGGGATCATCGTGACCGGGCTCGTCCACTGGTTCCTCTTGCGGCCGCTCCTCCACCTGCACGGAGCCGACTACGTCGCCGACAAGCTCCTCCACCTCGCCGTGCCGGTGCTCGCGATGATCGGCTGGCTGGTCTTCGGGCCCCGGCCGCGGATGTCGAGGCCGTCCTCCATGCGCGCGACGGTCTGGCCACTGGCGTGGCTCGCGGTGATCCTCGGCCAGGGAGGCGCGACCGGGTGGTACCCCTACCCGTTCCTCGACCACCGCGAGCACGGCTGGGGCCACGTGGTCGTCGTCTGCAGCGGCATCTTCGTGCTGTGGTTCGCGCTTCTGCTCGGCCAGCGCGCCTACGACCGCCGGAGCCCCACGCCCCGTACCGCCACGACTATCACTGGAAGCTGACGAAGCTGATCGCCGGCTTGATCCGGCGTACCTGCTGGGCGGTGAAGCGGTGGATGTCCACCTGGTAGAAGAGCTTGAACCCCTGCCGGAACTGATGAGGTCGCGTGATCGCGTGGTACGTCGCGAGCTTCTGGCCCCGCGTGCCGAAACCGTCGGCGTGCTGCACCATCGCCAGGCCGGGCCGATGCACGACCTTGCCGATGTCGGGCAGCATCGAGAGCCGGAACTGGTGGAGCACGAAGAGCTTCTGGGGAAGGTCCTCACGCCGCACCAGGCGTGAGAGCCACAGGGACGTGCGGTTCACCTCCGCCGCGCGCACCGACCCGATCACGTGTGCTGGCACCTCGTGCCGCCCCATCCGCCACTCGGGGTCGAGCGCCAGGCCGACCCACGGCTTCTTCAGCGCCCAGGCCCACCGCTTGGCGACGACCGGGAACGGTGAGCGCCCGGTCTGGATGTCGAGCAGCAGCAGCGCGCCGTTGCGGTGCGCGGCCGCGACGTACCGACGGACGAGGTCGCGCGGAATGTCGTGGCTGTAGTCGTGGTCCGGTCCGGGCGAGCGGTCGGCGATGGTCACGATCAGCTCGTAGACCGGCTGGATGCGCTCACCGTGCTCACGGAACGGCCGGGCGGCGCGCATGAGTCGGCGCTGCATGGTGGCGGGATCGGTCGCCCCGAGCACTCCCATCGCGCCGGTCTGGGCCGTGCCGTAGTAGGCGACGAGGAAGCGATGGTCGCCGAAGACCTTGAAGCCGCCGCCCGGCAGCTGCGGACGGGGCGGGATGGCCGGACCTGCGGGGACGACGTACGCCGGAGTGTCGGGCGTGTCGGCGGGCGACGTGGTGGTCGAGGACTGCGGGCTCGTCGGCGAAGCGGATCCGCTCGACGCGACGTCCGACGGGGGCGCCGACGGGGCCGCCGACCGACCGCCCGTCGCCGCGCTGGCGGGCGAGGCGTCGTCGCCGAGATGGCCGAGGACCCCCGCGAGCAGCACGAGGACGACGAGCCCGACGACCGCCAGGCTGAGCGGCGAGCGCAGACGCGCACGCAGGTCCTCCCGGCTCACCACGCCACTGTGACGCCTGAAAAGGTCACGCAGTTGTCGGCGCGCGGAAATCGCGAGCTCCCTCCCTCACGGGCCGGACGCGCTGATGGCGCCCGGGTCGACGACCAGTGTCGGGTCCTGCATCGCCCCCAGCACCAGGCCGCGCGTCTCGAGCTCCGGTCCGTCGCGCAGGTCGGCGACGAGGCAGGTGACGTTGTCACGCCCACCCGCTGCCAGGGCCAGGTCGACCAGGCTAGCCGCCGCCTCGTCGGGGTCGACGCTCCCGAGCGCGCCGACGATCTCCGCCTCGGGGACGAAGTCGGTGAGACCGTCGCTGCACAGCAGCACCCGGTCACCCACCGTCAGGTCGAGCTCCTCGAGCGCGGGCTCGACCGGCTCGTCGCCGTTGACGGAGCGCAGGACGACGTTGCGGAACGGATGGGTGGCCACCTGGTCGGGCCGGAGGTCCCCGCGGTCCACCAGCAGCTGGACCAGAGTCTGGTCGGTCGAGAGCCGCGCCAGCTCACCGCCGCGCAGGAGGTAAGCCCGCGAGTCACCGACGTGGACGAGGGTCACCCGGTCGTCTCGGACCAGGACCGCGGTCAGCGTGGTCGCCATCCCCTGGCGCCTGTCGTCGGCCTCGGTCCCCCGCTGCAGCTCGCGATGGGCCGTGGCGACCGCCTCGGCGAGCAGCGTCGGCCCGTCGACGTCGGGGCGGCCCATGGCGAGCGCTGTCACGACGTACGTCGTGGTCGCCGATGCGACCTCGCCCGCCGCCGCGCCGCCGACCCCGTCGGCGACGAGCTGGAGGTAGGGACCCGCGAAGCCGGCGTCCTCGTTGTGCTCGCGGACCAGGCCCACGTGCGAGGCGGCGCCGTACCGGAAGTGCAGCAAGGCCTCTCCTCTCCTCAGGTGCAGCGGGCGTGGTCTCGACCGCCCTGGGACGACGTCCGGGCCGGACAGGTTGTCGACGGCGTGTCCGGTGCCCGAGCAGAGTGACGCCATGGAAGCCAGATCCGCCGCCCTGGAGCGTGCTCGGGAGCATGCCATGACCTGGTTGGGCTCGCTCGACGAGCGTCCCGTCCCACCCACCGTCGACACCGACGAGATGGTGCGCCGCCTCGGCGACCTGCCGGACGGCCCGACACCGTCGGCCGACGTGGTCGACCTGCTCGCGGAGACCTGCGAGCCGGGGCTGGTCGCCATCCCGTCGGGCCGCTTCTTCGGGATGGTGATCGGCGGCGCCCTGCCGGCCGCCCTCGGCGCCGACTGGCTGACCTCCGCCTGGGACCAGAACGTCGGCCTCCGCGCACTCACTCCCGCCGCGTCGGCGGCCGAGGAGGTCGCCGGACGCTGGCTCACGGACCTGCTCGGACTGCCCGTCGACGCGGCCGTGGGCTTCGTGACCGGGGCGACGATGGCGAACTTCACCTGCCTGGCGGCGGCTCGCGACTCCGTGCTGCGCCGCGCCGGACTCGACGCGACGACGGGCCTGGCGGGGCTGCCCCGCGTCAGGGTCCTCGTCGGGGCGGAGCGGCATCCCTCGGTCGACCTCCCGTTGCGCTTCCTCGGGCTGGGCGACCCGGACGTCGTACCGGCGGACGAGCGGGGCCGGATCGACCCAGACGCGCTCGCGAACGCGCTGGCGGCGGCCGACGGCCCCACGATCATCTGCCTCCAGGCCGGCAACATCCACTCCGGCGACTTCGACCCGTTCGCCGAGTGCGTGGCCTCCGCCCACGAGCGTGGGGCGTGGGTCCACGTGGACGGCGCGTTCGGGCTGTGGGCGGCCGCGTCGCCGCGGTGGCGCGATGCCGTGGCCGGCCTCGCCGACGCCGACTCGTGGGCGACCGACGCGCACAAGACCCTGAACGTGCCCTACGACTCGGGACTGGCCGTCGTCCGCGACGCTGACGCCCTGGCCACGTCGATGGCGATGCACGGCGACTACCTGATCCAGGCCTCGGGCGACCCGCAGGAGCGCACGCCCGAGCTGTCCCGCCGCGCCCGGGGTTTCGCCGTCTGGGCTGCACTGCGCAGCCTCGGCCGGTCGGGGGTCGTCGACCTGGTCGAACGGCTCGCCGGCCACGCCCGGGCCTTCGCCGAGGGTGCGCGCGAGATCCCGGGGTGCGAGGTGCTCAACGACGTCGTCTTCACCCAGGTCTGCCTGGCGTTCGGGGAGGACGAGCGCACGCGGGCGGTGGCCGCCGCGCTGCTCGAGGACGGCACGACCTGGATGTCCGGGTCGCGGTGGCACGACCGGGCGATCGTGCGGATCTCGGTGAGCAACTGGAGCACCACCGAGGACGACGTACGCCGGTCGTTGGACGCCCTGCGCCGGGCCGCCGCCGCGGTTGGCACGGGGTAAAGCGCTGTCGTCCCCCGCAGGCCGAGGGTTGGATGGAGTCGTGACCCACTCGCTCGTCCGCCCACCCAAGGTCTCGCCCGGCGACCGGGTCGCCGTCCTGTCCCCGGCCTTCGCGGCGCCGGCGGTGGCCCCTGCGGTGCACGAGCAGGCCCTGGCCCGGATTCGGGAGGTGCTCGGGCTCGAGCCGGTCGAGTACCCGACCACGCGGCGTCTCGACGCGACCGCCGAGGACCGCGCCGCGGACGTCAACGCGGCGTTCGCCGACCCCACGATCCGCGCCGTGCTCGCCACCATCGGCGGCGACGACCAGATCACCGTGATCCCGCACCTGGACGCGGACCTGGTGCGGGCCCACCCGAAGCCGTTCCTCGGCTACAGCGACAACACCAACCTCCTGTGCTGGCTGTGGACCCACGGGGTTGCGGCGTTCCACGGCGGCTCCACGCAGGTCCAGATCGGCGCCGGCCCGGCCCTGGACGACATCCACCTCCGCTCGCTCCGGGCCGCGCTCTTCGACGGTGGACGCCTCGAGATCACCGAGCCAGGTGAGTCCGAGGACTTCGGCGTCGACTGGCAGGACCCGGCTGCGCTCACGTCGTACGGCGAGCGCGAGCCGACCGAGCCCTGGACCTGGGCGGGTCCGGAGCGCACCGTGACCGGACCGACCTGGGGTGGCTGCATCGAGGTGCTCCAGTGGACTCTCACGGCCGGCCGGTTCCCGGCGGATCCCTCCGTGGTCGACGGTGGCGTGCTCCTGCTCGAGTCCTCCGAGGATCTGATCCCGGCCTCGGAGTTCGGCTACGTCACCCGCTCGTTGGGTGAGCGTGGACTGCTCGCGGCTGTCGACGCCGTCGTCGTCGCGCGCCCCCCGGCATCGTCGACGGAGCACCGGCCGGCCGCGGCCGCGCGCGCCGCACACCGGGCCGAGCAACGCGACGTCGCCATCGAGACGGTCGGGCGCTACAACCCCGATGCGGTCGTGGTCGTCGGGGTGCCGTTCGGCCACACCCGGCCGCAGTGGGTGCTTCCGTACGGCGGCACGATGACCGTCGACTCTCGGGAACGGCGGGTGTGGGCGGACTATGACTGAACCGGTGGCCACGTTCACCAAGCGCCGTGCCGCGGCGGAGCCGAGATCGATCCCCGACGTGCTCCAGATGTTCACCCGGGAGGTGCGCTTCTACCGCGAGGTCGCACCGCACCTCGGCGTCCGCACGCCCGCCTGCTACCTCGCCGAGGAGCACGACGGCGCCACCCATCTCGAGCTCGAGGATCTGTCGTCCTGGCGGCTCGGCGCCGAGCCGGCCGTGGCGGCCCGCCTGCTCCGGGACCTGCATGCGCGGTGGGAGGGGGTCGCCGTCGAGCGGTGGCCGTGGTTGGCGCGGCCCGACCTGGGGAACCTGGTAGGCGAGATGTTCGACGACACCTGGCGAACCACCCGCGAGCGCCCCGAGCTCACCGCGGTCGTGCGGGACCTCGGTGACTCACTCGTGGGACGGGTGGCCGAGGTCGACGAGCGTGCCGAGACCTCCGGACCGGTGACGTTCACCCACGGCGACGCCTCCGCGCTCAACATGCGCACGTCGCCGGACGGGAAGGTCGCCCTACTCGACTGGGAGGACTACGGCGCGGCGCCGGGCATGGTCGACCTGACCTGGCACCTCGTCTCGTCGGTCTCCCCCGCGGACTGGGACACCGCGCTCGTGGCGTACGGCGACCCGGCCGGCTTCCTCGACGCCCTCCCCTCCGCCGTGGTCCAGGGCCTCCTCTCGTTCGCCTTCGAGGAGGAGCCGGACGCCGGCCGTCGGTGGGTCGAGCGGCTCCGCGAGGCCGCCCGCCGCCTGGGCTGACCCGAGTGGCAGAAATGACTGCCCACGACGCCGACGTCGACCAGACTGACCGCTATGGCGTACGAGACACCCAGCCCGCTCGGGATCCCGTGGGGATACGTGGTGCTCCTGCTCCTGCCGGTCCTGGTCGTGGTGACCGTCATCTACGGCGTCCGCACGCGGCGTGAGCTCCTCGGCCGAGCCGGCCTGGTCGTGGTGGCGGCGGCCGCCGCCGGCGCCTGGGCCCTCGTGCACACCGGGTCCACGACCACCTGGGACATGGGAGGTCACCCGAGCGAGTGCGTCTGGGACCCATGGGGCCAAGGTCACGGCAGCAACGCGGCCGACGCTCCCTGCGACCGCGCGCTCACGCGCCAGCTGATCGCCTCGTCCACGCCGGCGGTCGCGATGATCGTGGTGACCGTCGTCGGGTCCTCCGGACGCCGTCGTCGCCCGGAGTCGGCGACGGCCTAGCCACAGACGGCGCCGTGGGCGGCGGACTGGACGATCTTCGAGTACTTCGCGAGCACGCCCCGGGTGTACTTCGGCGGCAGCGGCTCCCAGCCCTCGCGGCGTGACTCCCAGTCATCTCCCTGCTCGACGTCGAGAGAGCGGTTGGCGACGTCGAGCGTGATCCGGTCGCCGTCGCGCAGGAACGCGATCGGTCCGCCGTCGACGGCCTCCGGCGCGATGTGGCCGACGCACAGGCCCGTCGTACCTCCCGAGAATCGGCCGTCGGTGATCAGCAGCACGTCCTTGCCGAGGCCGGCGCCCTTGATGGCACCGGTGATGGCGAGCATCTCGCGCATCCCCGGCCCGCCCTTGGGGCCTTCGTAGCGGATCACGACGACGTCGCCGGCGGTGATCGTGCCCGCCGCGAGGGCGTCGAGCGCTGCGCGCTCGCCGTCGAAGACCCGGGCCGTCCCGGTGAACGTCGAGTCGTCGAAACCGGCCGTCTTCACCACGGCACCCTCGGGCGCGAGCGACCCCTTGAGGACGGTCAGGCCGCCGGTCTTGTGGATCGGCCGGTCGAGGGAGCGCAGGACGTCGTCGTCCAGCCCCGGGGGTGAGAGCTCCTCGACGTTCTCGGCCAGCGTCTTGCCCGTGACGGTCAGCGCGTCGCCGTTCATGAGGCCGGCGTCGAGCAGGGCCTTCATCACGACCGGGATGCCGCCGACCTTGTCGACGTCGTTCATGACGTAGCGCCCGAACGGCTTGAGGTCGGCGAGGTGTGGCACCTTGTCGCCGATCCGGTTGAAGTCGTCGATCGTGAGGTCGACCTCGGCCTCCCGCGCCATGGCCAGCAGGTGGAGCACTGCGTTGGTCGAGCCGCCGAGGGCCATCACGACGGTGATCGCGTTCTCGAACGCCTCGCGCGTCATCACCTGCCGGGCCGTGATGCCCTGCCGGAGGAGGTTGACGACGGCCTCACCGGAGCGGTGCGCGAACCCGTCGCGGCGCCGGTCGACGGCCGGCGGGGCCGCCGACCCGGGCAGGCTCATCCCGATCGCCTCGGCGACCGCCGCCATGGTGTTGGCGGTGTACATGCCGCCGCACGCACCCTCACCCGGACAGATCGCCCGCTCGATCTTGTCGACCTCGTCGCGGCTGATCTTCCCGGCCAGGCAGGCGCCGACGGCCTCGAACGCGTCGATGATCGTGACGTCGCGACCGTCCACCTGCCCCGGCATGATCGAGCCGGCGTACAGGAAGACGCTGGCGAGGTCGAGGCGCGCGGCCGCCATCATCATCCCCGGCAGGCTCTTGTCGCAGCCGGCCAGCAGCACGGACCCGTCGAGCCGCTCGGCCATCATCACGGTCTCGACGGAATCCGCGATGATCTCGCGCGAGACCAGCGAGAAGTGCATGCCCTCGTGGCCCATCGAGATGCCGTCGGAGACCGAGATGGTGCCGAACTCCAGCGGGTACCCACCGGCCGCGTGCACCCCGTTCTTGACCGCCTTGGCCAGCCGGTCCAGGGACAGGTTGCACGGGGTGATCTCGTTCCAGGACGAGGCCACCCCGATCTGCGGCTTCGCGAAGTCCTCGTCGTCCATGCCGACGGCCCGGAGCATGCCGCGGGCAGCGGCCTTCTCCAGTCCGTCGGTGACGTCGCGGCTTCGGGGCTTCAGGTCCGGAGTGTCTGCCATGGCCGGATGCTACGCCGTACGGCGGCCGCCCGGGCGCGCCGGTTCGGTCCCCGAGAACGCGCTACAGGACCGCTGCGCGCACGCAGAGCACGTCCGGAACGTGCTCGGCGACCACCTGCCAGGAATCGCCCTCGTCGGCGCTGGCGAAGACGGTGCCGTCCCGGCTGCCGAAGTAGACACCGGCGGGGTCTCCGTCGTCGGCGCACATCGCGTCGCGCATCACCGCGGACCAGAAGCCCGCGTCCGGCAGCCCCTTGCCGAGCTCCTCCCAGGTGCCGCCGGCGTCACGGGACCGGTAGACCCGGGCCCGTCCTTCGTGCGGCCACCGCCCCTCCGCGGCATCGAGCGGGAACACGTAGAGCGTGCCGGGCTGGCTGGGGTGCGCGACCACCGGGAAGCCGAAGTCCGCAGGCAGTCCCTCAGCGATCGAGGTCCACTTCTGGCCGCCGTCGTCGCTGCGGTAGACGCCGCCGTGGTTCTGCGCGTAGAGCCGGTCGGGATCTCCGGAGTCGCGGGCCACCTTGTGCACGCACTGGCCGAACTCCGGGTACTGCACCTCGCCGGGGAAGAACTCAGCCTTGATGCCCTGGTTGACCGGCGCCCAGGTCTCGCCGCCATCGAGGGTGCGGTAGGCGCCGCCGGTGGACATCGCGACGGTGACCTGGCGCGGGTCGGTGGGGTGCGGCAGCACGGTGTGGATCGCCGGGCCGCCGAAGCCGGCGCCCCACTCGGTCCGGTGCGGGTGGTTCCAGAGTCCGCGGACCATCTCGAAGGACTCGCCGTAGTCGGTGGACTTGAACAACGCCTGCGGCTCGGTGCCTGCCCAGACGACGCCTTCCTCGCACGGCGACGGAGCGATCGCCCACACCGCCTCGAGCGAGGTCTCGGTGTCCTCGGGGAACTTCACCGCACCGTCTGAGGACCGCTGCCAGGTGCGCCCGAGGTCGTCGGAGCGGATCACCTGGGGTCCCCAGTGCCAGGACTTGCTGCCCGCCAACAGCCGCGGCGTCTCGCGACGCTTGTCGATGGCGACCGCATGCACTTCGCTCATCGGCTCCTCGGGACCGCGGACCGTCCAGCTGCGGCGCTCGCCGTCGCCGGTCGCAAGCCACAGACCCTTCCGGGTCCCGATCATCAGCACGGTTTCGGCCATCTGCCGCTCCTCTATCCACCAGTGACGTGAGTCACACCTGCGTTATTCCGATTAGGAACACTACACTTGCCGCAGGATGAGTCAAGACCTCCCGGTCACGTCGTACGCCCTGCTCGGGCTGCTGACCTTCGGCGACGAGCTGACCGGCTACGAGCTGAAGCAGCGCGCGGACCGCACGCTCGGCTTCTACTGGGTCGCGCCGGCGATGAGCCAGGTGTACTCCGAGCTGACCCGGCTGCACCGCCTCGGGCTGGTCGACGCCAGCGACGACCGCAGCGACGGCCGCTCGACGAGGCGCTACCAGATCTCCGCGGAAGGCCGGAAGCGCCTGAAGGGGTGGCTGGCCGACCAACCGGTGGAGTTCCCGGTGCTCAAGCACCCGGTCGCGCTCCGGCTGCTGCTCGGGCACCTGGTCGACCCCGAGCAGACCCGAGCGCTCCTCGACGAGCACCGCGAGGCGCTCACCCGGCGGATCGCCGACCTGCAGGCGGTCCGCGAGTCCTTGCGCGGACGCGACGAGGCGGGCCAGCCCTTCCGATACCCCGCGATGGTCGCGGACTGGGGCTTGGAGTACTTCGCCTCCGAGCACACCATCATCGAGAAGCTGCTGACCCGCCTCGAGGAGGAGGGCTGAGCGCGCTCAGCTCACTTCAGGAACAACGGCCACATCGCGTGGACACCACCGGCCCGGTCACCGGCGTGGCCGAGGTAGCCCAGGTGCCAGTTCTGCTCGATGGTGGTCAGCAGCGAGTAGTG
>DASSTL010000011.1:0-32373 GCA_035707985.1 Nocardioides sp. | reverse complement strand
GTAGATGAAGGGCTTGGCGGTGAGCAGCGACAGCTCGCGCAGGAGAGGCGTGTCGACGTCGGTGGCGATGACCGGCGTACCACCCTCGAGCGCGGTCTGCGCCGCACGGGCGGCATCGACGACCGCCCCGAGCTCCTTCTTGCCGCGGGCCTCCTTCTCCAGCCGCGGAATCGCCTTCTCGAGGGTCTGGAGGTCGGCCAGGATCAGCTCGGTCTGGATCGTGGTCAGGTCGGACTCGGGGTTCACCTCACCGTCGACGTGGGTGACGTCGTCGTCGCGGAAGACGCGGGTGACCTGGCAGATCGCGGCCGACTCCCGGATGTGGGAGAGGAACTTGTTGCCCAGGCCCTCGCCCTCCGATGCTCCGCGCACGATGCCGGCGATGTCGACGAACTCCACGGTCGCGGGCACGACGCGGGCCGACTCCATCAGCTCACCGAGCGGCTCGAGGCGCGCGTCGGGGACGCCGACGACGCCGACGTTCGGCTCGATGGTGGCGAACGGGTAGTTGGCCGCGAGGACGTCGTTCTTGGTCAGCGCGTTGAAGAGCGTGGACTTGCCTGCGTTGGGGAGGCCGACGATGCCGATGGTGAGAGCCACGGGCCGCGAGTCTACGGAGAGGGAGGCGGCCCCTCCGAATCGCGCGAGCCGGCGGCGTCGCCCGCGAGCAGCTCGCCACGGCGGGTCCAGGCGTAGCGGAGCACGGTGATCGAGAAGACCCAGGTGACTGCGACGATCACCGCCTCGAAGGCACCGCCTCCGCCCTTGGTGAAGATGTCGTGCTCGAGGTCGTAGAGGAGGTCGAGGCTACCGAGGTACAGGCCCGCCGCGCCGGTCGCGACCAGCCAGAGCAGCGCGCTCGGGTGCCGGCGTACCAACGTGACGAGCGCGAGCAGCGCCGCCACGCCCAGCCAGAGGTCGGCGAGCGGGAACGCGTTCTCGAAGTCGTAGTAGGCCTGGGTCGTCTCGCTGGCGATCCAGTCGCGGTTGGTGAACCAGATCGTCCAGTACGCCGCGTCGAGCACGAGCGCGACCACCAGCATGACGATGACGACCCGGCGCATGCCCAGATCCAACCAAACATCGGGTCGTCCGCCTGAGAGGGCACCAGGGGCACCTGCCAGGCGGACGACCGCGTCTCCGGTGAGCTCAGCGCCGGAGCAGCCCCACGCGTCCGTCGGCACCCGACGCCCAGCACGTCCCGCCCGGCACGCACTGGACCGAGTCGAAGCCGCCCTGGTCGGTCCCGAACGCCGTCCATGAGCGCCCGTCGTCGTAGGTCACGTCGCTGCCGCTGGTGCCGACGGCGATCGCCGTGCTCCCCGCGCCGGAGACCCAGTCGACCCCGGACCGGTAGCCGCCGAGGTCGCCCGTGGTTCCGGGTGTCCACCCCGGTCCCTAGGGTGGGCGACGTGCGGATCGCGACCTGGAACGTCAACTCACTCCGATCGCGCATCGGCCGCGTCGAGGCCTTCCTCGAGCGCCACGACGTCGACGTCCTGGCCGTCCAGGAGACCAAGGCACGCGAGGACCAGCTGCCGCTGATGGGGCTGCAGGGCGCGGGCTACGAGATCGCCGCGGCGGGCGTCAACCAGTGGAACGGCGTGGCGATCATCAGCCGGGTCGGCCTCGACGACGTCGCGGTCGGCTTCGACGGCATGCCCGGCTGGGGCGAGCCGGTGGCGGCCGAGTCCCGGGCGATCGGGGCGACCTGCGGCGGCGTACGCATCTGGTCGCTGTACGTGCCGAACGGCCGCAAGCCCGGCGACCCGCACTACGTCTACAAGCTCGACTGGCTGGCGCGCCTGCGAGACGCGGCGAAGGCGTGGCTGGCCGAGCCGACCGCGCTGGTCGGCGACTGGAACATCGCGCCGCGCGACGAGGACGTCTTCGACATGGCGGCCTTCGCCAAGGACACCCACGTGACACCGCCGGAGCGCGCGGCGTTCCAGGCGTTCCTCGACGACGGGTACGCCGACCTGGCGCGACCGTTCACGGCCGATCCGGAGATCTACACCTACTGGGACTACTACCGGCAGCGCTTCGAGCGCAACCGCGGCATGCGGATCGACTTCATCCTGGGCTCACCCGCTCTGGAGAAGCGGGTCACCGGAGCGTTCGTCGACCGAGACGAGCGGGCCGGCCAGGGAGCCTCCGACCACGCGCCCGTCGTCGTCGACCTCGACTGATCCTGGTCCGGGCCGAGGCCCGGACCAGGATCGAGGTCGGGAGGCCCCGCTAGGGGCGCTTGATCACCGACAGGTTGGCCTGGCCCTGGATCTCGGTGAACGTCCCTCCGAGCAGAGCCACCTTGCCCTTCACCTTGATCTCGAGGACGCCGGGGAAGTTCGGCGGGGTGGTGGTGAACGTCTTGGCACTCAGGGCACCGGATGCCACGTCGAGCACCGCCACCATCGGACGCGACTGCCCCGCCACCTGGGTGAAGTGCCCGCCCAGGAGGAGGCTGGTGCGGGACACCGCCACCGCGTCCACCTCACCGTTCAGGCCGACGTTCCACTTGGTGCTGCCGTTCGACCACCGGTACGCACGCACCCGACCACCCGGGCCGTCGATGCCGGCGAAGACCAGGCCCTTGCGGACCGCGATGTCGCGGACCGGGCAGTCCGTCGCGCAGCCAGGACGGGGCTTCCACGCGGTGGCCCGTCCCTTCTTGACGGTGACCGCACCCAGGTTCACCCGGTTCTTCCCCACGAGCTCGTGGAAGCGTCCACCGACGATCACCGCGGTACCTTTGCGACCAGCAGCGAGCGCGTTCACCGCGCCGTTGGTGGCTCGGGGGATCTTCGGCCAGCTCTTGATCGCCCGGGGTGCCTTCTTGATCGCGAACAGACTGCGGCGCTTCTTGCCGGCGACCTCGTGGAACTCGCCGCCGACGTACAGGCGCTTGCCCATGTGGAGCAGCGCGCGCACGGGAGCGTCGAGCTGCAGCCGCCAGCCCTTCTTCACCACCTTGTTGCTCGGAGCCTTGATGGCGACGAGGTAGTTCCGCGAGAGACCCTTGACCTGGGTGAACGAGCCACCGACGTAGAGCAGCTTGCGGTGGATCGCCAGGCTGGTGACGGCGCCGTTGATCCGGGGGTGGAAGCGCTTGATGAGCGCTCCGGTCGTCCGGTTCAGGGCCGCGATGCCGGAGCGCGACACCGTCTCCCCCATCGGGCCGGTCAACGTCGTGAAGTCACCGCCGATGTAGATCCGCTTCTTGTCGAAGGCGATCGCTTTCACCGAACCGTCGCTCGGTCGCCACAGGCCCGCACGCAACGTGGCGACCTGACCGGCTGCCTTGGCGTCACGCGCCTGCACGGAGGGAACGGCGAACCCGGCCAGAGCGACCGCGAGCAGGCCGACGATGCCCAACATGAGAGACCGGCGGTACGACGACAGATCCATGAGCGACTCCACAATCTCAAGACACGGAAGTACGGGACCGAGGCGCACAGGCGTGCCGGGCTTCCCGAGCCGCGCGGCAGTCCCCCTGGTGGCCAAGGCCGTCAGGATAGGCGACGCGAAGCGCCCTCACGTCACCATTCCGGTAGAAAGAATGACCGTCTGCCGGAAGCGGCTCAGCAGTCCATCGAGAAGGTGGTCGTGGCCGCCCAGAGCACGCGGTGGGAGAGCGCGGCCGGGTCGTCGTCGTCCAGGAACTGGATCGTGATCCCGCGGACCTTCGAGTCCCCGGGGGTGGGGTCGACCTGGAGGCGCAGGAAGAGGTTGTACGACGTCCCCGGGGCCAGCGTGGCGTCCACGGCACGCACCCGCTCCCTCCACCGGAGGTTGGGGTCGCCGGTCACGATCTTCGAGGGAGGCCAGCCCTTGAGGGTCCCGGTCTCCTGCGTCGGCCCGACGGGCGCCACCCACGCACCGGCGTCGACCACGCCCTGGGTGTGGTCGGTGCCGACCTCCTGGAGGGTCATGGACGTCTTGGGCGTGAGCACCACCGGGTAGTAGAGGAACTCGGCGGGGTCGTCCCCGGGCACCAGGGTCTGGCAGTCGTCGAGGTGCCTGCCCCCCGACCGTGGGCTGAAGCGCAGGAGCGACGAGCCGCCCGTCGGAGTGACCGACGTCGTCGGGCTCGAGGTCTCGTCGGTCGGCTCCCCGGACGACTCGCCCGACGTCCCCGTGGACGGTTCGCTGGAGGTCCCGTCGGACGGCGCGCCGCTCTGGTGGCGGCCGCTCGACCCAGCCGTGGGCTCGGAGGACTCCGAGCCGGAGCAGCCCGCGAGCGTGGCGCCGAGCGCCAGCGAGAGGGCGACGGCGGCCCAGCGGTGCCTCAGGGGACTCATGGGGTGCACGTTATCCAGAGTTGTCGGTGGTCCCTGGCACCCTCGCGGACATGACCACGATGTCTCTGTTCCTCGCCCTCGGGCTCGGGGTGGCGCTCGGCTGCGTCGTCGGCGTCCTCTGGGCGCGCTCGCGACCGGCGTACGTCGCCGAGCAGGGTCAGGCGATGGTGGACCGGGCCCTGCCCCATGCGGAGGTCATGCAGAGCCTCGACCGGCTCAGCGACCAGCTGCACGACCTCGAACACGCGCGGGCGACGTGGCAGGGGCAGCTCCACCAGCAGGTCCTCGACATGCGCCTCACCGCCGACGGGTTGCGGCGCGAGACACAGACGCTGGCCACCGCCCTGCGCCGGCCCCAGGTGCGCGGGCGGTGGGGCGAGCTCCACCTCCGGCGTGCGGTCGAGCTGGCCGGGCTCGTCGACCGCTGCGACTTCGAGGAGCAGGTGCACCTCCGTGACGACGCCGACTCGTCGGTGCGGCCCGACCTGGTGGTCCGCCTCGCCGGCGGGCGCTCGGTCGTGGTCGACGCCAAGGTGCCCCTCGACGCCTTCCTCGACGCCACTGCCGCCGAGAGCGGTGACGACCTCGACGAGCGCGAGGCCCACCTCGCCCGCCACGCCCGCCAGCTGCGCAGTCATGTCGAGCTGCTCGGCTCCAAGCGCTACTGGCGCGCGCTGCCCGAGACCCCGGAGTTCGTGGTGCTGTTCCTTCCGGCGGAGTCGTTCCTGTCGGCGGCGCTGGAGGCCGACGGCTCCCTGCTCGAGCACGCCGCCGGGCGGGGCGTGGTGCTCGCCACCCCGACGACGTTGATCGCGCTGCTGCGGACGGTCGCCCACGGCTGGCGGCACGAGTCCCTGGCCGACCAGGCGCGCGAGATCCACCGGGTCGGACGCGACCTGCACGAGCGGCTCGGCACGATGAGCGGCCACCTCGCCAAGCTCGGGCGTTCCCTCGACGGCGCCGTCGCGGCGTACAACCAGACCGTGGGCTCGTGGGAGTCGCGGGTGCTGGTGTCGGCGCGTCGCTTCGAGGAGCTCGACGTCACCGACGACCGCCTCGAGGACGTCCCGACGCTCCAGAGTGCCGCCCGCCCCGTCGGATCGGTCCATCCGCTGCCCCCGTTGTCCCGGCGTGCCGCAGACGAGGAGGAGCCTCGCGCACATACGGTGGGGCCGTGACCACGCGTCCGGCGCGAGCTCACCGGGAGCCCCGATGAGCGACGTTCGAGCGCGCGTGCACCACTCGCCGCGAGTCTCGCCCCACCGGGAGCGCCCGCCGACGCCCGCCCCGATCTGGGACGGCCAGACCCGCGGCAGCGAGGTCGTGGCGCTGAGCACGGCGCTGACCCTGACCGCCGCCGCGGCCGAGATCACGATGGTCAGCGGGCTCGGCCTGTTCTTCGACCTGTGCTTCGTGGCCACCTGCCTGACCGCCGCGCTCCTGGTGCGCCCGCGCGACTTCTTCACCGTCGGGGTGCTCCCCCCGCTGCTCATGCTCGGCACGATGCTGCTCGTCGTGCTCAACGGCCGTCAGGTCGTCGCCTCCCGGCACGACAGCCTCGTCCAGGCCGTGATCACCGGTCTCGCACACCACAGCGTGGCGCTGTTCATCGGCTACACCCTGTGCCTGGTGACGCTGGTGCTGCGCCAGAAGGTGCTGCGCTGACGCCGGCCCCGAGCCGCTACTCCTCGAACCTCGACGGGTCGCCCGCGCCGCGTCGTACCACCTCGGGATAGCCCTCCGACCAGTCGACCACCGTGGTCGGCTCGGCGATCGTCTCGCCGGCCTCGACGACGACGTCGACGGCCGTGTCGAGCTCCTCCTTGATCTCCCAACCCAGCGCCCGCGGCTCCTCCTCGCCGGGCAGGATGAGCGAACTGGTCACGAGGGGCTCACCGAGCGCCGCCAGCAGGGCCTGGCAGAGGGTGTGGTCGGGAATGCGCACGCCGACGGTGCGCTTCTTCGGATGGAGCAGGCGTCGCGGGACCTCCACGCTCGCTGGGAGGATGAAGGTGTAGGGCCCGGGGGTGGCCGACCGCACCGCTCGGAAGACCGCGTTGTTGATCTGCACCAGCTGCCCGAGCTGGGCGAAGTCGGAACACATCAGCGTGAAGTGGTGCTTGTCGTCGAGCCCGCGGATGGCCAGGATCCGGTCGCGTCCCTCGCGGTTGCCGAGCCTGGTGCCGAGTGCGTAGCCGGAGTCGGTCGGATAGGCGATCAGGGCGTCGTCGCGGACGGCGTCGGCCACCTGCTCGACCAGCCGCGGCTGGGGGTTGTCCGGGTGGACGTCGACGTACCTCGCCACGCGTCAGCCCTTCGCGGCGGCGCGGAGGTCTCGCCGCAGCTCCGGCGGGAGCGCGAAGATCAGGGACTCCTCCGCGCTGTGGACCGCCTCGGCGTCGGGGTAGCCGCGCTCGGCGAGGTAGGCGAGCACGCCCTCCACCAGCGCCTCGGGGACGCTCGCGCCCGAGGTCACGCTGACCTTGTCCACCCCGTCGAGCCAGGCGTCGTCGATCTCGCTCGCGTCGTCGACGCGGTACGCCGCACGCGCGCCGGCCTCCAGGGCGACCTCGGCGAGGCGCACGGAGTTGGACGAGTTGGCGGAGCCCACCACGATCACCAGGTCGGCGTCGTGGGCGATCTCCTTGACCGCGAGCTGGCGGTTCTGGGTGGCGTAGCAGATGTCGTCGCTGGGCGGGTCGAGCAGCTCCGGGAAGCGCTCGCGGATCGCGTCCACCGTCTCGAGGGTCTCGTCGACCGAGAGGGTCGTCTGCGACAGCCACGCGACCTTCGAGGGGTCGCGGACGACGATGTCGGCGACGTCCTCGGGGCCCTGCACGAGCTGGATGTGCTCGGGCGCCTCGCCCGAGGTGCCCTCGACCTCCTCGTGTCCGGCGTGACCGATCAGGAGGATGTCGTAGTCGTCCTTGGCGAACCGCTTCGCCTCGTGGTGGACCTTGGTGACCAGCGGGCAGGTCGCGTCGATCGTCTTGAGGCCGCGTACCTTCGCCTCCTCGTGGACGGCCGGTGAGACCCCGTGGGCGGAGAAGACCACGGTCGCGCCCTCGGGTACCTCGTCGAGCTCCTCGACGAACACCGCACCGCGCGACTCGAGGTCGGAGACGACGTGCTTGTTGTGGACGATCTGCTTGCGGACGTAGACCGGCGCGCCGTACAGGTCGAGCGCCTTCTCCACGGTGATCACCGCTCGGTCGACGCCCGCGCAGTAGCCGCGCGGGGCAGCCAGGCGGACGCCTTTCGTGGGCATGCCGAGGTCGACGCTCATGTCGTCGAGGCTACCGGCGGCGGGGTCGAACGCCCGAGTCGGCGGGAGCCCTTAGGGTCGCCGCATGGCCCTGGAGACCTCGCCCACGGCGCCCGCGCCGGTGCGGCAGATCGCCCTGGCCATCTCCCAGTGGGTGGGGCGGCTGGGTGCGGTGTGGGTCGAGGGCCAGATGACGCAGGTCAGCCGCAGGCCCGGGGTCGGCACCGTCTTCATGACCATGCGCGACTCGGCGGCCGACATCTCCATCCCGGTCACCTGTGCCCGCACCCTCTTCGACAGCCTCAACCCGCCCCTGGTCGAGGGCGCCAGCGTGGTGATCCACGCCAAGCCCGACTACTACGCCAACCGCGGGTCGTTGTCCCTGGTCGCGCGCGAGATCCGGATGGTGGGGCTCGGCGAGCTGCTGGCACGGCTCGAGCGCCGGCGGCAGCTGCTGGCCGCGGAGGGTCTGTTCGCCTCCGAGCTGAAGAAGCGGCTGCCGTTCCTCCCTCGCTGCGTCGGGCTGATCACGGCCCCCAGCTCCGCGGCCGAGCGCGACGTCGTGGAGAACGCCCGCCGCCGCTGGCCCGGCGTCGCCTTCGAGACGGCGTACTCCGCGATGCAGGGCAACCGCGCCGCGGCCGAGGTGATCGACGCGCTCGAGCGGCTCGACCGCGACGCCCGGGTAGACGTGATCGTGATCGCCCGCGGCGGAGGGTCCGTCGAGGACCTCCTGCCGTTCAGCGACGAGGCACTCGTGCGCGCTGTCGCCGGCACGCGTACGCCCGTGGTGTCGGCGATCGGCCACGAGCCCGACACTCCCCTGCTCGACCTCGTCGCCGACCTGCGCGCCTCCACCCCGACGGACGCCGCCAAGCACCTCGTCCCCGACATGACCGAGGAGCTGAAAGGGGTCACCTGGGCGCGCGACCGGCTGCGGTCGCTGGTCCGGCAGCTCGTGGACAGCGAGTCGCGCGCGCTCGCCGACCTGCGTGCGCGGCCGGCGCTCGCCGACCCGCGCAGCCTGCTCGACGCACGCGACGTGGAGGTCGGCGATCTGCGCGACCGCGCGCGGCGGGCGTTCCAGCACCAGCTGGCGCGGGCCCATGACGACATCACCCACCAGCGAGCACGTGCCCGCGCTCTCTCGCCGCTGGCCACGCTCGAGCGTGGGTACGCCGTCGTGCAGGTCGGCGAGGGTGACGTGGTGTCCTCGGTGGCGCAGGTCGCGACGGGGTCGACGTTGAGCATCAGGGTCGCCGACGGCAGGATCGGCGCGACGACCACCGACATCGAGGCCGAGGAGAGCCATGGCTGAGAAGTCCGCCCCGAGCGAGCGCCCCGGCTACGAGGAGGCTCGGGCCGAGCTGATCGAGGTCGTCCGGGCCCTCGAGGCCGGTGGCACCACCCTCGAGGAGAGCCTGGCCCTGTGGGAGCGGGGCGAGAAGCTCGCCGCGATCTGCCAGGAGTGGCTCGACGGGGCGCGGCGCCGGCTCGACGCGGCGATGGAGTCCGACCAGGACTGATGGGTCCGACCACGGCTGATGGGTCCGACCACGGCGGCGCGGCACGTTCGAGCACGCTGTCTGCCCTCCACGGTCAGGGCGAATGACTCGTTGTGGAACAAGCCGTGCCCCCAACCGGCGGCTTCAGACCGACGTTGCGGAACGACCCGTTCCACAACGTCGTGGTGACCCCAGTCGTTGCGGGTTCAGGGTGTTCCACAACGTCGATCCCAGCACCCTCGTTGCGGGCCCGGCCCGGGTCAGCTCTCGAGCCCGGCGGTCGTGAGTGCCCCCGCGAGCTGCTCGAGCTGGGCCCGCGAGACCGTCCCGAAGACCAGGAGGGTGTCCCGACCGTGCTCGGCCGCGAGCGCGCTGTCTCCCCCCGAGTCGGTCCAGGTGGTCCACTGCGACTCCACCGAGCCCGGCACGGTCACGGTGGAGCCACCCTCGGGGTTCGGGTCGACGTACGTCGCCAGCAGGTCGGACACGCTCGCCGGCGACTGCACGAACCCGACGTACTGGTCGTCGCCGGTCAGCATCGACAGCTCGATCTCGGGACCGGCGCCGGTGGAGAAGGACACGTGCGTGGCGTACCAGCCCGACGGCAGCCGCGCCGGGTAGACGAGCTCGGGTCGCTTCGTCGACGTGTCCTGCTGGGCGAACCGGACCTGGGCGAGGTAGTCGATCGGCTCGGGCCTCACGTCGAGGTCCGACCGGTTGAGGGCGCGGAACGCCACGAACGCGAGGATCACCAGGACCGTGACGAGCAGCGCCCCGACCATGCCGGCGGGCGAGCGCTGGTAGCGGCCGGGCCGCTCGGGCGGCGCGGGCGCGGTCGCCCCGCCGTCGCTGTCCGTCGAGTCGGTCGAGACCACGACCCCATCCTCACAGGTGGGCGGCAACGCCCACCCGGCCCCTAGGCTCCACGCGTGCCACCGGTGTCCGACGTCGTCGTGGTGGTGGCGCTGGGCGGCATGCTGGCGGTCGGCTTCGGGCATCCGCGGGGTCGGGTCGAGGCCGGCGTCGCCGTCCTCTGCACCGCAGCGACGCTGGCGACCGGGCTGCTGACGTTCGACGAGGCACGCGGCGCCGTGACCGACCTCGCGCCGGTGGTCGCCTTCCTGGTGACGATCCTGGTCGTCTCCGACGTGTGCGCGCGGGCCGGGGTGTTCGCCGCCGCGGCGCAGCGCGTGGGGCGCTGGAGCGGGGCGTCGGCGGTCCGACTCTTCACCGGGGTGTTCCTGCTCGCCGCGCTCGTCACGGCGACCTTGAGCCTGGACGCGACCGTCGTGCTGCTGACCCCGGTCGTCCTCGCGGCGGGTGTCGCCCGCGCGGTGCCCGACGAGCCCGGCACCTACGCCTGCCTGCGGATGGCGAACTCGGCGTCCCTGCTCCTGCCCGTCTCCAACCTCACCAACCTCCTCGCCCTGCCTCGGCTCGACCTCACCTTCACCGGCTTCGCCGTCCGCACCGCGCCTGTGCTGGCGGTTGTGCTCGTCGTCGAGTACGTCGGCCTCCGTCTGCTGTTCCGCGAGCGACTCGCGGTGGCGCCGACTCCCGACCCGGCCTCGCCACTGGTCGTGCCGAGGTTCCCGGTGGCGGTGGTCGGCGCCATGCTGGTGGGCTTCGCGGCGCTCTCGCCGTTCGGTGGCGAGCCGTGGTGGGCCTCGCTCGCGGCGGCCGTGGTGCTCGGACTGTGGGCGATCAAGCGCGGGCTGGCCCGGCCGATCCACCTGGTCCACGCGGCCCACCCCGGCTTCGCGATCTGGGTGGTCGCGCTCGGAGTGGTCGTCGCCGGGCTCTCGGCGGGCTTCCTGGGCGACACCGTGCGCGACCTTGCGCCGCACAGCACGTCGTTAGGTGCCCTCGTGGCGATCGCCGTCCTGGCGACCGCGCTGGCCAACCTCCTCACCAACCTGTCCGCCACGCTCCTGCTGGTTCCGGTCGTCGCGCCGGCGGGGACGACGGCGGTGCTCGCCGCCCTGCTCGGGCTCAACATCGGCTCGGGCCTGACCTGGACCGGCTCGCTGGCGAACCTGCTGTGGAGGCGGACGCTTCGCCGGCACGACCGGCGGCCGACGAACGCCGCGTTCCACCGGGTCTCCCTGACCCTCACCCCGGTCTCGCTGCTGGCGGCGGTCCTGACGTTGTGGCTGGTGAGCTGAGCACGCCGACGGCGCACGATGAACCACAATGACCCCGTGAGCCCGACCGGTGCGCGGCTCGGCCGTCCGCCGCTGCTGCTCGTGATCCCCGCCGTCCTGGGCGCCCTGCTGCTCGTCGTACCCCTCGTCACCCTGGTCGCCGACACGCCCTGGGGCGACTTCGGCGACCAGGTGTCCTCGACGGCGGTCGGTGACGCGCTCGGGCTCACGGCGCTCGCGTCGCTCGCCACGGTCGTGCTCTGCCTGCTGCTCGGGACGCCCCTGGCCTGGGTGCTCGCCCGGGTGGACTTCCCGGGACGCTCCCTCCTGCGGGCCGCCGTCACCGTGCCCCTCGTGCTGCCGCCGGTCGTGGCCGGCGTCGCGCTGGTCACCGCTCTCGGCCGCAACGGCGCGATCGGCCGGCCGCTGGACGACTGGTTCGGTCTGACCATCCCCTTCACGACCACCGCCGTGGTCATCGCGCACACCTTCGTCTCGCTGCCCTTCTTCGTGCTCAGCGTCGAGGGGGCGTTGCGCTCGGCCGGGGAGGAGTACGACGCGGTCGCGGCGACGCTCGGAGCCGACCGGTGGACGACGTTCCGCCGGGTGACGCTCCCGCTCGCGTTCCCGGGGATCGTGGCCGGCAGTGCGCTCGCGTGGGCGCGGTCGCTGGGCGAGTTCGGCGCCACGATCACCTTCGCCGGCAACTACCCGGGCACCACCCAGACGATGCCGTCGCTGATCTACACCGAGCTCCAGAGCGACCCGCAGGTGGCCCGCACGGTGAGCATGGTGCTGCTGGTCGTCTCGATCGGCGTCCTCGCGCTGCTCCGCAACCGGTGGCTGACCCGACCATGAGGACCCGACCCTGAGGACCCGACCATGAGGACCCGACCATGAGCGGCCTCGAGCTGAGCATCACCGTGCCCGGCCGGGTGAGTGTCACGGCCGCCGCCGAGCCCGGCCAGGTCGTGGGCGTGATCGGGCCGAACGGCGCCGGCAAGTCCACGCTCCTGCGCGCGGTCGCCGGCCTCGTCCCCGCCCACGGCGAGATCCGCGTCGGCGACGCGGTCTGGTCCGGGCTCCCGGTCCGGGACCGCGCGGTCGGGATGGCCTTCCAGGACCAGCTGCTGTTCCCCCACCTGTCGGCTCTCGACAACGTCGCCTTCGGCCCGCGCACGGCCGGCGCCTCGCGTGGCGACGCCCGGCGTACCGCCCAGGAGTGGCTGGACCGGTTCGGGATCGGAGACCTCGCCCGCCGCCGGCCGCGCCAGCTCTCCGGCGGTCAGGCCCAGCGCGTCTCCATCGCCCGGGCCCTGGCCAACGGCCCTCGCGTGCTGCTGCTGGACGAGCCGTTCGCGGGTCTCGACGTCGGCGTCGCGGCCAGTCTGCGGGTCGAGCTGGGCCAGCACCTGGCGGCGTACGACGGCGTCACGCTGCTGGTCACCCACGACGCCATCGACGCGCTCACGCTGGCCGACGTGGTCTGGGTGCTCGAGGGCGGAGAGCTCGTGCAGGTCGGCCCGCCCCGCGAGGTCGCCGCCCGACCGTTGACTCGGCACGTGGCGCGGCTGGTGGGTCTCAACGTGCTCACCGAGAACGGACGGTTCTACTCGTTCAGTCCGAGCGCCGTCACCGTCTCGCCTGCCGAGCCGGCCGGCTCGGCCCGCCACCGCTGGCCCGGGACGGTGACCAGCCTCGCTCCGCACGGTGACGCCGTACGCCTCCTCGTCGCGGGCGAGCACGAGCTGCTCGCGGACGTCACGCAGGCGGCGGTCGCCGAGCTCGGGCTCGCGCCCGGGCAGCGCGTGTGGCTGTCGGTGAAGGAGACGGCGGTGGACTCCTACGAGGCCGAGACCGGCCGGACATGACCGTCTAGGCTCACGCCATGACGGAGAGCCTGGAGACCGCAGCCGACACTCCGGACCGCAACCTCGCGCTCGAGCTCGTGCGGGTCACCGAGGCGGCCGCCCTCGCGGCCGCCCGCTGGGTCGGCCGCGGCGACAAGGAGGGGGCCGACGCCGTCGCCGTCGACGCGATGCGGAGGGTGATCGCGACCGTCCAGATGCGCGGCGTCGTGGTGATCGGCGAGGGCGAGAAGGACAACGCGCCGATGCTGTTCAACGGCGAGGAGGTCGGCGACGGCACCGGGCCCGAGTGCGACGTGGCGGTCGACCCGATCGACGGGACGACGCTGACCGCCAAGGGCATGAACAACGCCGTCTCGGTGCTGGCCGTCGCCCCGCGCGGCTCGATGTACGACCCGTCCGCGGTGTTCTACATGGAGAAGCTGGTGACCGGCCCCGAGGCCGCCGCGGTCGTCGACATCCGCGCGCCGGTCGCCGACAACATCCACGCCGTCGCCAAGGCGAAGGGCTCGCGTCCCGAGGACGTCACGGTGGTCATGCTCGACCGGCCCCGCCACGCCCAGCTCGCCGACGAGGTCCGGGCGACCGGGGCCCGGATCAAGTTCATCACCGACGGCGACGTGGCCGGCGCGATCATGGCCGCCCGGCCGAACACCGGCATCGACATGCTCCTCGGCATCGGGGGTACGCCGGAGGGCATCATCGCCGCCACCGCGATGAAGTGCGTCGGCGGCGTGATCCAGGGGCGGCTGTGGCCCAAGGACGACGAGGAGCGGCAGCGGGCGGTCGACGCCGGCCACGACCTCGACCCCGACCACGTGCTGTCCACCGACGACCTGGTCACAGCCGACGACTGCTTCTTCGTCGCCAGCGGGATCACCGACGGCGAGCTCATGCAGGGCGTCCACTTCCGCGCCCACGGCGCCACCTCGCAGTCTCTGGTGATGCGCTCCCGCAGCGGCACCGTGCGGCTGATCACCAGCGAGCACCGGTTCGAGACGCTCCACACCCTCTGACAGGCGTCGCCCCGACGGTTGAGGAGCGAGCTCCGCGACCGTCTCGAGACCACCAGTTCGGGTCACGCAGGGGCGACGGCGTCGCAGACGGCCCGGATCGCGTGGGGGTCGACCACCATCCCGAGATGCGACGACCGCACCTCGACCGCGGTCGCCAGAGGGTCGATACAGGCGCGCCAGTCGACGATCCCGTCGCGCCGTGAGTACACCGCCGTGAACGAGGCGCCCTCGGGCAGCGGCAGCCGGCTCTCGTCGAAGCTCGTGCGCGCACAGTCGCCCGCGACGCACTCACGTGCCATCAGGCCGGGCACGCCGGCGTGGCTGAGGCGGACCAACGCCTCCAGGCTCCGGGCCAAGGCGACGTGATGGGCCCCGGGCGCGAGCATCGGGCTGCCCAGGGTGACGATCCCTGCCACCAGGTCGGGCCGGCGTACGACGAGCCCGCGGGCCAGCAGACCGCCCAGGCTGTGGCCGACGATGGTGACCCGCTGGCCCCGGCGTTCCGCGACGGCCTCGATCCGCGCCTCGAGCTGAGCCAGCGCCCGCGCGGTGCAGTCGACGTTCGCGCGGATCCCGGAGCGGTAGGTGCGGTGCCCCCGCGCTCGCAGCTCCCGGGCGAGCGCGGACAGCGTCGCGTCCCCGGCCAGGAACCCGGGCACGAGCACCACCGGACCCGCGTCGCCCAGGGTCTCCCTCCGGGCGTACCTCGGCCGCCGGCACGGCACCTGCTCGCCGAGACGGGTCCAGGCGAGCCGCCCGGCCTCGCTGACCACCCTGACCTCACGCAGCACGGCTCGCCGCCCCGGGACGGCGAACCCCTCCGGGAGCAGGAAGTCGGCGACAGCGGACGTGCCCACGACACCCGACGGTACGACCTCGCGCCCGCCGACGTGGCACAACTCTCACTTCGGCGCGCGGCGAGGATGGGGTTGACTTGGCGGCATGGCCGGCCCCGCGTCCGTTCCCCCGGAGACACCTCCGCCTCCGCGCGACTCCCAGCCCGAGGTGCCGACCTCCGGCGAGCTGTTCGCCACGGTCTCGACCGGGATCGAGCTGTGCTACCAGACGTACGGCGACCCCGCGGACGAGCCGATGCTCCTGCTGATGGGCCTGGCCAGCCCGCTGATCTGGTGGGACCCGGAGCTCTGCTCGATGCTCGCCCGGCGCGGCTACTTCGTGATCACTCTCGACAACCGCGACGTCGGGCGCTCGGGCCAGGTGCCCGGCCGCGTCGACCGCCGCATGCTCGTCAAGGCGTATGCCGGGCTGCGGGTGCCGGCGCCGTACTCCCTCTCGGACATGGCCGACGACGCGTTCGCCCTGCTCGACCACCTCGGCATCGACAGCGCCCACGTGGTGGGGGTGTCGATGGGCGGGATGATCGCGCAGACGATGGCGATCGAGTCTCCGGACCGGGTGCGGTCATTGACCAGCATCATGTCGACCACCGGCCACCGCTTCGTCGGCTGGCAGCACCCCCGGCTGTTCCCGATGCTGCTCCGTCCGCTCAAGCCCGGCCGGGAGGCGTACGCCGAGGAGAGCGTGAAGGTGTGGCACCTGATCGGTTCACCCGGCTTCCCGCGAACCGACGAGGAGACCCGCGACGTCGCCTACCGGACCTACGACCGTGGCATCAACCCGCGCGGCACCCTGCGGCAGACGATCGCGGTCCTGACCCAGCCCGACCGCACGCCGCGCCTGCGCAACCTCCGCGTCCCGACCCTGGTCATCCACGGCCTCGCCGACCGCATGGTCCACGTCTCGGGCGGTCGCGCCACCGCGGCGGCTGTCCCGGGCGCCGAGCTCATGCTCGTGGACGGCATGGGACACGACCTCCCGCCGCAGCTTTTCGGCACGTTCGTCGACGCGATCGATCGCACGGCCAAGCGGGCCGAGGCGCGGGGCGTACACCGCCACGCGGCCCAGTGATCCAGTAGGTGAGACGATCCCGCGCGCACGCGCTCCGCGAAACCCGCAGGCACACGCGACGAAATCCGTCAAGGCTTGCGGTGACCTCCCAGAGCGACTAGACGTGACGTAGTTCACCTTTCGTGGAGGGAGCGCACCATGCACATCCCCAAGCGATCTCGGGGGGGTCACTTCCCCCTCGGTTCCTCGGGCAGACGCCGGCGCCTCGCCGGCTCCGTCGCTGCTCTCGCCACTGCTGCCGGCCTGCTCTCGGCGTGCGGCGGAAGTGGCGGCAAGACCACCTTGGTCTGGTACATCAACCCTGACTCCGGAGGTCAGGCGGCCATTGCCAAGGTGTGCAGCACCGACCGGTACACCATCACCACGCAGACGCTCCCCCAGGACGCCAACCAGCAGCGCGTGCAGCTCGCCCGCCGCCTGGAGGCTCATGACTCGGGCATCGACCTGATGAGCATCGACCCGCCGTACACCGCGGAGTTCGCGAACGGCGGCCTGCTGGCCCCCATCCCGGAGGACGAGCAGGCGAAGCTCAAGGAGCAGTCCTTCAAGGGTGCGGCCGACGCCGCCACCTGGGAGGGCAAGCTCGTCGTCTACCCGTTCTGGTCGAACACCCAGGTCCTCTGGTACCGCAAGTCGTTCGTCGAGAAGGCCGGCCTCGACATGTCGCAGCCGGTCACCTGGGACCAGATCATCAAGGCCGCGGCCGACAACGGCGGCACCGTGGCCGTGCAGGCCAACAAGTACGAGGGCTACGTCGTCTGGATCAACGCCCTGGTCTCGGGCGCGGGCGGGACCCTCATCACCGACGCCACCAAGGGCGTGGACGCCCAGGTGACGATCAACAGCAAGGCCGGCGACGCCGCCGCGGCGGTGATCTCGGACCTCGCCCACTCCAAGGCCGCCCCGCCGGACCTGTCGATCGCCCAGGAGGGCCAGGCCGGCTCTGCCTTCGGCGCACCCAACGGCGCGTTCATGGTCAACTGGACCTACATCTGGCACAACTACGACGCCACGCAGCCGGACGTCGCCAAGGACATCGGCTACGCGATGTACCCGCAGACCGTGGCCGGCGAGACATCCCGTCCGCCGTACGGCGGCATCGGCATCGGGGTGAGCTCCTACTCCAAGCACATCGACGAGGCCAACGAGGCCGCGGCGTGCCTGGTGGAGCCGAAGCAGCAGGCCACGCAGGCTGCGATGACCGGCAACATGCCGGCGAGCCCGGCCGGGTACGAGGACCCGCAGATCCAGAAGCTGTTCCCGCCCGACCTGATCAAGCTGTTCGAGGACAGCGTGAACGCCGCTGCACCCCGCACGGTGACGCCGTACTGGAGCGACATCTCCGGCGCCATCCAGAGCACGTGGCACCCGCCGACCAGCGTCACCCAGTCGACTCCGGCGAGCTCGGCCACGTTCATCCATGACGTCCTGACCGGAAAGAAGCTGCTGTGACTGCCACGACTGTTCCCCGGGACACCACGGCCGCTGCGCCGCCGCAGGCCAGCGACCGCTCCGTCGCCGAGAACCGGCTCGGCCAGAAGCTCGTCGCACCCGCACTGATCCTGATGGTGCTGGTGACGGCGTACCCGATGCTCCAGGCGTTGTACCTGTCGTTGTTCCGCTACCGGCTCACGACGCCGGACGACAAGGCGTTCGTGGGTCTGGGCAACTACGGCGTGATCCTGACGGACTCACTGTTCTGGAAGGACACGCTCAACACCGTCCTGATCATGCTGGTCACGGTGGCGATCGAGCTGGTGATCGGCTTCGCGTTCGCGATGGTGATGCACCGCATCATCTTCGCCCGAGGCGTCATGCGGACCTCGATCCTGATCCCCTACGGCATCATCACCGTGGTCTCGGCGTTCGCCTGGCAGTTCACCTTCTCGATCAACAACGGGTGGGTGAACTCCTGGTTCGACTGGCTGCCGGGCGTCTCCTCGACGACCAACTGGTACGGCGACCACTGGCACGCGATGTTCGCGATCATGGTCAGCGAGATCTGGAAGACCACGCCGTTCATGGCGCTGCTGCTGCTGGCCGGTCTCTCGCAGATCTCCGAGGACATGCTCGAGGCCGCCAAGGTCGACGGGGCTACGGCATCCCAGCGACTGTTCAAGGTGATCCTGCCGAACATGCGCGCGGCGATCATGGTGGCGGTGCTGTTCCGGGCGCTCGACGCGTTCCGGATCTTCGACAACATCTTCATCATGACCAAGGGGGCTCAGAACACCGAGTCCTCCTCGTTCCTCACCTACAGACAGGCGATCGAGCAGTTCCAGCTCGGGATGGGCTCCGCCCTCTCGGTGCTGCTCTTCCTGACCGTGCTGCTGCTGGCCTACCTGATCGTGAAGTTCTTCCGGGTCAACCTGGCCCAGGCGAGGGGTGAGTGACGATGAAGCAGAAGACCGGCATCGGCACCTGGATCGGGTTCCTCGTGATCCTGGTCTGGTGCCTGCTCCCCGTGGCGTGGATCGTGTCGCTGTCGTTCAAGTCGCTCGACGAGACCTCGGTCGGCAGCCCGCACTTCCTCCCCCAGGACTTCACCTGGGAGAACTACAAGGTCCTGCTCGGCATGACCGACGACAAGAGCACGTCGCACGACTTCCTGGCCGCGCTGCGCAACTCGTTCGGGATCTCGATCATCGCCACGGTCCTGGCGGTGATGATCGCGACGCTCGCGGCGTACGCCATCGCCCGGCTGGACTTCCGGGGGAAGCGCCTGGTGCTCTCGCTGGCGCTGGCGATCGCGATGTTCCCGGTCGTGTCGCTGGTCGGCCCGCTGTTCGACATGTGGCGCACGTTCCACCTGTTCAACACCTGGCCGGGCCTGATCATCCCCTACATGACCTTCACCCTGCCCCTGGCGATCTGGACACTCTCGGCGTTCTTCCGGGAGATCCCGTGGGAGATGGAGCAGGCCGCGCAGGTGGACGGTGCCACCTCGTGGCAGGCGTTCCGCAAGGTGATCGTCCCCCTGGCGGCGCCGGGCGTGTTCACGGCGGCGATCCTCACGTTCTTCTTCGCGTGGAACGAGTTCGTGCTCGCGCTCTCGCTGACATCCACCACGAGCACCCGCACCGTGCCCGCGCAGATGTCGTTCTTCGTGGGACCGGATCCGTTCAACCCGCCGTACGTCCAGCTCGCCACGGCCTCCGTGATCGTCACGGTCCCGGTGATCGTCATCGTCCTGTTGTTCCAGCGCAGAATCGTCGCCGGTCTGACCTCCGGCGCAGTGAAGGGTTGATCCAATGGCTGCCATCGAGATGAAGAACATCGTCAAGCAGTACGGCGACGGTTTCCCGGCCGTGAACGACGTGTCCATCGACGTGCAGGACGGGGAGTTCATGATCCTCGTCGGACCGTCCGGATGCGGGAAGTCCACGCTGCTGCGGATGATCGTCGGCCTGGAGGACATCACGTCCGGCGACATGATCATCGGCGGGAAGCGGGTCAACGACCTGGCCCCGCGCGAGCGCAACCTCGCCATGGTGTTCCAGAACTACGCGCTCTACCCCCACCTGACCGTCTACGAGAACATCGCGTTCCCGCTGCGGCTGGCCGGGGCGAGCAACGAGGAGGTCGACCGGAAGGTCCGCGAGGCCTCGAAGACTCTCGAGCTCGACGAGCACCTGGACCGCAAACCCGGCAACCTGTCGGGTGGCCAGCGGCAGCGCGTCGCCATGGGCCGCGCGATCGTGCGGGACGCCCAGGCGTTCCTGTTCGACGAGCCGCTGTCCAACCTCGACGCGAAGCTGCGCGGCCAGATGCGCACCGAGATCGCGCGCCTCCAGCGGCGGCTCGGCATCACCACGGTCTACGTCACCCACGACCAGACCGAGGCGATGACGCTCGGCGACCGGGTCGCGGTGCTCAAGCGGGGCGTGCTGCAGCAGCTCGCGACGCCGCGCGAGCTCTACACCAACCCGGTCAACCTGTTCGTGGCCGGCTTCATCGGCAGCCCGCCGATGAACTTCCTGCCGGCGACCGTCGAGGGCAACCAGGTGAAGCTCCCGTTCGGCTCGGTGACGATCTCCGAGGACAAGGCGAAGAAGGCTCAGGGCAAGGGCCTGCTGATGGCCGGCATCCGGCCGGAGCACTTCGAGGACGCCGCCGTGATGGACGCCTCCGCCAAGACCTCGGGGTCGACGTTCAAGGCCAAGGTGGACGTGGTCGAGTGGCTGGGCAACGAGGCCTACGCCTACATCCCGTTCGAGGCGCCGCCCGAGGTCCAGAGCCAGCTGCAGCAGCTCGAGCGCGACCTCGACGGCGAGACGCTGCACACCCAGCTGGTGATCTCCCTCGACGCGGCGAGCCGGATCAAGGAGGAGGACGAGGCCGAGATCTACGTCGACTCGCGCTTCATCCATCTCTTCGACCCCGCCACCGGCGAGAACCTCACCGTCGACTCGTCGGCCGCGGGCACGATCCCGTCCGACACCTCGACCGGGAAGGTCGCCGAGCAGCAGGACGCCGTCGCCACGCCGGCCGAGCAGGAAGGCACTACCGGCGCCTGAGCTCCTTGTTCTGTCCGGGAGCGGGGCGGCGTGAGACGCTCACGCCGCCCATCAGGGCGAAGCCGCGGATCCGGACGACCGGGCTGTCCGCGTCGAGCTCGGCGGGAGTGGAGTCCGACGGGCCGCTGTAGCCGCCCATGATCCCGGTTCCCTCCATGACCACGTGGGTCTGCGGGTTCACCTTGATGTCGGCGCCGCCCATGACGGCGTTGACGGTGATCACGACCTCGCGTGCCGCGAACTGCGCGCGCCGCAGGTCGAGGTCGGCGCCACCCATGAAGCAGGTGACCGTCAGGTGCCGCGGCACGACCCAGGCGCCCTTGCGCTCCAGGCCGCTCAGGATCGCCAGGTGCCGCTCCTCGGCGGGACCCGTCACCACGGTCGGCGGCGTCGACTCTCCGGTCAGGTGCACCGGCAGGGAGGCCGTGCCCTTGGTCGGCAGGTCGACGGTGATCGGCACGAGGTCGGCGTAGGTGCGAGCGGCGTACGTCGCCTCCAGGCGCTCGTCCAGCTCGTCGAGGTCGATGCGTCCCTCGCCGGCGGCCTCGCGGAGCACCTCGGCCACCTGGTGCCGGTCGGCGTCCGAGATCCGCAGCTGCGAAGGGTCCTGCGCGTCCATGTCGTCAGGTTAGGCAGGTTTCACGCCGACGACGAGGTCACGCGTGATCGCCCGGTCGACGCGGTGCTCGAAGCCGCGGTACGCCGCGTCGTCGCGGGGGTCCAGGCCCGCGTCCGCGAGCAGCGCCAGAGCATGGTCGCGGGGACAGGTGCGGGTGTTGACCGCGATCCCGACCGCGCCGCCCGGCCGGAGCACGTGCACCCAGCCCGGGAGGGCCGCGGACAGGAGGTCGAGCGGTCGGCGGTGCAGCGCCTCGTCACCCCGGCTCCCGCCATGGCTGCCGTGCTGCACGCCGTACGGCGCGTCGGTCACGATCGCGTCGACGCTCGCCGCCTTGAACACCTCGCCGGTGGCCCGTGTGTCCGCAAGCGCGACCGACACCGAGATCGTGTCACCGGCCACCCATGCCTCCTTGACGGTCGCGAGCTCCACGTCGAGGCGGCGACCGAGCGTCCGCCCGTCGCGCCGGAGCTTGGCGGTGGTGGCGGTGTGCTTGAGGCGCTTGTCCTTCAGCCAGCGGGTCAGGAACGCGGCGTAGGTGTCGAAGTCGTGTGCGTCGCGCTCGACGCCCGAGGCGTGCCAGCCGTACATCAGCACCTGGTTGAGGGTGGTGCCGCGACCGCACAGCGGGTCCAGCACCCTCAGCCGGTCGGTGAGCATGCGGTCGGCGCTGCGCGACGCCAGGACGGTGACGTTGAGCAGCAGCTTGGTGAACAGCTCGTTGGTCTTGCCCTGGTACTTCAGGATCGTCACCAGGTCGTCGTCGAGACAGTCCAGGCGGGGCAGGGTCACCGGTCGGAAGGTGTCGCCATCGGGGCGCTCGAAGAGCGCGAAGGCCGTGGAGACGTTCCCGAGGTGGGCCACGGCCGTGGTGTCGAGGTCGCCGTCGAAGCCGACGTACTCGACGCCGGCGACCTCCTCTCGGCGCGCGTCGCCGAGCCGTCCGCCGAGGACGGTCGTGCCGAGCACACCGAGCTCGGCGAGCGTGAGGTCGGCGGCGGCGCGCGCGTAGACGCGGTTCGCGGACGGTGAGACCAGCAGCGCGTAGCGGGTCATGCGCCCAATCGGGCACCCGACGCGGTGTCGAAGAGGTGGACGCGGGTCAGCTCCGGGAGTGCGTGGACGACGTCGCCCTTGTGCACCCGGCCGCGCTCGTCGGCCCGCACGATCAACAGCTCCCGCTCGCCGGCGATCTCGGTGAAGCCGTGGACGTAGCTGTCGGCCCCGAGCTCCTCGACGAGCAGCACCTCGAGGGGAAGGCCACCCTGGCCGGCCGGCACGAGGCGGAACGCCTCAGGACGTACGCCGACGGTCACCGCGTCGGGGACGCCGTCCGGGCCGGCGGGGACCGGGACGCGGATCTCGCCGACGGTCGCCTGGCCGTCGACGACACGCGCTTCGACGAGGTTCATCCGCGGGGACCCGATGAAGCCGGCCACGAAGAGGTTGGCGGGCTTGTCGTACAGGGTCAGTGGCGAGTCGACCTGCTGCAGCTCGCCGTCGTTCATCACTGCCACCCGGTGGCCCATGGTCATGGCCTCGACCTGGTCGTGGGTGACGTAGACCGTCGTCGTCCCGAGCTCGGCCTGGAGGCGGGCGATGTCGGCGCGCGTCTGGACGCGCATCTTCGCGTCGAGGTTGGACAGCGGCTCGTCCATGCAGAAGACCGCCGGGTTGCGCACGATCGCGCGGCCCATGGCGACGCGCTGGCGCTGACCGCCGGAGAGGGCGCGCGGCTTGCGGTCGAGGTACTCGGTGAGCCCCAGCATCTGCGCCGCAGCGGCCACGCGCTCCCGGCGTTCGTGGGCCTTCATCTTGGCCATCCGCAGGGCGAAGCCCATGTTCTCGGCGACGGTCATGTGGGGGTACAGCGCGTAGTTCTGGAACACCATCGCGATGTCCCGGTCCTTGGGGGGTACGCCGGTCACGTCACGGTCGTCGATGAAGATGCCGCCGTCGTCCACGGGCTCCAGCCCCGCCAGCATCCGCAGGGTGGTGGACTTGCCGCAGCCCGACGGACCGACCAGCACCATGAACTCGCCGTCCCGGATCTCCAGGTCGAGCCCCGCCACGGCGGGCGCCGGGGCGCCCGAGTACCACCGTTGTGCACCCTTGAACGTCACGGTCGCCACGGTCCACCCCTCTCGTCGGTCCCCACGATCCCACTCACAGGCCGTGTTTGGCGATCACGTCGGCGTACCACCGCGCCGAGTCCTTGAGCGTCCGCCGCTGGCTGGCGAAGTCGACGTGGACCAGGCCGAAGCGCTTCTCGTAGCCCCACGCCCACTCGAAGTTGTCCAGCAGCGTCCACACGTAGTAGCCCCGGACGTCGACGCCCTGCCGCATCGCGGCCTGGACTGCGGCCACGTGGGCGCGCAGGTAGTCGATCCGGTCCTGGTCGTGGACCGTCCCTCCGTCGAGGACGTCGTGGGCGCCGAGGCCGTTCTCCGTCACGTGGATCGGGAGCCCGACGTCGCGCCGCACCCGGAGCAGCAGGTCGGTCAGCCCCGACGGCACGATGGGCCAACCCATCACGGTGCGCGGCCCCGGGATGTCGGCGAAGAAGGCCCGGTGCGTGCCGGGGAACGGCATGCTCCCCGACGGACTGGGATGGGCGCTGACCCGGCTGGGGTTGTAGAAGTTCAGCCCGATCGAGTCGAGCGGTGCCCCGATCTCCTCCTCGTCGCCCGGACGGACGAACGACCAGTCGGTGAGGCCGGCGGTGGTCGCCCGGAGCTCGTCGGAGTAGCCGCCGGCGAACATCGGGTCGAGGAACATCCGGTTGGCGATCAGGTCCACGTGCTCGGCGGCGACGACGTCCTCCTCGCGGTCGGAAGCCGCCTGCACCTCCATCAGGTTGAGGGCCACCGACACGTCGGAGCCCGGCGGCAGCACGTCGCGCAGCGCGGTCACCGCGCGCCCGTGCGCCAGGTTGAGATGGTGGGCCGCGCGGAACGCCAGCGCATCCTCGGTGCGACCGGGCGCGTGCTCACCGCTCGCGTAGCCGAGGTACGCCGAGCACCACGGCTCGTTGAGCGTCGTGATCGCCCGCACCCGGTCGCCGAGCTCCTTGCCCATCACCAGGGCGTAGTCGACGAACCGGTCAGGGACGTCGCGTGAGAGCCATCCCCCGGCGTCGCCGACGTCGAGGCTCTGCGGCAGGTCCCAGTGGTACAGCGTCATCAACGGGCGGATGCCGCGCTCGAGCAACCCGTCGACCAGCCGCCGGTAGAAGTCCAGACCCTCCTGGTTCACGGTGCGCCCGTCGGGCATCACCCGCGGCCACGCCACCGAGAAGCGGTACGACGCGATGCCGAGCTCGACCATCAGGTCGAGGTCCTCGCGCCACCGGTGGTAGTGGTCGCACGCCACGTCGCCGGTGTCGTCGTTGTCCACCGCACCCGGCGTGTGGCTGAAGGTGTCCCAGATGCTGGGTCCGCGGCCGCCCTCGGCGACGGCACCCTCGATCTGGTACGCCGACGTCGCGACGCCCCAGACGAATCCGGGCGGAAAGGTCTCGTTCACCCTTTGACTGCTCCTTGCATGATGCCCCCGACGATCTGCCTGCCCAGCAGGACGAAGACGATGAGGACCGGGACGGTCCCGTAGAGGGTCCCGGCCATGACGATGGACTGCTGTGGCGCGTACCCGGTGGCCAGGCTCTGGAACGACACCTGCACGGTGGGGTTCTGCGAGCTGAGCACGATGATCGGCCAGAAGAAGTCGTTCCAGGCCATCAGGAACGTCAGCATCCCGAGCACGGCCATGGCGGGCCGCACCGCGGGCACCACGACCGACCAGAACACGCGGAACGGCCCGGCGCCGTCCATGTACGCCGCCTCGATCAGGTCGTCGGGGACGGCGCTCGCGACGTACTGGCGCATGAAGAAGACGCCGAACGCCGTGCACAGGCCGGGCAGGATGACCGCGCTGAGGTGGCCGGCGAGCCCCAGCTTGGCCATCAGCATGTAGAGCGGGATGACCCCCATCTGCAGCGGGACCATCATCGTCGCCACGCAGATCACGAGCAGGAGGTTGGAGCCGCGGAACCGGAGCTTGGCGAACGCGAACCCCGCGAGCGTGCTGAGGGCGACGGTGCCGACGGTGAGCGTGCCGGCGACGATCACCGAGTTGACCAGGCCCTTGTTCAGGGGCGCGAGCTCGAGGGCTTTCTTCACGTTGTCGAAGAGCGACATGGTCGGCAGGATCGGCGGCCGGCTGGCGGCCATCTCGGCGTTCGTGTGCGACGCCATCACGATCGTGTAGTAGAGCGGGAAGATCGAGACCAGCGTGACCAGGCCGACGAGCACGTAGGTCACCCAGCCGGCGCTCAGCACGCCGCCGGCCGCCGAGCCGCCCGTCGTACGACGTGTGCGGGCGTTCATCGGACCTTCACCTCCGGCATCGCGGCGACGATCGACGCGCGGCGGCCCTCGTGGCGCCCCCGACGCCGGGCGACCCACAGGTTGAAGCTGACGGCGAGGACGATGATCAGGAACATCGTCCAGGCGGTCGCGGAGGCGAGCCCGAGCCGGTCGTTGGTCCAGCCCTGCTGGTACATCAGGAGCCCGAGGGTCTGGTACTGGTTCTGCGTGCCTCCGTCGGGCAGGCCGTTGTGGTACAGCAGCGGCTCGCCGAAGAGCTGGGCCGCACCGATGGTGGAGACCACGATCGTGAAGAGGATCGTCGGCCGCAGTCCGGGCAGGGTCACGTGCCGGAACTGCGCCCAGCGGCCGGCGCCGTCCATCGCGGCCGCTTCGTAGAGGTCGCTGCTGATCGCCTGCATGCCGGCCAGGTAGATCAGCGCGTTGTAGCCGGTCCAGCGCCAGGTGACGATCGTCGAGACCGCGATCTGCGACGGCCAGGTCGAGCCCTGCCAGTCGACCGTCGGCAGGTGGAGGGCGCTCAGGCTCCAGTTGATCAGGCCGAGGTTGGGGTCGAAGAGCTCGGCGAAGATCACCGTCGCGGCCGCGAGGCTGGTCGCGTAGGGCATCAGGATCGCCACCCGGAAGAAGGTCCGGCCGCGCAGCCGGTAGTTGAGCAGGTGCGCGATGCCGAGCGCCATGCACAGCTGCGGGACCGTCGAGATGATCCCGATCGTGATCGTGTTGCGGAACGCGTTCCAGAAGAAGTGGTTGGTGAACAGGTTGCGGTAGTTCTCCAGCCCGATCCAGCTCGACTGGTCGTACGTCGAGAGCCGGGTGTCGTGCAGCGACACCCAGGCGGTGGCGATCCAGGGATAGATGCTGAAGGCTGCGAAGACCAGGAAGAACGGCAGCACGTAGACGTAGGCGATCCGGCTCCCGGGCAGGAGGCTCCGGCCCGGGCGCCGGTCGTCGCGCGGACGCGGCTTCTCCGAGGTGGCGGTGACGTCGGACTGCGACAAGACGGTCATGGTCACCCTTCCTAGGCCATCGCCACCGCGCGTGTCAGCGGGTGCCTGCGGTCGTGCTCTGCGGTCGAGCTGCGGTCGAGCTGCGGTTCGTGGGCGGGCGGGGCGCCGGGCCGCCGTCGAACAGGGAACGGCGGCCCGGCCGACGGTCAGCCCGTGACCTGCTCGATCGCGTCGAGGGCGTCGTGGAACGCGTCGTCCGGCGAGGTGCCCTTCGTCTCGACGTTGGTCAGCTGCGTCGTGAAGGCCTGCTGGATCTGCGTGTCGTAGAGCCCGATCGGCGGGATCTTCATCTGCTGCGAGATGTCGTTGAAGATCTGACCCACCGGAGCGTTGCTGAAGTAGTCGCTCTTGGCGTTCGCCACCGCCGGGTCGGCCGCCGCGTCGGAGTTCGACGGGAAGTGCCCGCCGTCCTTCCACATGGTCACCTGCTGGTCCTTGGCGGACAGCCACTCGACGAGGGCGATCGCCGCGTCCTTGTGGGCGGCCTTCTCGGGAACACCGAGCCACGACCCGCCCCAGTTCGTGGCGCCACCGGGCAGGACCGGGGCGATGTCCCACTTGCCGGCGTAGTCGTCGCCGGCCTGGCCCTGGATGTAGCCCATCATCCAGGTCGGGCAGGCGAGCGCCGCGAACGCACCGCTCGAGAACGCCTTGTTCCAGGCCGGGGTGAACTGCTGGAGCCCGGCGGTGATGCCGTCCTGGGCGGCCTGGGACGCGTAGGTCCAGGCGCTCTTCACGCCGTCGCTGTTCTCGACGTCCGGCTGGCCGTCGGCGTTGTCGTAGGCCTCGTCGCCTTGGTAGACGGCCGTCGAGAACACGCTCGCGGCGCTGTCGACGAAGTGCGAGTCGGCGGCCTTGGTGGACGACGCCTCGTACTGCTTGCCGAAGTCGATGAAGTCCTGCCAGGTGCTCCACTTCTGGGCGAGGGTGGCCGGGTCGGAGGGAAGTCCGGCCTGCTTGAGCAGGTCTCGGCGGTAGCAGATCGCCTCCGGGCCGATGTCGGTGCCGAGCCCGACCGTGGTCTTGCCGTCGGGCGTCGAGGCGAGCTGCCACTTCCAGGGGTAGAACTCGGCCTTGTCGGCCGCGGCGTTCGGCACCTCGTTCCAGTTCACGAACTGGTCGGCGTGGTTCTGCACGACGTCGGCGACGAACCCGATCTCGATCGCCTGGACGTCGGCGAGACCGCTACCCGAGGCGAGCCGGGTCTTGAGGCGGGTCCAGTAGTCGGCGGACTGCTCGACCACGTCCTCCTTGATCGTGATGTTGGGGCAGACCTTCTTGTAGGCGTCCCAGAGACCGGCCTCCTTGAAGCCGAACGTGCCGAACAGGCCGACGGTCAGCGTGGTGTCGTCGGACGTGCCGCACGGGCCGCTGTCTGCGGATCCGGTCGCGGAGTTCGACGAGCTGTCGCTGCCGCAGCCGGCCAGGGCGAACGCGCCGACGGCGGCGGTGGCCATCAGGGCCGCGACGCGGCGACGCGTGGAGCTACGAGGCATGGGTCCTCCTGAGGGATGGTCCGGACCAGGTCCGATCCAGTTGTGAGAGCGCTCTCACGAGCGGGTTGCCCGCAAGCATGCGGCGGCCCTCGACTGACTGTCAAGGGTGGATTACGACCAACGCCCGGACGAATACCCGACCGAGGTCCGAGCCGGCGACACCCGCGCGACCCGGCGTCAGGCGGACGCCCGCAGGACCAGCTCGACGGGCAGCACGGTGCGTCGGGCGAGGCCGCTGCGACCCTCGATCCGGTCCAGGAGGAGCCGGGTCATCGCGGTCCCGAGGGCGCCGATCGGCTGCTTGACCGTCGACAGCGGAGGTTGTTGGTCGGCGGCCGCCGGGATGTCGTCGAAGCCGATCACCGCGACGTCGTCGCCCACGGTGCGCCCGCGCTCGCGCAGGGCTCGGACGACGCCGATCGCGGCCAGGTCGGACGCCGCGAAGATCGCGTCGACGTCCGGGCGACGGTCGAGGAGCCGGACGGCGGCGTCGTGTCCCCCGGCGGGGGTGAAGTCGCCGACCTCGACCAGGCTCTCGTCGTAGCCGAGACCCGCGGCCTCCACCGCCGACCGGTAGCCGGCCAGCCGGTCGAGGCCCGCGCACATGTCCAGGGGGCCCGCCACGGTCGCGACGTTCTCGCGACCCGACTCCAGGAGGTGGCGGGTGGCGAGCTCGGCGCCACCGACGTTGTCGGCGTCGACGTACCAGAGGCGGCGGCCGCCGCTCAGCGGCCGACCGCTCAGCACCGTCGGCACGCCCAGCGACTCGAGTCGCTGAGGGAGCTGGTCGCGGCCGTGCAGCGAGAGCAGCAGCACCCCGTCGACGTGGCCGCCCGCGGCGTAGGCCAAGAAGCGCTCCTGGTCCTCCGGTCCGTTCATCACGGTGAAGACCAGCTGGAGCCCGGCCACCGCCACCGCCTCCTGGGCGCTGCGCAGCATGCCGAGGAAGAACGGGTCCGCGAACATCCGTTCCTCGGACTCCTCGACGAGGAACGCCACGGTCTCGCTGCGCCCGGTGACCAGCGACCGGGCCGCCAGGTTGGGGACGTAGGAGATCTCGCGGGCGGCGGCGAGCACGGCCTCGCGGGCCCGGTCGCTCGCCTTCGCGTCACCGCGCAGGACCCGGCTCGCGGTGGCACGCGAGACGCCCGCGCGCGCCGCCACCTCCTCCAGGGTCGGAGCCGGACGCGCCCGGTTCCCCTTGCGCGGAGCGGCGGTCACGGCTGAAGTCTGACACGATCGCGCCGCGTGGAGGCTGGCCCGAGGCGCGGGCTTTTGCGATCATCAGGGCCGGCCTACGGGCTGAGAGACCGCACGAACGAGGAGCGCTCATGCCCGAGCTCGACCGTCGCAAGTTCCTGCAGGCCGCCGGCGCCGGCACCGCAGTCTCGGTGCTCACCCCGTCGATCGCGCGCGCCGCCTCCATCCCGGCGAACCGGAGGACCGGGTCGCTCGACGACGTCGAGCACATCGTGGTGCTGATGCAGGAGAACCGCTCCTTCGACCACTACTTCGGGACCATGCGCGGCGTGCGGGGGTACGGCGACCCGCACCCGGTCCGGCTGCCGAACGGCAAGACGGTCTGGCGCCAACCCGGCCTGAAGAGGGACGGACGGAAGCCGGTGCTCCCGTTCCGCCCCGACCTGGAGGACCTCGGACTCGCGTTCATCCAGGACCTCGACCACGAGTGGGACTCCCAGCATGCGGCGTTCGCCGAGGGCAACTACGACGGCTGGGTGCCGGCCAAGGCCACCCAGGCCACGATGGCGCACCTGCGGCGCTCCGACCTGCCGTTCCACTACGCCCTCGCCGACGCGTTCACGATCTGCGACGCCTACCACTGCAGCATCCTCGGCCCGACGAACCCCAACCGGTACTACCTCTGGAGCGGCTGGGTCGGGAACGACGGCAAGGGCAAGGGCCCGGTGATCCACAACGACATCTCCAAGTCGCTCGGGTGGAAGACCTATCCCGAGCGCCTGCAGAGGGCCGGCGTGACCTGGAGGGTCTACCAGGACGAGGGCAGCGGGCTGGACGCTGCGCATCGCTGGGGCTGGGACATCCTCGAGCCCTACGTCGGCACGTACGGCGACAACGCCCTGCTCTACTTCAAGAAGTACCAGGACGCGACGTCCGGCCCGCTCTTCAACCGCGCCCGCACGGGCACGAACGCCACGAACTTCAACCAGCTCTTCGCCCAGCTCCACGACGACGTCGTCGCCGACAACCTGCCGCAGATCTCCTGGATCGTGGCGCCCGAGGCGTTCACCGAGCACCCGAACTGGCCGGCCGGCTACGGCGCCTGGTACGTCGCGAAGGTCCTGGACGCGCTCACCGCGAACCCTGACGTCTGGTCGAAGACCGCGCTGTTCCTCACCTTCGACGAGAACGACGGGTTCTTCGACCACGTGGTGCCGCCGTACCCGAGCGTCGGCCGCCTGAACGGCGACTCGACGGTCTCGGTCGAGGACGAGTACTTCCACGGCAAGAACGGCACGGCCGGGCCGTACGGCCTGGGCGTCCGGGTCCCGATGACAGTGATCTCACCGTGGAGCACCGGCGGCTGGGTGTGCTCGGAGACCTTCGACCACACCTCGATCATCCGCTTCATGGAGAAGCGGTTCGGCGTGCGCGAGCCGAACATCACCAAGTGGCGACGCACCGTGTGCGGCGACCTCACCTCCGCGTTCGACTTCTCGAAGTCGCCACGTCCCGTCCCCAGCCTCCCCGACACCTCGGCGTACGAACCGCCCGACACGAACCGGCACCCGACCGATCTCTTCCCCGAGGCGCCGAAGAAGCAGCGGGTGCCGAAGCAGGAGCGGGGCGTCCGTCACTCTCGGCCACTGGGTTACCGCCTGAACGTCAGCCTCGACGTGCGCCCGCACGGCCTGGCGTTCACCATCAAGAACGCCGGTCGCCTCGGCGCGCAGCTCCAGGCCCGTTCCAGCTCGGTGAAGGGCGCGCCGTTCAGCTACACCGTCGCCGCCGGCAGGAAGCTCGAGCCGGTGCTGGACGTGACCGGCCGCTACAACGTGACCTTCCACGGGCCGAACGGCTTCTTCCGCCGGTTCGCCGGCAACACCCGCGCGAACGTCCTCGAGGTCCACGCGATGCGGCAGGACGGGCGGCTGGTGCTGACGCTGCGCAACACGTCCAACCGCGCCCTGAAGGTGCACATCGCCGACGCCTACGACCGGAACCGGAAGGTCCGGGTGCGGCGTCACAGCCGCAAGCGGGTGCGCATCGGCCTCGGCCACACCCACGGCTGGTACGACGTGCTGGTCACCGTCAAGGGCTTCCCGGCGTTCAAGCGGGCCCTGGCCGGCCGGTACGACAACGGCCGGCCCTCGACCAGCGACCCCCAGCTCGGCCGGTAGCAGGAGGGCGGTCGGGCCGGGCTAGCCTGCTGCCTCGTGAGCGAAGCCGTTTCATCGGGGGGACCCGAGTTCCGCTACTCCGACCTGCTGCCCACCGGGCGCGACGACACGCCGTACCGCCTGGTGACCACGGAGGGCGTCTCGACGTTCGAGGCCGGCGGGCGCACGTTCCTCGAGGTGTCCTCCGACGCACTGCGGCTGCTGACCGCCGAGGCGATGCACGACATCGCCCACTATCTACGTCCGGCTCACCTCGCCCAGCTGCGCAGGATCATCGACGACCCGGAGTCCAGCGGGAACGACCGGTTCGTCGCCCTCGACCTGCTCAAGAACGTCAACATCTCCGCCGGCGGCGTCCTGCCGATGTGCCAGGACACCGGCACGGCGATCGTGGTGGGCAAGAAGTCCGAGGGCGTGCTCACCGGCGCCGACGACGGCGAGGCGATCAGCCGTGGCGTCTTCGACGCGTACACGAAGCTCAACCTGCGCTACTCCCAGCTCGCGCCGCTGACGACCTACGACGAGAAGAACACCGGGACCAACCTGCCCGCGCAGATCGAGATCTACTCGACTCCTCACCACGATGAGGTGCCGGAGTACAAGTTCCTCTTCATGGCCAAGGGCGGCGGCTCGGCGAACAAGTCCTTCCTCTTCCAGGAGACCAAGGCGATCCTCAACCCGAAGCGGATGCTCGCCTTCCTGGACGAGAAGATCCGCTCGCTCGGCACGGCCGCGTGCCCGCCGTACCACCTCGCTGTCGTGATCGGAGGGACGTCCGCGGAGTTCGCGCTGAAGACGGCGAAGTACGCGTCCGCCCACTACCTCGACCACCTCCCGACCTCGGGCTCCATGTCGGCGCACGCCTTCCGCGACCTCGAGCTCGAGGAACAGGTCTTCGAGCTCACGCAGGGCTTCGGGATCGGGGCGCAGTTCGGCGG
>DASSTL010000010.1:0-42688 GCA_035707985.1 Nocardioides sp. | reverse complement strand
CACCACCAGCGCTCCGAGCCAGGTGAGACCGGCGAAGGCGCACAGCAGCGAGAAGACGAGGGCGAGGTCGCTGCCCATCACGGTCGTCACGAGAAACGCGCCGACCAGGACCCAGATCAGGGCGTTGCCGGTGAACGCCGTGGCCCTTTCGTTGATCGAGCGCTGGCGCTCGTCGCGGGCCTCCCCGTTCATCAACGCCACGACCTCGCTGCGAGGCGAGAAGACGTAGAGGAGCACGGCGTACGCCACGAACAGCGCGATCACGAACCACGAGCCGGGTTGGTCACTGATCCACAGTGCCGCGGCCAGCACCAGGCCCAGCACCACGGAGAACACGGGGAGCGCCCAGCGCGGGGCCCGACACATCCATCGTCGGAGTGTGCGCTCAGCTGCCGTCGACATGGAACACCTCTTCCACCGAGAGCCCGAAGTAGCGGGCGATCTTGATCGCCAGCGGGAGCGACGGGTCGTAGCGCCCTCGCTCGATGGCGATCACGGTCTGGCGGGACACGCCCAGAGCGAGACCGAGGTCGGCCTGCGACAGGCCGATCGTGGACCTCAGCTCCCTGACGTCGTTCCGCACATGTCAAGGGTGCTTGACACTCCATGGAATGTCAAACGACCTTGACATGAAGGTCGCACCTTCGCGGCGTCGAGGCTGGCCTGGCTCAGCCGAGCGCGTCCGCGTGCCGTTGTCGCAACGCCGTCGAGGCCCGCGCTCGCCACGACTCGACCAGGACGTTGCGCAGGTCGCCCTCCCCGAGCCTGGACAGGCGGGCCATCACGACCGTGCGGGAGTAGCCGGCGGCGCCCTGGTAGGTCGTACCGTCCGACTCGACGTAGGCGTGGACCAGGTCGGGGTCGGCCACCCAGAACTGCAGGACGGCGCCCTCCTCGCGCGAGCGTGCGAAGATCGCGCGCCGCACCAGCACCGCAGGCTCGCCGGAGTGCGCCTCGCCGAGCCGGGTCTCGGGCAGGGTCAACGCGACCCGCTCGACGTCCGCCCACGCCACCACGCCCAGAGCCTAGGCGTCGTGGGTTTCGACGGTCGGGGAGAATGGAGGCCATGACCGAGCTGCCTCGCAAGGCCGTGGCGCGCACGGCGCGGCTGGCGGCCCTCCCGTTGGGGTACGCCGGTCGCAACGCGCTCGGGCTCGGCAAGCGCCTCGGTGGACGTCCCGCCGAGGCGGTGATGAGCGAGATCCAGCAGCGGACCGCGGAGCAGCTGTTCCGCACGCTCGGGGAGCTCAAGGGCGGGGCGATGAAGTTCGGCCAGGCCATGTCGGTGCTGGAGGCGGCGCTCCCCGACGAGCTGGCGGCGCCGTACCGCACCGAGCTGACGCGCCTCCAGGACTCCGCGCCGCCGATGCCCACGCAGACGGTGCGCGACCAGATCGAGCACGACCTCGGCGCGCACTGGCGCGACGACCTGGTCTGGCTCGACGGCGGCCCGACCGCGGCCGCGAGCATCGGGCAGGTCCACCGCGGGCGCTGGAAGGACGACCGCGAGGTCGCGGTGAAGGTGCAGTACCCGGGCGCCGGCGAGGCACTGAGGTCGGACCTGCGCCAGCTCGGGCGCCTCGCGCGCACCATCGGCCCGCTGATGCCAGGCGTCGAGATCAAGCCGCTCGTCGAGGAGCTCCAGGCCCGCGCGAAGGACGAGCTCGACTACGCCCTCGAGGCGGAGGCCCAGCGGGCGTTCGCCGACGCCTTCCGAGACGACCCCGACATCGTGGTGCCGGACGTCGTGGCGGTCGGTCACCAGGTGCTGGTCACCGAGTGGCTGGAGAGCCCGGCCTCGCTCGCCTCGGTCATCACCGACGGCACGCAGGAGGAGCGCGACCACTACGGCGAGCTGTTCGTCCGCTTCCTGTTCGCCGGTCCTCCGCGCACCGGCATGCTGCACGCTGACCCGCACCCGGGGAACTTCCGGGTCATCCCGAACGCCGACGGCAGCCCGGGTCGCTTGGGCGTCCTCGACTACGGCGCCGTGGCGCGGCTCCCCGACGCGGGCCTGCCGGAGGCCATGGGGCGACTGATCCGGATCGCCGGCGACCGTCGACCCGACGAGCTGGTCGCCGGCCTGCGGGAGGAGGGGTTCATCAAGCCGGGTGTCGACATCGACCCCGAGCTGGTGCTCGACTACCTCTCGCCGTTCGTGGAGCCGACGCTGGTCGAGCGGTTCCGGTTCTCCCGGGAGTGGATGCAGGGGCAGTTCCAGCGGATCAACAACCCCCGGGACCCGACGTACGCCGTCGCGCTCAAGCTGAACCTGCCCCCGGCGTACCTCCTCATCCACCGCACCTGGCTCGGTGGCGTCGGCGTCCTCAGCCAGCTCGGGGCCGAGGCGCCGTTCCGAGCGATCCTGGAGGAGCACCTGCCGGGCTTCGCCGACTGAGCGTCACCCGGCCCACGTCGCCGCGCGAGGGTCAGGCGGGCGTGCCCGGATACCGGCGTACCAGCGCGTCGACGGCCGACGTGAGCGAGTGCCCCAGAGGTGAGCCGTGGCCGACCAGGTCCTGCCGGCTGCCACCCAGCCAGACGGCCAGCCCCGGCCTGGCGGCCTCGATCGCGGTCACCGTGTCCCGGACGGCGGGCACGTCGGAGTCAGCATGGACGCCCAGGACCACCGCGTCGGGATCCGACGTGGTCACCGCCACCACCCAGCTGTCCGGCGGGAGGTCGCAGCCCAGATAGGTGGCGTCCAGACCCGCGCGACGCAGCAGCACCGCGAACGCCAGGAGACCGAGCTCGTGGCGGGACCCCCGCCCGAGCCCGAGCAGGACGCGGGGAGCGCTCTCCGGAGTGGCGATGGCGTCGAGCGCAGCCGCGAGCCGCCGCGCGACGCCCGCGCTGACGAAGTGCTCGGCCGCGACGGAGACCTCCCCTCGGTGCCAGGCGTCGCCGAGCCGACGTAGGGCCGGCATCAACCAGGAGTCGACCAGGTCCCCGAGGTCGTGGCGGGAGAAGACCTCGTCCAGCCCCACGCGGAGGCTCTCGGCGTCGAAGTCCAGCGCCAGGTGCACCAACAGGTCGGGGTCGACCCCCGCCACCGACCCGTCGGCGCTTCCCTCCGAGCCAGCCTCCCGCTCAGGCGGGTCCCCGATCGGCCCGAGCGTGGTGCCCGAGGCCACCTGCGCGGCCGCCTCCCGCGGCGCCCACCCGGCCTCCACCAACGCATGCATCGCCGTGAGCCTGGCGATCGCGGCGTCGTCGTACAGGCGGTAGCCGCCCTCCGTCCGTACCGGCGTGACGACGCCGTACCGGCGCTCCCACATGCGCAGGGTGTCGGCCGGGATGCCGGTCAGGGCGGCAGCGCGCTTGACGGTGTACACGCCGAACAGCCTAGACCCAAACCTTCGTCAAAGCCTGGACAACTTTACCCGAATGTGGTTCAGTTCCAACATTCGACAAACCTTGGACATTCGGTCTCCGGCCGATGCCCGTCCCACGAGAGGTACACACCCATGTCACCGAAGACTCTGCGTACGACGTTGGCCCTCACCACCAGCGCTGCCCTGGCCGCCGCCACCCTGGCTCTGACGAACCCGGGAAGCGCGGTCGCCTCGGGTCCGGCGCCCTCCTCCGCCCGCGGGGGCGCCACCTTCGTCGCGCTCAAGGGGGGCGCCACGACACTCCGCCTCGACGCCGGGACGGCCGGCGTGCTGACCGACAACGGGATCTCCGTGGCCCCGGCCTCCGAGGCACGCGTGAAGAAGGGCGGCATCGCCTTCCCCGTCCAGGGCGGGCTGCTCAACGCCAAGACCCTGGCCGGGAAGGTGACCCACAGCGGCGGCCTGACGTTCAGCGCGGGCGGCAAGGACCTCACGATCCGCGACTTCACGATCAACACCAGGAAGAAGCAGCTGACCGCGTACGTCGACCAGGCCGGCGCGCGGGTACCGGTGCTGAACCTCGGCCTCGGCCAGGCGAAGGTGGTGGCCGGCAAGAAGCACCTCACCGTCAGCAACGTCAAGGCGAAGCTGACCGCTGCCGCTGCCGGAGCCCTGAACTCCTACTACAGCACCGACCTCTTCAAGGGCGGTCTGAAGATCGGCACGGCCACGCTCCGGGGGTCGATCAAGATCCTGCGCGGCTGACCGCGCTCGACCGGTCGTCGGCCCACCTCGGCCACCGGACCCACGGACGCCCCGCGGCCCTCCCTCCGGACCGGGCCGCGGGGCGATCCGTGCCCTGATCAGGCGCCGGTCGCCTCGGGGGCGTCGGGGCCCTCGGAGATCTGGCGCAGGGTCGAGATGACGGTGACCTCGGGCCAGTGCTTGGCGTGGAGCTCGGCGAACTCCTCCTGGTCGGCCACGGCGTCCTCGATGCTGTCGTACTGCAGGAGGGCCCACCCGCCGACGACCTCCTTGGCCTCGGCGTAGGGGCCGTCGACGCGGGTCACCGCGCCGTCCCGGGACACGAAGTTCACCGCGTCCTCGGTGCCGAAGAGGCCGCCGCCGTCGAGGAACACCCCCTTGCCGGCGCGCTCGCCGACGTAGACGTCCATCGCGTCGAACAGGGCCTGAGGCGGCGTACCGACGCCCTCTTCCATCCTGACCAATCCCATGAAACGCGGCACTGCGATCACTCCTCGTGGTTGTCGGGGACATGCTGTCGGACGTGCGTCGGACGACGGCCGCGGATTTCGACAACCGTCTCGAAATTCCTCATGCGGGCCCGCCCGGCGTGTCCAGGGGTAGGTACATGACGTGCAGCCCGACACGGCCGTGGCGCGCCGACCGGAAGGCGCCGGGGACGGTGCCGATGATCTCGAAGCCGAGCGACTGCCAGAGGTGCACCGCTGCCGCGTTGGTCTCGACGACGGCGTTGAACTGGATGCCCGCGTACCCCTCGGCACGGTGCCAGCCGACGGCGTACGTCGCCAGCGCGCGGCCGATGCCGCGACCACTCGCCCCGGGGTCGACCATGAACGACGCCGTGCCGACGTGGTCGCCGCGCGAGGGACGGTTGGGCCCCATCTTCGCCGTGCCGAGGATTCGGCCCTCCTCCTCCTCGAGCACGACGGTGTGGCCCGGAGGCTGCTCCATCCACAGGTCGCGGCCCTGCTCGGAGGTCAGGTCGTCGGGGTAGGCGTACGTCTCGCCCTCGGCCACGATGGCCGCGAAGAAGGGCCAGATCTGCTCCCAGTCGTCGTGGGTCGCGGGGCGGATCCGCGGGTCATTCACCCTTCTGCCCGTCGATCGACTCCCGGATCAGGTCCGCATGACCGTTGTGCCGGCAGTACTCCTCGATCATGTGGACCAGGATCCAGCGCAGGCTGAACGTCGAGCCGGTACGCCGGCCCACGCGCGCCGACTCGGACTCGAGCCCACCCTCGGCGAGCGCGCCGTCGACCACGGCGTCGGCGCGGCGCACGGCCTCGTCGAAGAGGTCGAAGAGCTGCTGCGGGGTGTCGTCCTTCGCGGTGCGGAACTCGTAGTCGTAGTCGTCCTCGGCCCACGGGACCGGGTCGAACGGCGGCAGGTAGACGCCGCCGGCGAAGGTGACCTCGAACCAGTACGACTCGACGAGCGCGATGTGCTTCATGATCCCGCCCAGCGTCATGTCGGACGGGGGATGCTGGACGGCCAGCTGCTCCTGGGTCAGGCCGCTGCACTTCCAGCGGAGGGTGTCGCGGTGGTAGTCGAGGAAGGCCCGCAGGGTCGCCACCTCGTCGCCGTGCAGGGGCGGGTCGACCCGCGACTCCGGGTCGAAGACCTGCGCCTCACTCACCGGTCTCGCCGTCGATCGACTCGCGGATCAGGTCGGCGTGGCCGTTGTGCCGGGCGTACTCCTCGATCATGTGCAACATCACCCACCGGAGGGCGTAGGGACCGCCGTCCTGCCTGTCCTTGCGCACCGACGGGGCGTCGAGCCCGCCCTGGGCCAGGCTGCGGTCGATGGCGGCGTCGGCCTGGCGCACGCAGTCGTCGTACAGCGCGCGGAGCTCCACGGGGTCGTCGTGCTGGGCGGTGTGCCACTCCCAGTCGGGATCGGCGTCCCAGTCGACATCGTCGAAAGGCGGTGGGTAGGGCTCGTCGAGCATGGCGTTGCAGAACCACCCGACCTCGACGAGCGCGAGGTGCTTCATCATCCCGCCCAGCGTCATGGTGGACGGTGACAGCGCCCGGGCGAGCTGGTCCTGGGTCAGGCCCGCGCACTTCCAGCGGAACGTGTCACGGTGGTAGTCGAGGAAGCCGCGCAGCGCGGTCAGCTCGTCGGCGCGGACCGGGGCCTCGGTGCGGGTGCCTGGGTCGAACGTTTGCGTCATGTCGCTCGACGCTACCCATGCCCGCCGACGGGTCGCACCCGGGTTTGTCGGGCGTACGGCGGGCCCGGGTCACTCCCCCTTCTGACCGTCGATCGACTCGCGGATCAGATCGGCGTGGCCGTTGTGCCGCGCGTACTCCTCGATCAGGTGGACGATGATCCAGCGCAGGCTGAACTTGCCCTTGCCACGCGAGTGCTCGACGGTCGAGAGTCCGTCGAGGCCGACGCCGCCCGGCGCCAGAGCGGCTCGAGCACCGCATCGCTGCGGCCGCGCCTCGTCGAGGAGGGCGAAGATCTGCTCCGGGGTGTCGTCCCGGGCTCTGTGCCACTCCCAGTCGGGGTCGGCGTCCCAGTCGACCGAGTCGAACGGCGGCATCAGCCCGCCGCCCCCGAAGTCGTCCTCGAACCAGGGGCCGGCGTCGTCACTTCCGTCACACCCCTCAGGGATCCCCTTCGCTTCTCGGGTGTTGCAACGGCCGAGGAGCGCAGGAATCCCCGGCTCACCGGGTATCGCCACACCCCCGGTCACCACAACCCGAGGAGGTCACCGCCGATCCGGATCACGAACCCGGACACGACCACGATGAAGAAGAGGCGCACGAAGCGCGCACCCTTCGCGACGGCCGTCCGGGCGCCGAGGTAGCCGCCGACCAGGTTGCAGGCGCCCATCACGAAGCCGACCTTCCACAGCACCGCACCTTGTGGGACGAAGACGCAGAGGGCGGCGAGGTTGGTGGCCCAGTTGGCCAGGCGGGCCTTGGCCGACGCCTCGAGGAAGCTGTAGCCGAGCATCGCCACCAGGGAGATCACGAAGAAGCTGCCGGTGCCCGGACCGAGAGCACCGTCGTAGCAGCCGATCAGCAGTCCGGCGCTCATGGCGAGTCCCAGGTGGCGGCGGCCGTCGTACCTCAGCAGCGTGGTCTCGCCGAGGTCGGGCCGCAGCAGCACGAACGCACCGACCACGACCAGCACCACCAGCACGATCGGGTCGAAGGCGCTGTCGGAGATGTGCGAGCCGAGGAACGCGCCACCGAGAGACCCTGCGAAGGCGCACGCCATCATCGGCCCAAAGGTGCGGGGGTCGGGCCGGATCCGGCGGTAGTACGTCGCACTGCTGACCGTGGTGCCGCAGATCGAGCTGAGCTTGTTGGTGGCGAGGACCTGCACGGGCGAGGCGCCCGGGAGACCGACCAGGAGCGCCGGGAGCTGCACGAGCCCTCCCCCGCCGACGACCGCGTCGACGAAACCCGCCGCGAGACCTGCCAGCGCGAGCAGGAGCAACGTCGTCGTCGACGGGTCGGCCACGTCAGAAGAACCCGTGCCGGGCCAGTGGTCCGCGCAGCTCGCGCTCCTCGTAGGCCAGATGGCTGAGCAGCCGCTCGGCGAGCACCTCCACCGCCTCCTCGACGGCGTCGAGCGCGGTCGTGCCGGCGTCGCGCACCAGGGCGACCAGTGCGCGGTCGACCCGGTCGAGCAGACCGTGGATGACCTCGTGCTCGGACTGCAGCCGGTCGAGCACGCCGGCGGCCGCCGGCTCGGTGCGGCGCAGGTGGGGGAAGACGCTGGCGTCCTCGAGGCTGTGGTGGCCGTTGACGAAGCCGCAGTAGGACTGGCAGTAGGCGCCGAGGGTCCAGTTGTTCTGCCGCAGCGACATCGCGTTCACGCCGGCCCGGGCGTCGCCCACCGACAGCAGCCCGCGGCGTACCTGGCCGATCAGGTCGCGCAGCCGGTCGAGCTCCTCGCGGAGGTGGTCGTGGATGGCCACCAGGTGCTCGACGGTGGAGAGCTGGGCTGCGGTGTACGGCGCGTCCGCGGGCTCGGCGAGGGTGGGCCGGGTCGCCTCGTCCCAGGTCGTGTCGTCGATCATCGCGTGCCCAACCTAGCCACCTAGTCTGGGCGGGTGCGGATCGTGTCCCTGCTGCCGTCGACGACGGAGATCCTGTTCGCGATCGGGGCCGGCGACGACGTCGTCGGGGTGACCTTCGAGTGCGACTACCCGCCCGAGGCACGCACCCGCCGGATCGTGTCGACGTCGGCGATGCCCGAGGGCCTGACGCCCGCCGAGATCGACGCCTTCGTCGTCACCGCCATGGAGCGGGGCGACGACCTCTACCACCTCGACGAGGACGCCCTGTCCGGCCTGGACGCCGACCTGGTCGTCACCCAGGACCTGTGCGCAGTGTGCGCGGTCGACGTGTCGGTCGTCGACGACGCGCTCGCGCACCTCGGGTGCAGCGCCGAGGTGCTGACGATCGACCCGCACACGCTCGACGAGGTGCTGTCGTCGATCCTCACGCTCGGGCGGGCGACAGGGCACCTGGCCGAGGCAGAGGCGCTCGTCGCCGAGCAGCGGCTGCGGCTGGGTGCGGCCTGGAGGCACACGATGGGTCGGTCGCGACCCCGGGTGATGTTCCTGGAGTGGACCGACCCGCCGTTCGCACCGGGCCACTGGATCCCGGAGATGATCGAGATCGCCGGTGGCGAGCCGCTGCTGGCGACTCCCGGTGAGAAGTCACGGCGGGTGACGTGGGAGGACGTGCGCGCCGCCGCACCCGACGTCGTGATCGTGGCTCCGTGTGGCTTCGACCGGGAGGGCTCGGCGCGGCTCGCCGACGAGCTGGTCGCGAGCGGCGTCCTGCCGCCCGGCGTACCCGTGCACGCCGTCGACGCCAACGCCTCCTGGGCCCGCCCCGGCACCCGCCTCCCCGACGGCGTCGAGGAGCTCGGTCAGCTCCTGCGGACGCTCAAGATCGGGTCGTCCGCTTGAGGGGCATCCCTAGCAGCCTGTGAAGCGGACAACGCGTTGTCCGTCGGGCTGTCAGCTCCCCCGGGCGGCGTGTGAGCCACACTTTCCGCCGCGAGAGTGTGGCTGGCTCACCGCCCCACACGGGCTGCCCCCCGGGCGGTGCGTGAGCCACACTTTCCGCCGCCAGAACGTGGCTGGCTCACCGCCCAACACCAGCCAGCCGCCCCGGGCGGTGCCTGAGCCACACTTTCCGCCGCCAGAACGTGGCTGGCTCACCGCCCGGGGAACATCACTCCACCCAATAGCCCCGACCGCCGTACCACTCGCCGTACTGACCCAGCCCGGCCGGCGCGCGGGAGCCCAGGTAGGACCCGACGACGGCGGCGCCGAGATCGTCGAGCTCGGGGGCGACGACGCGGCCGCTGACGCGCCGGGCCATCGAGTCCACGAAGCGGGCGAGCCCGGGGTCGGTGCCGAGCCGGAAGAACGTCGTCTGGGCACCGAGGCGGCCGGCGTTGTCGAGCTCCCTGACCGAGTAGGCGACCGTCAGCGGGTGGGGCGGGTACTCGAAGTACACCTCCCCGTTCGGCTCGAGGTGGGACGTCGGCTCGCCGTCGGTGACGACCAGCAGCACCGGCTGCGCACTCGGGTGCTTGCGGAAGAACCGGTTGGCGAGGAGCAGCGCGTGGTGGAGGTTCGTGCCCTTGTCCCACATCGCGTCGAGGCCGGTCAGCTCCTCGATGTCCATCACCTGGGCGTGCCGGCCGAAGCCGATCAGCTGCAGGTCGTCGCCCCGGAAGCGGCTACGGATCAGGGTGTGCAGGGCCAGCGCGGTGCGCTTCATCGGCACCCAACGCCCGTCCATCGCCATCGAGAACGACGTGTCGACGAGCAGGGCGACCGCGGCCTGCGTCCGCGCCTCGGTCTCCGCGACCTCGACGTCCCCGACGTTGATACGGAGCTGGGGTCCCGACTCGGGCTCGTTCCTCGCCCGGCTCGACCATCGGACGTCACCTTCGCCCACCGACCGGCGTACGGCGTTGGTGATGGTCCGGGTGACGTCCCAGGGCTCGGTGTCGCCGAACTGCCACTCGCGGCTCGCCCCGGACAGCTCGCCGGCCGCCCCGGCCTGGCGCAGGTCGCGCTGCCCCTGCCGACCGCTCATCCGGCCGGCGACGTCCTTGAGGAGTGACTTGCCGAGCTGCCGCATCGCTTTCGGGCTGAGCTTGAGCTGGCCGTCGCTGGTGCGCTTGACGTAGCCGGAGTCGCGCAGCGCCTGCTCCAGCCGCTGCAACGTGCGGGCGTCGACCCCCGCCTCGTCACCCAGCTGACGGGCCAGCTTGTCGAGGTCGATGTCGTCGAGGCGCGCACCGTCGTAGGACTGGGCGAGCTGCTCGGCGAGCGCGTCGAGGTCGGCGATGTCCTGGAGTACGCCGGTGCCGTCGCCGAGGCCGAGGCCCTGCTCGCCGTCGAACTGCTCCGACCCACGCCAGTCCTCGCTCGGCCGCAGGGCCTGGAGGTTCGCGTCGAGCTGGGCGAGCTGTTCCATCAACGCCGGCGAGCCGAACGCCTGCTCGGCGAGCGCCATCAGCTCCGCGCGTTGCTCGGCGGTCATCGAGTTCATCATCCGCTGGGCGGCCGCCGCCCGAGCGGCGAGCGCATCGATCAGCTCCTCGACGTTCTGCGGGTTCTCGGGGAAGAAGTCGCCGTGCTTGTCCATGAAGTCGGCGAAGTCCTGGTCGGTGTCCTCGCCCCGCTGGTGCTTCCCGAGCAGGTCGTTGAGGTCGGTCAGCATCTCGCTGACGGCCGCGCGGTCCTCGTCGGTGGCGTTCTCGAGCGCCTGCTTCATGCCCGCGAAGCGCTGGTCGAGCAGCTCCCGGCCGAGCAGGTCCTTGATCCGCTCGTAGTCCTCACGCGCCTCGCGGCTCTGCCAGTCGTACGACGAGAGCTCGCTGACCGCCGCGGCCGTGGACGGTGGGAGGTTGTCGAGGGTGAGCTCGCGAAGGGCCCGGTCACCGTCGTCCATCGAGATGTCACGCGCGAGCTGGCCGCGCTCGCTCAGGATCGCGTGGTCGAGCAGCTCGCGGACCTCCTGGAGAGTGCCGTCGAGGCCGTGCCGCTGGGTGAGCTCGCGCCGCTTCTCGGCGACGCGCCGTGCGAGGTCGTCGAGGCCGCGCTGACCCTGCCCACCGCGCCGGAGGAACTCGCGCATCGCGCGCTCCGGCGAGTATCCCGCCATCACGTCCTCGCCGATCGAGTCCAGCGCCTCGGCGATGTCGACCGGCGGCGCGAGCGGGTCCGGCCCGCCGTCGTACGCCGTGTAGCGGGAGCGCGGCTGGTGGTACCTAGTCATCGGCCCGCTCCACACTCGTCCCGGCCCGCAGCACCCGCGGGATCTCGGCGACCTCGTCGACCCGGGCGACGAGCTTCGCGACCTCCTCCGCGGGCGCCGGGGAGTCCACCTCGACGGCGTACGAGATGCCGGCCGACACCCAGGTCTCGGTGTCGAACTCACCCCGCGCCGAGACGCGTACGCCGCGCACCGGCGTTCCGAGCGCCTCACCCTCGCGGAACAGGTCGTTGAGGACGCACAGCGCGACCGCGACGTGGAGGACACCCGCGCCGTTGGGAGCAGCCTCGACGTGGACGCCACGGTCGGTCCAGACGTGAGGAACGACCCAGCCGGCGGACCCCTCCGCCAGCAGGGTCCCGGCCGTCAGCGTCACGGGGAACGAGTCACCCATAGACGGTCTCGCCCCCGCCGGACTCCTTGCTGATCCTGCGCGCGAGGTAGAGGCCCTCCAGGGCGAGCTCGATCGCGCCGGCCCGCTCGCCGTCGTTGCGGGCGTCGAGCCGGTCGCAGACCTGGTCGTAGAGGTCCGACTCACCCAGCACCGGCAGCCCTATGAGGAAGTCCCGGGCCGCCACCTGCTCGCCCGTCGCGACCATCTGGCCGGCCTCGATCCGGTCGACGAGCAGGCCGAAGTCGATGCCCCGGAAGTGGCCGCGGACCGTCTCGGCCGTCGCGGTGCGGAGCAGGTGGGTGAGGATCTCGAGCTCGCGCCCCTCCTCGCCCGTCTCGAACTCGATCTTGCCGCCGAGCACGTCGACGGCGGTCTCGAGGTCGACCACGCGAGCGACCGCCTGCTCCTCGCCCTGCCGGGTGGCCCGGTGCAGGGCCGAGGCGGCGACGGTCTCGGCCCCGGCGATGGCGAAGCGGGCGCTGACGCCCGAGCGCTGGTCGACGGAGGTGGAGTCGCGCAGGTTGCGGGTGAATCGGGCGAGGATCTCGACCAGGTGGTCGGGCACCTCGGCGACGAGGTGCGCCTCCTGCCGGATCACCGCGATCTCGTCCTCGAGCTCGGTCGGGTAGTGGGTGCGGATCTCGGCGCCGAAGCGGTCCTTGAGCGGCGTGATGATGCGGCCGCGGTTGGTGTAGTCCTCGGGGTTCGCGCTGGCGACGACGAGCGTGTCGAGCGGCAGCCGCAGGACGTAGCCGCGGATCTGGATGTCGCGCTCCTCCATCACGTTGAGCATCGCGACCTGGATCCGCTCGGCGAGGTCGGGGAGCTCGTTGATCGCGACGATGCCCCGGTGACTGCGCGGGATCAGCCCGAAGTGGATGGTCTCGGGGTCGCCGAGGTGACGGCCCTCGGCCACCTTCATCGGGTCGACGTCTCCGATCAGGTCGGCGACCGAGGTGTCGGGCGTGGCGAGCTTCTCGGCGTAGCGCTCGTCGCGGTGGCGCCACTCGACGGGCAGGTCGTCGCCGAGCTCCTCGGCACGGCGCCGCGACTCGGGCGTGATCGGCTCGTAGGGGTGCTCGCCGATCTCCGCGCCGGCGATCACCGGCGTCCACTCGTCGAGCAGGCCGACCAGCGACCGCAGGAGCCGGGTCTTGCCCTGGCCGCGCTCGCCCAGGAGTACGACGTCGTGCCCGGCGAGCAGCGCCCGCTCGAGCTGCGGGATCACGGTGTCGTCGAAGCCGTGCATGCCGGGCCACGGGTCGTCGCCCGCGGCCAGCTTGGCGAGCAGGTTGTCGCGCAGCTCGGTGCGCACGGAGCGCTGGACGTGCCCGGACTCGCGGAGCTGTCCGAGCGTGGCGATCGCCGGGGCGGGCGTGGAGGCCGAGGTCGGGGCAGAAGTCACGCCTTCCACGCTAGTCCGGCGCACAATGGCGACCCCGCGGTGTTCGGCCTAGGAGTCGCTGCCGGCTCCCGACACCTCCTGGTACCGCTCGTCCAGGGCGCGGCGGACCGCGACCAGGGCCTCACCGATCATGTCCAGCCGGTGGTCGGCGTCCTTGAGGCGCGACTGCACCGCCAGGTCGCTGAAGAAGTTGTCGAACCAGACGTCGAGAGTGCGGGTGAGGTCGCCGACGCCGACGCCACCGATCGCGGCACTGCCCATCGAGACGTCCGCGAGCTCCCTCCGCAGCCGGTCGAGGGCGACGTCGACCGAGCGCATGTAGCTCTCCGCCTGGTCGATCCGGTCGTGCTTGATCAGGCTGGAGAACAGCCCGCCGCCGAACCAGGTGTCGTAGGTCCCCCACGACCGGGCGCTGTCGACCTTGCGCTGTGCCTCGGCGAGGCTGGTCAGCGCGGCCTCGCAGGCCGACCGGGCCTCGTGGATCTCCCGCAGCTGGTCGGAGGTGTCGTCGGTCGGGTTGCTCCCCGAGATCTGGGTCATGCGCACACCCTAGGGGGTGAGCTCGGCCAGACTGGAGGCATGGCGCGGCGGATGATCGGCATCGCGGGCGCACCCGGAGCCGGGAAGACGACGTACGCCGAGCACCTGGTCGCCGCGTCGATCCGCGACGGCGTGGGGGCGGCGTACGTCCCGATGGACGGGTTCCACCTGGCCGACGTGGCCCTCGCCGGCCTCGGGATCCTCGACCGGAAGGGCGCCCCGGAGACGTTCGACGCGTGGGGCTTCGCCGCGTTGCTGGGCCGGCTGCGCGAGCGGCCCGACCACGTCGTCTGGGCTCCTGGCTTCGAGCGCGACCTCGAGCAGCCGCTGGCCGGTGCGATCGGGGTCGAGCCGGAGCCGGAGCTGGTCGTGACCGACGGGAACTACCTGCTGCTCGACCGGCCGGAGTGGCGGGCCGTCCGCGACCAGCTGGACGAGGTGTGGTTCCTGGACTGTCCCGACGAGGTACGCAGGCCACGCCTGGTCGCCCGGCACGTCGAGTTCGGCAAGTCCCCGGCCGAGGCGGAGGCGTGGGTCGCGCGGGTCGACGACGCCAACGCCGCGCTGGTGGCGGAGAGCAGGGCGCGGGCCGACCACGTAGTGGTGCCCTGACCGGTCACGGCGCCTGCTGCTCGCCGCCCAACAGCTTGGAGGCGAGCACGGCCGCCTGGGTGCGGCGTTCCAGGCCCAGCTTGGACAAGATGCTGGAGACGTAGTTCTTCACCGTCTTCTCGGCCAGGAACATCCGCTCCCCGATCTGCCGGTTGGTCAGGCCCTCGGCGATCAGGCCGAGCAGCTTCAGCTCCTGCTCGGTGAGGTCGCTCAGCTCAGGCACCGTCGCAGGGCCGTTGCGCACCCGGTCGAGGACGCGAGCGGTGAGCGCCGGGTCGATCAGGGAGTTCCCGGCGGCGACCTGACGGACCGCGCCCACGAGGTCGTGGCCGGCGATCTCCTTGAGGACGTAGCCCGACGCGCCGGCCATGATCGCCGCGAACAACGCCTCGTCGTCGTCGTACGACGTGAGGATCAGGGCGCGGACGTTCGGGTCGACGGCGCGCACGGCACGGCACACCTCGATGCCGGACCCATCGGGCAGCCGCGCGTCGAGCACCGCGACATCCGCACGCAGCGCGGGTATCCGTGCGGTGGCCTCCGTGGCCAGACCCGACTCGCCCACCACCTCGATGTCGCCGGCCGACTCGAGCAGCGCACGTAGCCCGTGCCGGACGACCTCGTGGTCGTCGAGCAGGAAGACCCGGATCCCCGAGGAGTCGTCCACCATGGGTCAGTTCTAGCAGCGCACCGCCCTCGCCACCGGGCCGCCAGCGCGGGAAAACGCGGAAGAATCGACCGCCACGCCCGGGGTCACCCGCGATTCATCCGCGTTTTCCGAGAACGCCGCCAGGGCTGTCAGCCCGCCGTCAGCGACCGCGGAACGCCGTCGGCGTCGACCATCTCCACGGCCGGTTCGCCGTCGGCGGGGACGACGAACCGCAGCCGGTCGCGGCCCTGCGCGTCTCGGAGGACCAGGCGCACCGAGCCGTCGTCCTCCCGCGCGAGCCGCAGCCGAGACCGGCCGAGGCCGTCGACCTGCCCGAAGTAGCGCTCCTCGACGGCCGCCGCCGCGTCGGTGTCGAGGCCCTCGAGCTCGCCGATCATGTCCACCAGCGACCACTCGGGTTGGTCGCTGAACTCGAGGAACTTCTCCGTCCGGGTGCCCTCCCGTCCGTATCCCAGCCTGAAGCACTCGTTCTGCTCGTAGTCGTCGAACGTGAAGTACCCCCACTGGACCTGGGTGCCGTCGTCCGCGCGTCGCCCGGCGAAGCCCAGGCCCCCGCACTCCGTGCCTTCGTCGTTGACGAACAACAGACCCGCCATCGGAGGGCGACCCGGATGCTCGACCTGGCGCCCGCGCATCGGAGCCGTGCTGCCGATGGTCGAGTTCCCGATGACCATCCGCAGGGTCCCGTCGTCCTCCACGACGTTGATCCGCTGCACGGTCAGCTCGTCGACGACCCTCGGCTCCACCTGCTCACCGGCAGCCCGGGCCGCCGCCTCGGCCAGCCGCAGGGCCTCCGTCGCCCGTGCGTACGCCGCACGGGCCGCGTCCAGTGCCTCGATCACCGTCTCGCTCATAGGCGCCATCCTGCCTCGACGCTACGATCCGCAGGACGCCTGCGCGCGAGGGCCCGGCGTCGCCGTGGGGGGATCATGGTGAAGGTCGACCGGCCGCAAGGGCGCATCCATGTCATCGGAGCGGGGCCCGTCGGGCTGTTCCTGACCGCACTGCTCCAGTCGGTCGAGGGGCAGCGGATCCGGCTCTACGAGCACCGGCCCGCGTACACCCGCACCCGCATGGTGTCGCTCGCGCCGTACCTGATCGCGGACTCGATCGAGAGCTACAAGGCCGACGCCATCGACGGACAGGACGTCGAGGCGATCTGGGACCCGCACGAGCTCACGATGCGCCTGGACTACCGGAGGACGGTGGCCCCGGACCTCCGGGCGCTGCTCGAGGAGTGGACCCAGGGGTTCGTGGCGCTGAACACGATCGAGACCCGGCTCAGCGAGCTGATCGAGAGCCGCGACACCGGGACGGTCGAGCGCGTCTCCGGGCGGGTGACCGCCGACGAGGCGCTCGCCACGGTCGAGCCCGATGACGTCGTGGTCGACTGCACCGGCACCCGCTCCCTGTTGCGCGACCGGCTGCTGCCCGGTGACGACCTGGACGTACCCGACCGGAACACCAAGAAGTTCCATCTCGAGCACGCTCTGGTGATCACCTTCCTCTTCGGACAGCACTACGTGTGCGACGAGTACTGCAAGTACTACAAGAACCGCGACAACAACGACTACAAGTTCATCCCGGCCGTGCACCGCACCTGCTACAGCGACGGCGTCACCCACGTCACCGGCATCGTGACGATCAGCGACGAGGAGTTCGCGGCGATGCCCCCGCGGTTCGACGCGGCGTGGCTACGCGAGCACTTCCCGCGGGTCGCACAGTCGATGGACGGCTTCATCCAGCGGCTGCAGGCCGATGCCGGGGGCGAGGTCGTCGGCGACCTCGACATCACCCGCATCCCGCTCGACGTGTACCACGCGTGGAACTACACCTCGCGGCGCTGGCACGGCACCGGGCTCGACCACCCGCTGGCGCGCACCCCGGTCTTCCTGCTCGGAGACTCCGCCATCGGCTCGCCGTACTTCCAGTCGATCTCGCTCGGCCTCGAGTGCGCCTTTCACCTGGCCGGGCACCTCGGCAACCTGGCCCTGCCGATGTGGGTGGTCTTCGACCGCTACGAGCAGTTCATGCACGCGCAGTGGCTGCGGGTCTACATGCGCAGCCAGATGATCAAGCACAACAAGGACCTGCTCCAGGTCCTCGACGACACCGACGCCCTGCTCGCCCGGCTGCACGTCTACTGAGACACCGAGCGGTTGCCGGGCGAGAAAACGCGGACGAATCGACCGACACGCCCGCGGTCGGAGGCGGATTCTTCCGCGTTTTCCGGGACCGTCGGGCCGGGCAGAGGGGGGCGCGGCCTCAGGCTCAGGAGCGGGCGAGGAAGGCGAGCAGGTCCTGGCGGGTGAGGACGCCGACGGGCTTGCCGTCCTCGTGGACGAGCACCGCGTCGGCGTCCTCGAGGACGGCGACGGCGGAGCGGGCCGACTCCGAGGAGCCGATGGTGGGCAGCGCCGGGGACATGTGGTCCTCGACCGGGTCGTTGAGATGCGCCCGGCCGGTGAAGAGGGCGTCGAGGAGGGCACGGTCCGACACCGACCCCGCGACCTCGGCAGCGACGATCGGCGGCTCGGCCCGGACGACCGGCATCTGGGAGACGCCGTACTCCTGGAGGATCGCGACGGCTTCGGCGATGGTCTCGTTCGGGTGGGTGTGGACGAGGTCGGGAAGCCGGCCGGACTTCCCGCGAAGCACCTCGCCGACCGTCTGCTCGGTCGCGTCGGTGCCGGTGGCGAAGCCGTACTGCGCGAGCCACTCGTCGTTGAAGACCTTGGTCAGGTAGCCGCGGCCGGAGTCCGGCAGCAGGACGACGATCACGGCGTCGGCACCCTCGGGTGTGCCGGCGAGCTCCTGGGCCACCTGGCGTGCGGCGTACGCCGCCATCCCCGACGAGCCGCCCACGAGCATCGCCTCCTCGCGGGCGAGCCGGCGGGTGAACGCGAACGAGTCCGCGTCGGAGACCTCGATGACGCGGTCGGCGACCGAGCGGTCGTAGGTTTCGGGCCAGAAGTCCTCGCCGACACCCTCGACGAGGTAGGGCCGGCCGCTCCCACCCGAGTACACCGACCCGGCCGGGTCGGCGCCGATCACCTGGATGGACGGGTTCTGTTCCTTGAGGTAGCGACCGACGCCGCTGATGGTGCCGCCGGTGCCCATCCCGCACACGAAGTGCGTGATCCTGCCGTCGGTCTGCCGCCAGATCTCAGGCCCGGTCGTCTCGTAGTGGGACAGCGGGTTGTTCGGGTTGGAGTACTGGTCGGGCTTCCAGGCGCCCGGCTCCTTCGAGAGCCGGTCGCTGACGTTGTAGTAGGAGTCCGGGTGCTCGGGCGCGACCGCGGTCGGGCAGACGACGACCTCGGCGCCGTAGGCCTTGAGCACGTTGCGCTTGTCCTCGCTCACCTTGTCGGGGCACACGAAGACACATCGGTAGCCCTTCGCCTGGGCCACCATCGCCAGCCCGACGCCGGTGTTGCCGGACGTCGGCTCGACGATCGTGCCGCCGGGCTTCAGCTCGCCCGAGGCCTCGGCGGCCTCGACCATCCGGGCGGCGATCCGGTCCTTCACCGAGCCTCCGGGGTTGAGGTACTCGACCTTTGCCAGCACCAGCGGCGACGACGCGGCGTCGGGGGGCAGGTCGAGGGTCCTCGACAGCCGAACCAGCGGGGTGTCGCCGACCAGGTCGAGCAGCGACTCGGCGTACTCCATGCGGGTCAACATAGCCATCGGCGAGCCGCTTGCCCTCATCCGCGACGATGGCGGGATGGACGTCGACAGCCCGGCCAGCCGGACCGCTCTCGGGGCCGCCCGCCACCGTGCCGTGCACCAGGTCCTCGAAGGTGGCTCGGTGTTCCGCGACCCGCTCGCCGTGCCGGTCCTCGGGATCCCCGAGGCCGAGCTCCAGGCACCCGACGACGACCGGCGGATGCGGTACTTCATCGCGGCGCGACAGCGGTACGCCGAGGACCTCCTCGCCGACGCGGTCGCACGCGGGGTCGACCAGCTGGTCGTGCTCGGTGCCGGCCTCGACACCTTCGCCTACCGCAACCCGTACGCCGGGCTGCGCGTCGTCGAGCTGGACCACCCGGCGACGCAGGCGTGGAAGCGCGAGTGCCTCGCCGCCGCCTCGATCGAGGTGCCGGCGAGCGTCACGCACGCCCCGATCGACTTCGAGCGCGACGACCTGGGCACGGTGCTCGATCGGTACGTCGACACGAGATCATCGGTCCTCTTCTGGTGGCTCGGGGTCACGCCGTACCTCACGATCGAGGCGATCACGGCGACCCTCACGGTGCTGGGCGCGCTCGCGCACAGCGCCGTGGTGCTCGATCACCGGGCGCCTCGGCCGACGGACCTGTCACCCGAGGCGCGCGCCTGGGCCGCGGCGCGTGAGGCCCGCGTGGCGTCGGTCGGCGAGCCCTGGCTGTCCCAGCTCGCCCCCAAGGAGGTGACCGACCTGCTGCTCGGGTGCGGTTTCGAGCACGCGGAGGTCGCGGACGAGGTGGCCCTCGTCCGGCGCGTGCTCGGGCTCCCGCCGTCGACGGAGCCGCGGGTCACGCACCTGGCGTGGGGGTCGACCGGCTGGCCGACCACCTGACCGGCATCGGGCTCGGTCGCCCGCCGCCGCCAGTGCCGTTCGGGGGTCACCGACGCTGGCGACGACGGGCGGGCCCAGCCGATGTCAGGCGCCGCCTCGAGCCCGTTCGGGGGCTCAGGCCGTGCGGTCGTAGCGGCTGGTGAGCTCGCGCTGCGGGTTGAAGGCCCACAGGGTGTAGCCGTTGATCCGCTCCAGCAGGGTGCGGGTGAACGTCCGCATCTCGGGGACTCCCTTCGGTTCGTCGTTCTCGTTCACCTGGTTCAATGCCGAACGCCCTTGGAACGTTCCAAGAACGGCCGTGAGCCGAGTCACCACCCGGGCGCCCGCGCGTGGGCGCGACCGCTTAGGTTTGCCGCATGGGGAAGGCCGCTGCGGCACGCAAGCTGGCCTCCGCCGCGGCGTTCGGGGGCGGAGGCCTGTCGGTGCTGGGCATGGGGCTGTACGGCGTGCTGCGCGGCGAGGCGGCCCTGGCCCGGCGGATGATCGGCAACGCCGGCGACGAGCCGCCGCCCGACTCGACCGGGTGGTACGGCCGCGGCCGACCGGGTCCGGCGATCAAGGTCGCGCTGCTGGGCGACTCGAGCGCGGCGGGGTACGGCGTCGAGCGCCTCGTCGAGACCCCTGGCGCCTTCTTCGCCAGCAGCCTGGCCAAGGAGGCCGACCGGCGCGTGCACCTGCGCACCTACGCCAAGGTCGGCGCCCAGTCCTCCGACCTCGCCGACCAGATCGACCGCGCGCTTCCCGGCGAGCCCGACCTGGCGGTGATCCTGATCGGCGCCAACGACGTCACCCACCGGGTGCGGCCGTCGCAGTCGGTCCGCTACCTCGCCGAGTCCGTACGCCGACTGGTCGACGCCGGCGCCAAGGTGCTGGTCGGCACCTGCCCCGACCTCGGCACCGTCAAGCCGATCCCTCCCCCGCTCAAGCAGGTCGCGCGCGCGATGTCGCGTCGGCTCGCGGCCGCGCAGGCCATCGTCGTGGTCGAGGAGGGCGGGGTCGCGGTGTCGCTGGGCTCGATCCTGGGCCCCGACTTCGCTGCGGCCCCGGCCGTGCTGTTCGGGCCCGACCAGTTCCACCCGTCCGCGGAGGGCTACCGCGCGGTGGCCGAGGTGCTCGTGCCCTCGGCCCTCAACGCCCTCGGCTTCGGCACCGACGAGCCGCACCGGCGTACCCGCGGTGAGGGCACGATGCCGGTCGCCACGGCCGCCGTGCGGGCGGCCCGCACGCCCGGCACCGAGCTCGGAGACAAGAAGGGCCTCTGGGTGGAGCTGCGCCGGCGTGCCCGGCTGCGCTCCGTCCCGGAGGCCCCTGATGTCGCGGAAGAGCTTCCCGCGGGTGAGCAGGTCAGCGACGCATGATCGCCAGGATCCGCAGCAGGTTGGTGTAGATCCAGACCAGGCTGACGGTCAGGGCGAACGCCGCACGCCACGACTCCCGCTCGGGGAGCCCGGCGCGGATGCCGTTCTCCACGAAGTCGAAGTCCAGCACCAGCATGAAGATGCCGAGCACGAGGCCGGCCAGCGAGAACAGGAAGCCGGTGAGACCGAAGCCGTAGACGCCGAACCCGGTGCCGAACAGGCCGAGGACCACCTCGAGGATGCCGAGCCCGATCATCCCGAACATCGCGGCGATGACACCCATCCGGAACTTGTTGCTCACCTGGATGTCGAAGAAGCGGTAGGCCGCGAGGGTGCCGGCGAAGGCGGCGAAGGTGCCGATGACGGCCTGGATGACGATCCCGCCGCCGTACTGGTAGTCGAAGAACTTGCTGAAGGCACCGAGCGCGATGCCCTCGGCCAGGCAGAAGGCGAGCACCAGCGCGGGGCTGATCACGCGCTTGAAGGAGTTGACCATCGACAGCGCGAAGGCGGACAAACCACCGATCGTCATCGCGGCGTACAGCTGCGAGATGGCGCTCTGGGACAGGATCGTGGTGTCGGGGTTGCCGAGGTCGGGCGTCAGCACCCACGTCGCGAACGCCGCGACGACCACCACGAGCAAGGCCACGGCGGTCTTCTGGACGACGCTGTCGATCGTCATCGGGCCGGTGGCGCCCTCGGTGCGGTAGCCTCCGGGCGCTCCGGGCGTGCCGACGCCCCAGGTCGAGGGGTCGGAGGACGTCGAGGTGCCGTAGCCCTGGTACGCCGCGCCGCTGCCGCCGTACACCTGGTTGCCGTACGCGTTGGTCGATCGTCCGTTGAACTCGGCGGAGTTCCGGAAGACCGGGTTGTTGCTCTGCATGGTCTCGCTCCTCGGAGGCCTGAACCCGTCGCTCTGACGGTCTGCTGTCCTCGATCGTAGCCAGAGGACTCGCCGTACCGGAGAGTAAGCGATGGAAGCACAGTCTCCCTTCAGGTGGCGGAGCAGTGCCGGAGCAGTGCCCGAGCAGCGAGGGAGGGCTGTCCGAGGTGGCTGTTAGCGTCGCGGGATGCGCTTCGCCCTCAGCGTGCCGCCGTTCACCGATCCGCACGTGGTCGTCGCGTGGGCGCGGTCCGCCGAGGCGAACGGGTGGGACGGGTTCTTCCTGTGGGACCACCTCCGGTGGGACGACCGGGTCGAGGTCCACGACCCCTGGGTGCTGCTGGGCGCGATCGCGACCGCCACCGAGCGGATCCGCATCGGCACCATGGTCACCCCGCTGTCGCGGCGCCGGCCTGCGGTGGTGGCCAAGCACCTCGTCACCCTCGACCACCTGAGCCGGGGCCGGGTCACGCTCGGCGTCGGCCTCGGCGACCCGCCCGGCTTCGACTTCGCCGACTTCGGCGACGAGCCGTCGTACGCCGTGCGGGCGGCGATCACCGACGAGGCGCTCGACGTCCTCGCGGGCCTGCTCGCCGGCTCGGTGTCTCACCACGGCACGTATCTCGACGCCGAGGCGACGATGCGCCCGGCGCCGGTGCAGACGCGCATCCCGATCTGGATCGCGGGCCGCGCGCCCAACCTCAAGCCGCTCGAGCGCGCCCGGCGGTGGGACGGCTACGTGCCGATCGCCAGCCCGTTCCTGACACCCGACGCGCTCACGGCGTACGTCGGCGCCCACCCGCACGACGACTGGGACCTCGTGGTCCAGTGGCCCGAGGGCGCCTCCGTCGAGGAGTACGCCGCAGCGGGCGCGACCTGGCTGGTCAGATCGACGTGGCCGCACGAGAAGGGCTGGCGCGAGGAGATCGCGGGCCTCGTGTCGGCGCCACCGTCATGAGCCCCCCAGGACGCCTGATCGACGCTGCCGCCGCGGAGCCCGGCGACCCTCCACCGCAGACCTCGACGCAGGACCGGCTCCTGGACGTGTTCGGAAGGCGCCCCTGACGAGTTCGTCGGCCTGCGTCCGGCTCCGCCCCGAGCAGCCCACTTCCGACGTCACCCTGGTTTCCAACAGGGAAGTAACAGGTCGGTCAAATCGGCCGTCGGTCCCCAAATCTAGGCGTGTGTGAGCGCGGCGGCCGCCCCTAGCCTCGCCTAGTCCTACCCGGTCCGGTGGGGGCCGACCGGAAGTTCTCGAGGGAGCAGCTGTGCGCGTGACCAGGTTGTGGGGAGCCTTGGTGACCCTGGTGGGGTCGATGGTGTTCGTGATCGTGCCGCCGCCGTTGTCGGCGACCGCGGCGATCGCGCCGGGCGCGCTCGGTACGACCTCGGACACGGCCGCAGGCTCGTGCTGGGAGATCAAGCAGCAGAACCCGTCCGCCGCCTCGGGCGTCTACTGGCTGCTGACCCCCGCCATGCCGGCTCCCCAGCAGTTCTACTGCGACCAGAAGACCGACGGCGGCGGGTGGGTGCTGGTCGGCAAGGGCCGCAACGAGTGGGACAAGAGCAACACCGGCCAGGGGAAGGCGACGGCGCTGCTCTCGCCGGACACCGCCCCGATGTCCGGCACCACCGTGCAGTACCCCGGCGACACGATCGACGGTCTTCTCGACAACGGCCGGGTGGATGCGCTGACCGACGGGGTGCGGGTCCGCCGCGCCATGGACGCCGCGGGCTCCAGCTGGCAGGAAGTCCGGATGAAGTTCTCCAGGTTCGGGCACTGGGCCTGGGCCCTCGGCGCGCTGTACCCCGTGAGCAGCTGGTCGATGTCGCCCACCACACCGGGCGGCAGCGGCACCGCGTCGGGCACCACCGGCACGTCCCAGAACCTCGGCACCGGTACGTCGTACAGCAAGCTCAGCAACGTCCCGTCCCGCTCCAACGACTGGAACTACGGCTTCTCCTACGGCACCTCGGTGGCCGGCTCGAGCGCCGCGACGTCGTACCTCTGGGCGCCGGGCGACGGCGGCTCGGCCGTGCCGTACGCGCAGGTCTACCTCCGTCCGCAGGTGACCAGCACCGACGCCGGCTTCTCCGCCATCCCGAACGGCGGCACCCCGGCGCAGACGATCCCGAGCGTGGCTCGGTCCGAGGCCCTCGACAGCCCATGGGGCGTGAGTGGCCTGGCCGGCACGACCGACACCGAGGGCGACGTCGAGGTGCAGGACTTCACGCAGTCCGGCGACACGATGTACGTCGGCGGCAACTTCAAGTACGTCCAGCGCGACGCCGCCGGCACGGGCCAGGTGCAGCAGTCCTTCCTCGCGGCGTTCGACGTGAACACCGGTGAGTGGATCCCGACGTTCCGCCCACAGCTCAACGAGCAGGTGGACTCGCTGGCCACGCTGCCCAACGGCGACGTCGTCGCCGGCGGTCAGTTCACCGAGGCCAACGGCGCGCCGGTCACGCAGATCGTGGCGCTGGACCCGACGACGGGCGCCACCGACACCCGCTGGAACCTCACGATCGTGAACAACAGGGCCACCGGCCCCGTCCGGATCAACGCGCTGAAGGTCTACGGGGACTACCTGTACATCGGCGGGGCCTTCACCCACATGAAAGGCGGATCGCGCCCGAACCGGCAGGTCTACACCTCGAACCTGGGCCGCGTCGCCCTGGCCGACGGCACTCCCGACAACACCTGGCAGGGAGACCTCAACGGCACGGTCAACGACATCGACGGGGCCTTCCAGGGCGGGGAGGACCGCATCTACGCCGTCGGGTACTTCGGCAAGTACGGCGCCACGCTCAACGGGACGGCCACCCCCACGGAGAAGGCCGTGGCCCTCTCGACGGCCGCCGGTGCGCCCCTCTCGACTCCGGCGTGGAACCCGACGAAGGCGACCTGGAGCAACACCAACAACGACTACCAGCGAGCCGTCGACGCCGTCGGTGACGAGCTGTGGGTGGGCGGCTCCGAGCACAGCCTGTTCCAGTTCGACCCGACCAGCTTCCAGCGCACGTCGAGCGACATCTTCTACGACAAGGGCGACGTCCAGGCGATCAACGACTACAACGGCGCCGTCTACGCCGGCTGCCACTGCAACTACTTCGACTACGCCGGTGCCACGACCTGGCCGACCCTGGGGAACAGCTGGACCCGGGCCGACGCCATGGACTACCTGGGAGCGTGGGACGCGAGCTCCGGCAAGCGGATCACCCGGTTCCAGCCCCACATCCAGAGCCTCCGCGGCACCGGGATCTGGGCGATCCAGACCGACAGCAACGGCACCACGTGGGCGGGTGGCGACATCGCGTCGGTGACGACCCAGACGAAGAAGAACGGGTGGGCGGGCGCGTTCGCGCGGTGGCCGCTGAACGACTCCACCGCCCCGGGGACGCCGGGGAACCCCCACGTCCTCTCGCAGACGGGGTCGACGGTGACGCTGGGGTGGAACGCCGTGTCCGACCCGAGCGGCGTGACCTACCAGATCCTCCGCGACGACCGTCCGATCGCGACGACGGACTCGACGTCCGTCACCGTGCCGAAGAGCCCGACCGGACGGTTCTTCGTGCGGGCCGCCGACGGGGCGGGCAACATCGGGGCGAGCACGTCGGTCCTCGTCGTCGGCTCCGGCGACATGCCGCCGAACCCGTCGTTCACGTGGACCTCGAACCACTCCTCGGTGAAGGTGGACGGCTCCGCCTCGACGAGCTCGGACGGCACCATCACCGACTACCTGTGGAGCTTCGGTGACGGGACGGGCGCTCACGGCTCGACCTTCAACCACACCTACAGCGCGGCGGGGAGCTACATCGTCACCCTGACCGTCACCGACGGCGCCGGCACGTCGGCGAGCGTGTCGCAGACCGTCACGGTCTCGGCGCCTGCGGCGAACCCGTCGCCGACGGACGTCTACGGCAGGCAGGTCTACCAGGACAACCCGTGGGTCTACTACCGCCTCGGTGAGGCGACCCGGACCACCACCGGCAAGGACGCCGGCCCGGACGCGCGCAACGGCGTCTACACCAACAACACCGGGATCACGTTCGCGACCGCCGGTGCCCTGAAGAACTCGACGGACACCTCGATCAGCACCAACGGCTCGTCCTCGTCCGGGTTCCTGAGCTCGCCCAGCACCGGCACCGCGCCGAGCGCCTTCAGCGTCGAGGTGTGGTTCAAGACCACCTCGACGCAGGGTGGCCGGCTGATCGGATACGGCTCGTCGCAGACCGGGTCGTCGAGCAACTACGACCGGATGATCTACCTGCAGAACACCGGCCAGCTGGTGTTCGGCGCCTACACGGGCGTCGAGCAGAAGGTGCAGTCGCCCGCGAGCACGCCGTACAACAACGGCGAGTGGCACATGGCCGTCGCGACGATGTCCCCCGCCGACGGGATGAAGCTGTACGTCGACGGGGTGCTGGTGGGCAGCAACCCGAACGGTGTGGCCCAGAACTACGTGGGCTACTGGCGGGTCGGTCCGGACAACGTCTGGGAGGGCGCCTCGAGCAAGTACCTGAACGGCAGCCTCGACGAGGCCGCGGTCTTCACCTCGGTGCTCACGCCGGAGCAGATCGCCGCGCAGTACACCGCGGGGGCCACGGTGATCGGCAACCCGACCAACAACCCACCGACGGCGGCGTTCACCTCGAGCGTGACGAACGCGACCGTGCGCTTCGACGCGGGGACGTCGTCCGACTCCGACGGCACCATCGCGTCGTACGCCTGGAACTTCGGTGACACCAAGACCGGCAAGGGTCAGATCATCGAGCACACCTACGACAACCCGGGCACCTACACGGTCACGCTCACGGTGACAGACGACGACGGAGCGCAGGCCTCGACCCAGCAGCAGGTCACGGCGCTCGCCCCGGAGGTCGACACGGTCGTCGTGCGCGACGACGCGACGTGGGCCTACAAGTACGACGCGTCGGCGACGCCCGCCGGCTGGAACACCAGGTCGTTCGACGACTCGGCCTGGGCGACGGGCGCCGCTCCGCTCGGCTTCCCGGCCGCCGCCGTGGTCACGAACCTCGACACGTTCGACCAGCCCTCGGACCGGCCGCTGACGTCGTACTACCGCAAGACCTTCCAGGTGGACGACACGTCCAAGGTGACCTCGCTGGTGCTCAACACGTTGGCCGACGACGGCGTTGTCGTCTACGTGAACGGCACGGAGGTGGGCCGCTCGAACATGCCGGCCGGCACCGTCACCAGCGGCACCTACGCGTCCTCGGCGGTCAAGACCGCCAACGCGCAACCGGTCACCATCACCGTGCCGAAGAGCGTGCTCGTCAACGGCACCAACGTGATCTCCGCCGAGACGCACCTCAACTACCGGAAGACGCCGGACATGTCGTTCCGCCTGAAGGCGACCCTGAGCACGGTCGCGACGGGTGACCCGAACAAGCCACCGGTGGCGGCGTTCACGCCCACGTCGAACCGTCTGGCGGCCTCGTTCGACGCCTCGGCGTCGACCGACCCGGACGGCACGGTCGAGTCCTACGCCTGGGACTTCGGCGACGGGACCACTGGCGCCGGCCGGACGGCCTCTCACACCTACGACACCGCCGGCACCTACACGGTGACGCTGACGGTCACCGACAACCGCGGGGCCACGACGTCGGTGTCGAAGCCGGTGACGGTGTCCACGCCCACCACGGTCGTCGTACCCAACGGCTCGGTGTGGTCTTGGAAGTACGACAGCGGGACCGTGCCGAGCGACTGGAAGTCGCGCACGTTCGACGCGTCGGCGTGGAACAGCGGGGCGGGCCCGCTGGGCTTCGGGAGTGCCCCGGTCGTCACGGACATCGACACCTTCGCCGATCCCACGTCGCGGCCACTCACGGCGTACTTCACGCGCCAGTTCCAGGTCGCCGACGCCTCCGAGGTGACCCAGCTCATCCTGGAGACCGCCGGTGACGACGGAGTCGTGGTCTACGTGAACGGCACGGAGGTCGGGCGCGCCAACATGCCATCCGGAGCGGTCACGTCGGGCACGTACGCCTCCTCGGCGGTGCGGACGAACAAGGCGGAGCAGGTGACGATCACCGTACCGACCAGCCTCCTGGTCGACGGGACGAACGTGATCTCCGCCGAGACGCACCTCAACTACCGGAAGACGCCGGACATGTCGTTCGACCTGAAGGCCACGATGACGGTGGGGTCGTGACGGTCGGGTCGTGACGGTGGGGTCGTGACCGTCGCGACCGCGTGCCCCCGCTGGGGGTCGAACCCAGACTGAACCGCTTTTAAGGCGGCTTCCTCTACCGGTTGGGATACAGGGGCCGGCGCGACATTCTCCCAGGGTCCGGGGCGCTCGACTCAGGGCTCCGGGATCCCGGCGAGGTCGCGCGCGGTCGTGAAGATCTCGTCGAGCATCGCGGGTGTGAGCCGGCCGGTGAACGTGTTGTGCTGGGAGGGGTGGTAGCAGCCGAGCAGCCGCACCTCGTCGTCGTCGCGGTCGAGACGCACGGTCGTGCCGTGCCCGAACCTGGGCCGCGGCTTGGGTACGCCGTAGCCCGCACCGGCCAGCGCCCGCAGCGCACCGTCCCAGCCGTAGGCGCCGAGGGCGACCACGACGCGGAGCGTGGGCGCCAGCAGGGCCAGCTCACGGTTGATCCAGGGCATGCAGGTGTCGCGCTCGGTGACGGTCGGCTTGTTGGCGGGCGGAGCGCACCGGACGGTCGCCACCATCCGTGCCTGCACCAGCCGCTGCCCGTCGCCGGCGTGGACACTCGTGGCCTGCGTGGCGAGGCCGACCCGATGCAGGCTGGCGAACAGCCAGTCGCCCGACGAGTCGCCGGTGAAGACCCGGCCGGTGCGGTTGCCGCCGTTGGCCGCGGGCGCGAGGCCGACGATGACGAGGCGGGCCTCGTCGCCGATGCCGGTCGTGGGCGCTCCCCAGCCGGCGATCGGACGGCCCCAGTACGGCTGGTCGGCGAAGGAGGCCCGCTTGTCGCGCGCCACGTCCTCGCGCCAGCGGACCAGGCGCGGGCACGCCGAGCACACGCTGACGCGCGCGTCGAGCTCGGCCAGGTCGTCGGTGGCCGCGAGCCGGCGTACGGCGGCGGGCGTGCGCGCGACGGGCGTGTCCGCGGAGGCCGGGTCGTCGGGCCAGCCGGTGCCGGGCGGCACCGGGCTGGCGTACGGCCGGCCGGTCACCGGGTGGGGCAGGAGCTCGGTCATGGCGGTGGGCTGATCGACGAGGCGATGCCGTGGAGGATGTCCGCCTCCGAGACGGTGTACGTCGGGACCGCGGCGCGGGCGAGCACCCGCGACCAGATCAGCCCGCCTGCGCCGATCACGTCCGCCCGGCCGGGGTGCATCGAGGGGATCGCGCGGCGCTCGGCCACCGTCATCGCCACGAGGCGGTCGACGTACGCCCGGGTCTCGTCCGAGCCGAGGCGGGCGCCGTCGATCACGTCACGGTCGTAGTAGGGCAGGTCGAGCATGCCCGCGGCCAGCGTCTTGATGGTGCCGGAGGTCCCGACCACCGACCGCGCCTCGGACAGGGGCACCGCGCAGGCGCCGAGGTGGGCGTCGATGTCGGCCAGACACGCGACCACCTGCTCGGGCGTGGGCGGGTCGTCGTGCAGGTGGCGCTCGTGCAGGCGGACGGAGCCGATGTCGATCGACACCGCCGCGTCCGGCGCCTCCGTGCCGAGCACGAGCTCGGTCGAGCCGCCGCCGATGTCGACGACCAGGATCGGTGCCGGGACCGGCTCGCGCAGGTGCCCCACCGTCCCCTCGAACGCCAGCGTCGCCTCCTCCTCGCCCGACAGCACCTCGGGCTCGACCCCGAGCCGCACGCGCACACGGTCGACGAAGACCTGGGCGTTGCCGGCGTCCCGGGTCGCGGAGGTCGCGCAGAAGCGGACCCGGGCGACGTCGTGCTGCGCGATCAGCGCGGCGTACTCGTCGATGGCGGCGAAGGTCCGCGCCAGCGCCTCCTCGGTGAGCATGCCGCTGGTGTCCACGCCCTGGCCGAGCCGCACCATCCGCGACTCACGCACCAGCACCTGCCGCTGGTCGCCGACCAGCAGCTTGATCGAGTTCGTACCGCAGTCGATCGCCGCGATCCGCTCACTCATCCCCGTCGACCTCGTGGGCGACCTCGACGCACGGACCGTCGGTCCACCACTCCCCCAGCCGGTCGAGGAGCTCGTCGCCGAGGGGGTTCACGCCGCGGCCCCGGGCGAGCGCATGGGCGGCGAGGACGTGCAGGCACTTCACCCGGTCGGGCATGCCACCGGCCGACACCCCCGCGATCTCCGGGACCTCGCCCAGTGCCTCGCGGTCGGCGAGGTACGTCTCGTGCGCGGACCGGTACGCTGCAGCCAGGACGGGGTCGTCGCGCAGGCGACCCTCCATCTCGCGCATCAGCCCCGAGCCCTCGAGGGTCCCGATCAGGGACGCCGCACGCGGGCAGGTCAGGTAGTACGTCGTCGGGAACGGCGTCCCGTCCGGCAGCCGCGGGTCGGTGACGACCACGTCGGGCAGCCCGCACGGGCAGCGATGGCCCACAGCGCGCGTGCCGCGCGACGGCCTCCCGAGCTGGGCCTCGACCGCGGTCAGGTCGGCCTCGTCGACGGTGGAGGCGACGGGTTCGTCGGTCGGCCCGGTCAAGGCTTCTTGCCGAGGTACTTCAGCGGTTTCTTCTCCGACGTGGGGTCCGGTGGGTTGCCGGCCAGCTCCACCGACCGCCACTCCGTCGTCCACCATGCCGTCGGCGTCGACGAGGTGTGCGTGCGGGGGTCGGAGAGAGACGCTTGCGGTGCCAGCGGCTTGCCGTCCTCGCCGATCACGACGTACGACGTCTGCCCCGGCATCAGGTAGCCGAAGCGCGCGCGAGCCTGCTCGCGGACGTAGGCAGGGTCTCCCCATTTCGCCTTCTCGGCCTCGAGCCGGTCGATGTCGCTCTGGCTCGCGGCGATCCGGCTGCGGAGGTCCTGGATCTGGCTGTGCTGCTGGAAGTAGGCCTTGAGCGACGACGCGTAGGAGATCGTCAGCACCGAGAGGACCAGCACGAGCACCATCGCCCGGCCGGTGAAGCGCGAGCGGGGTTCGACGGCGGCAGCCGGCGATCCGGTCTCGGCGGGCCGCTGGCGCGGGCCCTGCGGGCGACCCTGTCCGCGGACCCGACGCGGGCCGCCGGGTCGGTGGACCGGACGACCGGTCGGAGCGCGGCGCGGCTGGGGCATCGGTCGCTCAGGCCTCGAACCGTGGGAAGGCGCGGGCGCCGGCGTACCGGGCGGCGTCGCCCAGCTCCTCCTCGATCCGGAGCAGCTGGTTGTACTTCGCCGTCCGGTCGGTGCGTGCGGGGGCACCCGACTTGATCTGTCCGCAGTTCACGGCGACCGCGAGGTCGGCGATCGTCGTGTCCTCGGTCTCGCCGGAGCGGTGGCTCATCATGCAGCGGAAGCGGTTGCGGTGGGCGAGGTCCACCGAGTCGAGCGTCTCGGTGAGCGAGCCGATCTGGTTCACCTTGACCAGCAGCGCGTTCGCCTGGCCGCCGTCGATGCCGCGCTGGAGCCGCTCGACGTTGGTGACGAACAGGTCGTCGCCGACCAGCTGGGTGCGCTCCCCCAGCTCGTCGGTGATGGTCTTCCAGCCGTCCCAGTCGTCCTCGTTCAGCGGGTCCTCGATCGAGACGATCGGGTAGGCCGACACCAGCTCGCCGTAGTAGGCCGTCATGTCCGCTGCCGACTTCTGCTGCCCCTCGAACGTGTAGGAGCCGTCCTCGAAGAACTCCGAGGCCGCGACGTCGAGCGCCAGCGCGACGTCGGTGCCGGGCGTCAGGCCGGCCGCGCCGATGGCCTCGACGATCAGGTCGAGGGCGTCGCGGTTGGACGGCAGGTCCGGGGCGAAGCCGCCCTCGTCGCCGACACCGGTGGCCAGCCCGCGCTTCTTCAGCACGGCCTTGAGTGCGTGGTAGACCTCCGCGCCGTGCTGGACGGCCTCGCGGAACGTGGCCGCGCCGACCGGCGCGATCATGAACTCCTGGATGTCGACGTTGGTGTCGGCGTGGGCACCGCCGTTGAGGATGTTCATCATCGGCACCGGCAGCAGGTGGGCGTTCGGCCCGCCGACGTAGCGGTAGAGCGGCAGCCCGGCGGAGTCGGCGGCCGCCTTGGCGACGGCGAGGGAGGCGCCGAGGATCGCGTTGGCCCCGAGGTTCGCCTTGTTGGGGGTGCCGTCGAGGTCGATCATCGTCTGGTCGACGAGGCGCTGGTCGTCGGCGTCGAGCCCCTCGATCGCGGGGCCGATCTGCTGGACCACGGCACCGACGGCCTTCTGGACGCCCTTGCCGCCGAACGCCTTCTCGCCGTCGCGGAGCTCCACCGCCTCGAACGCGCCCGTCGAGGCACCGCTCGGCACGGCCGCCCGAGCATAGGTGCCGTCGTCGAGGAGCACCTCGACCTCGACCGTCGGGTTGCCCCGGGAGTCGAGGATCTCGCGCCCGCCGACCGCGTCGATGATCGCCATGCGGTCACACTATCCGCGGTCGCCGTTGTCGCCGCGCAGCACCCGCGGGCCGGTCGGCGGTGAGCCAGCCACATTCCAGCCGTCGAAAATGTGGCTCAGACACCGCCCGGGGAGCCGCGGACCGGGTCGGCGGTGAGCCAGCCACATTCCAGACGACAAGAATGTGGCTCAGACACCGCCCGGGGGGAGGTCAGGCGGCGCCGCCCTGGTAGGTGCGTCGGTACGCCGTGGGGGTGACGCCCAGGTGCCGGGCCAGGTGCAGGCGGAGGTTGCCCGCGGTGCCGAGACCAGACTGCTCGGCGACCTGGTCGATCGAGAGATCGGTGGTCTCGAGGAGCCGGCGGGCGTGGTCGAGGCGTTGGGTGGCCAGCCACCGGGCCGGCGTGGTCCCGGTCTCGGCGAGGAAGCGGCGGGCGAAGGTGCGCGGCGCCCAGCCGGCGTGGGCGGCCATGTCCTCGATCGTCAGGGGCTCGGCGAGCCGGGTCACCATCCAGGCGCAGGTCTCTGCCAGCCCCGGCCCGACGTCCGGGATCGGTCGGCTCACGAACTGCGCCTGGCCGCCGTCGCGGTACGGCGGGACGACCATGTTCCGCGCCTTCGCTGCCGCCACCTCGGCCCCGTGGTCAAGCCGGAGGACGTGGAGGCACAGGTCGATGCCCGCAGCCAGGCCGGCGCTGGTGAGCACCTGCCCGCTGTCCACGTACAGCACGTCGGGATCGACCTCGACCGACGGGTATTCCTCCGCCAGGGTCGTCGCCGCCGCCCAGTGCGTCGCGGCGCGTCGACCGTCGAGCAGGCCCGCCTCGGCCAGCGCGAAGGCTCCCGTGCAGACCGACATCATCCGGGCCCCTCGAGCGGCGGCCGAGCGGAGCGCGCCCGTGACGTCGTCGGCCAGCCGGTCACTGCAGACGTAGCCCGGCACCACCACGGTGTCGGCGCGGTCGAGCGCCTCGAGCCCGTGCTCGACCTCGATGGAGAAACCGGTCGTGGTCGGCACCGGGCCCGGGGTCGGCGTACAGATCTCGAAGGAGTACGGAGCCGGGTCGGCGAACCTGCCGAACACCTGGGCCGGGATGGAGAGGTCGAACGCGACCACCTCCGGGAGCGCGAGCGCGACGACGCGGTGCATGCGGGTCATCGTGGCACCTCGCCAGGCAGGATTCTCGCGAATAGTGGCGCGACTGCCACTCGCCGTGCGGGCCCGAGCGCGCGAGTCTCCCGGTCATGACGACCAACGGGGCCGGCGAGGGCGCCGGCGGACATATCGGGATCCTGCTCTTCGACGGTGTCGAGGAGCTCGACTTCGCCGGACCGTGGGAGGTCCTCTCGTGGTGGACGCGGGGCTTCCCCGAGGACGGCTACACGTGCTCGACGTTCTCCCTCGACGGCGGGCCGGTGACCTGCAACAAGGGGCTCTCGGTGACCCCGCATCACGCGCGCGACGACCTGCCCCCCATGGCGGTGCTCCTCCACCCCGGCGGTGACACCCGCGCGCTCGGCGCCGACGCCGCGCATCTCGAGTGGCTGCGCGAGGTCCGCGAGACCGTCCCGCTCCTGACCAGCGTCTGCACGGGCTCGACCGTCTACGCGAGAGCCGGGCTGCTCGAGGGCCGGCCGGCCACGACGTACTGGGGTGCGCTCGACGGCCTCGCCGAGATCGACCCCTCCATCGACGTACGACGTGAGGCCCGCTGGGTCGACGACGGTGACGTGGTGACCGCGGCCGGGGTGAGCGCGGGCATCGACATGGCGCTGCACCTGGTCGCGCGGCTCGCGGGGGACGAGCGCGCACGCCAGGTGCGCCGCGGCATCCAGTACGACCCCGAGCCGCCCGTCTGAGGCGAACGCGATCAAGCGGTCCGGCTTCGCAGAGCCGAGACTCGCGGCATGAGTGATCGCGACGAGTCCTGCTGGTTCTGCAACCCCGAGGTACGCACCGATCCGCCGCCCGGAGGCTGGCTGGTCGATGACGGGACCTGGCGGGCGAGCCACGTGCCCGCCGGATACGGACCCGCCGGGACGGTGGTGCTGGAGACCCGACGTCACGTGCGGGACCAGAGTGCCTTCGACGACGAGGAGGCCGGGTCGTGCGCGCGTGTCACCGGCCGGCTCATCCAGGCCGTCCGCGACGTCACCGGCTGCGACCGTGTCTACCAGTGGGCGACCATGGACGCCTTCGCGCACTTCCACGTCTGGCTGGTCCCATGGTCGGAGTCGGAGCCGCTGCGTGGACCACGGTTCCTGGTCGACCGTCTGCTGAACGACGCCGGTTGCGACGCCGCGTCGGCGCTGCGCACGGCCGACGCGCTCCGGGAGTCGTTGGGCGTGGCCGTCTGACCACCCACGCCGAAACGGGGTGCGGGCGGCGACCCGGCACTGACACGATCGGCCGGATGACCACAGATGGAACGCCCGCCAACCCGTGGCCCGACATGTTCGAGTCCATCGCGGAGCACTACGACCAGTCCGGCGTGCCGTGGTTCAAGCCCATCGCGCACGTGCTCGTCGACCTGCTCGAGCCGCAGCCCGGCGAGAGGTTCCTCGAGCTCGGCTCGGGACGCGGCGCCGCGACGATCCCGCTGGCCGACGCCGTCGGCCCGGACGGCCGGGTCGACGCGCTCGACGTCGCCCCCTCGATGGTCAGGCTGCTCCAGGAGCAGGTCGACCGCTCCGGCGTCACCAACGTCCGGGTCGCGGTCGGGGACGCGACCGACCCGCACCCGCCCGACACGGCGTACGACGGGATCGTGAGCTCGCTGGTCCTCTTCTTCGTGCCGGATCCGGTGGCGGCGCTGACGGCCTGGCGCGCGCTCGCCCGCCCGGAGGCCCGGGTCGGCATCTCGAGCTTCCCCGTGCCGACCGGCCGCTTCGCCGAGCTCCTCGACCTCGTCGTCGAGTTCGCCGGGGAGGCGCCGTCACCGCGTGGCGAGACGCCGTTCGACAGCGACGAGGGGGTCGAGGGGTTGTTCGCCGAGGCGGGGTACGCCGACCTCCGCACGACCACGGTCACCCACGTCGTGCCGTTCGCCGACTCCGCTCAGTGGCGAGCATGGACCATGGGCACCGCACTGCGCCGCGTATGGAGCGACACCGACCTCGACCGCCACCCGGAGATCATCGGGCGGGCGGAGGAGATTCTCGGCCGCGAGCGCGACGAGGAGGGCCGGATGACGGTCGACGTGCCGATCCGCTACACCCTCGGGCGGGCCTGAGCGGTCATCCGCCCGCCGCCCCCGTGGTACGCCGGACGGCGTCGCGGAGCGCCTGCTCCGGGTCGACACCGTCCGCGACCGCCTCCGCGACGAGGGCGAGCAGTCGGTCGCCGAGGTCGTCAGAGTCTGTCGGCACCGCTGCCCCCGGCGCCCGCTCGAGCACCTTCGTGGCGAGCAGCAACGCGGACAGCTGAGGGGCGATGCCGTCGTCAGGGCTGCGGCGCGGCCTCTCGGACTCCTTGATGCGCTGCCACTGCGCGTCGACCTCGGCCGCAGTGAGCTCCGTGGACCCGCCGTCGGGGCCGAACACGTGGGGGTTGCGGTGGTGCATCTTGTCGCTGATGCCGCGCGCGACGTCGTCGATCGTGAAGGCGCCGGACTCCTCGGCGATGACGGCGTGGAAGTAGATCTGCAGCAGCAGGTCTCCCAGCTCCTCGCGGAGGTGCTGCTCGTCGCCGGTGTCGATCGCCTCCAGCGCCTCGGCGCTCTCCTCCTGCAGGTAGCGCGCGAGCGACCGGTGGGTCTGCTCCCGCTTCCACGGACACTCCCGCCGCAGGCGGCGCATGTCGTGGAGGAAGTCCAGCAGCGGCTGGCCCGCCGCCTCGGTCACTGGCAGGTCTGCGACGCCGGCAGGGCCGACGTGTAGGAGCTCGGCGGACCGTTGGCACTCGAACCGGCTTCGACACCGCCGCGGGCCAGGGCGCTCAGGGCGTACGACGTCTGGTCGCGGTGTCCGGTCGTGAACTTCCCGCCGTCGACGTCGATGCCGAACACCGGGTCGATGGAGACGTCGTGGTCCTTCAGCCAGTCCTGGGTCGCGACCTCACCGCGCTGGAGCTGCGCCTTGACGTCGGAGTTGCTGGTGCCGGTGTTGCCGGTGAGCCGCTGACCGATCGCCACCTGGACGTTCTGCAGGTAGGCCTGCGCGGCGGCGACCTGGACCACGGCCTCCCGCTCGGACGCGGGTGAGCTCGCCAGCGCGGCCTGGTACTGCGCCACCTGACGGTCGTAGTCGCCGGCGGGCTGTACGTCGTACGCATCGGCGAGCTCGCGGCCGAGGGCACGCTGGGCCAGGCTGGAGGCGACGTAGCTGCGGAACGTGCCCATCGGCAGCGGGCCGGATGCCTGCTGCTGCGTCTGGGACTGCTTGACGTAGGCCTTGCAGAACGACTTCGCGGTGTCGTCGATCGTGCTCATCGACACCGTCTCGCCACCGATGTTCGCGGCGGCACCGGGGTGGATGCCGACCGAGGTGCCGCAGCCGCTGAGGAGCAGCCCCGCCACGGCGACGACGGCGACGACCGAGGCCGGGTTGCGTCGGGTGCGGGTCACGATGACTCCGATCTCTTGGAACTCTGGGGCACAGGGTCGATCACCGCGTCGATGACCGTGCGAGCCCATTCAAGCAGGGCCACCCCGTCGATCGGACGCCCCCCGATCACCTGCGTCTGCGGCCTCGGGACCAGCAGCGTGCCGACCTGGGGCTTGACGATGCTGCGGGGGAACATCCGGTTGAGCCGGATCACTCGCGACTCGGGCAGGTCGACCGGGGCGAAGCGGACGTTGCGGCCGGCGATCGTCACCTCCGAGATGCCGGCCTGGCGCGCCCGCGCCCGGAACCGGGCGACCAGCAGGAGCGAGGCCACCTCGGCCGGAGGCTCGCCGTACCGGTCGTCCATCTCGTCGCGGATCTGGTCGACGTCGTCGTCGGTGCGCACCTCGGCCAGCCGGCGGTACATCTCGAGCCGGAGCCGCTCGCTGGGGATGTAGGTGTGCGGCAGGTGGGCGTCGACGGGCAGCTCGATGCGCACCTCGCCGAGGTCGTCGGTCGGGGCGCCGTCGGAGCGGAACTCCTGCACGGCCTCACCGACGAGCCGGACGTAGAGGTCGAAGCCGACGTCGGCGATGTGGCCGGACTGCTCGCCACCGAGCAGGTTGCCGGCGCCCCGGATCTCGAGGTCCTTCATCGCGATCGCCATGCCGCCACCGAGGTCGGAGTGCTGGGCCAGCGTGGCGAGGCGCTCGTGGGCGGTCTCGGTGAGCGGCTTCTCCGGCGGGTAGAGGAAGTAGGCGTAGGCGCGCTCGCTGGAGCGACCCACGCGGCCCCGGAGCTGGTGGAGCTGCGACAGGCCGAGGGCGTCGGCGCGCTCGATGATCATGGTGTTGGCGTTGGAGACGTCGAGGCCCGACTCGACGATCGTGGTGCAGACCAGCACGTCGAAGCGCTTCTCCCAGAAGTCGAGCATCACCTGCTCGAGCTGGTGCTCACCCATCTGGCCGTGAGCGGTCGCGACGCGTGCCTCGGGCACCAGCTCGCGGATGCGCGAGGCGGCCTTCTCGATCGACTGGACCCGGTTGTGGATGAAGAACACCTGGCCCTCACGCAGCAGCTCGCGTCGGATCGCCGCGGTGACGGTGCGGTCCTCGTAGGCGCCGACGTAGGTGAGCACCGGGTGCCGCTCCTCCGGCGGCGTGGTGATCGTGGACATCTCGCGGATGCCGGTGATCGCCATCTCCAGCGTGCGCGGGATCGGGGTCGCGCTCATCGACAGCACGTCGACGCTGGTGCGCAGCCGCTTCATCTGCTCCTTGTGCTCCACCCCGAAGCGCTGCTCCTCGTCGACGATGATCAGGCCGAGGTCCTTGAGCCTGATGTCGGGGTTGAGCAGGCGGTGGGTGCCGATCACGATGTCGACCGAGCCCTCGCACAGGCCGTCCGCGACCTCCCGCGCCTCCTTCTCGGTCTGGAATCGGCTCAGCGCCCGGATCGTCACGGGAAACGCGCCCATCCGCTCGGCGAACGTCGTGTAGTGCTGCTGCACGAGCAGGGTCGTGGGCACCAGGACCGCCACCTGCTTGCCGTCCTGGACCGCCTTGAACGCCGCCCGGACGGCGATCTCGGTCTTGCCGTAGCCGACGTCGCCGCAGACCAGACGGTCCATCGGGACGGTGCGGCGCATGTCGGCCTTCACCTCGTCCACCGTGGTCAGCTGGTCGGGCGTCTCGTGGAACGGGAACGCATCCTCGAGCTCGCGCTGCCAGGGCGTGTCCGGGCCGAACGCGAAGCCTTGGGTGGCCTGGCGCGCGGCGTACAGCTTGATCAGCTCGGCCGCGACCTCGCGGACGGCGCGACGCGCGCGGTTCTTCCGCTTCGACCAGTCGGAGCCGCCGAGCCGGTCGAGGCTGGGCTGTTCGCCGCCGACGTAGCGGGTCACCTGGTCGAGGGAGTCGGCCGGCACGAACAGCATGTCGGGCGGCCCGCTCGCCCCCTTGGATGTGCGCCGTGAGGAGCCGTACTCGAGGACGAGGTACTCGCGGGTCGCCCCGTGGACCTCGCGCTGCCGCATCTCGACGAACCGGCCCACGCCGTGCTGCTCGTGGACGACGTAGTCGCCCTTCTTCAGCTCCAGCGGGTCGATCTGGCGCTTGCGCCGCGTCGGCATCCGGCTCAGGTCGCGGGTCGCGCCGCGCTGGCCGGACAGGTCGTCGCCGGTGAGAAGCACGAGGCCGTCGGCGACGAAGCCGTGGGCGAAGGTCGCACACGTGACCGTGACGACGTGCGGCTCGGGCTCGACGTCCGCGTCGGGCTCGACCAGGCGAGCGGGTACGTCGTGCTCGGCGAGCACCTCGACCATGCGCTCGGCCGGACCGTGACCGGGATGCGTCACCACGACCCGCGCGCCGTCGGCGAGCCAGCCCCGGAGGTCGGCCACCGCCCGCTCGAGGTCGCCGCGATAGCCGTCGACGGGCGTGGCCGCGACGGAGCGGCCACCGGAGCCGAGCTCCTCGTCGAGCCCGAAGGGGCTGACCGTCCACCACGGGCGACCGAGCTCGCGGGTGTGGGCGAGGACGTCGTCGAGCTCGCGGTACGACGCGGCGCCGAGGTCGATGGGCGCCGTGCCACCGCCGGCCGCAGCCGCCCACGAGGCGCCCAGGAACTCCTCGCTCGTCGCCACCAGGTCGTGGGCGCGGCTGCGCACGCGCTCGGGATCGACGACGACCACCTGGGTGTCGTCGGGCATCACGTCGACGAGGAGCTCCATCTCGTCGACGAGCACGGGTGCCAGCGACTCCATGCCTTCCACGGCGATGCCGGCCGCGAGCTTGTCGGTCATCTCCGCGAGCTGCGGGTGCGCCTCGCCCAGGGCGGCCGCGCGGCGGCGTACTTCGTCGGTGAGCAGCAGCTCGCGGCACGGCGGTGCCCACAGCCGCTCGACCTTCTCGATCGTGCGCTGGTCGGCCACCGCGAAGGCGCGGATCTCGTCGACCTCGTCACCCCAGAGCTCGACGCGGATCGGGTGCTGCTCGGTCGGCGGGAACACGTCGACCAGGCCCCCGCGGACGGCGAACTCGCCGCGCTTCTCGACCAGGTCGACCCGCGTATACGCCGCGTCCGCCAGGCGCCGGGTGACCTCGTCGAGCTCGGCGGTGTCGCCCACCTCGAGCTCGACCGGCTCGAGGTCGCCGAGCCCCCGCACCTGCGGCTGGAGGATGGAACGGACGGGCGCGACCACGACCCGCAGCGGCCCGATCGCGCCCTCGGCGCCCGGATGCCGGAGCCGCCGCAGCACCGCCAGCCGCCGGCCGACGGTGTCACTGCGCGGGCTGAGCCGCTCGTGGGGCAGGGTCTCCCAGCTCGGGTAGTAGGCGAGCGACTGCGGGTCGACGAGGGCGCCGAGCTCCTCGGTGAGCTCCTCCGCCTCGCGCCCGGTCGCGGTCACGACGAGGACCGTGCGTCCCTCGCGCACCAGGCCGCTGACCAGGAACGGTCGCACGCCGGCCGGCGCCACCAGGTCGAGCCGGCCGAGCCGAGGAGCCTCGGCGATCGACTCGGCCAGAGCAGGTTCGGCCAGAACGGCGTCGGAGAGGGCGGAGAGGAGCACGAAGAACCTTTCACCGGTGGGTGTCGGACAGCACGAGAGCCCCCAACCGGCGAGCGGTGGGGGTGACCGGACCGAGAATAGCCGCCGGCTCCGACAGCCCGGCGGAGGTGAGGTGGTCAGCCGCCGTCGATACCGACCTCGGCGCGAAGGCGCTGCAGACTCGCGTCGTCACTGAACGGGATGACGCCCTGCGCCGCCACCGTCTGCACGACCGCGGTGAGCGCAGCCGAGTACGCCGTCGCCGCGCTGAGCCGGTCGACCAGCGAGAAGTGCCACGGCGACACCGAGACCCGGTGGCAGATCCGGTCGGCTCGCTGCACCCGCGGCAGGACGTGGTGGGCCCGCGTGGACATCAGGTCCGCCAGGTGGAGGCGCTGCACCCGGCCGCCGGGCGCCAGCGTGGGCTCGAGGTAGTTGTCGATCAGCCCGAGCCGGCCTTCGGCGTACCCCGTGGCGAGGCGGAGCTGCTGCTCGCACCGGCTGACCGCCGCGCCTTCCTGCGCCCTCGAGCGGGCGTCGAGACCGAACGCGACGGCTCCGAGCACGAGCACGACGGCGAGCGAGACCCACCATCCGCGATGCTTGAGCGGCGGCGTCCCGCGCCGGAGGTCCGAGGCCGCTTCGCGCAGCCGCGGGAGGCGTACGGGTTCGTCGACGAGCAGCTCACGCTCGGCGACCGGCCCCGGCCGGGCATCCATGCACCCAGTGTGCGCTCAGATCGCGCGTCTGCGTAGACCTTGCGACCAGGTCCGGTCAGCTCGGGTCGGACACGCGGCCCACGAAGAGCGGTGTCCCGTGGGCGACGTCGTGGATCACGTAGAGGAACGGGCGGTCGAGGACCAGCTCGTGCCGGGTGACCGGCATGCTGGTCTCCCCCATCACGACGGCCGTCGCGGCGGCCGCCTCCGTGCCCGCCTCGTCGACCGCGACGTAGGTCTGGTGCAGGACGTCGGTGACCGCGAGGTCGACGTCGGTCGTCATGCCGCCGAAGTCGGCGCTCTCCCCGAAGGCGATGCTCATCCCGAGCGCCTTCAGCGGGTCCTTCAGGTCGGTGCCGACGCGATACTTCCATCGAGGCATGCGCAGCCGGAGCCCCGGCTCGCCCTCACCGCCGAGTCCCGACCCGAGCAGCTCGCGGAGGGCCGCGGCCTCCGGTCCGGTCGGCAGGGCCACGGTCATGGCGAGGGTGCCCCCGGCGTACGGCAGCCGGGCACCGCGGAAGTGCTGCCCCTCGACGTACGTCGAGCCCTCGTCGGCGGACATCAGCTGAGCCGGCACCGTCGATCCGTCGGCGAGGTGGAAACGACCCGGCGAGGTCGCCGCCTTCTCGAACGGCGTGCCCCACGGCGCCTTGAAGTACAGGGCGTTCACCAGCACGAGCCGGGTCAGGGTGTCGATGGTCCCCTCCGGCAGGATCTCGGGGATCCGCTCATGCGTCTGGTGCGAGGTCCACTGGTTGATCAGGTCGCGGGCGGACTCGGCGGCCCGGAAGTCGACGGTCCGCATGCCCGCGCCGTACTCCTTGGCCAGCACCGTGAGGAAGGCCCGCGCCCAGGTCACCGACGAGTCTGCGAAGAGCTGGTTGGCCGACGACAGCGCGATCTCGGAGGTCTTGCCTGCGACCTCGACCGGGCCGGCCAGGCCGGCGAGCTCCTGGGTGAGGGCTGCCATCCCGGCGTTGTACGACGCGAGCGAGTCCACATGGAGCACCGACAGCATGTCGCGGGCGGTCTCACCTCGTGCGCCGTTGGCGGTCATCGCCAGCGCGACGGCGATGGAGTAGGGCGAGAGCGCGAGGTTCTCCTCCTGGTCCCCGACCGCCTCCCACAGGTCGAGGGTGAAGGCGTCCATCGACGCCACGACGTCGCCTACCGCCGCGGGGGTCCCGGCGCTTCTCGGGACGTCCACGCTGACCAGCCGGAGACCGGTCAGGCCGCCACCGGCGCCGCTGGAGCTGTCGTCACCGCACGCGGCCAGCACCGGGGCGGCGAGGCCGAGCGCACCGAGGGTCTGCAGCGTCTGCCGACGAGACATCATGCCCGCTTCGACGTGCGCGGACCGTCGGCGGTTCCGCGTCGTAGGGAACACCGCCAGGCACGCCCGAGGGCCGGCGGCGTGCTGCCGCCGGCCCTCGGGACCCGGATCGATGCGTTTCCCCGGTCAGGCCCCGCCGCCGATGCCGGCGGCGTACATGTTGTGGACCTGGGCTGGGGTCAGGGCGGTGTTGAACGTCATGGCCTCGTCGATGCTGCCGTTGAAGAACTGGCTGAGGGGCCAGGTGCGTTGGTAGAAGTTGATGCCGAAGACTCCGA
>DASSTL010000009.1:0-19172 GCA_035707985.1 Nocardioides sp. | reverse complement strand
CTCAGTCGCGTCGCTTGCTCAATCTGCGCTCGCCCACGCAGTCCGCTCGTTCCTCGCGGAATGCTGCTCGCTTGGTGGTTGAGGAGCGAGCCCTGCGAGCGTTGGTTCCTGAGGAGGCGAGGGACGAGCCGTCTCGAAGGGCACGAAACCCGGTGACAGTGCCTACGGCCCGCGCCGAGGGTCACGGTGCTCGGGTCTCGACACGGGCTCGACCACCGAAAGGCACCGGTGATTGAGGAGCGAGCCCTGTGATGTCACGATCCAGCCACGAAAGTCCCTGACGGCTCTGACCGGGTGGACACTTCCGGCATGGGTCGGCGCCGGCTACTGGGAGCTTCCAGGGCCGCGCTCGTTCTCGTCGTGGCCTCCACAGGATCGGCGGACCTCACGCCTGCCCTGTAGGCGAATCACCCCGCTCTTGCCGCTCAGCGCTTGATGACGCTCCATCCACCCGGGCCGACCGCGAAGCCGACGATGATCAGCACGATCCCGAGGATGATGCTGCCCTTGAACAACATGACGATCCCGGCGATCACGAGGATGACGGCGGCGATCCAGAGCAAGAAACCCATGGACGCCTCGTACCCCGCCGAAGGCCTGCTCACGCACCCGCGGAGCAGCAGAGGCGGAAATCGATGGCCCCGCCGCCGTGGAGGTGCGAGCCTCGGCGCGTGTCGACACACGCCTGGGCGCCGCCGTACGACCGGTTCCGCACGACCGCCGAGACGGTGGCGCGGGAGCGTCCGGAGGTGGACGCGGAGCTGGCACTCGAGGTGTTCGACGAGGTGGCGACGCTGCTCCACAACGGGCTCGTCCTCGACGGTCTGGACGAGCACGACGCCGGGGCCGTGGTCGACGGGCTGTGCCTCGACCTCGTCGCCGAGGACCCGGCCGCGGCGGTCCGGGCGCGCTCAGAGTCGACGTTCACCGAGCCCGGTGACCTGCACGACCCCGAGGCCGTGGCGCGGACCTATCTGATCGCCCTGGCCACGCTCAAGCTCTGACCCCTACGCCGGCCGGGACTCGAGGACCCGGAAGCCCTTGGCGCTCGCGAGCCGCGTCGTCGGGTACCCCTGGTCGCCGAGCCACGCCTGGAGGGAGTCGGCGCCGAGGTTCTTCCCGACGACCATCACCGCCCGACCATGGGGAGCGAGTCGCGCGAACCAGTGCAGCAGCAGGTCGTGCAGCGCCTGCTTGCCGACGCGGATCGGCGGATTGGACCAGATCTCGTCGTACGTCGCCCCAGCGCGGACCTCGTCCGGGGCAAGGGCCTGGAAGCGGTCGTCGAGACCGAGACGCTCGGCGTTCTCGCGCGCGAGCAGCACGGCCCGCTGATTGACCTCCACGCCGGTCACCGACCCGGCTTCGACCGGTACGCCGGAGGCACGCCAGGCCGCGGCGACCGCCAGCCCGATCACGCCGTACCCGGTGCCGAGGTCGAGGACCCTCCCGGGCTCCGGGGGCTCGGTCGCGCGGAACAGCACCGCCGTCCCGACGTCGAGCCGGCCGCGGCTGTACACACCCGACCCGCTCACCAGGTCGAGTCGTTGTCCCCACACCTCACAGCTCAGCGGCTCGCGCGCGAACGGCACCGACGGGTCGGCGGAGAAGTAGTGGTCGCTCACGGCGCGTCCCTGCGGGCCCGTGACTCGCCGGCCCGGTCGGCCAGCTCGGCGTCGGGCGGGTAGCCGACCTCCTCCAGCGTGAGCCCGTGAGCAGGTACGACGGTCACCGCCGGAGAGCGCACCGCGGACGCCAGGACCTCCCCCGGCCAGGACGCCCCGCGGCGACCCTCACCGACCGCGATCAGGCAGCCGACGAGCGACCGCACCATGTGGTGGCAGAACGCGTCTGCGCGCACCGTCCCGGTCAGCACGTCACCCGACCGCACCCACGCGAGGTCGAGCAACGTCCGCACGGTCGTCGCCCCCTCGCGCTGCTTGCAGAACGCCGCGAAGTCGTGGAGCCCGAGGAGAGCGGCCGAGGCGTCGTTCATCGCGTCGACGTCGAGGGGACGCGGCCACGCGAGCACGTGCGAGCGCGTCAGCGGGTCGGGTACGCCGTCGCAGACGCGGTAGGCGTACCGGCGCCAGAGCGGCGAGAAGCGGGCGTCGAACCCGTCCGCGGCGACGGCCACCCGGCGTACCCGCACGTCGTCGGGGAGCACGCCGTTCAACCGTCGCGCCACCGCGGCCGCGGGATCGCCCTCGGACCTGCCGGCGGCCCCGACCAGCACCTCGTCCGCGACGTCGAGATGCACCACCTGACCGCGCGCGTGGACCCCGGTGTCGGTCCGGCCGGCGCACACGGTCGCCACCTCCGGGACCCGCAGCACCGTGGCGAGCGCGGTCTCGAGCTCACCCTGCACCGTGCGGAGCTCGGGCTGCGCCGCCCAGCCGTGGAAGGCGCCGCCGTCGTAGGCGAGGTCGATCCGCAGCCGCACGCCACGACTCTAGGCGGTGCGGCGGCCTAGGCTTCCGGTGTGGACCAACGCCCCGTGATCCTGCTCGTGTCGGAGCACAACGCCGAGTACCTGCTCGACGAGTTCGGCCGCTACGCCCGCGACTACGACCTCCGCACCGCCCACACCGCCGCCGAGTCCGGCCAGGTGGTCAAGAGCCTGCCCTCCGGACAACAGCTCGCGCTCGTGGTCACCGAGTCGATGCTGCCCGACATGGACGTGCTCGAGACCTTCCACCGCCTGCGCAAGTACGTCCCCACCTGCCGCCGCGTGGTCGCCGCGCACTGGGACCGCTTCCGCGAGGACGCCGAGCGGCTGCGACCAGGCCTCGCCAAGGGCAAGTACGACGCCTACCTGCTGATGCCCCGCGGCCAGCGCGACGAGGAGTTCCACACCGCGATCTGCGAGCTGCTCTCCGACTGGAACCAGACCGTCGCGCCGCCCGTGGTCGAGGCGCTGCGGGTCGTCTCCCCCACCAGCGACGGGCTGACGCTCGCCATCCGCGACTACCTCGACCGGGTCGGCATCCCCCATCTCGTGCACCACCCCGACAGCGAGGTCGGCCGCGAGATCCTGACCCGCCTCGACGGCGACGGCCCGACGTCGTACCCGGTCGTCGAGCGGTTCAACGACCTCCCCTTCTCGGTCTCGTCGGTGCACGACCTCGCGGTCAGCATCTACGGGAGACCCGACCAGATCGACGTCGACAGCATCGCCGACCTCGTCATCGTGGGCGCCGGGCCGGCCGGCCTCGCCGCGTCGGTGTACGCCGCCTCCGAGGGCCTCGGCACCGTCACCATCGAGGCCGAGGCGATCGGCGGCCAGGCCGGGACGTCGTCGATGATCCGCAACTACCTCGGCTTCCCGCGTGGCATCTCCGGCATGCGGCTCGCGCAACGGGCGCGTAACCAGGCGATCCGCTTCGGCACCCAGTTCTTCACCGGGTGGCCGGCTACGGGCCTCGAGGTCGGACGCGACGGCGCACCGCACGTCGTCCGCACCGACGGCGGCGACGTCCGCGCCCGAGCGGTGGTGATCGCGTCCGGCGTCACCTACCGGAAGCTCGGGGTCGAGTCGATCGACTCGATGGTCGGCATCGGCGTCAACTACGGCGCAGCGATGACCGCCGCCCGCGAGATGGAGGGCGCCGACGTCTTCGTCGTGGGCGGCGGCAACTCCGCCGGCCAGGCAGCGATCCACCTCGCGCGCTTCGCCCGCAGCGTCACGATCCTGGTCCGGCGGCCCGACCTCACCGCGACCATGTCGTCGTACCTGATCGGCGAGATCGATTTCAACCCGCGCATCTCGGTCGAGGGCTGCCGTCAGGTCGTCGACGGCGGCGGCGAAGGACGGCTCGAGTGGATCGAGGTCGAGGACACCACGACCGGGCGTCGAGAGCGCCGGCAGGCCGGTGGCCTCTTCCTGCTGCTCGGGGCGACGGCCCACTGCGACTGGGTGCCGCACGAGGTCGCCCGCGACCCCAACGGCTTCGTGCTGACCGGTCGCGACGTCCCCTCGACGGCCTGGCGTGAGGGCCTCCCGCCCGAGAACCTCGAGACCACCGTCCCGGGGATCTTCGCCGTCGGCGACATCCGGGCCGGTTCGATGAAGCGCGTCGCGAGCGCCAGTGGCGAGGGTGCCTCCGTGGTGCCGCTCGTGCACTCCTGGCTGGAACCGGTGCCCACTCCTGTGTGACGACGCCAACGCCCGCGCCGAAGCGGGTCCGTGACCACCCCGTTGGTAGGGTCAGGTCCCGTGCCAACGGCTTCCCCGGAGCGGGTTCGTGCGCTCCCGTCATCCCGGGGGAAGCGCCTCGCGACTCGCCTCGTCGCGACCCTGATCGTCCTCGCGGCCCTGTTCTACGCGTTCCTCGCGTTCGTCGACATCCGCACCAACGTCCTGTGGTTCCGGTCGGTCCACGTCGACGAGGTCTACGGCACCATCGTCCGCGCCCAGGTGCTGCTGTTCTGCGTCTTCGGCGTCCTCGCGGCCGCGGGCGTCGCCGCGTCGCTGGTCCTTGTCGTCCGCCTGCGACCGAAGTACCGCCCCGACCCCAACCGGGAGATCTGGCGCCACCGCTACCTGCGGTTCGAGAAGCGCTTCCGCACCTGGCTGATCGTGCTGGTCTCGCTGTACGCCGGTGTCCACGTCGGCACCGCCGCCAGCCACCACTGGCAGACCTACGTGATGTGGCGCAACGCCGAGCCCTGGCACCGCACGGACCCGCAGTTCCACCGCGACATCTCCTACTTCGTCTCGGTGCTGCCCTTCCACCGGATGGTCGTCAGCTACCTGAGCTCGATCGTGCTCGTCTGCCTGGTCGTCACCTTCGTCGCGGGCTACCTCTACGGCGCGTTCCGGATCCGCACCCGCGGCCGCGTCCGGCGTACGACGCCCGCGTTCAAGGCCCAGGTGTCGGTGCTGCTCGGTCTCTACCTCCTGCTCGAGGCCGCGTCGTACTGGCTGGGGCGCTACGAGCTCACCACGTCCAACCGCGGCCCGGTGACCGGACTGTCCTACACCGACGCCCACGCGACGCTCCCGGCCCGGACCATCCTCGTGGTCGTCGCCGTGCTGTGTGCGCTGCTGCTGTTCGCCAACGTCCGGCTGGGTCGGCTCCGCTACACCGTGCTCGGGGTCGCCGTCCTGTACGTCGCGTCGGCGGTGCTCGGCGGACTCTGGCCCTCACTCGTGCACCGCTACCGCGAGCAGCCCAGCGCCGCCACGCTCGACCGCACCATGATCGAGCGGAACCAGGCGGCCACGCTCTCCGCGTTCGGGCTCGACGGCAACGTGCGGGGCGTGCAGTACGGCGTCCACGGCACGCCCACGACCAACGCTCGCGAGGCGCAGGCGACGGCCCAGATCCGGCTGGTGGACCCCAACCAGCTCTCGCCGACGTTCAACGTCAAGCAGGAGATCGAGGCGTACTACCAGTTCAAGTCGAGCCTCGACATCGACCACTACCCGATCAACGGCACCGACCAGGACGTCGCGATCGCCGCCCGCGAGCTCAACCTCGGCGGCATCTCGCGGTCCACCTGGGCCAACCGGCACCTGGTCTACACGCACGGGTTCGGGGTCGTCGCGGCGCCGACGAACCAGTGGAACCAGCACACGGGCACGCCGAACTTCGTCAACGGCGGTCTGCCCCCGAAGAACGCGATCCCGGTCACCCAGCCGCGGATCTACTTCGGCCAGGACTCTCCGTCGTACTCCATCGTGGGCAGACCGCCGGGCAGCACCAAGAACCTGGAGTTCGACTACCCCTCCACCAGCCGGGGCTCGCAGGCGGTCCGCACGACGTACGACGGTGGCGGCGGCGTGCCGATCGGCTCGCGCTTCGACCGGTTCCTGTACGCCGTGAAGCTCCACGACCCCAACATCTTCTTCTCCAGCGACGTCAACAGCCACTCGCAGCTGCTGACCGTGCGCGACCCCCGTACGCGGGTGGCCAAGGTGGCGCCCTGGCTCACCCTGGACGGCGACGTCTACCCGGCCGTGGTCGGCGGCCAGGTCGAGTGGGTGGTCGACGGCTACACGTCGAGCAACCACTACCCGAACTCCCAGCAGGTCAACCTGCGTCAGGCCACGACGAGCTCGTTGACCAAGTCGGGATCGACGGTCGTGCAGCCGAACCGCTCGGTCAACTACCTGCAGAACTCCGTGAAGGCCGTCGTCAACGCCTACACCGGGCAGGTGACGCTCTACGAGTGGAACCAGCAGAACCACCCCGACCCGCTCCTCCGCACGTGGGAGCACGCGTTCCCGGGGCTGGTGAAGCCCGAGTCCGACATCCCGGCCGACCTGTTGCCGCACCTGCGCTACCCGCAGGACCTCTTCGACGTCCAGCGGCAGCTGCTCAGCCAGTACCACGTCACCGACCCGGCCGACTTCTACAACGGCAGCGCCTTCTGGAAGGTCCCCAACGACCCGACCGTGGCGGCCACGCACAGCCTCAACGCCGGCGGAGGCAAGGGCGGGGGCAACCCAACGATCCCGTCGGTCTACATGTCACTGGCACCGACCGGCGAGGGCACCCCGGTCTACTCCCTGTCCACGCCGATGGCGACCCTGAACTACCGCGACCTGGCCGGGTTCCTCAGCGTCGACTCGACGCCGGGTCCGCACTACGGGCAGTTCACGCTCCTGCAGTTCCCCTCGGGCCAGCAGTTCGAGTCGCCCGCCCAGGTGCAGAACGACATCGAGTCCGACACCGCCATCGCCGAGGCACTCACCCTGCAGCGCGGCGGCAACTCCAAGGTCGTGCTCGGCAACCTGCTCACGATCCCGCTGGCCGGGAAGGTGCTGTACGTCGAGCCGGTCTACACCCAGGCCCAGGGCGGGGACTCGTTCCCGGTCCTGCGTCACGTGATCGCGGTGTACGGCGACGGCGAGCCCGCCTTCGAGCCCACGCTGGCCAAAGCGCTCCGCCAGGCCATCGCCAACGACGCCCGCACCGGCTGACCCCGGTGGTTGAGGAGGTCGCCCTGCGACGCTCCGGTGGTTGAGGAGGTCGCTCTGCGACCGTCTCGAAACCACCACCAGTCTTCTCAACCAACCGGTTGACAAGCAGTCGGTCGTCGGCCTACGTTTCTCCTCAACCGAATGGTTGAAAAGAGAGAACGAGATGGACGACCAGCTCTCCCGGGTCTTCGCCGCCCTGGCCGACCCGACCCGCCGCGACATGGTGGCCCGGCTGACCGAGGGTGACGCGACCGTGGGCGACCTCGCCGCGCCGTACGCCGTGAGCATCCAGGCGGTCTCCAAGCATCTCAAGGTGCTCGAGGAGGCAGGTCTGGTGACCCGCAGCCGGGACGCGCAGCGGCGCCCCGTCCATCTGGAGGCGGAGGTGTTCGACCTGATGACCAAGTGGATCGAGCGCTACCGCCAACGCGCGGAGGAACGCTTCCAGCGCCTGGACGAGGTCCTGGCGCAGATGAACGACGCCAAGGACGCGACCGACACCACACCGATGGAGGGAACCGCATCATGAACACCACGACCGCCACGCGCTACGACCAGGCCGTGATCGAGGCCGACGAGACGGTGCCGATCATCCACATCTGGCGCGACTTCGCCGGTACGCCGGAGCAGCTGTTCCGCGCGCACACCGACCCCGAGCTGTTCGCGAAGTGGGTCGGCCCCGCGGGCACGACCACCGAGATCCTCGAGTGGGACGCCACCGACAACGGCAAGTTCCGCTTCGGCAGCGGGCACGGCGAGGAGAGTCACTACTTCCGAGGCAGCTTCCACACGGTGCGCCCCGACAAGATCGTCCAGACCTTCACCTGGGAGGGCATGCCCGACGGCGTGGCGCTGGAGACGATGACCTTCGAGGACCTCGGCGACGGCCGCACGCGGCTCCACGCCACGTCGCTGTGCGAGTCCTTCGAGGACCGCGACGCCTGGCTGCGCAGCGGCATGGAGGTCGGCGTGAACGACGGGTACGCCGCGATCGACCGCATGCTCGCCGATGGCACGCTCTGAGCTCCTCACCGCCGAGCCGGCCCGACGGCACCGGTTGATCGCCGACGACTTCGCCCACCGGGTGCACGGCACCCGGGACTGGTCGGCGGCGGCACCGGTGTCGGGCTGGGCCGCCCGCGACGTGGTCGCCCACCTGGTCGAGTGGCTGCCCGGGTTCGTGGCCGGCGGGTCCGACGTACGCCTGCCGTCCGGGCCGTCCCCGCTCGACGAGCCCGTGGCCGCCTGGGACGCCCACCAGCGCGCCGTGCAGGAGATCCTCGACGACCCCGAGACCGCCGGGGCGGCGTTCTCGAACCCCCACACGGGCTCGATGCCGCTCGGCCAGGCCATCGACCGCTTCTACACCTCCGACGTGTTCCTGCACACCTGGGACCTCGCCCGCGCCACCGGTCAGGACGAGACCCTCGACCCGGAGATGTGCGCCGAGATGCTGGCCGGGATGGAGCCCCTCGACGACCTCCTGCGCAGCTCGGGGCAGTACGGCCCCGCGGTCCCGGTGCCCGCCGGCGCCGACGTCCAGACCCGGCTGATCGGCTTCATCGGCCGCGACCCGGCCTGGGCGCCTGCCGCTCGCTAGCTCTCGGCCGTCTCCTGGGCCGCGTCCTCGGGCTCCACGCGGTCACCGAGGCTCACTACCGCCTGCTCGACCACCTGGCACCACACACCGAACAGGCCGCCGTGGTGACGGGCCAGCGTCCGGAAGATGTCGGTGTCGTGCGGCATCGTCCATTCGATCGCCTCGCTGGTGTCGTCGGTGGCGTCGGCGAAGAACTCCGCCCGGTCGCCCTCACTCCCGGCTGAGGCGACGAGCGAGACCGGATGTCCCAGCCAGTCCGAGAGCAACGCGTCGGTCTCGTGGCCCGGCCCGATCGTCGTACGCCCGTCCGGCAGCGTGACCCGCGGCCGGTCGCCGTCGTACGTCGCACCCGCCGCGAGGAGCTCGGGGCGCCGCCGGGCGGTGAGGAGCAGCCCGGTCATGTCGTCGCGGATCCCCCATCGCCGATCACCCTCGACGCCGTCCTGCTCCAGCCGGGCAGTCTCCAGCCGCTCACCCTGCAGAGACTTGACCGGGTGGCGCCACAGCCCCACGACCTCCATGGCGTCAGGAGCTCGCCTCGGCCGTGCGCAGCACCGACTGGAACTGCTTGGCGAGCACCCGAGAGCCGGCGACGGGGATCAGGGCGCCGACCAGCTTGCCCTTGACGCCCTTCCCGGCCCGGTTCAGCGCCACGTGTACGTCGGTGCCGCCGTCGGCCTCCGTCAGCTGGTACCGCCAACCGCTGCCCGGCCCCCAGAGGTTGGACTCCAGGGTGTCGATGGTGATCGTGCCCGTGTCGGCGTTCCAGGAGTAGCGCTCGCGCTCCCAGCCCATCGCGTTGCCCTCGGTGACCTCCGCCCAGTCCGGACCCTGGTCGTGCACCTCGAACCGTCCCTCGTCGACGTTGGGCCATCGCTTCGCCCGGTCGGGACCGAAGTCGGTGAAGAGCGTCATCACCTCGGCCGGACTGAGGGAGGTGTGGACGGTGAACTCGGTGGACGGCATCTCGGTCTCCTGACGGGTCGGGTCACAGCAGCTCGTGGCGGTACGGCGGATCTGCACCCGGGCGGGAGACGGTGATCGCGGCCGCGGTGGCCGCATGCCGCAGGACGAACTCGACCTCATCCTGCTCCAGCCCGGTCAGCCGGCCGCCGAGGGCGTCGATGTCGCCGAGCCCGTCGAGGATCGCGGCCCCGAACGTGTCGCCGGCGCCGATGGTGTCGGCGACATCGGTCTCGGCTGCGGGTACGTCGACGCGGCCGCCGGCGCCGTACCACGTCGCTCCGTGGGTCCCCCTGGTCACCACGACGACATCGGGCCCGAGTCCCCGCAGCCGCTCGACGGCCGTGTCGACGGGCTCGCCCGGGTAGAGGGTGTGGAGGTCCTCGTCGGAGGCCTTGACCAGGTCGGCCAACGCCACGACGTCCTCGACGGCGCGGACGACGTCCGGCCCGAGGCCGGTGACCGCGGGCCGCGCGTTCACGTCGTAGCTCACCGTCGCGTGCGGGCGCAGGTCCTCGAGGAGTCGACGTACGTCGCCCGATCCCGGCTCGAGCACGGCCCCGATGGAGCACGCATGCACCGCGACCGGGGTCAGGTCCGGCGGCACGTCGATCCGCCACTCGATGTCGAAGGTGTACGTCGCGCTGCCGTCGACGCCGAGCGTCGCCATCGAGGTCGACGTGCGGTCGAGGGTGAGCGGGTCGCCCGCGATCCCGACCGCGGCCTGGTTGAGGTGTCGCGCCAGGGCCTGGCCGTGGTCGTCGTCGGCGTACGCCGTCAGGAGCTGCACCGGGCGACCGAGCCGGGCCAGCGCGACCGCCACGTTCGCGGCGCTCCCGCCTGCATGCTCGACCGTCGTCCCGTCCGGCCGTTGCACGACGTCGATGAGCGACTCGCCGACCACCAACACGCCTGCCATGCCTCTACCCTGACCTACCAGGCCCGCAGCATGCACACTGTCCGCCATGACGACGACTCGGGACTCGCTGGCCGCCCCCGCCCCGGCACGCCGCCAGCCGGTCGCCCTGAGCGTCACCGTGGGCGTCGTGGTGGTCGTCGGCTGGGTGCTGTACCGGCACTACTGGGCCGACGACGTGTACGAGCGAATCATGCAGTGGGACTGGCCGGCCGGACGGCTGTGGGCCGACACTCTCGTGGTCGCGCTGGTCCTGAGCCTCCCGTACGCCGTGGCGTTGCTGGTCTGGGGCCGCGATCTCGTGCACGGCATCGCCGGCGCCGCCGCGGCGCTCGGCGCGGGCGCGTTCATCTGGGCATGGGATCGGGCTTTCCAGGCGTATGTCCAGGACTCGGCACCACCGACCCGCACCTCGGTGGAGGTCTACCTGTGGGGGAGCCTGCTCGTCCTCGCGCTCCTGGTTCCGCTCGCGTGGGGGCTGGCGCGGCGGAGCGGCACAGCGTGGTGGGTCGGACTGCTGGCGGGTCCTGTCGTCGCGGCGATCCTGCGCGAGCTCGAGCTGCGATGGTCCTGGTGGGACGAGCGGGTGACCTATCGCGGGTCGGCGTACCACTGGCCGTACGAGGCGGCCGTCTACGTGGCGCCGTTCGTCCTGGCGGTCCTGGCCTGCTGGGCGCTCGAGGCCCGCGGCCGGCGTACCCCCGAAATGGGGTCGTCCGCTCCAGCGGCTGCTGGAGCAACCTCTGGAGCGGACGACCCGATGACGTGAGGCCGATCAGGCCTTGTCGGACTCCTCGTCGGAGTCCGCGGACTCCTCAGCAGGCGCCTCGTCAGTGACCTCGTCGGCCGGAGCCTCCTCAGCGGGAGCCTCCTCAGCGGGAGCCTCCTCAGCGGCCTCGTCCGTGGTCTCCTCGGGAGCCGCCTCCGCGGGAGCCTCGGCGGCCTCGTCCGTGGTCTCGGCCGGAGTCTCCTCGGCGGAGGTCTCCTCGGCCGCGGGTGCGGGCGCGGCCTTCTTGGCCGGAGCCTTCTTGGCCGACTTCTTGGCCGGTGCGGCCTTCGGCTCGTAGGGCTCGGTGACCAGCTCGATCACCGCCATCGGCGCGTTGTCACCCTTGCGGGGGCCGATCTTGGTGATCCGGGTGTAACCACCCGGGCGGTCGGCGAAGCGCGGCGCGATCTCGGTGAACAGCTCGTGCACGACGGACTTGTCGCGCACCGTCTTGAGCACCTCGCGGCGGTTATGCAGGTCACCGCGCCTGGCCTTGGTGATCAGCTTCTCCGCGACCGGCCGCAGCACCCGGGCCTTGGCCTCGGTGGTGGTGATCCGGCCGTGCTCGAACAGCTGCGTGGCCAGGTTGGCGACGATCAGTCGCTGGTGCGACGGGCTGCCGCCGAGGCGGGGGCCCTTCTTGGGCTTGGGCATGGCTTCTCTCGATTCTCACCGGCCGTGTCAGGTACCGATGTAGATGGTGCTTTCGATTGGTGTGAGGCGTGGTCGGTGTCAAGCCCGCCTTGCGAGCAAGCTCGCTGCGGCGATCCCCGCCGTACTGACCTCACGCGCGAGCGCGTGATGTCAGTACGACTCGTCTTCGATGAACGCGTCGTCGTCGTCATCGCCGTACGCCGCGAGGGCGGCGGTCGGGTCGAAGCCGGGCGCGCTGTCCTTGAGCGAGAGACCCATCTCGTGCAGCTTCGCCTTGACCTCGTCGATCGACTTGGCGCCGAAGTTGCGGATGTCGAGCAGGTCCTGCTCCGAGCGGCTGATGAGCTCACCCACGGTGTGGATGCCCTCGCGCTTGAGGCAGTTGTAGGACCGGACGGTCAGCTGCAGGTCCTCGACCGGGAGGGCGAGGTCGGCGGCCAGCTGCTCGTCGACCGGCGAGGGGCCGATGTCGATGCCCTCGGCCTCGACGTTCAGCTCGCGCGCCAGGCCGAACAGCTCGACCAGGGTCTTGCCGGCCGAGGCGATCGCGTCACGCGGCTTCATCGACGGCTTGGTCTCGACGTCGATGACCAGCTTGTCGAAGTCGGTGCGCTGCTCGACACGGGTGGCCTCGACCTTGTAGGTCACCTTGAGGACCGGGCTGTAGATCGAGTCGACCGGCATCCGGCCGATCTCGTTGTCGGCGCCCTTGTTCTGCACCGCGGAGACGTAGCCGCGGCCGCGCTCGACGACGAGCTCCATCTCGAGCTTGCCCTTGTCGGACAGGGTGGCGATCTTCAGGTCGGGGTTGTGCACCTCGACGCCGGCCGGCGGCTGGATGTCGCCGGCGGTCACGACGCCCGCGCCGGACTTGCGCAGGTACATGGTCACCGGCTCGTCGTGCTCCGAGGACACGACCAGGCCCTTGAGGTTCAAGATGATCTCGGTGACGTCCTCCTTGACGCCCTCGATCGTCGAGAACTCGTGCAGGACGGTGTCGACCTTGATGCTGGTCACCGAGGCACCCGGGATGGACGACAGCAGGGTACGACGCAGGGAGTTGCCGAGCGTGTAGCCGAAGCCGGGCTCGAGCGGCTCGATGACGAATCGCGACCGGAAGTCGTCGACGGTCTCTTCCGACAGGGTCGGACGCTGTGCGATGAGCACTTGTTCTTTCCTTTCCGAGCCCACCCGCTATATGACGGGCTCGAACTCCTGTGTGTGTGGGGCGAAGGTGTGGCGTTACTTCTTGGAGTAGTACTCGACGATCAGCTGCTCCTGGACCGGGATGTCGATCTGGGCCCGGACCGGGAGCTGGTGGACGAGGATCCGCATCCGCGACGGGATCGCCTCGAGCCACGCGGGGACGACGCGCTCGCCGTGGGTCTCGCGAGCCACGATGAACGGGGTCATCTCCAGCGACTTCTCGCGCACGTCGATCACGTCGTACTGGCTGACCTGGTACGACGGGATGTCGACCTTCTTGCCGTTGACGCGGAAGTGTCCGTGCACGACCAGCTGGCGGGCGTGACGGCGGGTGCGGGCGAAGCCGGCGCGGTAGACGACGTTGTCGAGGCGGCACTCGAGCAGCTGGAGCAGGTTGTCACCCGTCTTGCCCTGCCGACGCGAGGCCTCGGTGTAGTAGTTGTGGAACTGCTTCTCGAGGACGCCGTAGGTGAAGCGGGCCTTCTGCTTCTCGCGGAGCTGCAGGAGGTACTCGCTCTCCTTGATCCGGCCGCGGCCGTGCTGGCCAGGCGGGTAGGGGCGACGCTCGAACGCCGAGTCGCCGCCGACGAGGTCGAGACCGAGTCGGCGCGACTTCTTGGTCATGGGGCCGGTGTAGCGGGCCATTGGTCGAAACTCCTAGGTGAAGAAAGTCGGGCGTACGGCGGTCAGACGCGACGGCGCTTCGGCGGGCGGCAGCCGTTGTGCGGCGTGGGGGTCACGTCCTGGATGGTGCCGACCTCGAGGCCGATCGCACCCAGGGACCGGATCGCCGTCTCGCGGCCCGAGCCCGGGCCCTTGACGAACACGTCGATCTTCTTCATGCCGTGGTCCATCGCCCGGCGCCCGGCGGCCTCGGCGGCCATCTGGGCGGCGAACGGCGTGGACTTGCGGGAGCCCTTGAAGCCGACGGTGCCGGCCGAGGCCCACGAGATCACCGCGCCGGTCGGGTCGGTGATGGTGACGATGGTGTTGTTGAACGTGCTCTTGATGTGGGCCTCGCCCTGAGCGACGTTCTTCTTCTCCTTGCGGCGCACCTTCTTGGCAGCGCCCTGACGACTGCGAGGGGGCATGGGTTACTTGGCCTTCTTCTTGCCGGCGACGGTCCGCTTGGGACCCTTGCGGGTACGGGCGTTGGTCTTGGTGCGCTGACCGCGGACCGGGAGGCCCTGGCGGTGACGGCGACCCTGGTAGCTGCCGATCTCGATCTTGCGCCGGATATCGGCCTGGACCTCGCGGCGGAGGTCACCCTCGATCTTGATCTCGTCGTTGCCCTCGATCGCGTCGCGGAGCTTGACCAGCTCCTCGTCACCGAGCTGGTGGACGCGGAGGTCGGGGCTCACGCCGGTCTCGGCGAGGATCTGCTGGGCGCGGGTACGGCCGATGCCGTAGATGTAGGTGAGTGCGACCTCGATGCGCTTGTCGCGCGGGAGGTCCACACCAACGAGGCGTGCCATGTGGAGTGGCGATCCCTTCGGGTTGGTCACGGTGGTTTCGGTCGTGTTCGCGTCTTGCGCCTCGGGGAGCAAGCTCCGGCCATCCGTTCCGGAGGTGACTTCACCCGTCGTACGACGGGCTAGCGAGCACGTGGTGGGTGTTCAGTTGTCTCGGCCTGATGTCAGGCTCCCTCGCGAGCAAGCTCGCCCGGGTCGATCCGACTGGAAGTACGAACCTCGTTCGCCCTTCCAGGGCGGATCATCCCTGCCGCTGCTTGTGGCGGGGGTTCTCGCAGATCACCATGACGCGGCCGTGGCGACGGATCACCTTGCACTTGTCACAGATCTTCTTGACGCTCGGGTTGACCTTCATGTCAGCCCTTTCTCGGTCGTAGCGGCTCTCACTTGTAGCGGTAGACGATCCGGCCCCGGGTGAGGTCGTACGGCGAGAGCTCCACCACCACGCGGTCCTCGGGGAGGATCCGGATGTAGTGCTGGCGCATCTTGCCGCTGATGTGGGCGAGGACCTTGTGGCCGTTGCTCAGCTCGACCCGGAACATCGCGTTCGGGAGAGCCTCGACGACGGTGCCCTCGATCTCGATCACACCTTCTTTTTTCGGCATGTCCTCACTTCTGGTCGGTCTTCGCCTCGTCTACCGTCGACCCGGGAACCTCCCGGTCTCGCGCACGACGAGTCGCACGACGCCACCGAGTGGACCTCTTGTAGCCGCTGCGCGGACCTCTTCCCGGGCACACCCGGCCCGCTGAGCGAGTCGAGTGGATATCCGGGCAGCCGCGAGGCACCGCGAAACAGACCCAAGTTGGGCCGACGCCCCAGTCTAGGCCGCACATGGTCACAACCCATAATCCGGGCGCGGCACCCCCGAGCAACCCCCCGGGAAAGTCACATCTGTCACACCCGCCCCATCGACGAGGCAGCCCCGTCGCTTCTCAGGTGTTGCAACCCCTGAGGAGCGGGGGAACACCCGGCGCACCGGGTATCGCAGCACCACGTCCCGGTGGCCCCGGGCGGGCTAGGCGGGGGTACGCCGGCGGTCGGCGGCGAGGCTGAGGACCGTGGTGACCACGAGGGTGCCGACGATGACCAGCAGGGAGACCCAGATCGGGATGTCGGGGGCCCAGGAGATGTGCTCGCCGCCGTTGACGAACGGCAGGGTGTTCTCGTGCATGGCGTGGAGGATCAGCTTCACGCCGATGAACAGCAGCAGGAACGCCAGGCCGTAGGACAAGAAGACGAGTCGCCGGAGCAGGTTGCCGATCAGGAAGTACAGCTGCCGCAGGCCCATCAGCGCGAAGACGTTCGCGGTGAACACCAGGTAGGGCTCCTTGGTGAGGCCGTAGATCGCGGGGATCGAGTCGAGGGCGAAGAGCAGGTCGGTGACGCCGAGGGTGAGGATCACCAGGAACATCGGCGTGAACAGGCGGGAGCCGTTCTCGTGGATGGTCAGCCGGGCGCCGTTCCAGGCCTCGCTGAAGCGCAGGTGGCGCCGGGCCCAGCCGACGAGCCGCGGCTCGTCGTACCCGCCCTCCGGCTCGCTCCCCTCACGCGCCAGGTTCACCGCCGTCACGACGAGGAACAGCCCGAACAGGTAGAAGACCCAGCTGAACTCCTTGATCGCCGCGGCGCCGAGGGCGATGAAGACGCCGCGCAGCACGAGCGCGAGCACGATCCCGATCAGGAGGGCGCTCTGCTGGAGCTCCCTGGGCACGTTCAGCCGGTTCATGATCACCAGGAAGATGAACAGGTTGTCGATCGAGAGGGAGTACTCCGTCAGCCAGCCGGCGAAGAACTCTCCGCCGTACTCGCCGCCGGCCACCACCGAGACGCCGATCCCGAAGACGATCGCGAGACCCACGAAGAGGGAGAGGGCGCGGGCCGTCTCTCCGCGCGTCGGCTCGTGCGGGCGACGGCCGATGACGAAGACGTCGACGATCAGGATCGCCGACGTCACGAGGATGGTGATCCACCACACCAGGGGGGTCACGTGCATTGCGAGAAACCTACCGGCCGCCGAAAGGCACCCCGAGGGCGCGAAGCCGCTCCTCGCCACCGTCGAGGGCGGTGAGCACCCACGCGCCGTCGGACGTGAGGGTGAAGGTGTGCTCGAAGTGGGCGGCCATGGACCCGTCGGCGGTCACGACCGTCCAGTCGTCGTCGAGGACCTCGGTCTCGGCGCTCCCCAACGTCACCATCGGCTCGACGGCGAGGGCGAGCCCGGCGACCAGCTTGGGGCCGCGGTCACCGCGGTGGGCGACGTTCGGCACGTTCGGCGGCAGGTGCATCTGGGTGCCGATGCCGTGGCCGACGTAGTCCTCGAGGATGCCGTAGTCGCCCTGGGAGCGGACGGTGGTCTCGACCGCGCGCGAGATTTCGCTGACGCGCCCACTGAGCCGCGCCGCGGCCATGCCGGCCCAGAGCGCCTCCTCGGTGACGCGCATCAGCTCGGAGACCTCGGGCGCCACGTCGCCGACGGCCACCGTGATGGCGGAGTCGCCGTGCCAGCCGTCGACGATCGCGCCGCAGTCGATCGAGATGACGTCACCCTCGACGAGCGTGCGCGGGCCCGGGATGCCGTGCACGACCTCGTCGTTCACCGACGCGCAGATCGTGGCCGGGAACGGCGGATGGCCGTAGTTCAGGAACGACGGGATGCCGCCGTGCGACCGGATGTTGTCTTCCGCGAGGGCGTCCAGCTCGGCCGTGGTGACGCCCGGCCCGACCGCGGCGCGCAGGAGCTCGAGGGTCTCCCCCACGAGCAGGCCGGCGACCCGCATCCGGTCGATCTGCTCGGGAGTCTTGATCTCGAGCGAGCGGTCGAGCAGCCCCATCAGGACTGGGGTACGACGTCGAGCGCGTCGAAGATCCGCTTGGTGACCTCGTCGACCGTGCCCATGCCGTCGATCTCGTGGACGATGCCGCGCCGGCGGTAGACCTCGATCAACGGCTCGGTTTGCTCGACGTAGACCTCCTGGCGACGCCGGATCACGTCCTCGGTGTCGTCGGTGCGGCCCTCGGTCTGCGCGCGGTGCAGGAGGCGCGCGACGATCTCGTCGGGGTCGACGGTCAGCACCACCACCGCGTCGAGGGCGTGCCCGGTGTGCTTGATCATCCCGTCGAGCTCCTCGACCTGCGCGAGCGTGCGCGGGTAGCCGTCGAGCAGGAAGCCCGGCTCGGCATCCGGCTCGTCGATACGGTTGCGCACCATCAGGTTGGTGATCTCGTCGGGGACGTACTCGCCGGCGTCCATGTACTCCTGGGCCTTCTTGCCCAGGGGCGTGCCGCCCGAGACGTTGGCGCGGAAGATGTCGCCGGTCGAGATCGCGGGGATGCCGAAGTGGTCCGCGACCACCCGGGCCTGCGTGCCTTTTCCGGCCCCCGGCGGCCCCATCAGGATCAGTCTCATCGCTAGCGGAGGAACCCTTCGTAGTTCCGCTGCTGGAGCTGGCTCTCGATCTGTTTCACGGTGTCGAGCGCGACGCCGACCATGATCAGGATCGATGTGCCGCCGAAGGGGAAGTTCTGGTCGGCGCCGATCAGGACGAACGCGACCAGAGGGATCAGGGCGACGAAACCGAGGTAGAGCGAGCCTGGCAACGTGATGCGGGACAGGACGTAGGACAGGTAGTCCTCGGTCGGCTTGCCCGCCCGGATCCCGGGGATGAAGCCGCCGTACTTCTTCATGTTGTCGGCCACCTCGTTGGGGTTGAAGGTGATCGACACGTAGAAGTAGGTGAAGAACACGATCATCGCGAAGAACGTGATCATGTAGAGCGGATGGTCACCGCGCACGAAGTAGCGCTGGATCCACACCGCCCAGCCCGAGGTGCCGTTCTGGTTGAACTGGGCCGCCATCGCGGGCAGGTAGAGCAGCGAGGACGCGAAGATCACCGGGATGACGCCGGCCTGGTTGACCTTGAGCGGGATGTACGTCGACGAGCCGCCGAACATCTTGCGGCCGACCATCCGGCGGGCGTACTGCACCGGGATGCGGCGCTGCGCCTGCTCGATGAAGATGACCGCGGCGATGATGACCAGACCGATCGCGATCACGACCGCGAAGATCCACCAGCCGCGCGACTTGCCCACCGACCACAACGAGGTCGGGAAGCGGGCCACCACCTGGGTGAAGATCAGGATCGACATGCCGTTGCCGACGCCGCGGTCGGTGATCAGCTCGCCCAGCCACATGATCACGGCGGTGCCGGCCGTCATGGTGATCACCATGACCAGGAAGGTCGTCGTGCCGTTGTCGTAGAGCAGCGGGAACCGCGTGTTGTCGCAGCCCTGGAGCAGGTTGCCCGAGCGGGCCAGTGCCACGATGCCGGTCGCCTGGAGCAGCGCCAGGCCCAGCGTCAGGTAGCGGGTGTACTGCGTGATCTTGGTCTGGCCGGCCTGGCCCTCCTTCTTGAGGGCCTCGAGCCGTGGGATCACCACGACCAGCAGCTGCAGGATGATGCTCGCGGTGATGTAGGGCATGATCCCGAGCGCGAACACGGTCAGCTGCAGCAGCGCACCGCCCGAGAACAGGTTGATCAGGCCGTAGATGCCGCTGTTGCCCGCCTGCTTGAAGCAGTCCTGGACGTTGGCGACGTGCACGCCGGGGGTGGGGATCTGCGAACCGAGCCGGAAGACGGCCACGATGAACAGCACGAACAGCAGC
>DASSTL010000008.1:0-33171 GCA_035707985.1 Nocardioides sp. | reverse complement strand
CCGACGAGCACCGCGCGTTCATCCGTGAGCAGCCGTGGGCGAGCTTCCTGCAGACCCCCGCCTGGGCGACGGTGAAGTCGGAGTGGCGGGGCGAGTCGCTGGGCTGGTACGACGACGACCGGCTGGTCGGAGTCGGGCTCGTGCTCTACCGCAAGCTGCCGAAGCTCCCGCGCTACCTCGCGTACCTGCCGGAAGGGCCGGTCATCGACTGGGCGGCCGACGACCTCGGCGACTGGCTCACGCCGATGACCGAGCACCTGCGGGCCCAGGGCGCGTTCGGCGTCCGGATGGGGCCGCCGGTGGTGACCCGGCGCTGGAGCGCGGAGCAGGTCAAGGCCGGCATCGCCGACGAACGGGTCCGCACGCTGGGGGATGTCGCGCCACTGGTCCGGTCCGCGACAGGGGCGCGGGTCGTGCAGCAGCTCGAGGCGCTCGGCTGGCGACGCCAGGTCGCCGAGGGCGGGTTCGCGGCGGGGCAGCCGCAGTACACCTTCGTCATCCCCCTGGTCGCCGACGACGGCGCGCGGCGTACCGAGGACCAGGTCTTCGCCGGCATGAACCAGCTCTGGCGCCGCAACATCCGCAAGGCCGACAAGTCCGGCGTCACCGTCGAGCGCGGCACGGCCGAGGACCTCAAGGCCTTCCACGACCTCTACGTCCACACGGCGCAGCGCGACCACTTCACGCCGCGGCCGCTGGGCTACTTCCAGACGATGTACGACGCGCTGGGCGCGGACGACCCCGGCCGGATCAGCCTCTGGCTCGCCCACCACGAGGGCGACCTGGTGGCCTCGACGATCGGGGTCCGCGTGGGCACGCACGCGTGGTACTCCTACGGCGCCTCGTCCACCGACAAGCGCGACGTCCGCGGCTCCAACGCGATCCAGTGGGCGATGATCAGGGCCGCGATCGCCGAGGGGGCGGAGGTCTACGACCTCCGCGGGATCACCGACACCCTCGACCCCGACGACCCCCACGTGGGACTGATCCAGTTCAAGACCGGCACCGGTGGCGAGGCCGTCGAGACCGCGGGCGAGTGGGACCTGCCGCTCAACCGCGCGCTCTACCGCGGATTCCAGCTCTACCTCAACCGGCGCTCCCTCCTGCCCGGACGGCGCGGATGACGCTCCGCCTCACCGTCGACGGCGAGCGCTGGCGGCAGCATCTGCGCACGGTCGCCGACCAGACCCCCGGCCTCGTGCCGGTCGCGAAGGGCAACGGCTACGGCTTCGGCCTCGGCCGGCTCGCCCGCAAGACGGAGTGGCTCGGCCTCGACGTCCTCGCCGTCGGCACCTACCACGAGCTGCCCGAGGTCATGCAGCGCTTCGACGGCGACCTGCTGGTCCTGACGCCGTGGCGTCCGACCGGCTCGCCGGTGCCCGACAACCTCCCGGGCCGTCGCGTGATCCACACCATCAGCCGCCTGGCCGACCTGCTCGCGCTGCTCGAGCGGGATCCCGACGCGCGGGTCGTCCTGGAGCGGCTCACCAGCATGCGCCGGCACGGCATGACCGCCGACGAGCTCCGCTCGGCGGCGCGGCTCCTCGAGCGCCAGCCCGCCCGGGTCGAGGGCGTCGCCCTCCACCTCCCGTTGGCGGTCGGTGCGCACCTGTCCGAGGTCGTCGGCCACATCAACGACGTGGTCGCCGCCGAGCTGAGGACCCGGCGGCTCTGGGTCAGCCACCTCACTCCTCCCGAGCTCGCGACCCTGCGGTCGTCGTACGCCGACTTCGAGGTGCGACCGCGCATCGGCACCCAGCTCTGGCTCGGCGACCGCGACGCGCTGCGGGTGACCTCCACCGTGCTCGACGTGCACGAGGTCGAGCGCGGAGACGTGTTCGGCTACCGCGGCCGGACCGCGCCGAAGGCCGGCCACCTCCTCGTCGTCTCCGGGGGTACGTCGCACGGCATCGGGCTCGAGGCCCCGACCGGCGACCACTCCATCCGGGCCCGCGCCGCGACCCTCGCCCGCGGTGGTCTCGACGCCGTCGGCTTCGTGCGGTCGCCGTTCACCGTCGACGGCAAGCAGCGGCTCTTCGCCGAGCCGCCGCACATGCAGGCCTCGATGCTGTTCCTCCCGCACGGGCCCGTCGTCCCGGCGATCGGCGACGAGATCGAGGTGCGGGTCCGCTTCACCGCGACCACCTTCGACGACGTCGTCATCAGCTGACTCGGCGCCGCACCCAGGGCAGCGTGATCAGCGCCCAGCCGCCGGCCACGATCGCCATCTCGGCCACGACGTACAGCGGCCAGGGCCCGAGCACGTCGAGGATCGTGGCATCCGACGGCTTGCCGTTCACGTAGCCGTAGTTGGAGCCGATCAGCTCGTTCAGGCCCATGACCACGACCAGCCACACCAACGTCCAGCCGACGGCCCGACGGTACGCCGCCCAGTCCGGCCCGTGGCGCAGCGACAGGCACAGGTAGACCGCGCCCCAGACGATCAGCACATGCTTGGCCCAGAACACGAAGAACTGCACCTCGGGGAACGGCTGGGTCAGGGTCGGCTGCACCAGCGCCTGCACCGAGAGGGTGAGCCCCCAGTAGTAGGTCAGCGCGAGCGGCAGCGGGCGCGTGGTCAGCAGCGCCCACGCCACGAAGATCCACGCCAGGTCGCAGATCTGCAGCGGCAGCGAGTGCTGCGCCGAGAAGGGGTACATCTCGGTGACCGTCGACGTGATGCCGAAGACGAGGTTCCCCCACGCCAGGGCCACCGTCATCGGGCGCTCGGCGTCCGATCCGCGCAGCCGCGGCCCGGCGAGCAGCAGGCCGATCGTCCCGGCCGCGAAGATCGCGAGCACGACCAGGTGCGAGGGTGAGTACGCCGCGAACACCGCGCCCGACCTACCTCAGGGGCCCCCGGCCCGGCCCAGGGTCAGCCGCCCCGGCTCGACCGGTGGCAGGAGCGAGTGCCGGCCGGGCGTGGCGAACCAACCCGACCGCACCACGTCGTACTCCGGGCGCAGGATGTCGCGCACGACGATCACGCCGAGGTACAGCTGGGCCGCGAGCCGGATCCCCACGGCCAGCCAGTAGAACCCCGGGTCCCCGCCGCCGCTCGGGTCGAGGAAGCCGCCGAGGTACCACCAGACCGATGCGAAGTAGAAGACCTCGCCGGCCTGCCAGATCAGCTGGTCGAGCACGCGCGGCCGGGCCATCACCGCCAGCGGGAGCAGCCACAGCGCGTACTGCGGCGAGTAGACCTTGTTGACCAGCAGGAAGCCGAGCACGATCAGGAAGCCGAGCTGGGCCAGGCGGGGCGTCCGCGGAGCAACAAGGGCGAGGACGGCGACGCCGACACACCACACCCCGAAGAACAGCCACGACACCACGTTGATGGTGTGGGCCGTCGCGGTGAAGTCGAACATCTGCTGGGCGACCAGCCACGCCGAGCCGAGGTCGGCTCCGCGATGCGCGTTGTAGCTCCAGAAGACCTTCCACTCGTGCGCGCCCGAGACGTACGCCGGCGCGTTGAGCACGATCCATGTCGAGACGCCGGTGCAGACCGTGACCGTCAGGTCGCGCCAGCGGCGCTCACGCCCCCAGACCAGGAGCAGCCCCCCGAGCAGGAACAGCGGGTAGAGCTTCAACGCCGTCCCCAGCCCGATCGCGAAGCCGGCCCAGCCGGAGCGGTCCTTCGCGTGGGCGTAGAGAGCACCCGCGACGCACGTCACGGCGAGGAAGTCCCAGTTGATCAGGCCCTCGAGCACGAACACCGGCGAGACGGCGAACAGCGCGGCGTCCCAGGGTCTGCGGCGGTTGACACCGGTGAGGAACCACGCGGCGATCAGCGCGCAGACCGCGAAGCCGAGGATGTTCACGGTGGTGAACATCAGGCTCTCGCGGAGCACGTGCGGGTCGGCGTACAGCTGGCCCTGCGACATCGCGCCTCGTGGCGCGAGGTTGGGGAACCCCGACAGCCAGTGGGTGACCTGCGCGGTCCCGTAGGCGTAATAGGCGATGCCGACCGGATACTCCATCACCTCGTACCGGTCGCGCACGTCGAGTGCGTCGGAGTACGGCCACTCGAGCTCGGCGAAGCCGCGCCCGACGTACAGGTACGGCAGGTCGGAGTAGCACATCTGCGAGTAGCGGCTCTGCGAGTCGGTCCACTTCGACTCGTAGCAGGGCGCCTTCTGCACCATGCCCAGGGCGAAGCAGATCGCCGTCAGCGCGAGGACGACGCGCACGGGGGTCCACCACGGGTGGTGTCCGGCGCGCTCGCCGACCGGTCCGCCGATCCCACGACTGAGTGCCGCCAGGAGCGGGTCGTCGGCGGTGGGTCGGACCGCGGTCGCGCGGTCGTCTCCCCCGTCCGTCACCACCAGGCCTCTCGGGAGGCCATGGCCCCTGGCCTGGCACTCGACCGTGCACTGGGCCCGCCAGACTGCCCCGGCGGCGTCGAGCTGGACGTCGGTGAGGTGGGGCAGTTCACGTTCGGGATGCACGAGGGCGGGCCGTGCGAGGTCGTCGACGACGAGGGCGGAGGCGCCGACGTGGTCGGCTTGGTCGTCGGCGCGCTCGACGTGGTGGGCGCCGACGTCGTACGCCGGGTCGAAGGCGGCGGAGGCGGCGGTGCAGGCGAGTGGCCGGACTCCGGCGGGTCGCCCGTGACGTACGCCGGCGGCGGGAAGTCCTTCTCGGGGACCCCGACCAGGTCACGGTTCATCACCGCGGCCCAGGTCGCGGTCGGGTAGCCGGCACCGAAGTAGCCGGCGGCCCCGTTGTACGGCGGAAGCCAGTCGTTGAGGGCGTTGTCGCCGTCCCCTCGCACGTACATGACCGCCGTTGCCAGCTGCGGCGTGTAGCCGACGAACCACGACGAGGACACGTCTCCGTTGTCGTTGGTCGCGGTGCCGGTCTTGCCGGCCGCCGGCCGGTTGATGGCCTGGGCGTTGGCGCCGGTGCCGTGGAGCACCACCTGCTGGAGGGCGTAGCTGACGTCGCGGTCGATGTCGGGCTTGATCGCCTGCACCGTGTGCGGCTTGTACTGGTACTTGACCTGACCGTCCTGGACGACCTTCGAGATCACGTGCACGTCCGCGCGCTGGCCACCGTTGGCGATCGTGGCGTAGGCGTTGGCCATGTTGATGGCGCTGACCCGCGCCTTGCCCAGCGTGATCAGGGCGTCGGCGTCGAGGTCGCGCGAGGTGTCCGGGATGCCCGGGTAGCGCTCGTCCGCGTCGGTCGGCGGGATGCCCATCTTGTTGGCCTGGGTGAGGATCTTCTGCGGCCCGTTCTTCATGCTGGCCGACATGTCGACGAACGCCGTGTTCACCGACTGCTCCATGGCCGTGATCGAGGAGATCGCCGAGCCGTAGTTGGTACCGGTGCTGTCACCCTCGTTGTGCACCTCGAGGCCGTCGGGGAAGACGTACGGCGAGTTTCCCTCCCACGTGCTCTTCAGCGAGTAGCCGTCGGCGATCGCCGCTGCGAGCGAGGCGGGCTTGAACGTCGAGCCGACCATGCCGCCCGCCTCGGCCCAGTTGATCTGGGACTGCAGGTAGTCCTGGCCGGCGTAGAACCCGAGCAGTGCGCCGGTGCCGGGCTGGACCGTCGCGACGCCGACGTGCAGGAACTTGGGGCTGATCTTCGGGCGCACCTCGAAGACCCCGCGCCGGGCCGCCACCATCGCCTTCTGGGTCAGCGTCGTGGTCACGCGCAGGCCGCCACCGTCGATCTGGTCGTCGGTGAAGCCGAGCTGGTGGAGCTCCTGGCGGACCAACGTGAGGATGTGGCCCTTCATGCCGCCGTACCGGCTGGACTGCTCGAAGACCGGGAACTTCGGCAGGTGGCGCTCGGCGCGCTGGGCCTTCTCCTCGGAGATCGTGTGCATCGACGCCATGCCCTCGAGCACGTAGCGGTAGCGGGCGTGCAGCGCCTGCTTCTGCTCCTTGCCGCCCGCCGGGTCGAACGCCGACGGGTTGTTCAGCACGCTGGCGATCACCGCGCACTCGCGGAGGTTGAGGTCCTTGGCGTCCTTGCCGAAGTAGGCCTGCGCGGCCGCCTGCACGCCGTACGCGCCGCGACCGAAGTAGATGGTGTTGAGGTAGCCCTGGAGGATCTCCTGCTTGCTCAGCTGCTTCTGGAGCTTCAGCGAGAGGATCGCCTCGTGGACCTTCCGGCTCAGGGAGCGTTCCTGGGTCAGGTAGAGGATCTTCACGTACTGCTGCGTGATGGTGGAGGCACCCTGGGTGGCCCCGCCGCGGGCGTCGTTGAAGGCGGCGCGGATGATGCCCTTGGGGTCGATGCCGTGGTTGGTCCAGAAGGTCCGGTCCTCGGCGGCGACGACGGCGTTGCGCAGGTTCGGGATCATCTCGCTGTAGGGGATGCTCTGCCGGTTCTGCGTGGCGTACTGCCCGACCTGGGTCTTCCCGTCGGCGTAGTAGACGAACGACGACTGGGTCTGGAAGTCCTTGTTCGGGTTCGGGATGGACGTCGTCTGGTAGAGGTAGACGAAGACCCCGATCATCAGCAGCGAGCCGGCCAGCGCGGCGATCAGGAACCACTTGAGGACCTTCAGCGCCCGCTGCTTCGTCGTCCGGGGTGACGTGGACGTGGACGTCGGCTTGGCCTTGGCCTTGGGCTTGCGCTTGACGGCCGGGCCCTCGGCCCTGCGCTTGGCGGTCACGGGTCGGTCACTCCACGGTGCTTCGGTTTGTGCTTCGGGGGAACTGGCACGCGACGGTCGGCTGCCCTGGTCGTGCGAAGCCGCACGAACCCGCCGCGGGGCCCACACCGTCGGGTCGAGGGTACGGGGCGCGTCCGAACCGGCGCGAAACGACGCTCGGTTGGACCCCGATATATCGATCTGATACGTTGTGTCGATAGAACATCACGACGCATCGATCGGTAACGAACGCGAGGCTAGCGGTTCTGGCATCGACACGTCGAAACGGCGACGAGCTCCGGAGGGAGGGTCTCGGTGAAGGGCAAGGCGGCATCGTTGGAGCTGGCTGTGCTGGGCCTCCTCCACGAGTCCCCGCTGCACGGCTACGAGCTCCGCAAGCGGCTGAACCTCCTCCTCGGGTGGGGTCGGCTGCTGTCCTACGGCTCGCTCTACCCGGCGCTCAAGCGGCTGCTCCGGGCCGGCCTGATCACCGAGGTCGCCGCCAGCTCGCCGGGCATCTCACGCCGCCAGCGCATCACCTACGAGATCACGCCCGCCGGCCGCGAGTACTTCGGCGAGCAGATCACCGACACCGGTCCGGCCGCGTGGGAGGACGACACGTTCGCCACGCGGTTCGCGTTCTTCTCCCGCACCGACGTCGACGTACGCCTGCGCATCCTCGAGGGGCGTCTCTCGCGGCTGCAGGAGCGCCTCGACCGAGCCCAGCACTCCAGCCGGGGCGGTGACGACCGCTACCTCTCCGAGCTCCGACGGCACTCCATCGAGTCCGTCGAGCGCGAGGTGGCCTGGCTGACCGACCTGATCAACGCAGAGCGGAACGCCGGCCCGCAGCCGACTTCCGCGAACGACCCGGCGTCGCCGGCGGACTCCCCGTCCGACGACGCCAGTGACACACCCAAGAGCGCGGCCCCCGTGGTCGACGCGACCACCGGAAACACCCGCTAGGAAGGAACAGGACCTCATGGGTTCGGTACGAGTAGCAATCGTGGGCGTCGGCAACTGTGCGACGTCCCTGATCCAAGGTGTCGAGTACTACAAGGACGCCGACCCGACGAGCACCGTGCCCGGGCTGATGCACGTGAACTTCGGCGACTACCACGTCTCGGACATCGAGTTCGTCGCTGCGTTCGACGTCGACGCGAAGAAGGTCGGCTTCGACCTCTCCGAGGCGACCCAGGCGTCGGAGAACAACACGATCCGCATCTGCGACGTGCCGCCGACCGGGGTCATCGTGCAGCGTGGCCCGACGCTCGACGGCCTGGGCAAGTACTACCTCGCCACGATCGAGGAGTCGGACGCCGAGCCGGTCGACGTCGTCCAGGTCCTCAAGGACACCCAGGCCGACGTGCTGGTCTCGTACCTGCCGGTGGGCTCGGAGGAGGCCGACAAGTTCTACGCCCAGTGCGCCATCGACGCAGGCGTGGCCTTCGTCAACGCGCTCCCGGTGTTCATCGCCTCCGACCCCGAGTGGGCCAAGAAGTTCGAGGACGCCGGCGTCCCGATCGTCGGTGACGACATCAAGAGCCAGGTCGGCGCAACGATCACCCACCGTGTGATCGCCAAGCTGTTCGAGGACCGCGGCGTCGCGCTGGACCGCACGTACCAGCTCAACGTCGGCGGCAACATGGACTTCAAGAACATGCTCGAGCGTGAGCGGCTGGAGTCCAAGAAGGTCTCCAAGACCCAGTCGGTGACCTCGAACCTGCACGGCTCGCTGGGCGGCAAGGTCCAGGACCGCAACGTCCACATCGGCCCGTCCGACTACGTCGCGTGGCTCGACGACCGCAAGTGGGCGTACGTGCGCCTCGAGGGCCGCGCGTTCGGTGACGTGCCGCTGAACCTGGAGTACAAGCTCGAGGTCTGGGACTCGCCGAACTCCGCCGGCATCATCATCGACGCGCTCCGCGCCGCGAAGATCGCCAAGGATCGCGGTCAGGGTGGCCCGGTCATCTCCGCGTCGTCGTACCTGATGAAGAGCCCGCCGGTGCAGCTCCCCGACGACGAGGGCCGTGCCCGCGTCGAGGCCTTCATCAAGGGCGAGGAGTGATCTCGAACCTCGTCTGAGGACCATTCCGAAGCTTCGAAGACCCCGGTTCCGCCACTCGGCGGGCCGGGGTCTTCGGCGTCGGCAGGTCGGCGTGGGCCAGTGACAGCCGGTGGCAACCCGCCCTAGATTGCCCGCCATGAGCGATCCGAACGAGCCTCCACGGCCCGATGACTCCGCCGGCTCGGGCGACGCTGCTCCACCACCACCTCCACCACCCCCGCCTTCGGGCGAGAGCCCCTACGGCGGAGCCGCCGCCGGCGGCGGTGGCTACGGCACCCCACCTCCCCCGCCTCCGGGTGGCGCTCCCTACGGCCAGCCTGCTCCGGGGGCCTACAGCCCCACCGACGCCATCGGCTACGGCTGGAACAAGTTCAAGTCGAGCCCCGGGACCCTGTTGGTCCCGATGATCGTGGTCTGGCTGGTCCTGGTCGTGGTCGCGGTGATCCTCGAGCTGCTCGTGTACAGCACGCTGCTGAGCTCCCACGACTGCACCAAGACGATCCTCGGCAACCGCGTCGAGACCACGTGCAGCCCGAGCTTCGTCATGCAGCTGTTCGGCGGTGCGCTGATCTCCGCGATCCTGATCGTGGTCTTCAACATCGCGGCCGCCGGGCTCTACAAGGGCGCCACGCACGTGACGGACGGCAAGCCGTTCAGCATGGGCCAGATGTTCGAGGGCTGGGACAAGGGCCAGGTCGCGATCGCCGCCCTGATCATCGCGGTGGCGACGGCGATCGGGTCCTTCCTGTGCTACGTCCCGGGTCTGATCGTCGGTTTCCTGACGATGTTCACGATGCTGTTCGTCGTCGACAAGCAGATGCCGGCGGTGGACGCGATCAAGGCGAGCATCAAGCTCGTGACCGACAACCTGGGTCCGTCGATCCTGTTCTACCTGCTCGCCGCCGTCTGCATCCTCGTCGGCGCTTGCCTGTGCGGCGTCGGGCTGCTGGTCGCCGCGCCCGTGGTGCTGATCGCCCTGGCCTACACCTACCGGCGTTTCCAGAACGAGCCGGTCACCCCGGCCTGATCGACTTCGGCTGGGCCCCGGGTCGAGGCACTCGGGGTTCAGCTGAAGAGGTCGCCGATCAGGCCGCCCGGGCCGCCGGACGAGCCCTGCGGTGCCTGGTCCCACTCGTCGGCCTGGACCACGACGAAGCCAGGGCCGGAGAAGGCGTACTGCAACGCCTCGCCGGAGCCGCCCCGGAGTATGGACTTGAACTTCATGCTCGAGACCATGCTCGGCTGGAGGTTCGCCGACCAGGCGACGCAGGCCTGGGTGTCGACGTACGTCGGCTGCTGCGAGCAGTCGAGCACCACCGGCTGGCCCATGCTGTGCAAGGCGACCATGCCCTGACCGCTCACCGTCGTGTTGAACAGCCCGCCCGCCATCACGCTCGCGCCCTTCGTCCGCTGGATGTCCCACTCCAGGGCAGCGTCGAAGGCCAGCAGGTTGCGGCCGTTCACGCTGATCGCGTCTCCGGTGAGCTCGATGATGTTGACGAACCCGGCCCTGCTGGCGAAGAACACCTCGCCTTGACCGGTCACCCGCATCAGGGGGTTGTCCTCGGAGGTCACCATCTTCTTCAGCATCTTGCCCATGCCGCCGGCCTTCTCGTGGTGGAACTCGATCGAGCCTTGGAAGGCGACCATGGAGCCCTTGGTGGCCAGCACGTCGGGGCCGAGCGAGACCCGGAGCATCTGGCTGTTCTGCAGGGCGAAGCGCTGCTGGCCGGTGACCTCGAGGTTGGACTGGTCGAAGAGGGCGCTGTGCATGCCGCCACCCTAGGCACGCGAAGATGACCGCCCACCCGCTGGCTTCGAGACAGGCGCCAGGGCGCCTTCCTCCACCACCGAAGGTTTCCCGGTGGTTCAGGAGCGAGCTCTGCGAGCGTCTCGAAACAGTGACAGTGCCGAGGGCCCCAGGCACGGTCACGGGATTTCGTCTCGCGGTCACGACCTCGCGAGCTCGGTCGTGCGCTCGCTCAATCTGCGCTCGCCCACGCAGCCCGCTCGTTCCTCGCGGCCTGCTGCTCGCTTGGTGGTTGAGGAGCGAGCTCTGCTCGCTTGGTGGTTGAGGAGCGAGCTCTGCGAGCGTCTCGAAACACCCCGTTCGCGGGTGACGGGCCGTAGGGGGTGGCGGTCTTTCGCTGAAGAGAGGGCCGCCGCGTCCGGCCTCAGGTCGAACCTCTTGTTGGAGTACTACGTCAATAGGGGGGCGAACCTGGATCAGAACCCGACCGCGCCGCGAGTGAGCCCGCGCTGGGCCTTCCCCTGCCTTTCGGACAGGATGCGCTCATGACGAGCCTCACCGACGTGTCGGACTGGATCGGCGAAACGCTGCCGACCCTGCTCGAGCAGTACGACGTGCCCGCGGCCGCGGTGGGCGTGCTCGCCGACGGCGAGGTGGTCGACCATGCCGTCGGTGTGCTGAGCAGGTCGACCGGCGTCGAGGCGACCACGGAGGCGGTCTTCCAGATCGGCTCGATCACGAAGCTCTGGACGAGCTCGCTGGTCCTTCAGCTGGTCGATGAGGGCAAGGTCGACCTCGACGCGACCGTCCGCACCTACCTGCCGGAGTTCCGCATCGCCGACGAGAGCGCGGCATCGCAGATCACCGTGCGTCAGCTGCTCACCCATGCCTCGGGCTTCGAGGGCGACATCTTCACCGAGACCGGCGTCGGCGACGACTGCGTCGAGAAGTACCTCGCGGTGCTTCACGACGTACCCCAGCTCTTCCCGCCGGGCTCCATGTGGTCCTACAACAACGCCGGCTTCTGCGTGCTCGGACGACTGGTCGAGGTGCTGCGCGAGAAGACCTACGACGTCGCGCTGCGCGAGCACTTGATCGAGCCGCTCGGCATCACCCACGCAGCCACCGATCCCTACCAGGCGATCCTGTTCCGCGCGGCGGTCGGCCACCTCGAGCCGGAGCCGGGCGAAGGGCAGCACGCGGCCCCGGTGTGGGCGCTGGCCCGGTCGAACGCACCCGCCGGCTCGATGTTCGCGATGAGCGCGCGGAGCCTGCTGACGTTCGCCCGGATGCACCTCGAGGACGGCCGTGCGTACGACGGGACCCAGGTGCTCGCGCCCGGTACGCCGACCCGGATGCAGGCGCACCAGGTCGCCCTGCCCGACCTCGGCCTCTTCGGAAGCTCCTGGGGGCTCGGCTTCGAGCGCTTCGACCAGCGCGAGGGGGTGGTCGTCGGCCACGACGGCAACACCATCGGGCAGGCGGCGTTCCTCCGGCTGGTGCCGGACGCCGGCGTCGCCGTCGTGGTGCTCACCAACGGCGGTGAGGCAGACCGACTGTTCCGCGACGTCGCCGGCCGGGTGCTCGGCGAGCTTGCGGGACGACCCCTGCCGCCCGAGCCGTTGCCGCCGGCGCAGCCGCCGGCCTTGGATGTGGAGCGTTGCCTGGGTCGCTACACGTGTGACATGGCCACCGTGATCGTGAGCCGACAGGACGACGGCACGATCTGGATGGACACGATCCCGGAGGACGACCTCTCGAAGGAGCTCGGCGAGCAGCCTGAGCGCTTCGAGCTCGTGCCGTACGGCGAGGACTCGATGGTCACCCGCGAACGCCGGCACGGCGTCCATCGCGTCTACGCGTTCCTCGGCCACGACGGCGCCGGCCACGCGGCCTACCTCCACACGGGCCGCGCCCTGGTCCGCGACAAGGGCTGACCCGATCTCCACCGAACCTCCACACGTCACGCCGCTCCGGGGCGCCTCGCGCTCGTAGCCTTCGAGCATGACCAGCGCGCGCCGTCGGCTCCTCGTCGTGGAGGACGACCGGGTCATCAACCAGGCCGTGTCAGACCGGCTGGTCGCCGAGGGGTACGACGTCGTTCGCGCGTACGACGGGCCGGGCGCCGTGGCGGCGTACGACGAGCACGAGCCGGACCTCGTGGTGCTCGACGTGATGCTGCCGGGGTACGACGGCCTCGAGGTCTGTCGCCGGATCCAGGCCGGCCATCCGGTCCCGGTGCTGATGCTCACGGCCCGGGTCGAGGAGGCCGACGTCCTGACCGGGCTCGATGTCGGAGCCGACGACTACCTCACCAAGCCGTTCAGCATGAAGGAGCTGGTCGCGCGCATCGCGGCGCTCCTGCGGCGGGTCGAGCGTGCAGCCGAGCTGGTCGGACGCCGCGCACTCGAGCTCGGCGACCTCCGCGTCGATGCGGGCGCCCGACGGGTGTGGCGAGGCGACGAGGAGCTCCGGCTGACGCCGACCGAGTTCGACCTCCTGGTGTGCCTCGCCTCCCAGCCGGGCACCGTGGTGACCCGCGAGCAGCTGCTGGCGGAGGTCTGGGACTGGCCGGGAGCCTCCGGCACCCGCACCGTCGACAGCCACGTGAAGGGCCTGCGCGCCAAGATCGGCGGCGACCTGATCCGCACCGTGCACGGGGTCGGCTACGCGTTCGATCCGGGCGGCGCGCCATGACGACCGCCGAACCGCTGGCGCGGATCACCTCGCTGAAGGTCAAGCTCGGCCTGCTGGTGGCGGTCAGCGTCACCGTCGCCGCCGTCGTCGGGAGTGTCGGCAACGCCGGCGGCGTGCCGGTGTGGCTCAGCATCCCGGTGACCATCCTGCTCGCGCTCGCGGTCACCCAGCTGCTCGCCGTCGGGATGACGTCACCGCTGCGGCAGATGACGGCCGCCGCCGGGCGCATGGCCACCGGCGACTACGCCGTACGTGTCACCGACACGTCGAGCGACGAGGTCGGCGATCTCGCCCGCGCGTTCAACACCATGGCCCGCGATCTCGCCGACGTGGACCGGCAGCGGCGTGAGCTGGTGGCCAACGTGAGCCACGAGCTGCGCACCCCGCTCGCCGGGCTGGTCGCCCTGCTCGAGAACCTCGCCGACGGCGTCGCCCCGCGTGACCCGCAGTCGCTGACCGCCGCGCTCGACCAGGCGCAGCGCACCAGCCACCTCGTCGAGGACCTCCTCGACCTCGCTCGCGTCGACGCCGGCAAGGCGCCGTTGAGCCCCGAGCCCGTCCCGGTCGGCCCGCTGCTCGAGGGGGCGATCGCCGAGGCGGGTCTCGGCGGTCGCGACGTCTGGTACGCCGCGCGGGTCGAGCCCGTGGACCTGGTCGTCCGGGCCGACCCCGCCCGGCTGCGGCAGCTGGTCGCGAACCTGCTCGACAACGCGTCGCGACACAGCCCCACGGGTGGTTCCGTCTCGATCACGGGCAGCCGCGACCGTGACCGGTGGGTGCTCGAGGTGCAGGACCAGGGTCCGGGGATCGCGCCGGCTGACCGCGAGCGGGTCTTCGAGCCCTTCGGCACCCTCGCCGCGGCGGACGGCGGCGGCGGGACCGGACTCGGCCTCGCCATCGCCCGCTGGGTGACCGACCTGCACGGCGGTTCGATCGCCTTCGTCGATCCCGAGGCCGGTCAGTCCGGCGCTCGCGTGCGGGTCTCGCTTCCGCTCGAACCATCGAACCGACCGGCCCTGCTCGAGGAGGAACCCATGCCGACCGCGTCCGCCCCCACGAACCCCACGGCCCCCGTGCCCGTCGCCGCCCCACCGCTGGTCGACGGCTTCTTCGGGTCGTTCTGGCCCGACCGCGGCGTTCCCGCTCGGCCCTCGCTCCTGCTGGGGTCGCTCGGTGTCGGCGTGCTGGGCGGGATCGTGCTGCCGTTCCGCGAGCTGGGGCTGGGCACCTTTCTCGTGCTGCTGGCGGCGGGAGGCGTCATCCTCGCTGCGAGCAAGCGCCGCGACGCCTTCACCTTGACCTGTGCCGCCCTCTGCGTGCTCCTCGCGGCGGTCCCGATGGTCCGGGCCGCCGTCTGGATCGACGTGCTCTGCCTGATGGCGGGCGCGGGCCTGTGCATGGCCGCCGTGACGGGCGGCCGCACGCTGCCGGGCTTCGTGCTCGCCGGCTTCAGCTGGCCGCTGGCCGGGCTGCGCGGGCTCCCGTGGCTCGGCCGCACGCTCGGCCGCACGTTCGGTCGGTCCGGCACCCTCGGGCACCGGGCGGCCGTGCTCCGCACGCTCGCCTGGTCAGCTCTGCTGCTTCTCGTCTTCGGTGCGCTGTTCGCCTCGGCCGACGCGTTGCTCGCCGAGTGGTGGTCGGCCGTGCTCCCCGACCTGACCCTGGGGTCCTTCGTCCTGCGTGGGTTCGTCGGGGCGGCGGTGTTCGGCGCGGTGTTGGCGGCGGCGTACCTCGCCCTCAACCCGGCCGAGGTCGACCCCGTCCCCGGCCCGGTCCGCCCCCTGACGCACCGCTTCGAGTGGCTCGCGCCCGTCATGGTGGTCAACGCCGTCTTCGCGGCGTTCCTCGTCGCCCAGGCCGCGGTCGTCTTCGGCGGTCACGACTACGTCGAGCGCACCACCGGCCTGACCTACGCCGAGTACGTGCACCAGGGCTTCGGCCAGCTCACCGTCGCCACGGCACTCACCCTTCTGGTCATCTGGGCAGCCGCCCGCAAGGTGTCGCGCGAGACCCCGGGCGACCGCACCTGGCTGCGAGTGTCGCTCGGGCTGCTGTGCGCGCAGACCCTGGTCGTCGTCTTCTCGGCGCTGCATCGGATGGGCCTGTACCAGGACGCCTACGGCTACACCCAGCTCCGCCTCCTCGTGGACGTCTTCGAGGGCTGGCTCGGCCTCCTGGTCGTCGCCGTGGTCGCGGCCGGTGTCGCGCTCCGCGCCGACTGGCTGCCGCGGTTCGCCCTGATCAGCGGCGTCGTGGCGCTGCTCGGGCTCGCGGCCATCAACCCGGACGCGTGGATCGCCCGCCACAACATCGAGCGGTACGACGCCACCGGCCACGTCGACTGGACGTACCTGCGCAGCCTCTCGGACGACGCTGTCCCGGTCCTGGCAGGTCTGGAAGGGGCCGACCGCGGATGCGCGATGGGGCATCGCACCGCCGCCGACGACGACTGGCTCGGGTTCAACCTCGGCCGTCATCGCGCCGCGGCTCACCTCCCGCCGCCAGGCACTCCGTTCACCGACCTGATCCTCGGCTGCCGCGACTCGTGACAAGGTGGCGGGATGCCGCAGCCGGCCCTGCGAACCCCGCGACTCGTGCTCGTCCCGCTCGCCGATCGGCATCTCGACATGGAGGTCGAGCTCGACTCCGACCCCGAGGTCAGGCGTTTCGTGCGCACGTACGGCTCGGAGGGTGACTCCGAGGTCGAGTACGTGATGACCCGCGAGATGTGGGCGAGAAGAAGCGCGTCCTAAGTCATCTGCCTGACGTCGGGCCGGGGGCTTACGGCGAGGTTCGGGGCAACGAGACATCCGAACCAGACCGAGGAGTTCCCATGCACGGCTTCATCGCCAGTCCCGCTCTCGCCAAGCTCGTCGCCCTCCAGATGGTCGACGAGGAGCTGCAGAAGTCCAAGCGGCGTGGCCGCGCCCGCGCTTCCGTACGCACGCGGCTCCTCGCACGACGTACGTCCAGCGCTCAGGCGCCTGCTCCGCGTCGCCGCGTGAGCGCCAGCAGCCAGCTCGCCGAGGAGTCGCGCTAGGGACTTCCCGGTGGTTGAGGAGCGAGCTCGGCGAGCGTCTCGAAACCCCCGCGTCCACCGACCGACCCGCTGGGCCACACGGTCGGATCGGCCCAGCGACTCTGAGTCGTACGCCGGTCAGATGGCGACCGGTGCTACGTCGATCTCCACCTCGTACTCCGCGCTGAAGGCGTCGACACCCACGGGTCGCACGCGCCCGCCGGCGTGGCGCATCAGCCGGGCGGCGCCGTGGTTGTCCTGCCGCATGTCGACGGTGAACCGACGTACGGCGACCTCGCGCGCCCAGGCACCCAGCGCCTTCGCGAGACGAGTCCCGACACCGCGTCGTTGCCAGGCGTCGACCACGGCCACCGCCACGTCGGCAGCCGTCGCGTCGCAGGCGTGGCGCACGAACCGGGCGATGCCGATCGGCCGACCGTCGGGCAGCTCGGCCACCAGCGCGACCCGGTCCATCCCGTCGACGTGCGTCAGGTGGCACAGGTCGGTCGAGCTCAGCCGGGGCTTGGGGCTCATGAACCGCAGCTCGCGCGAGCGCGCACCCAGACCCTCGAAGACGGCGAGCACAGGGCCGCTCTCGCCGTCCACGAGCGGCCTGATCCGCACCGAGCCCGCGGTCAGGGCACTCGTGGAGTGACTGTCAACGCCGAGCACGGTGACGCCGTTTGCGCACGACGCGACCGGTGTGCCGGTCGGCCTCGAGGGACTTGCGCCGCTCGTCGCTGGAGAGGACGTAGACCACGGATGCGGGCCACATGATGACTCCTTCGGTCGGATCTCTACGCAGGTGTAAGGACGCCGGGGAGGCATGCACTCCCACTCTCGATACCTAGATCCGCGCTGAGGTACCTCATATTCGGGCGACCCCTCCGAGGCTACGAAGAAGGGTGTTCGCGGGGTCGACTACGGTGCGCGGATGACGGACGGACGCGCCTGGATCTCGGCCCTCGACCCGCGCCTCGAGCGCCAGCGAGGGGCGCTCGGCGAGCTGCTCGACTTCTGCGAGAGGACGCCCGAGGTCACGTCGCTGTCGGTGGGGTGCTCACTCGGCCGCGGCGCCGCCGACGAGCTGTCGGACGTCGATGCGGCCATCGGGGTCGCTGCCGATCTCGGCGCTGATCGAGGCGCGCAGGCGCGGTCCGTCGAAGAGGCCCTGGTCGAAAGCCTCGGCGCCGAGGGAGTGGTCGGCGTCCTGCGGGAGGAGCCGCCGAGCTCGGAGGCGGTGGTCCGGAGGGTGTTCGTCCAGCGAGCCGACGGCGTCCAGCTCGACCTCGCCGTCGTCCCCGAGCCCGAGGTACGCCGCGGCGACGCGGCGCCCGACTTCGTCCCGCTCTACCGCGCCGAGGAAGTGAGCGGGGGACCGGCCGCACCCGCCCCGTCGGCGTACGCCGTCTCCGGTGACCAGATGCGGGCGTGGGCCTTCCTGGGCTGGCGCGCACTGCTCGACGCGGACAAGTACCTCCGGCGCGGCTCAGCGTGGGAGGCACACCAGCGGCTGGAGGAGGCGCGGCACCGGGTCTGGCAGCTCTGGGCGACCGCGGTCGGCGCGAGCTATCCCTGGCACGGGCTCTCCCAGGTGCTCGACCACGACCCGACCTCGCTGCCGCCCGGCATCGAGGCGACCGTCGCCGGGGTCGACCTTGCGGAGCTGCGTGACGCCGTGCGGGCCGCCGCCGACCTGCTCGACGAGGTGAGCCGCGCCGCTGCGCGCCGCTGGCCCACCCTCGTGCCGAGCGAGCTCGCCGCCTACACCCGCCGCGTGTTGGCCGGCGAGGGGCGTAGCTGACGGATCAGCGGGCGCGGTCGTAGACGAGCGCGGTCTCGCCGAGCTCGCCGACCTCCTGGTGCGTCAGCGTCCACCGCGAACCGGGGAGGCCGTCGTCGAAGAAGCGCTCGCCGCCGCCGGCGATCTCCGGCACGACGATGAGGTACAGGCGGTCGACCAGGTCGGCCGCGAGCAGCGGCTTGCTGATGCTGGGGCTGGTGTTGACGAGGATGTCGCCGGCACCGCTGCTCTTGAGATCGGCGATCACCTGGGGTGCGGGAGCGTTGGCGATCCGGGTGTGCTCCCAGGGCGCCTCGGTCAGCGTGGTCGAGAGGACCACCTTGTCGACGCCCACCAGCCAACGGGCGTAGCCGCGGTCGCGGGCGTCGGCGGCCTCGTCCTCGGCGACCTGGCCCCACCAGCCGAGGAACCCCTCGGCGCTGCCGCGGCCGAGTACCGCGGTCGTGGCGCCGTCGTGGATCCGCGCGAGCTGGCCGCGGGCGACGTCGGTGGTCATGTAGGGCACGATCGCGCCCAGGTCGTCGGGACCACCCGGGCCGCTGAACCGGCCGTCCAGGGTGAGGCTGATGTTGGCGCGCACGAGGCGGCCATCGGCGTGGGTCATGACTGAGCGTCCTTTCGGTCGAGAGCGATGACGAGCTGGTCGAGCACCTGGCTCCAGCCGGTCTCGATGCCGGCGACGGCCGGAACGGCCTCGACGGTCGTGTGGGTGATCTCGAGGTCGACGTGCAGATGGGTTCCCGCGTCCCTCTCCGCGAGGGTCAGGTCATAGGCGCCGGAGAACATCACGGCGCCGTCGGCGTCGAGCACCGACAGGTCGAAGGCGAGGTGCTCCGGCTTCTTCGCGGCCCGCACCCTGCCCTCGGAGAGATAGGTGTTGCCCTCGGGGTCGGCGTACTCCAGCAGAGCGCGGCCTCCCCGCCGCGGCACGAGAGCACATCGGGTGACGGTGAACGAGGGCGGCGCCCACCACGTCGCGAGCAGGTCGGGGTCCACCCAGTGCTGCCAGACGAGAGCGCGGGACGCGGGCAGGTCGCGTTCGAAGGCGAAGGTGCGACCGTCCGCCCAGCGGTCGCGGTCGGCCCGCGCGCTCTCCGCCGCGATCGCCTCCTGGTAGCGCGTGATCACGTCGCGGTCGCCGGCATGGTCGCGCGTGGTCGTGACGATCGCGTGGAGCTGCTGCTCGAGCGCCTCGAGCGGCATCACCTCGAGGGCGTAGACGCGGCGGTGGCCCAGCGGGAAGACCGTCACCAGTCCCGCGCGAGCGAGGGTCTGGAGGTGCTTGGTGGTCTGCGGCTGACGCAGTCCTGTCAGCTCGGCCAGCTCACCGACCGAGCGCGGGCGTTCGGCGAGGAGCTCGACCAGCCGCCACCGGTGGGTGTCGGCGAGTGCCGATGCGGTCGCGTTCATGTGCGTAACATTCGCACATCAGAATATTCCTGTCAAGGAATATATTGTGGCGGTCCGGTGTGGTCGAGGAGGGCGGGCACGACGACGTCCCAGGTCGGCGGTGGCGGATGCTCGTGCCCCATCCCGGGCAGCTCGAGCAACGTCGCGCCGGGGACGGCCGCGGCGAGTGCTCGGCCGTGGGGGATCGGGAAGAGCGGGTCGTCGGTGCCGTGCAGCACCAGCGTGGGCGCGGTGATCCGGCGTACGTCGAGCGGCGCGCCGTCGTTGTCGTCATCACCGTCGGTCCCGATGGCGATCCAGTGGTTGTTCGCCGCGGCGACGTCGTGGCTGCGGGCGTGGATCGCTCGGGCGACCGAGCGAAAGCGCTGCTCGTCGAGGCCGACCGAGCCGACGTAGGGCCGGTTGCTCGCGACCACCCAGTCGGCGTACTCATCGCCATCGGTCCAGTCGGGGTCGGGCGGGGGGTTCGCGAAGGCATCGTTCAGTGCTTCGCCGGGGCCTGGGAGGTCGGCCTCGACACCTCCGACGGCGCTCGTGGCGACCAGGGTCAGGCTGCGGACCAGGTCGGGGCGGCGGAGGGTGACCGCCTGCGCGATGCCACCGCCCATCGAGACCCCGACCAGGTGCACCGGACCGGAGCCGAGCGCCTCGATGAGGCCGCGGCAATCGCGGCCGAGCTGCGACCCGTCGTACGCCGGCTTCCCGGGCTCGACCGTCGTCGACTCGCCGGTGTCGCGGTGGTCGTAGCGGACGACGTGCCGGCCACCGTCGGCGAGCCGGGCGCAGAGCCCGGCGTCCCACCAGTCCATGGCGGCTGCCGCGCCGGCGACCAGCAGGATCGTCGGGTCGCGCGGGTCGCCGAAGTCCTCGACGCAGAGCTCGACGTCGCCCACCCCGAGCAGGCGGCGGGTCACCGGACGGTGGCCATCCCGCGCTCGTCGTGCTCGACGTCGGGCCACGGCTCGCGCGCCCAGGCCAGGCCGGCCTCGACGACAGCGCCGATCTCGTCGGCTGCCTCGCCGATCGCGGTCAGGTCGTCGCCGACGTCGGTGACGCCGCGCTGGGCCAGGTGGTCGCCGAGTCGCTCGCGGAGGAACGTCGTCAGCCACCCCACCGGGTCCGGCGGCATCGTGGTGTCGAACGTCCGCTCGCCGGGCTCACCGCCGGACATGTCCGGGTGCCAGTGCATCCGGTCGGCCTTGCCCGGGGCCGACTCGAGGAAGTCGATCCGGCACACGCCCGGCTCGACCGTCCGCGTCCAGGAGGCGTAGACCGAGCCGCTCGCGTCGGTCGTCACCGGCCGCACCTCGGTGCGTACGCCGCGCTCCCGGGCGTCGGGCTCGTGGGCCACCGCCGGGTCGATGAAGTCGATGCGCAGCACGGAGACCGCCAGTCGGTCGAACACCCACACTCGTTCCATGCCCCGAGCCTGTCACCACCCAGCATCACCGGGACAGGGTGGTGGTTTCCAGACGCTCGCAGAGCGACTTCCTCAATGACCAGTGCCGGGACCGGGTGCGGCCCGCCGGACGGGGAACCGGCGGGCCGCGGAGGGGGATGGATCAGGGGATGCGTCAGTAGATGGAGACGCCGTAGGCGTTGAGGGCCTCGATGACCGGCTGGAAGAACGTCGTCCCGCCGGTCGTGCAGTTGCCGCTGCCGCCGGAGGTCAGGCCGAGCGCCTTGGTGCCGTCGTAGAGCGGACCGCCCGAGTCGCCGCCCTCGGCGCAGACGTTGGTCTGGATCAGACCGCGGACGGTGCCCTCGGCGTACCGGACGGTGGCGTTGAGGCCGGTGACCGTGCCGGAGTGCGTGCCGGTCGTCGAGCCGGTGCGCGTGACGTGCTCGCCCTTGTACGCGTTGGCCGCCGTGAAGCCGCCGGGGTGCGACAGCGAGGTGTTGGTGTACTGCACCAGCGCGTAGTCGTTGCCGGGGAAGCTGTAGCCCACGGTCGGGCCGATCAGGGTGCTGTGGCTGGCGTTCGTGTACCACGTGCCGGCGACCTGGCCGCAGTGGCCGGCCGTGAGGAAGTAGTACGTGCTGCCGCTACGGACGTTGAAGCCGAGCGAGCAGCGGTACTGCCCGCCGTAGATCGCGGCGCCGCGGCTCAGGTACGGCCGGAACGTGCCGGCGGTGTGGCGGATCACCAGGCTCGACCGGGCGGCACCGGCCGACCGCTTGATCGTGGCGACCTCCGACTTCGAGACGGTCCTGTCGACGGTCACGACCACCTTGCCGCTGGCGGCGTCGGTGTACCACGCGATGCCGTCGACGCCCGATGCCCGGACTCCGTGCCGAGCGGTGGCGAGCGTCGAGCCGACGCTCTGGTGCACCGCCGGGGACGCGCCGACCGGTGACGTCGCCGAGGTGGCGGGCGCCGCCAGCAGAGCCGTGGTGGTCACGAGACCGACGGCCACGACGGACACCTGGACGGGTCTGATGAGTCTGATCACTGTTCCTCCCGAGAACGTGAACGTGAATGGACCTGAGGAGACTTGCGCCCTCGGACCGGCGCCCGAACCATCCCTAGGGGTGGGTCGTGACCGGCACTCCCAACGGGATCTGCTCACCGGCCTCCACCGCGAACGGCAGCGTGTTGGCCGCCGGGACGACCGGGCACGTCGCGAAGTCGGTATAGGCGCAGGGCATGTTCAGGGCGCGGTTGAAGTCGAGGAGGACGTTGCCGTCGGCAGCCGGTCGTCCGGGGTAGAGCTGCCGGTTGGCGGGGTACGTCGTCCGGCCCGATGTCGCGTCGCGGAACAGGATCCACAGCGAGCCGTCGCCGCCGTCCCAGGCGACCAGGCGGTGCTCCGTCCCGGCGTGGCGGAAGACGACCTCGCCGACGGCGATCTCGTCCTGGGCGCCACCCGGTGTCGGCCTGGGAGCGTCGTACGCCTCGAACCGTGCCGGGATCGCCCAGCGCTCGTCGGGCGGGTAGCAGGGTGTGCCGGCGTACGCCGTGAGGTTGCGGGAGTCGGGATGGCGAGGGCGCACGATGGTCGTGCCGTCGCGGCCGGCCACCTCGGCCACAGCGTTGCCGAAGGAGAACAGCAGGCCGTACTCGTCGAGCTCCCCGAGGACGTGCAGCCCGGCGCCGAGGACGCCGTCGTCCGACGTCAGGCTCTCACCCTCGGCGAGGGTCACGGTTGGGCCCTGACCGTCGTGCTGCCAGGCTCCAGGCACGTCGTCGAAGCGCTGGGGCTCCTCCGTCAGCCAGTGGATCGCGGTGATGGCCAGCCAGCCGCGCGGACTGCGCAGCCGCTGCTCTCGGGCAGCGCGCCAGGACTGCCAGTCGTCCGAGAAGTGGCTCATCGCGGCATCGTGCCACTGGACCGCCGCTGTGGCCCGGTCAGGGCGGCCGCCAGCGTGGGGGCCATCCGACGCGCGACCTCCGCCGGTGGCATCGACGCGAGCGGCTCGACCCGGATGACATAGCGGCTGAGGATCATCCCGCCGAGCTGGCTGGTGGCGATGGCCGCGCGTCGCGTCGCGTCGGCCCCGCCGCCGAGCCGCGCGGCGAGGGCGGGCAGCATCTCCTGCTCCATCATCTGGCCGAAGGTCCTGGCCACCTGGGGGTCGCGCACGACCCCGTCGAGGAAGCTCCGCAACGTCGGGCCGGTCCCGGGGTCGTCCCAGACCCCGAGCACGGTCCGCACCAGCCGCTCGGGCAGCGAATTCAACGGTCCCTGCAGCTCTCCGGCCAGGAGCAGCGCGGGGTTGGCGCCGAGCGCCATCGCGGCGCCGAAGAGTCCCTTCTTCGAGCCGAAGTAGTAGCTGATCAGCGCCACGTCGACCCCGGCGTCACCTGCGACGGCGCGCAGGGTCACGCCGTCGTACCCGTGCTCGAGGAAGCGCCGCCGGGCCGCCTCCAGGATGTCGGCCCGTGTGGTCGTCGTACCTCGAGGACGGCCGCGGCGTCGGGTTTTATTCATCAAGATTGAAATCTAGCACCGGTCCGTGGCGCACTGGGTCGCGAGCTTCGAAACGTCCTACGAAAGGAAATGCCATGTCCGTCCACACACCTCGCGAGTCCGTGCGGAGCGCTCCGAGTGGACGCGACGCCTCGCACCGCCCCGTCCTCGTCGTGATGATGCTGTCGCTGGCGACGGTCGTCTCGGCGGTGGCGTCGCTCAACGTCGCCATCCCGTCGATCGCGCGCGACACCCACGCGAGCCTCACCGAGCTGTCCTGGGTCGTCGACGCCTACGCCCTGGTCTTCGCCGCGCTGCTGCTGCCGGGCGGCGCGATCGGTGACCGGTTCGGGCGGCGCCGGACCCTGCTCGCCGGGCTCGCGATCTTCGGGCTCGGCTCGGTCGCGGCGATGACCCGCGCCGACGCCACCTGGCTGATCGGGATGCGCGGCGTCCTCGGGGTCGGCGCCGCCCTGGTCATGCCGGCCACCCTGTCGACGATCACCTCGACGTTCCCGGCCGCCGAGCGGGCGAAGGCCGTCGGCACCTGGGCCGGTGTCGCCGGCGCCTCGGCGATCCTCGGGCTGCTCACCTCCGGGCTCGTGCTCGAGGTGTGGTCGTGGCGCGCGGTCTTCGCGGTCAACGTCGTCCTCGCGGTGGCCGCGATCGCCGGCACGCTCCGCGTCGTCCCCGAGTCGGCCGACCCGTCGGCGCCGCGGCTCGACCTGACCGGCGCGCTGATCTCGCTCGCCTCCCTCGGCGTGCTCGTCTACTCGATCATCGAGGCGCCCACCCGGGGGTGGACCGACGCCCGCACCCTGGCCGGGCTGGCCGTCGCGCTCGTCGGGCTCGTGGCCTTCGTGGCGGTCGAGGTACGCCGCCACGAGCCGCTGCTGGACCCGCGGCTGTTCACCTACCGCGGCTTCGCTGCCGGCACGCTCACGATCACCGTCCAGTTCTTCGCGTTCTTCGGCTTCATCTTCCTGCTCCTGCAGTACCTCCAGCTGGTGCTCGCCGACAACCCGCTGACCGCGGCGCTCAGCCTGGTGCCGCTGGCCTTCGGCCTGATGCCGACGGCGCGGGTGATCGCCCCGAAGGTCTCCGCCCGGATCGGCACCGCACGCACCTCGGTCATCGGCCTGGTCGTGGCGGCGGCGGCGTTCGGCTGGCTGTCACAGCTCGACGCCCACAGCAGCTACTGGCCGTTGCTGGTCGGCCTCGTGCCGCTCGGGGCCGGGATGGCGCTGGCGATGACGCCCGCGACCGCGGCGATCACCGACGCGCTGCCCCGCGAGAAGCAGGGTGTGGGCTCGGCGATGAACGACCTCGCCCGGGAGCTCGGCGGCGCACTCGGGATCGCGGTGCTCGGCAGCGTGCTGCAGTCGGCGTACCGGAGCAACCTCGACGTGGGCGGCCTCCCGGGCCCCGCGGCCGAGCAGGCGAAGTCGTCGCTGGCGCTCGCCGTACGCCTCGGGCCGGACGTCGCCGCCAGCGCGGAGAACGCCTTCGTCGACGGCCTCCACCTGGCGCTCTGGATCGGCGCCGGCGTGCTCATCGTCGCGGCGGCCGCCGTCGCCACCCTCCACCGCACCGCCCGCGACCAGGCCGGTGGTTGAGGGGGCACTCCTCAACCACCGAGTCGCTCACCCGGCGAGGCGGCCGAAAGCGCTCCGGTGGAACACCAGCGGCTGGCCACACGAGCGCTGGACGGCGTGCAGCTCCAGCAGGATCACCAGGTGGTCGCCGGCCTCGACCTCGCGATAGATCGTGCAGTCGAACCGCGCCAGCCCCTCGTCGAGGGTGAGGGCACCGTCGTCGGACGTCGTGAAGCCGATGCCGTCGAAGCGCTCGTCGACCGGCCCGGCCAGCTGCCGGCACACCTCGCCGTGGTGCTCGGCCAGGATCGTCACCCCGAGGTGCGAGCTGCGCCGGAGGTCGGGCCAGGTCTTCGACGACTTCGCCACCGAGATCGACACCAGCGGCGGCTCGAGGCTGACCGAGGTGAACGACGAGGCGGCCAGTCCTACTGGCCGTCCCTCGACGGTGGCGGCGACGGCGACGACGCCGCTGGGGAAGATCCCGAACGCGTCGCGGAGCCGACGCGGGTCGAGGTCCTGGTTGGTCTGCATCGCGGACGACGAGGCCATGGTCGCCCGGGCCGAGGCCGCGGTCACGCCATGGCCCCCTGACGCGCCTCGAGCAGGCTCCGCACGAGCGGCCGCGTCTCGGCCAGCCACCCGTCGTACGCCGCTGGGTCCTGGTACCGGCTGTCCACGATGTACAACCCGCGCCCCGGCACGGTCCCGCCGAGCTCGGTGAGCACCGGCCGCAAGGCGAGCTCGGGCGCCAACGAGTGGGCGGGGCTGCCGCCGAGCATCAGCGGTACGGCGATCCCGTGCAGCCCCCGGCCGGCCTCGAACCGGTCGAGGAACAGCTTGAGGAGTCCGGTGTAGGCACCCTTGTACGTCGGCGACCCGACCACCACCAGGTCGGCCTGGCCGACCCGCGCGACCCGCTCGGACACCTCCACGGACGTCCAGTCGAGCAGGGCCGGACCCAGCGTGGCGAGGTCCACCACCAGGTCGGGATCGGAGCCCGAGAGCTCCCGGGTCAGGTGGATCGTCGCGGCGAGGGTGCGGCTGTTCGGCTTCGGGTTGCCGACGACGACCGCCGTCCTGGATGGCTTCATGTGTGCTGCCTCTCATCGATTGATGGGCGCGGGACCTTGTGTCTCGATCAAACTGTAGTAATTTGATCGACTAATGTCAGATTACGACACGAGAGGTACTGCTCACATGGGTCGTCAGCTTCGTCTCAACGCTTTCCTCCACGACACCGGTCACCACGAGGCGTCGTGGCGCCATCCGCACTCCGCAGTGGAGCAGATCGGCGACATCAGCTGGTGGCAGGGGCTCGCCCGCAAGGCCGAGGAGGCCAAGCTCGACGCGGTCTTCCTCGCCGACGGCCCGGCCTGGTGGGGCACCGGTCACCGGCCGGCCAACCAGTTCGAGCCGATCACGCTGCTCACGGCCCTGGCGTCCGCGACGAAGAAGATCGGCCTGATCGCCACCGCCTCCACGACGTTCTACGAGCCCTACAACCTGGCGCGGCTCTTCGCCTCGCTCGACCAGATCTCCGGCGGTCGCGCCGGCTGGAACATCGTCACGACGTTCAGCACCGACGCAGCGCAGAACTTCGGGCTCTCCGACGTGCCGGGCAACGAGGAGCGCTACGCGCGCGCCCAGGAGTTCGTCGACGTCGTCGACAAGCTCTGGGACAGCTGGGAGGACGACGCCGTGGTCGCCGACCGTGCCTCGGGCGTCCACGTCGATGGCGAGAAGGTCCACGCGATCAACCACCACGGGCGTTTCCTCCAGGTGCGCGGGCCGTTCAGCGCACCGCGCTCGCCGCAGGGGCGTCCGGTGCACATCCAGGCGGGCTCCTCCAACCACGGCCGAGCCTTCGCCGCCCGCAACGCCGAGGCGATCTTCACGGCCCACCAGACCCTCGAGGACGCGCAGGCGTTCTACGCCGACATCAAGGCACAGGCGCGCGGCTTCGGCCGTGACCCCGACGAGGTGCTGGTCCTCCCGGGCATCAGCCCGTTCATCGGCGACACCGACATCGAGGCCGAGGACAAGTTCCACTACTTCAACTCGCTCACGGTCCCGGAGTACGGCCTGAACCAGCTCGAGAAGTTCGCCGGCGTCTCGCTGCGCCATCTGGAGCTCGACGAGCGCGTGCCGCTGGACGTGTTCGGCACCGCGGGGAGCGTGCTCGACAACGACCGCAGCCGCAAGCAGGTCGTCGCCAACATCGTCGAGCGCGACCGCCCGACGCTGCGCCAGCTCCTCCACCGTCTCGCCGGCGGCCGCGGCCACCACGTGGTGCACGGCACCCCGGTGCAGGTCGCCGACATCATGCAGCGCTGGTTCGAGAACGGCGCGGCCGACGGCTTCAACGTGATGCCGCCGCTCTACCCGCAGCTCCTCGACGACTTCACCGAGAAGGTCGTGCCCATCCTCCAGGAGCGCGGCCTGTTCCGCCGCGAGTACACCGGCGACACCCTGCGCGAGCACTACGGCCTGCCCCGGCCCGAGAGCCAGTACGCCGTCGGGCAGCCGGCCACCGGGGTCGCCGTCTGACGGATCGGACCGGACCCAGACCAGACCCAGAACGACATCGGGAGTCATCCATGCATGCCCTCTTGCCAACCGTCCGGCACCGGCTGACCGCCGGGCTGGTGGCGGCGCTCGCTCTGGCCGCGCTCACGGCCTGCGGCTCGGCGTCCGCGCGCGAGAACGCCGACGGCGAGGTCACCACCATCCGCTACCAGTCGTACGCCGGCCAGGTCGACGTCCTCCAGCTCGCCGACGCGCTGGGCTACCTCGACGGCCTGACGTTGAAGAAGGTCGGCGACGTCACCGGCGGCCCGCAGAGCGTCCAGGCGCTGACCAGCCACCAGGTCGACATCAGCGCGTCGTGCTTCTTCGGCTCGATCGCCCAGCTCGTTGCCACCGGTGCACCGATCAAGGCCGTGGTGTCGACGTACGGCTCGAGCGACAGCATCAGCTCCGGCATCGTCACCCTCCGGGGGTCGTCGATCTCGAGCGCGAAGGACCTGGTCGGCAAGAAGGTCGCGGTCAACACGCTCGGGGCGAACGCCGAAGCCGTCATCGACACCTGGCTGAAGAAGAGCGGCCTGAGCAGCGACCAGATCAAGCAGGTCACGCTGGTCCCGCTGCCCCCGCTGAACACGATCCAGGCGCTCCAGCGGCACCAGGTCGACGCCGCCGACATCGGCAGCGGTCAGATCAAGGCCACCGAGGCGACCGGCGTGAAGCTCCAGACCCTGGTCAAGGACACCGACGTGGTCGGGCCGTACAACGGCGGCGGCTTCGCGATGACCGACGACTTCCTGAAGCAGAACCCGAGGACGTCGCAGACCCTCGTCACCGGCGTCGCCAAGGCCGTGCGCTACATCGAGGCGCACGACCGCGCGCAGGTGCTGAAGATCTACGACGCGTGGCTGAAGAACCACGGGTACGGCGACTACGTCGAGGCCGTGGACCAGAACTGGGCCGGCACGACCGGGGTCGCCACCAAGAAGACGGCGGCGATCTCCGCCGGTGACATCTCGCTCTGGCTGGACTGGCTGGCCGACCGCGGTGACGTCGACCCCTCGAAGATCACCGCGACCGACGTCTACACCAACGCCTACAACGCCTTGGCGAAGAAGGACTGACCGATGTCCGCACGCATCGACCTCGACGGCGTCGGCCAGGCCTTCCCGGTCCGCGACGACGCCGACAAGAAGTACCGCGACTTCGTCGCCCTCGACGACGTCCACCTCACGATCGAGGCCGGGGAGTTCCTGACCCTGGTCGGCCCGTCCGGCTGCGGCAAGTCGACGATCCTCGACCTGATCGGCGGGCTCGGGGAGCCCACGTCCGGCACGGTGAGCATCAACGGCGAGCGCATCACCGGGCCCGGTACCGACCGGAGCGTCGTCTTCCAGCAGTACACGCTGCTCCCGTGGCGCACCGCCCAGGGCAACATCGAGCTCGCGCTCGAGGCCAAGGGCGGAATGTCCAAGTCGCAACGCGCCGCCACCGCGTTGGAGTACCTCCGGCTCGTGGGTCTGGAGGAGTTCGCGCAGCGGCTGCCGGGCGAGCTGTCCGGCGGCATGAAGCAGCGGGTCGCGATCGCCCGGAGCCTGTCCTGCCGCCCGGAGGTGCTGTTGATGGACGAGCCGTTCGGCGCCCTCGACGCGCAGACCCGTGAGCGACTCCAGGAGGAGCTGCTCGGGATCTGGCGGCGCACCGGCACGACCGTCCTGTTCATCACCCACGACATCGACGAGGCCGTCTTCCTCGGTCAGCGGGTCGCGGTGATGAGCGCGCAGCCGGGACGGATCCGGGACGTCGTGGAGGTCCATCTCGACCGGTCCGACGAGGACGAGGACCTGCGCGGGTCGCAGGCGTTCGCCCGCTACCGCCACCGCATCTGGACCCTCCTGCGCGAGCGTCCGGCCCGGGGTCGGCACGAGGGGGTGGCCTCGGTTGCCTAGCACCCTGCTCGACGAGCGCACCGAGCCCGGCCTCAACCCGCGCCAGCAGCAGTCCGCCCGCGCGACCAGCGTCCCGTCGTACGTCACGCGTGGGAAGCGGCTCGGGCGCGGCTGCCTCGGGATCGCGGCGCTGGCCCTGATCTGGGAGTACGTGCCCCGGCTCGGCCTGGTCGACAGCTACTTCCTGCCGCCGCTGCACGTCGTGCTCCAGGCGTGGTGGGAGATGGCGAAGGACGGGACACTGCTCACCCACGTGAAGGCGAGCCTGATCCGCTCGGGCGCGGGCTTCGGCGTCGCCGTGGTGCTGGCGATCCCGCTGGGAGCGGCGATCGCGTGGTACCGCCCGGTGCGCGAGATCCTCACCCCGCCGCTCGAGGCGTTCCGCAACACCGCCGCGCTCGCACTGCTACCGGCGTTCACGCTGATCCTCGGGATCGGCGAGACCTCGAAGATCGCGATCGTCACCTACGCCTGCTTCTTCCCGATCCTGCTGAGCACGATCAGTGGGGTCGCGACCGTCGACCCGCAGCTGCTGCGGTCGGCGAAGGTGCTCGGGCTCAGCCCGGTGGCGACGTTCCGCAAGGTGGTCTTCCCGGCCGCCGTGCCGACGATCTTCACCGGCATCCGGATCTCGGGCGCCGCCGCGATCCTCGTGCTGATCGCGGCCGAGCTGGTCGGCGCGACCGAGGGGCTCGGCTTCCTCATCAACTACTCGTCGATGAACTTCCTGATCCCCAAGATGTACGCCGCCATCCTCACCACCACCCTCGTCGGCCTCGCCGTGAACTACGGCCTGGTCGCACTCGAGCGCCGCTTCTCCCGCTGGCGCACGTAGCCCGGTGGTTGAGGAGGCGCGCCGGCGCCCTACGCCGGTGGTTGAGGAGGCGCGCCGGCGCCGTCTCGAAACCACGCTGCAGGAGAGACCCAGAGAAGAGGAGCACCACATGACCATGAAGCTGGAAGAACGACCCCAGGTCCCCGGCGACGGCGGCCTGACGGTCACCCAGGTCGGCGGCCACATCGGCGCCGTCGTCGAGGGCTTGCGGATCGGCCCCGACCTCGACCCGACGCAGGTCACGGCCTTCCGCCGGGCGCTGCTCAAGCACAAGGTGGTCTTCCTCCGCGGCCAGGATCACGCCACCGACGCCGACCAGTACGACTTCGCCGCCAGGCTCGGCGAGGTCACCTCGCCCCATCCGACGGTCAAGGGCGACGGCAGAGCCGTGCTGCCGATCAACTCCGAGGAGGCCAAGGCCAACTCCTGGCACACCGACGTCACCTTCGTGGACCGCGTCCCAGCGATCTCGGTCCTGCGTGCGGTGACCCTCCCGCCATACGGCGGCACCACGGTGTGGGCGAGCACGGTCCACGCCTACGAGACCCTCCACCCGGCGCTGAAGGCGCTGGTCGGCGGGCTGCGGGCGGTCCACAGCAACCAGTACGACTACGCCGGCGAGCACCCGCAGCTCGGTGGGATCGACGTACGGGAGGAGCGCTACCGCCAGGAGTTCGCCCACCTGCTGTTCCTCACCGAGCATCCGCTGGTGCGGATCCACCCGGAGACCCAGGAGCCGTCGCTGCTGCTCGGACACTTCGTCCGGTCGATCACGGGCCTGTCGACGTTCGACTCCCAGGACCTGTTCCAGCTCCTCCAGCGCCACATCACCCGCCTGGAGAACACCGTGCGCTGGTCGTGGCAGCCCGGTGACATCGCGGTCTGGGACAACCGCGCCACGCAGCACTACGCGGTCGCCGACTACGACGACCACCCGCGCCTGATGCACCGCATCACCGTCGCCGGCGACGTCCCTGTCGGGATCGCCGGAGACAGGAGTCGGAGCATCCAGGGAGACGCCAGCGCGTACTCGGGTGTGGGGGAGACGCCCGCCGCCTGACGTCGTCTCGGGGTCGAGGCGCGAGCCCTGCCCTGCTCGCGTCCCGACATCGCGCAGCGCCCGGCCGCCACCGACCGGCCGGGCGCTGTCGCGTCTGCGCGTCACCAATTGTGGTGTACGACGAAGCGGCGGCCGTCAGTACCGTCGCGAGTAAGGCCGCCGTCGAGCCCCGGCGGACCGGTCTGTCATTCTCGAGTGCCCCACGGAGATGCGATGTACCCACCGCCGCACCGGTTGTCCAGGATCGTCGTGTCCGTGGTGCTGGCGGTGATCGTGGCTCCCTTGTCGGTGCTCGCGATGCAGGCCCCGGCGGCCGCGGACATCCCCAACGGACCCCCGGCCCAGACCGGCGGCGTCGACGGGCAGGTCTACGCCACGCTGGTCGTCGGGGACACCGTCTACGTCGGGGGTTCCTTCAACAGCGCGCAGGTCCAGGGCGGGTCCGCCACCGCCCGGTCGAACCTGGCGGCGTTCGACCTCGACACCGGCGCACTGGTCAGGTCCTGGGAGGCCGACACCAACGGCCGGGTCTACGGGCTGGCCAGCGCGGGCGGCTACCTCTACGTCGCGGGCGCCTTCACGAGCATCGGTGGGGTCAGCCAGGCCAGGCTCGCGCGGGTCAGCCTGGCGACCGGTGACGTCGACAACGGCTTCAACCCCCGGGTCAACGCCTACGTCCACTCGCTGGCGGTGCGCGGCGGCGCCGTCTACATCGGTGGTCAGTTCACCTCGGTCGGCGGCGTGGCCCAGAACTACCTCGCCAAGGTCGACGCGAGCACCGGCGCGAGAGTGGCGGCCTTCGACGGCCAGACGAACGGTCTGGTGAACGCCGTGGCCCTGAGCCCGGACGGGAGCCGGCTCGCGGTCGGTGGCCGGTTCACGAACCTGTCGGGCGCCGCCCGTGAAGGACTAGGGCTGGTCGACCCGACCGACGGTCACTCCGTCGGGTCCTCCTTCTCGCAGAGCATCAACCCGACGCTCACCGTGGACTGGAGCGACGACGGCACGTCGTTGTACGCCGGGTCCGGAGCCAAGTACAACCGCGCCGGGCGGTGGAACCCCAACACCGGGGCCCTCAACTGGCGGCGCTACCTCGGTGGCGACGTCCAGGCCATCGACTTCTACGACGGTGACGTCTACGTCGGCTTCCACGACATGTACGAAGGCGACACGACCACCCACATGGTCGTCTACAACAACTCCGGCGTCGTCAACACGACCTTCCGGCCGGTCTTCAACCAGTTCTGGGGAGTGCGGACGATCAGCGCCGGGCCGTGGGGGCTGATCATCGGCGGCCAGTTCACCCGCATCTCCGGGGTATGGGCGCACAACTGGACGTATTGGCCGTCCGACCGGGCTACTCCCACCATGACCGTGGACGCCCCGGCGAAGTCGCCGTACGGCGACCGGGTGAAGATCACCGTCACCGTTCCCGGCGCCTCCGGCTCCGTGACCTTCGACGGCGCGGGCGTCACCGACTCCCAGGAGCTCAGCGGCGGCTCGGCGACCTTCGTGCTGCCGGCATCGGTCGACGTCGGCACCTACGCCTTGAGCTTCGGCTACTCCGGCGACATCCGACACACCGGCGCCTCGACCACCGCGGACCTCAAGGTGACGAGGGCCCCTACCCGCGTGCGCACGACCCTGTTGCGCAAGGCCACCAGCAAGCGCGGTGGGAAGGTCAGGGTCAAGGTCCTGTCCGAGACTTCCGGAGGAGCAGCGCCCACGGGCACGGTGCGCCTGAAGCTCAAGTCGGGCACGAAGGTGCGCACCGTCAAGGCCAAGGCCCTGTCCGACTCCGGCGTCGTCAAGCTCGCGCTGCCGCGCGTCGGTGCCGGCACCTGGAAGCTCAAGGCGAAGTACAGCGGCGATGACCTGCACAAGGCGTCCAAGCAGGTCACGACGCTCACCGTGGCCAAGAGGCGCTGACCGGAGCG
>DASSTL010000007.1:0-60493 GCA_035707985.1 Nocardioides sp. | reverse complement strand
GATCTCGGCATCGCCCCACACCGCGACACCCGTGTCGTCGGTGGCCGGGTGCAGCACACACCACCGCAACGCCAGCTCCAGCTTCGCCAGCCCCGCCTGACGCTCAGCCGTCTCCGCCTCCCCGACACCGGCCAGCACCGTATCCGGGTCGAAGCGCTCGATCCCGGTCGGTGCGGTGGCGGTCGTGGTGGCCATACCCGTATTGGATCAGACGGCACCGACAACCCGGCCCCGGAAAGCGGTTCTCTCAACAGGGTCGGCCGTACTTTCTCGAAAATCTCTCGACGGAGCTCCTTCGGCAGTACCCCAGCGAGCACCCCGACGGCGAGGGAGAGCCGAGACTCCGGTGGGGAGCACCGTGACCAAGAGACAACCGCGCCCACCGTTCCCCGATCATCCCGAGGGGCGAGCGCGTCGAAATCCGGTCACGGTCACCGGACGAGCAGCGCCGTGGTCGGCACGGGCTCGACCGACGGCTCTACCAAACCGATTGTGGAAGGCCGAGGGGCGGTTCATAGACTTCCGCCATGACCGAGACCACGCCGCACCTGTCCACGACGACGCCGCAGCAGCCGGCCGTCGTCGTACCGGACAAGCCGGCGTTGGAGGGCCTCGAGGACAAGTGGTCGAAGCAGTGGGAGGCCGACCAGACCTACGCGTTCGACCGCACCAAGACCCGCGAGGAGATCTACGCGATCGACACGCCGCCGCCGACGGTCAGCGGGACGCTGCACTTCGGCAGCGTCTGCTCCTACACACAGAAGGACCTGATCGCCCGCTACCAGCGGATGCGGGGCAAGGAGCTGTTCTACCCGATCGGCTGGGACGACAACGGGCTGCCCACCGAGCGCCGGGTGCAGAACTACTTCGGCGTCCGGTGCGACCCGTCGGTCCCCTACGACCCGGACTTCACGCCGCCTGAGAAGCCCGACCCCAAGCGTCAGGTGCCGATCGGCCGGCAGAACTTCATCGAGCTGTGCGAGCGACTGACCGCCGAGGACGAGGTCGCCTTCGAGGCGCTCTTCCGCCAGGTCGGGCTCTCCGTCGACTGGAACTACCTCTACCGGACGATCGGTGAGGACTGCCGCATCACCTCGCAGCGGATGTTCCTGCGCAACCTCGCCCGTGGCGAGGCCTACCGCCAGGACTCCCCCACGCTCTGGGACGTCACGTTCCAGACCGCGGTCGCCCAGGCCGAGCTCGAGGCGCGGGAGTACCCCGGGCACTACTACCGCGTGGCCTTCCACGGGCCGGACGCGCCCGTGTTCATCGAGACGACGCGGCCCGAGCTCATCCCTGCGGTCGTGGCGCTGATCGCCCATCCCGACGACGAGCGCTACCAGGCGATGTTCGGGACGACGGTGACCAGTCCGGTCTTCGGGGTCGAGATCCCCGTGCTGGCCCACCCCGCTGCCGAGCCGGACAAGGGCGCCGGGATCGCCATGTGCTGCACGTTCGGCGACCTCACCGACGTCCAGTGGTGGCGCGAGCTGCAGCTGCCCGTCCGGACGGTCATCCAGCGCGACGGCAGGCTCCAGCGCGACACCCCCGAGTGGCTGGCGGCCGAGCCGGCGGCGTCGGCGTACGCCGACCTCGCCGGGAAGACCGCGTTCTCCGCCCGCGCGGCGATGGTCGAGCTGCTGCGTGCCGCCGGCGACCTCGACGGCGAGCCGAAGCCCACGCAGCGGATGACGAACTTCTACGAGAAGGGCGACAAGCCGCTCGAGATCGTCTCCACCCGGCAGTGGTACATCCGCAACGGCGGCCGCGAGGAGGACCTGCGGGCGGCGCTCGTCGAGCGCGGCAACCAGATCTCGTGGACGCCGAGCTACATGCACCACCGCTACACGAACTGGGTGGAGGGCCTGAACGGCGACTGGCTGATCAGCCGGCAGCGGTACTTCGGCGTCCCGTTCCCGGTCTGGTACCCGCTCGACGACGACGGACAGCCCCTGCACGACCAGCTCATCGCGGCGTCCGAGGACTCCCTGCCGATCGACCCGTCCCAGGACGTCCCGCCCGGGTACGACGAGTCGCAGCGCGGCCAGCCGGGCGGCTTCATCGGCGACCCGGACGTGATGGACACCTGGGCGACGTCGTCGCTGACCCCGCAGATCGCCGGCGGCTGGGAGCGCGACCCCGACCTCTGGTCGCGGGTGTACCCGATGGACCTGTGCACCCAGGCGCACGACATCATCCGCACCTGGCTGTTCTCACGGGTCGTCCGGGCGCACTTCGAGGACGGCACGGTCCCGTGGAAGCACGCGATGATCTCGGGCTTCGTGCTCGACCCCGACCGGAAGAAGATGAGCAAGTCCCGCGGGAGCGTCTCGACGCCCATGGAGCTGCTCGCGCAGTACGGCTCCGACGCGATCCGCTGGCGCGCCGCGTCGCTGCGCCCGGGCCTGGACAGCGCCTTCGACGAGCACCCCCTCAAGGAGGGCCGCCGGCTGGCGATGAAGATCCTCAACGCGTCCAAGTTCGTGCTCGGCAACGTCGGCGCCACCCGGCCCGACCCCGCCGCCGTGACCGAGCCCGTGGACCGCGCCCTGATCGCCCGGCTCGCCGACGTGGTCGAGCGGGCCACGGCCGGCTTCGACGCCTACGACTACACCTCCGCGCTCGAGGCTGCGCAGAAGTTCTTCTGGGAGTTCTGCGACGACTACCTCGAGCTGGTCAAGGAGCGGGCGTACGACGAGTCCGGTGGCGAGGCCACGACCTCGGCGAAGGCGACGCTGGCGCTCGCGCTCCACGTCCAGCTCCGGCTGCTCGCGCCGTTCGTGCCGTTCGTGACCGAGGAGGTCTGGTCGTGGTGGCAGGCCGGCTCGATCCACCGCGCGCCCTGGCCTCAGGCCGCCGAGCTGGAGGACGTCGCCGGTGACGCCTCGACGCTCGACGCGGTCGCGTCGGCGCTGGCCGGGATCCGCGGCGCCAAGTCGCAGGCGAAGGTCTCGATGCGGCACGAGCTGTCCACCGTGGAGTTCACCGGGCCCGAGACCGCCCTCGAGTCGATCCGGGCCGCGGAGGGCGACCTGGTGCGAGCCGGGAGGATCACTGCGGATCCGACGTACATCGTCTCCGACGACGCCGAGCTGTCGGTGGCCGCGACCGTGGCCCCCTAGGTGTCAGTGCCGGCCGTGGCCCCAGCCGTGGCCCCAGCCGTGACCCCAGCCGTGACCCCGGCCATGACCATGGTCAGACGTGTGACCCCAGCCGTGGCCCCAGCCATGACCCCAGCCGTGGCCCCAGCCATGACCGGGCCAGGCTGAGTCGGGCCGGTCATCGCCCGCGGGCTCAGCCTGGCCGTGGTGGCGGTACCACCCGAGGTGACGGCCGTGGCCGGGCCTGCCCGGCGGCGAACCGGCGTCGGAGGTGGACGGTCCCGACGGCGCGGTCGGGGCGGTGCCGGGCTGCTCGACGTGGCCGGGCCGGTGCGGCCGGTGACCCGGCCGATGGTGCCTGGACGGATGGTGCCCTCCGGTCTGGGCGACCTGGCGCGTGGTCGTCACCGCCGGTCGAGCGGTCACGACACGGGTCGAGGGGCCCACGGTGGCCGACTGCGTCGACTCGTGGTCAGGCGCCTGGGCGGACTTGCGCACCAGGACGACGCCGTCCCCCACGACCCGGTCGAGGCCACCGGTGACCGACGTCCACAGGTGCGGCTCGCTCGCGGGCCCGGCGACGATGCGCGTCGGGAACCACGGAGCCGCCTGGCTGCGAACCGAGGTGATGAGGAGGATGGCGGCGATCAGCGCGACGACGACGAAGGCCGCCAGCGGTCCCTTACGATCCGCGCCCACGAAGTGCCCCCCTCAAGGCCTGATGACGGTGCGCGCTCAGTCTTCCGGGCGCGGGGCGAGCAGCGGGAGGGACTAGTCCGGTAAATGACCCGGAAATGATCTGAAATGACTAGGCCGACTTCTTCTTCTTGGCCTCGGACTCGCGCGGGACCAGGGTCGGTGGCACGTCGGCGGTCACGACCTCCTCGGTGACGATGACCTTGCCGACGTCGCTGCGGGAGGGTACGTCGTACATCACATGGAGGAGGACCTCCTCGAGGATGGCGCGGGCGCCACGGGCGCCGGTGCCGCGCTCGAGGGCGCGGGTCGCGACCGCGCGGATCGCCTCGTCGGTGAACTCCAGCTCGACGTCGTCGAGCTCGAAGAGCTTCTGGTACTGCTTGACGAAGGCGTTGCGCGGGACCGTGAGGATCTCCATGAGCGCGTCGACGTCGAGCTTGTTGACCGTGGCGATCATCGGCAGGCGGCCGATGAACTCGGGGATCAGGCCGAACTTGGTGAGGTCCTCCGGCCGGACCTGCGCGAGCAGGTCGTCAGCGTCGCGCTCCTCGGCGCCCTTGACCTCGGCGGTGAAGCCGAGGGTCTTCTTGCCGACCCGTTGCTCGATGATGTGCTCGAGACCGGCGAAGGCGCCGCCCACGACGAACAGGATGTTCGTCGTGTCGATCTGGATGAACTCCTGGTGGGGGTGCTTGCGGCCGCCTTGGGGCGGGACCGAGGCGGTGGTGCCCTCGATGATCTTCAGCAGCGCCTGCTGCACGCCCTCGCCGGACACGTCACGGGTGATCGAGGGGTTCTCCGCCTTGCGGGCGACCTTGTCGATCTCGTCGATGTAGATGATCCCGGTCTCGGCCTTCTTCACGTCGTAGTCGGCCGCCTGGATCAGCTTGAGCAGGATGTTCTCGACGTCCTCGCCGACGTAGCCCGCCTCGGTGAGCGCGGTCGCGTCGGCGATCGCGAAGGGCACGTTCAGCATCCGGGCGAGCGTCTGCGCGAGATAGGTCTTGCCGCACCCGGTGGGCCCGATCACCAGGATGTTGGACTTGGCGACCTCGACCGACTCCTCCTTGGAGTGCTTGGCCGTAGTCGGCTGCATGCCCGCCTGGACCCGCTTGTAGTGGTTGTAGACGGCGACCGCGAGCGTCTTCTTGGCGCGCTCCTGACCGATCACGTAGGAGTTGAGGAACTCGAAGATCTCGCGTGGCTTCGGCAGCTCGTCGAGGCTGACCTCACTCCCCTCGGCGAGCTCCTCCTCGATGATCTCGTTGCAGAGGTCGATGCACTCGTCGCAGATGTAGACGCCGGGGCCCGCGATCAGCTTCTTGACCTGCTTCTGGCTCTTCCCGCAGAACGAGCACTTCAGCAGGTCGCCTCCGTCACCGATACGTGCCACGGGCGGTCATCCTCCGGTTCGGCCGGCCAGGTTTGCCGGTGGTCTGCTGTTCTCTGCCGAGTCGATCAGTCTGCTGGGTGTGAGGCGGTCCTTCGACGGTACCTCGTCGGCGCCTCGTTGGCAGGACCCCACACCCGAACTTTGCCTGGCCCGTGGCCCACCTGGGTACCGACGCGCCGAGGCTGGTCAGGCAAGCACGGGTACGCCGGCGCGCGAGGTGAGCACCGCGTCGACGAGGCCGTACTCGACCGCCTGCTCGGCGGTCAGGATCTTGTCGCGCTCGATGTCGCGGCTGACCTCCGCCTGCTCCTTGCCGGAGGCGTCGGCGATCATCCGCTCGAGCAGCTCGCGCATCCGGATGATCTCGTTGGCCTGGATCTCCAGGTCGGAGATCTGACCGCCCGTGCCCTCGGTGTAGGGCTGGTGGATCAGGATCCGGCTGTTGGGAAGGGCGAGCCGCTTGCCCGGGGTGCCGGCGGCGAGGAGGACGGCCGCCGCCGAGGCCGCCTGGCCCAAGCACACCGTCTGCACGTCCGGCTTGATGAACTTCATCGTGTCGTAGATCGCCGTCAGCGCCGTGAACGAGCCACCGGGGCTGTTGATGTAGATCTGGACGTCCTGGTCGGGGTTCATCGACTCCAGGCACAGCAGCTGGGCCATCACGGCGTTGGCCACGTCGTCGGAGATCGGGGTGCCGAGGAAGATGATGCGGTCCTCGAACAGCTTCGCGTAGGGGTCGATCCGGCGGAAGCCGTAGGACGTCCGCTCCTCCCACTGGGGGATGTAGTAGTTCATCGTCTGTCCTCTCAGCGGGCCGGACGGCCCTCGTCGCTGGCCTCGGCGGCTCTCATGATCACCTTGTCGATGAAGCCGTACTCCAGCGCCTGCTGCGGGGTGAACCAGCGGTCGCGGTCGGAGTCGAGCTCGATCTGCTCGATGGTCTGCCCGGTGTGGTGGGCCTGGAGCTCGGTCAGCTGCTTCTTCAGCAGCAGGCTCTGCTCGGCCTGGATCTTGATGTCGGACGCCGAGCCCCCGATGCCGCCGCTGGGCTGGTGCATCATGATCCGCGCGTGGGGCAGGGCGTAGCGCTTGCCCTTGGCACCCGCGCAGAGCAGGAACTGGCCCATCGAGGCGGCCAGACCCATGCCGACCGTGGCGACGTCGTTGGGGATGTAGTTCATGGTGTCGTAGATCGCCATGCCGGCGTCGACCGAACCACCAGGACTGTTGATGTGGAGGAAGATGTCTGCGTCGGGGTCCTCGGCCGAGAGCAGCAGCAGCTGGGCGCAGATCGCGTTGGCGTTCTGGTCGCGGACCTCGGAGCCGAGGAAGATGATCCGCTCGCGGAGCAGCCGCTGGTAGATGTGGTCGTCGAGGCCGTAGCCCGCGGACCCTCCATTCATGTCGGTCACGTCTGCGACCCTAGCCGGATCGGGCGACGCATCCACCCGTGACGGGGCGGTGTTCGCCGACAGCGGAAGGTCAGGCGGGGGTCTCCTCGGCCGGCTCCTCGGCCGGCTTCTCGGCCGGCTCCTCGGCCGGCTCAGCCGCCGACTCCTCGGCCGGGTCACCGAGGGTGCCGTCCGGGCGGAGGTTCGCCAGGTCGACGACGTTCCCGGAGGCGTCGGTCACGGTCGCGCTCTCCACGATCTGGGCCAGCGCCTTGCCGCGCCGGATCTCGGCGACGAGCTCCGGGATGTGGTTGTGCTCGAACATGTGGTTGGCGAACTCCTGCGGGTCCTGGCCCGACTGCTGGGCGCGCCGCACCATGTGCTCGGTGAGCTCAGCCTGGTCGACCCCGAGCTCGAGGTCGTTCGCGACCTTGTCGAGCACGAACTGGGCCGCAACGGCGTCGCGGACCCGGCGGTCCAGGTCGGCCTCGAACTCCTCCTGGGTCTGGCCCTCGTCCTCGAGGTACTTCTCCAGCGTCATGCCGGCGAAGGCGAGCTGCTGCTCGATGCTGCGCCGGCGCTCGGTCAGCTCGTCGGCGACCACGGTCTCGGGCAGGGGGACCTCGACCTGGTCGAGGAGCTTCTCGAGGACCGCGTCGCGCGCGGCCGCCGCCTGCTCCAGACGCTTGCCGCCAGCGAGGCGGGCACGCACGTCCGCGGTCAGCTCCTCGACGGTGTCGAACTCCGAGGCCATCTGGGCGAACTCGTCGTCCAGCTCGGGGAGCTCCTGCTCCTGGACCTGCGACACCTTGACCTGCACCTGGACGTCCTGGCCCACGAGGTCGCCGCCCACGAGCTGGGAGCTGAAGACCCGGTCCTCACCCGCGCTCATGCCGACCAGGGCCTCATCGAGGCCCTCGAGCATGCCCCCGCGCCCGACGCGGTACGACATCCCACTGACCTCGGCGCCCTCCACCGGCTCGCCGTCCTGGGTGGCCACCAGGTCGATGGTGACGAAGTCGCCCTCGGCCGCCGGGCGGTCGACGTCCTTGAGGGTGCCGAACCGCTCACGGAGCGCCTGGATCTGCTCGTCGACGTCCTCGTCGTCGACCACGAAGTCGTCGACCTCGGCGCTCAGGCCGTGCCACTCGGGGACCGTGATCTCCGGTCGTACGTCGACCTCCGCGGTGAACTCGATCGCCTCGTTGTCCTCGATCCGGGTGACCTCGACCTCGGGCTGGGCGAGCGGCTGGAGGTCGTGCGACTGGAGGGCCTCGACGTACTTCTGGGGGACGACCTCGTTGATCGCCTCCTGCAGGACCGTGCCGCGCCCGACCTGACGGTCGATGACCATCGGCGGGACCTTGCCGCGCCGGAACCCGGGGACGTTGATCTGCTGCGCGATGGTCTTGTACGCCTTGTCGAGGCTCGGCTTGAGCTCCTCGAAGGGCACCTCGACGGTCAGCTTGGCCCGGGTGGGTCCGAGGGTCTCGACGGCGCTCTTCACTACGTGTCTCCTAGCTGGGGAAAGCCGCTTGCGCGGCCTTCTCAGCCTAGGGGCAGCACCCTGACCGGACCTAACCGAGAGAGGCCGCCAGGCCCGTCCCGTCGGCCCCGACACGACGGAGCAGCTCGTCCATGCCGACCGGCTCGCAGACCAGGTGCCCCTGGAGCAGGTCGACCCCGGCCCGGCGGGCCGCGAGCAGCTGGTCCGGCGTCTCGATCCCCTCCGCGACGGTCGACAACCGGAGGTCGCGCAGAGTGCGGACGACGTTGGTGAACAGCAGGCGGGACTGCTCGTCGGAAGCGGTGATGAGGGACTTGTCGATCTTGACGACGTCCCAGCCCCACTTGTTGAGGAGGCTGAACGTCGCGTAGCCGGCCCCGAAGTCGTCGATCGCGAGGCTGATCCCGCGCTCCTTGAGCCGCTCCGCGAGGAGGTCGTGCTGGTCGGTCCAGCGTCCGTAGCTGCGCTCGGAGAGCTCGAGCACGAGCTGGACCCCGCGCGCGCCGAGGGAGCGGCTCAGGCGCTCGAAGACGGGGTTGTCGACCCGGAACTGCTCGAACTCGAGGTTCACCGTGAGGCGGAGCGGGCCGTCGACCCGGTGCCCCAGGGCGTCCATCGCGTCGAGAGCCTCGACGCCGATCTTGGAGGTGAGCTCGTCGAGGGCCTGCTGCCGGGCCGCCGAGCTGACCAGGGTGAGCGGCGACACGGTGCCGAGCTCGGGGTCGTTCGCGCGGACCAACGCCTCGCACCCCCACAAGGAGCCGTCGCGCGCGTCGAGGATCGGCTGGAAGACGACCGCCGTCGCCCCTTCGCCGAGCGCGGTCGTGACGAGGTCCTTCTCGTCCCGCGAGGCGGTCGCCGCCCGGCCCGCGCGCTTGGCGCCCCGCATGTGCTCCTCGGCGACGCGCATCACCTCGTCGACGCTGTCGTCGCGGGTCTCGCTGACACCGACGCCGACGCTGACGTGCACTGTGAGCAGCCGGCCCGCGATCGCGATCGGTGCGGTCACGGCGTCGACCAGGCTCTGGATGTCCTCGGCGAGGGTGTCCCGGTCGACACCGCGCAGGAGCAGGGCGAACTCGTCCCCGGCGAACCGGGCGACGGCCGCCGTGGGGGGCGCCGCGTCCTGCAGCCGGCCGGCGATCTCGCAGAGGACCTGGTCGGCGTCGAAGTGGCCGAGCTCCTCGTTGAGCTGCTTGAACCGGTCGAGGTCGAGGAACAGCAGGGCGATGACCTCGTCGGGCCCCCGCTCGCCCATCGCCTGCTCTGCCAGCTCGACGAACATCGGGTAGTTCCACAGCCCGGTCATGGCGTCGGTGATGCTGCGCAGACGCAGACCCGCCTCGCGCAGGTCCACGGTCCGGGAGACGCTCGCCATGGTGGCCACCGCCTCGAGCAGGCGCTGGTCGGCCCGCGTGAACGCGTGGTCGCCCGGGTTGCGCCGGAGGACGACGTACCGCACCGCGTCGACGGGTGCGCTCAGGGTCCCGGGCGGGCCGGGCTCCGGCTGGATCTCGGCCGAGGCCGACCGGACCACCTGCCGGGCGAAGCGGACGACGAGACGGTCGTTCTCGTCGGCGGGCCAGGGCAGGCCGAGAGACGCCTCCGACAGGACGCCGACCCCGCGGATCAGCTGCTGGCTGACGCTGTACCCCACGAGTGCGGCGACCAGCAGCCCGAGCCCCAGGATCGCGATCTGGGCGTCGGTGGTGCTGCTGGGGTTGGTGTACTCACGCCGGAGGACGGAGACGAACACCGAGGCGAAGTACATCCCGAGCAGCGCCAGCGACGTGGAGCGGATGTCGAGCGCCTGCCGGGGATCGTGCTGGCCCTGGAGGCGACGACGTACCCAGAACACGGCCGCCACGACCACGAGGAAGGTGCTGAGCGCCACGAACGTACGGTCGAAGGGGCGCAGGCCGAGGTCGACGTGCGGCGCCACGAGGACGAGCGCGAAGCCCGCCAGGACGTCGTCGGTGGCACGCGGCAGGCCGTGCCGGACCCCACCCTTGAACACGATCGAGCTGGCGACCACCAGCACCGCCCACAGCGGGAAGATGTGGCTCGGGTCGTCGAAGTCGCTGCTGAACAGCACGGCGGCGGTCAGTCCCAGGACGTTGGCGTCCTCGTCCCGCGACACGGTGATGCTGTAGCGGGTCAGCAGCGGGACGGTGAGGAGGCCGAACACCGACACCGGCGTCCAGTCCGGCGGGCCGTCGGCCGCCCAGATCGAGAACTCGTAGACGATCGACACCGCGGCGAGGAGGGCGAGCCCCAGGTCGAAGACGCGGAGTCGCGACGGCATCAACGCCTCCCGACTGGACACGCGCTCAGTGTGCCGGTCCGGTCGGGGCGACAGGACTCGAACCTGCGATCTCCTGCTCCCAAAGCAGGCGCGCTAGCCACTACGCTACGCCCCGTTTCGACTACTGCGAGCGGACGACGGGAATCGAACCCGCGTCATCAGTTTGGAAGACTGAGGCTCTACCATTGAGCTACGTCCGCGCCGCGATCACGCGGCAGGTCTCCCCACCCGTGACGCGCGAAGTCATGGTGCCACACGGCGGCCAGCAGCCCGGAATCGAGCATCGGGATCGCCGTCAGTCGCGCCAGACCAGCAGCAACGCGCGGTCGTCGGAGCGACTGCCGGCCGAGTCGACCAGCGTCTTCGCCCCTCCGGCGAACTGGCTGCGCAGCTTGCGCTCGGCCTGCCCGATGAGCCGGTCGATGCCGATGCCGATGTCGGTGGTGCGGGTCTCGACCATCCCGTCGGTGTAGAGCATGAGCGCATCGCCTGACCGCAGGGTCCCGGCGGCCTCGTGGAAGTCCGCGTCGGGGATCAGGCCCAGCATCGGACCCTCCGACTCGAGGGGTGTCCAGCGTCCGGCACCGGCGCGCCAGTGCAGGGCCGGCGGATGCCCCGCCGTCCAGACCCGGAACGCACCGGAGGGCAGGTCGACGCTCAGGTGGACGGCAGTGGCGAAACCGTCCTGCCACGGGTGGTTCAGCAGGTAGGCGTTGGTGGCCGGCAGGAACTCCCCCGGCTCGAGCGCCGTCACCAGGCCACCCATGGCCCCGGCCAGCAGGAGCGCGCGGGTGCCGGCGCGGTCGCCCTTGCCCGACACGTCGACCACGGAGACGTCGAGCCTCCCGGACCTGGTGTCCCCGACGACGAAGAAGTCGCCGGAGAAGCGGGTGCCGCCCGCCGACCGGATGACCGACTCGGCGTGCCACGGGCGCGGCAGGTCCGGCAGCACACCCTGCCCCTGGATCCGGTCGCTGAGGTCGGCCAGCATCGACTCGCCCATGCTGCCCGCGATGCCGAGCCGGGACCGCCGGAAGGACGCCATCATCACGATGAACGCGAGCAGGAACATCACGGCGGTCGTGAAGACAGCCCTGGTCGTGAAGCTGGGGACCTTGGGCAGCGCGAGCGTGAGCAGGACCAGGTTGTAGATCACGAACCACGGCAGCGCGCGCGGGCCGAGGAACAGGGCACCGACCACCAGCGGCAGCGAGATCGTCGTGATCGACACCCAGTCCGGGAACGCCTGCATGAGGACGCCGACGAACGTGGCGAAGCAGAACAGCGCGATCAGCGCGAGGCGATCGGGGTGGGACCCTGCGAGGAACGCGGACCAGCGTCGTCGCGCGCGGTCCGAGGCGGGACGTTGCCCAGCGGCCACATGTGTCATCAGTCGGTCCCGTCCGGCGAGGATGGCACGTTCACTGTATTGCCCGGGAGCGGAACCTGCGCTGACATCCGGGACACCAGAAGATGTTGCGTCCGACCAGCACGTCGGTGCGGATGGTGGAGCCGCACACCAGGCAGGGCTGGCCGGTGCGGCGGTAGACGTACACCTCTCCTCCGTGGTCGTCCACCCGTGGGGCCCTGCCCATCGCCTCGGGAGTGTGCTCGGGTCGGACCGTGTCGATGCGTCCGGTGCGCACACCGTCGGCCATGAGAGCGACCAGGTCGGCCCAGAGAGCCCGCCACTGGCTCACCCGAAGGGTGCGGCCCGGGCGGAGCGGGTGGATGCGGTGCCGGAACAGCACCTCGGCCCGGTACACGTTCCCGACACCTGCCAGCACCTCCTGGTCCATCAGGAGATCGCCGATGGTGCGCGGGCTCCGGGAGATGCGCGCCCAGGCGCGGTCCGGGTCGGCGTCGGGGCGGAGCGGGTCGGGGCCGAGCTTGCCGACGATCTCGTCGCGGCGGCCGGCGGTGACCAGCGCGCACTGGGTGGCGCCGCGCAGGTCGGCGTACGCCGGGTGGCCGCCGCCACCGACGAGGCGGAGGCGGACCTGCCCGACCGGCGCGGGGACCTCCGTGACGCCACGGTGGACGTCGAAACCTCCGATCAGCCCGAGGTGGACGTGCACGATCCGGTCGGCGTCGAAGTCGAGGAAGAGGTGCTTGCCGGCCGACTCGGCGACGAGGAGCGTCGCCCCGTCGAGCGACGCGGCCTCGGTCTCGAAACGACCCTGCGGACTGCTCACCCGGACGGCGTGACCGGCGAAGGCGTCGGTCAGCTCCGTGGCGAGGCGGTGCAGGGTGTGGCCCTCAGGCACGGCCTTCCCCGGCGGCGCTCTCCGGCCCGGCACTGTCCGGCAGGGGCGGGAGGTCGCCGGTCTGCTCGTAGTCGGCCAGCATCGCGATCCGCCGGGCGTGCCGCTCCTCGCCTGTGAAGGCCGTGGCGAGGAAGAGGTCGACGAAGTGCGTCATCTCGTCGATGGTGTGCATGCGCCCGCCGACCGAGATCACGTTGGCGTCGTTGTGCTGCCGGGCGAGGACGGCGGTGTCCTCGTTCCACACGAGGGCGGCCCGCACACCCTTCACCTTGTTGGCGGCGATCTGCTCGCCGTTCCCCGAGCCGCCGATCACGACGCCGAGGCTGCCGGGGTCGGCGGCCACAGCCTCGGCCGCCCTCAGGCAGAAGACCGGGTAGTCGTCGAGTGCGTCGTAGACGAACGCCCCGTGGTCGACGGGCTCGTGCCCCTGGCTGCGGAGGTGGTCGATCAGATGTTGCTTGAGGTCGAGACCGGCGTGGTCGGTGCCGAGGTGGACGCGCATGCGCACAGTGTTCCAGCCGGGGCCGACGAGCACGCGCTGCCGGGCCACCTAAGTCGTTGGACAGTCGGCTCGGGCACGGGTTTCCTGGGTGCATGGCCGAACAGGAGCGTCTCGAGATCCGCATCGAGCAGGCGACCGACCTCCCGCGCTACCTGGCGACCGACAAGCTGATCTGGTTCGACAGCCCCGCCACCAGGCCGCCCGAGGAAGAGTTGCGGGGCGTCCCGGCGCACCAGCGCTTCGTGGCCGACCTGGTCGGAGTCGACGTCGACCCCGCGACGTACCCAGGGATATACGGCGTGCGTCCGATGCAGCTCTCGGTCCCCGACGGCGAGGGGCGTGGGCAGGCCGTGCCGATGGCCGGTCTGACCTGGGTCGGTGTCCACCCCGACCACCGGCGGCGAGGGATCCTGACCGCCATGCTGCGTCACCACTTCGAGCAGACCCGGCGCGAGGGCGGGCACGTGTCCGGGCTGCATGCGAGCGAGCCGAGCATCTACGGCCGGCACGGCTACGGCCTCGCCTCGCTCGAGATGGAGGTGCACCTCGGTCGCGGCACGACCTTCACCGCTCCGTACCTCGAGGACGAGACCGCCACGATCACCACCCGGATCCTCACCGTCGACGACGACGGAGTGGTCGAGCGTCGGCGGCGCATCGACCTCGAGCTGCTGAGGACCCAGGTCGGCACGGTGGTCGGCGACGCCGAGTTCTACGCCGAGCTCTGCCACGTGGACGAGGAGGACACGCGGGACGGTGAGCCGCCGCGGATCCTGTTCGCGACCCAGGGCGGCCGCGACGTCGGATACGTCGTGTTCAAGCGCACGCACAAGTGGACCAACGCGCGGCCCGCCGGCGAGGTCGACGTCCGGCAGCTCAGCGGTGACCCGGCCGCGCGGCTGGCGTTGCTGCGGCGGCTGACCGACCTCGACCTGTCCGGCACGGTCAAGCTCAAGGGAGCGGCGGCCTCCGACCCGCTGCTGTCGTGGGTGGAGGGGCCTCGCGATCTCGGCGACGTGAAGCCGTTCGACAGCCTGTGGGTGCGACTGGTGGACCTGCCCGAGGCGCTGGCCGCCCGAGGCTACGAGGCCGACTGCGACGTCGTCGTCGAGGTCGCCGACGACCAGGCCCCCTGGAACGCCGGCCGGTGGCGCATCCGGGTCAAGGACGGCGTCTGCGAGGCGACCGCGACCGACGACGACGCCCAGGTGGCGCTTCCCGTGGCAGCGCTCGGCGCGGCGTACCTCGGCGGGAAGCACCTCGCCGAGCTGCACCGGGCAGGCGTGATCGCGGAGCACGACCCCGGCGCCGTCCGTGAGCTGTCGCGGGCGTTCCGCACCGACGTCGGGCCGTACGCCGCGAGAGGCTTCTAGCGGACTCCGCGCCCGGGGCGTTAGCGTGGCGCCCCATCCGCCGACCCCCGGCGGCTACACCACAAACCCGGAGGTCGTGACGTGCGCATTCTGTTCGCGGACAAGCTGTCCGACCAGACGGTCCACGACCTCGAGGCCCACGGTCACGAGTGCGACGTGGACCCCGACCTGGGTGCGGACGACCTGCCCGCCCGGATCCCCGGGTACGACGTGCTGGTCGTGCGCAGCACGAAGGTCCCGCGGGCCGTGTTCGAGGCGTCCGACCGACTCGTGCTCGTGATCCGCGCCGGCGCCGGCACCAACACGATCGACACCGACGCGGCGGCCGAGCGCGCGGTCTTCGTCTGCAACGTTCCCGGACGCAACGCGGCGGCGGTGGCCGAGCTGACGATCGGGCTGCTGCTGGCGGTCGACCGGCGGATCCCGGACAACGTCGCAGACCTCCGCGAGGGCCGGTGGGACAAGAAGACCTACGGCAAGGCCGAGGGCCTGCTGGGGTCGACGATGGGGATCATCGGGCTGGGCTCGATCGGGATGCTCGTGGCCGAGCGGGCCGTGGCCTTCGGCATCCGGGTGCAGTCGGTCGCCCGCGAGGGCCGCGCGCCCGCCGCCGCGGCCCGGGCCGAGGAGCTCGGGATCACCATGCGTGACTCGCTCGAGGAGCTCCTCGCGACCTCCGACATCGTCTCCCTGCACGTGCCGGCGAGCCCCAGCACGAAGCATCTCGTCGACGCGGACTTCCTGGCCCGCATGCGACCCGGAGCGATCCTGCTCAACACGTCGCGGGGCGACGTCGTCGACGAGGCGGCGCTGCTGAAGGCGCTGGACGAGGGACGCGTGCGCGCCGGGCTGGACGTGTTCGCCGAGGAGCCGTCGTCCGGGCAGGCGACCTGGGAGTCGCCGCTGGCCCGTCACCCGAACGTCGTGGCGACCCACCACATCGGTGCGTCCACGAACCAGGCCCAGCGGGCCATCGCCCAGGGCGTGACCGAGATCGTGGACGCCTTCATGACCGGTGAGGCGCGCGACTGCGTCAACCTCGACCCCGACCGCCTCGGCACCATCCAGATCACGGTCCGTCACCTCGACCGCGTCGGCGTGCTGGCCCAGGTGCTCGACACGCTCCGCACTGCCGAGCTCAACGTGCAGCACATGGTCAACCGCGTGTTCCGCGGCGGCGAGGCGGCCGTCGCGACGATCGACGTGGAGGGCCAGGCGCCGGGCGAGGTGCTCGACGCGCTCCGCGCGATCCCCCACGTGCTCGGGGTCTCGGTCGTCACCCTCGACGACGGCGCGGGGACGGCGCCGTGAGCGTCGTCCGACCGTTCGCCGCCCGCGTCGTCCGTCAGGAGTCGGCGCGGCGCACGGTGACGGCCATGACCGACTCCCAGGACGACTCGGGTGTCGACCTCTACGGCGTGAAGATCGACCCCGCGTCGTACGCCGACGCCCCCGAGGCGCTCTACGTCTACCGGCAGAGCCGGGGCGACACGTCGTACACCGGGGTCGTCTGCGACGTGGCGGTGCAGGCCGTCGCCGACGGCCGGGTGAAGGGCCACGAGGCCGTGCACCAGCTGCGGGTCGACGCCCTGGTGTGGCACCACACCACGACCGACACCCCGCCGGCGCTCGTGCTGCTGCTGCACGACGCGGGGCCGGCGTTCACGCGCACCGTGGAGGAGGTGCAGCGCACCGAGCCCGTCCTCGACTTCGACGGACCGGAGGGCTACCGGCAGACGGTGTGGCGGCTGCCCGACGGTCCCGAGACCCGGGCCCTGGCCGACGAGCTGGCGGCCGCGGAGCTCTACATCGCCGACGGCCACCACCGCACCGCGGCCGCCCTCGAGGAGTGGCGGCTCGCGCAGAAGCCCCCCGAGGCGGGCCTGCTCTGCGTGGTCCACCCGATGGACGGGCTCACCCTGTCCGCGTTCCACCGCCGGGTGTCCGGGCCGCTCGACCCCGAGCGCCTGCTGCACGTCGTCTCGGGTGCCTTCGAGGTGCGCGAGGTCTCCGGACCCCCGGAGCCCGCGGTCGGCTCGCTGGGCCTGTACGTCGCTCAGCGGTGGCACGAGCTCCGGCTCACCCTCGACCGGCCCGCGGGCGTCGCCGGCCTCGACGCCACACTCCTCCAGACACAGGTGCTCGACCGCCTGGACCCGGCCCTTCCCGGCCGGGTCCGCACGATCGACCTGGTCCCCGCGGCCGACTCCCTCGACGAGCTCGTCGCGCGCTGCGACGTCGACCGGGGCGCCCTGTTCACGCTGGCGCCACCGCCGGCCGACGCCCTGATCGAGGTCGCCGACGCCGGCCAGGTCATGCCGCCGAAGACGACGTTCTTCGAGCCGAAACCGGCGGCCGGGATCTTCCTGCGCCGCTGAGGACCGACTAGCCCTCGAGCCTCGCGAGCTCCTCCTCGACCACGGACGGATCGAGCTTGGTGAACACCGGCGTCGGCTTCTCGACCTTCGCGCCGACCACGACCGGGCGGGACTCCCACCGCGGGGTGGTGGAGTAGTTCCCGGTGATGATCGGGTACACGTGCAGGCCCGCGCCGTTGTCGGGGTCGAGGTCCTCGACGTGCTCGATCCGCGGCATCGGCATGAGCTCGCCCTCGCCGCCGAACACCTTCCACACCGCGTTGGCCGAGAACGGCAGGAACGGCGCCAGCATCGTGTTGCAGTCGAGCACGCACTGGGCGGCCACGTGAAGCACGGTCGCCAGTCGCTCGCGTTGAGACTCGTCCTTCATCTTGTACGGCTCGGTGACGGTGAGGTACTTGTTCACCTCGCCGACGACCCGCATGGCCTCGGCGATGCCGTTGCGCAGCCGCTGCCGGCCGATCAGTGCACCGACCGTGTCGAAGCCGGAGCGCACCGCCTCGAGCACCGCCTCGTCGACCGGCTCGAGCGGTCCGGCCGCCGGGATCTCGCCGAAGTTCTTGGCGATCATCGTGGCCGTGCGATTGACCAGGTTGCCCCAGCCCGCGACCAGCTCGGAGTTCGTGCGCAGCACGAAGTCGGCCCACGTGAAGTCGGAGTCGGAGGTCTCCGGACCGGCCGCGCAGATGTAGTAGCGAAGGGCGTCCGGCTGGTAGCGGGACAGCATGTCGCCGACCAGGATCACGTGCCCCCGGCTGGTCGAGAACTGTTTGCTCTCCATCGTCATGAACTCGCTGGAGACGATCTCGGTCGGCAGCTGGAGGTCGCCGTACGGGCCCGGCTCCCCGCCGAGCGCACCCTTGCCGTCGTAGGCGAGCAGCTCGGCCGGCCAGATGACCGAGTGGAAGACGATGTTGTCCTTGCCCATGAAGTAGTACGACAGGGCCTCGGGGTCGTTCCACCAGTCGCGCCAGCGCTCCGGGTCGCCGAGGCGGCGCGCCCATTCGATCGACGCCGAGAGGTAGCCGATCACGGCGTCGAACCAGACGTAGAGCCGCTTGTTCGGGTTGTCGCGCCAGCCGTCGACCGGGACCGGGATGCCCCAGTCGATGTCGCGGGTCATCGCCCGGGGGCGGAGGTCCTCGATCAGGTTGAGGGAGAACTTGATGACGTTGGGCCGCCAGGTGCCGCCCGCCTCCCGGCCCTTGACGTACGACGTCAGCGCGTCCGCGAGCGCGGGCAGGTCCAGGAAGAAGTGCTGGGTCTCGACGAACTCCGGCGTCTCCCCGTTGATCTTGCTGCGCGGGTTGATCAGGTCGGTCGGGTCGAGCTGGTTGCCGCAGTTGTCGCACTGGTCGCCGCGCGCCTCGCCGTACCCGCAGATGGGGCAGGTGCCCTCGATGTAGCGGTCGGGCAGGGTGCGCCCGGTCGAGGGGCTGACGGCACCCTTGGTCGTCTTCTCGACCATGTACCCGTTGCGGTGGACGGTGGTGAACAGCTCCTGCACCACGTTGTAGTGGTTGCCGGTGGTCGTCCGGGTGAACAGGTCGTAGGACAGACCGAGGTCGACGAGGTCCTGGACGATGACCGCGTTGTTCTTGTCGGCGAGGTCCTTGGCACTGACGCCGGCTGCGTCGGCCGCCACCAGGATCGGCGTCCCGTGCTCGTCGGTGCCCGACACCATCAGCACGTCGTGGCCGGCCATCCGCATGTACCTGCTGAAGACGTCGGAGGGCACGCCGAACCCGGCCACGTGGCCGATGTGGCGCGGGCCGTTGGCATAGGGCCAGGCGACGGCGGACAGGACATGGGTCATGACGAAAAGCCTAGTGAGGACGCGCCAGCGCATTTCCCGTGGTCTCGACGGGCTCGACCGACGAGCCCGCGGTGGGATGCCGGTGGTGGAGGAGCGAGCCCTGCCCCTCGGTGGTTGAGGAGCGAGCTCTGCGAGCGTCACGAAACCACCCGGTCCTCGAGACAGGCCCCAGGCACCGCCACGGGGTCTCGTGACGACCGGCGGTGGGCCGCAGGCTCGTCCGGGTCGACCCACCGGCAACGGCGGTCGACCTCAGCTGAAATCGAGTTCGCCGGTGCGGGTGCGCTTGATCTCGAAGAAGTACGGGAACTCGGTGACGGCGATGGTGCCGTCCCACAGTCGACCGGCGTCCTCGCCGCGGGGGATGCGGGTGAGCACCGGGCCGAAGAACGCCGACCCGTTGAAGGCGATGGTGGGGGTGCCGACCTCGTCGCCGACGCGGTCGATGGCCTCCTGGTGCGACAGCCGCAGCGGCTCGTCGTACGAGTCGTCGTCGAAGGCATCGATCAGCTCGGCGGGAAGACCGGCGTCCGCCAGGGACTGCTCGACCAGCAGGCGGTCGCGCTCCTGCTTGTCGTGGTGGATGCGCGTGCCGAGGGCGGTGTAGAGCGGTCCGAGCGCCTCGGGGCCGGCCTTGTCCTGCGTCGCCATCAGCACCCGCCCGATCGGGAGTCCGCGGGCCACGCTCTCCCGGTAGGAGTCGGGGAGCTGCTCCCGGTCCTTGTTCAGGAAGTGCAGGCTCATCGGGTGCCAGCGCACCTGGACGTCGCGCACCTTCTCCACCTCGAGCATCCAGCGCGAGGTGATCCAGGCGAACGGACACAGCGGGTCGAACCAGAAGTCGGCGGTGTCGTGGGTGACGGGGGCGGTCTCCGAGGTGACGGTCATGTCTCGCGCAACCGGTGGCCCTGGGCAACTATTCCCCGCGCTCCAGGATTGTCTTCAGCACGGCGAGGTTCTCGGCCACGGCCGGCTTGATGCGTCGGGTGGCGACCAACGACACCAGGACGAGGGGCGGGGGGACGTCGAGCTCCACGGTGTTGGTGACGACGGTGCCGCCGCCCTGCGGCACGAGGTCGTACTCGAGCCGGGCGGGCAGCATGCTCAGCGTGCCCTCCACGATCAGCCGGCGGCCGTGCTCGAGGTCGACGACCTCCAGGCTCTCCTCCTGCCGCGTCGGCACGGTCCGAACCTGGTGGTAGCGGGTGCCGACCGCGAGCGGGCCGGGGGTGACCTTCCGGGTCTGCTGGATGGCGTAGTTCCACCGCGGCAGGTTCTCCAGGTCGGCGAGGAACGCGAACACGTCCTCGGGCGGGCGGGCGATGGTGACGGTGTTGGCGAACTTCATGGCCCGAGCGTCCTCCGTCGTCCGGCGCATGTCTGTGACTTGAGTAGTGGGTACGGGTGGCGCAGGTCACGCCGGCGTGGGGTTCCAGGTCTGGTCGTGGAGCCCGGTCGGGTCGAGGACCCGCACCCCCTGCGGAGACGTCTCGACCAGCCCGGCGGCCCGCAGGTCGCGGAGCACGCGCGCCACGACCTCGCGCACCGACCCCACCGCCTCGGCGAGCTCCTGCTGGGTGACGGCCGCGACCAAGGGCGCGTTCGGCTCCTGCTGCTGGGAGGCCAGGTCGAGGACGTGCAGCGCCACGCGTTGCCGCACGGTCCCGAAGGCGTTGACCGCCGTCTGCTGGAGGTTCTCGTACAGCCGACGGTCGAGCTCCTCCGCGATCGCCCAGCCGACCCGGCCGTCGCGGTGCGCCGCCTCGGTGAGCACCCGGGCGTCGATCGCGAACAGCGTGGTGCTCGCCAAGGTCTGCGCGCCGACGTCGGCCGGTCCGCCGACCAGCACCGCGATGCCGAGCACGTCGGACCGACGCGCGTAGCGGACCGTCACCTGACGACCGTCGGGCGAGCTCATGAACACACGTACCAGGCCGGTCACCACGAGGAGCGCGCGTGGCGCCTCCCCCTGCCGGTAGAACGTGGTGCCGGGCGGGTACGACGTGCGGGCGCCACGCTCGAGGAGACGGTCGATCAGGTCCCGCGGCAAGCCCCCCAGGAAGCTGCCCGCCAGGGCCGCTTCGACGTCCATGCCGACGATTGTCATACAAACGTTTCTGTTTCCGGTTGCGGGCGCACGCGCGACGGATGCGAGGATCTGGCTCATGCCTGGTACCAACCTCACCCGGGAAGAGGCCGCTACCCGCGCCGCTCTCCTCGACGTCACGTCGTACTCCATCGACCTGGATCTCACGACGGGCGACAAGACCTTTGCCTCCACGACGACGTTGCGCTTCACGTGTGCGGAACCCGGAGCCGAGACCTTCGCCGACCTGGTGGGCGCGACGGTGCACGAGGTGACGCTGAACGGGCGCAGCCTCGACCCCGCCGAGGTGTACGCCGACAGCCGGATCACCCTCACCGACCTCGAGGCCGACAACGAGCTGGTCGTGCGTGCCGACTGCACCTACTCCCACAGCGGTGAGGGGCTGCACCGCTTCGTCGACCCCGCCGACGACCGCGTCTACCTCTACACCCAGTTCGAGGTGCCGGACGCGCGCCGCGTGTTCACCACCTTCGAGCAGCCCGACCTGAAGTCGGTCTACACCTGGACGGTCGTCGCGCCGGACCACTGGAAGGTGGTCTCCAACGCACCGACACCGACGCCGCAGACGATCGGTGACGGAAAGGCCCGCTGGAGCTTCCCGCAGTCGAAGCGGATGTCGACGTACGTCACGGCGCTGATCGCGGGTGAGTACCACGAGCACCTCGACTCCTACGACGGCAAGAACGGCCCGATCTCGCTCGGCCACTACTGCCGCCAGGCGCTCGTCGAGCACCTCGACACCGAAGAGCTCCTGCTCCTGACCAAGCAGGGCTTCGAGTTCTTCGAGGAGGCCTTCGACTTCCCCTACCCGTTCGAGAAGTACGACCAGCTCTACGTGCCGGAGTACAACTCCGGGGCGATGGAGAACGCCGGGGCGATCACGCTCCGCGACGAGTACCTCCCCCGCAGCCGGCAGGACGCGGCGTTCTACGAGTTCCGCTGCTCGGTGATCCTGCACGAGATGGCCCACATGTGGTTCGGCGACCTGGTCACCATGAAGTGGTGGGACGACCTGTGGCTGAACGAGTCGTTCGCGGAATGGGCGTGCTACCACGCGGCGGTCGAGAACACGTCGTACACGGAGTCGTGGACGGGCTTCACCAACGCCCGCAAGAACTGGGCGCTGCGCCAGGACCAGCTGCCCTCGACACACCCGATCGCCGCGGACAACTACGACCTCCGCGCGGTCGAGGTGAACTTCGACGGCATCACCTACGCCAAGGGCGCTTCGGTGCTCAAGCAGCTGGTCGCCTGGGTGGGTCTCGAGGAGTTCCTCGAGGGCCTGCGCCAGTACTTCAAGGACCACGCCTACGACAACGCCGAGTTCGTCGACCTGATGACGGCCCTGGAGAAGTCGTCCGGACGCGAGCTCGACTCGTGGGCCAAGGAGTGGCTGCAGACCAGCGGCGTCAACACGCTCTCGCCGGAGTTCGAGCTGGGCGCCGACGGTGGCTACGCGTCGTTCGGCGTGCGGCAGACCGCCGCGGGTGACAACCGGACCCTGCGCCGCCACCGCCTCGGCATCGGTCTGTACGACGAGCAGAACGGCCACCTCGTGCGTCGCCGCCATCTCGAGGTCGACATCGAGGGAGAGCTGACCCAGGTCGACGAGCTCGTCGGCGAGCGCCAGCCCGACCTGCTGCTGCTCAACGACGGCGACCTCACGTACGCCAAGATCCGGCTCGACGAGCGGTCGCTGGAGACCGTGGTGCACGGCCTGCGCACGCTCGACGACTCCCTGGCTCGAGCCCTGTGCTGGGGGGCGGCCTGGGACATGACCCGCGACGCCGAGATGGCGGCCTCCGACTACGTCACGCTGGTCCTTTCGAACATCGGCAGCGAGACCGACGCGTTCGGCATCCGCGCCATCCCGGGCTACGCCGGCCTCGCCGTCAACCTCTACTCCGACCCGGCCAAGCGTCCCGCACTGCGGGCGGCGTGGGAGGCCGGCCTGCGGGACCTCCTCCACGCGGCCGAGCCCGGCAGCAACGCCCAGCTGATCTTCGCGCGGCAGTACGCCGGAGCCCTGGTCAGCGAGGAGGGCCAGGCCGAGGTGGCCGGGCTGCTGGACGGCAGCGTGTCCGTCGAGGGCCTCGACGTCGACACCGACCTGCGGTGGGTGCTGCTGGTGGGCCTCGCCAAGTGCGGGGCCGTCGGCGAGGCCGAGATCGAGGCCGAGCTCGCCCGCGACCGCACGATCTCCGGCCAGGAGAACGCCGCGGCCGCGCGCGCCTCACGACCGGATCCCGAGGCGAAGGCCGCGGCCTGGCACGACCTCGTGGCGAACCCCGACATCCCGAACGAGACGCACCGCTCCATCTCGAGCACCTTCATGCGCTTCGGCCAGGAGGAGGTGCTCGAGCCCTACGTCGAGAAGTACCTCGCCGCGGCGGACACCGCCTGGGAGGAGCTCGGCACGCACATGGCGTCGCATCTCCTGGACGGCGTGTTCCCGCTCCCCCTGGGCAGCCCCGAGCTGATCGAGCGCGTCGACCGGTGGCTCGAGGAGTCACCGGCCAACCCGGCCGCGAAGAGGTACGTGCGCGAGGGCCGCGCCGACATCGTGCGGGCGCTCGCCGCGCAGAAGCGCGACGCGGAGTCACCAGCGGAGTAGCTCAGCTCCCGACGTGGAGGGTCCGCGGGGCGCGGGCGGACATCGCCAGCATGGTGATGCCGCGCTGCAACCCGCGGACCAGCTGACCGTTCGCGAACTCGCTCTGCATCTCGATCACCGCGAGCGCGACCTCGCGGTCGCTGAGGTTGCGGCGTACCTCTGAACCGGTCACGACCTCGATCACCCGTGCGGTGGGGTCCACCATCACCAGCACGCTGCGCCGAGGCGTCGACAGGGCCGCGTGAAGGCGCTCGGCGAACGCGCGCGGCTCGCCCTCGGCGGTGCCGACGAACACCGAGAACTCGAAACGGCAGACCTGCTCGGCCGCCCGGATCGTCTGGTCGAGCAAGGCCCGCTGGCGAGCCGTCAACTCACCGGCCATGCGTCCCATCCTCGGTCGCCATGGTCACCACCGGCCGCCGGCGCCGCCGGTGTCGTGGTCCGGATCGGCCGACTCCAGCTCCGGCGTCGTCTCGCGGCGCCCACCGAGCCACTGGTCGCTGGCGCGCGCCCCCGCCGGGGCCACGGACTCACCGCGCACCACGCCGGGCAGGTAGACCGCCAGCAGGATCCCCACGGTGATCAGGATCGGGATCCCGACAAACAGCAGCAGGAAGTGGAGCACCGGGACCGGCTTCGGGTTGCTCCACCCGTCGGGGATGTCCGCGACGGCCGGACCGGCGTACGCGAGCACGAGAATCGTGGCGGATCCCACAACGAGCGCCGCCCTGCGCAGGGCCTGGGAAGTCGGAGTCACGGCTTGAGGATACTGGTCCGCATGTCCGCGCTCGTCATGGGAATCGACTCCTCGGACTGGTCCGCCTTCGGGCACCTGCTGGCGAGGAAGTCCGCGGCTCTGGTGGCGCTGGTCGTCATCGGGCTCGTCGTCCAGTGGGTCTTCCACCGGCTGATCGACAAGCTCGTGAGCAAAGCCGAGGACGGCGTCCTCCCCGATCGGATCACGAAGGTCGCCGTCGGCCGCAGCGACCACGAGGCGACCCCACCGCCGGGATCGACCCGGCGGGTGCAGCGCGCCAAGACGATGGGGACCCTGCTCAAGAGCATCGTCTCCGGCATCATCGCGGCGATCGTGATCACGATGATGCTGGCCGAGGTCGGCCTGAACATCGGCCCGATCATCGCCAGCGCCGGCATCGTGGGCGTCGCACTCGGGTTCGGCTCGCAGACGCTGGTCAAGGACTTCCTGTCCGGGATCTTCATGATCTTCGAGGACCAGTTCGGCGTCGGCGACGTCGTGGACATGGGCGAGGGGCTGACCGGCACGGTCGAGGCGGTCAGCCTTCGGGTGACGCGGTTGCGCGACACCAACGGGACCGTCTGGTACGTCCGGAACGGCGAGCTCTACCGGGTCGGCAACATGAGCCAGAACTGGGCCCGCGCCGTGCTCGACGTCCAGGTGAGCGCGCGCGAGGACGTCAACCGCGTACGCCGCGTGCTCGCGGACGTGACCCACGACCTGTGGGAGGACGAGGAGTACGACGGCGTGATCATCGAGGAGCCCGAGGTCTGGGGCATCGAGGCGATCACGCCGGACGCGATCACGCTCCGCGTCGCGCTGAAGACGGCGCCCATGGAGCAGTGGCGGGTCGCCCGGGTGCTGCGTGCCCGCATCAAGGCGCGGTTCGACCACGAGGGCATCCAGGCGCCCTACCCCACGTCGTACGTCATGAACCGCACGCCCGGCGACCCGGAGGCGGCGGCGGCGGCCGACGCGCCTGACTCGGCGGACGACTCGTGACCGAGAATGAGAGCGTGACCGCGACCTTCTACGACGAGATCGGCGGCGAGGAGACGATCACCCGGATCGTGGCCGCGTTCTACCGCGGCGTGGCCGGCGACCCGTACCTCCGGGCCATCTACCCCGAGGACGACCTCGGGCCCGCGGAGGAGCGCTTCCGCCTGTTCCTCATGCAGTACTGGGGCGGCCCCACGACGTACTCCGAGCGACGCGGCCACCCCCGGCTGCGCATGCGGCACGCGCCGTACCCCGTGACACCGAAGGCCAAGGAGCACTGGCTGCGCCACTTCCGGGACGCGCTCGACGAGGTGGCGCTGCCGCCAGAGCAGGACGCCCGGTTCTGGGACTACATCACCCACGCGGCCCAGTTCATGGTCAATTCCTTCGACGAGACCTGACCGTCAGCCGACCTCGAGTCGCGCCAGTCGCTGCTCGAAGAGCTCGCGGTGTGCCGGGTGCCACGGGACGGGCTTCTCGTTCTCGTCCACGTTCACCTCGACGATCCGGCTCCGCGCCATCACCCGGTCGCCGTCACCCGGGTCGCGGATCTCCTGCTCGAACGACACCGAGCGGTCGCCGACGGCCACGAGCCGGCTACGCACGGCGTACGGCTCGGGGCGGAGGTTCATCTGGCCCACATAGTCGATCTCGCTGCGGGCGACCATGCAGTCGATGGTGCCTTCGACCCGCGCCTCCACGAAGACCCCCGTCAGGAGGTCGACCTGAGCCATCTGCGCGTAGTCGAGGTAGCGCAGGTTGTTGACGTGACCGAGGAGGTCGACGTCCGAGAACCGCACGTGGACGGGACGTTCGACGACCTCGCCGACGTCCCACGTGTCGGGCCCTCGCGGAGCCGCGCGGTCCGAGACCGGCGAGGGCCCTAGATGCGGGGTCAGCCGCTCGCGCTCCTCCGTGGTCATCCGGCGCGGGCGCCCCGAGGCGAAGACGTACGGCGCCAGCAGGGTGGTGGCGTGGGCGTGCACGACGCGCTCGTCGCCGTCGCCGGTGGACAGCTCGTAGCCGAGCGTGAACGAGGCGGCTCGGACCTCGGTCGACCACACGGCGACCCGGAGCGGCGCCTGGCGGAGGGTCAGGGGCGCGAGGTACTCGACGACCGTGTTGACCACGACCAGGCCCTCGCCGGGGTTGGGCGTCGGCGAGGTGTTGTGGTGGCGGAGCAGGTCGAGCCGCGCCTCTTGGAGGTAGTCCACGAACGCCACGTTGCTGACGGTCTCGCCGTGCAGGTCGGCACGGCGCATCTGGCACTCGTACACGTGGCGCACGAGGCCGATCCTGCCAGCCCGTCTTCGACGGCCTGTGGGCGCTCTCAGTGGTGGAAGGCGAGGCGGCCGTAGTAGCGGCAGACCGACTCACGCTGCTGCAGGCGCGCGCGGCGATGGCACGCGACGGCGTACCCGAGCGTGGCCAGCACCACCCCGATGCCCAGCGCAGCCACCGTCAGCACCATCGCAAGGTAGATCGTGATCGTGGTCGAGTCGTAGGAGACCATGGGTTCCACTTCCTTCTACGTTTGTAGAACTTCTACGTTTGTAGAAGATACGCCGACACCGTGGCATGATCAAGTCCCCATGACGACCACCGAGGTCCGCAGCCCGCGGATGAGCCTGTTGCTCGGGTCGGCCGTGCACGTGGTCGCCGAGCACGGGTTGCGTGGTCTCACCCACCGAGCGGTCGACCGACAGGCCGGTCTCCCGGAGGGCAGCTGCTCGGCGTACCTCCGCACCCGGGAGGCCCTGGTCGACGGTGTCACCGCCTACGTCGCGGAGCGGGTGACCGCCAACTGCCACGAGCTCGCCGACGAGCTGGCGGCGACGTCGCACGACGACGCCCAGGCGGCCGCCACGGTGACCCGGGCGATCCTGCGCTGGGTCGACGAGCGGGAGATCCTCGTGACCCGGCTCGAGCTCACCATCCAGGCGTCCCGCGAGCCCCGGATCGCCGCCACCATGACGGCGCTGCGGCAGGAGCTGGTCGGGGTGGTCGCCGGCATCCTGACGACCCGTGGCACAGCCGGCGCTGCTGCCGCTGCCGAGACGCTCGTCGCCTCCATCGACGGCATCCTGATCGGGGCGATGCTGCGTCCCCCCGGCCAGCGCAAGACGTTCGTACGCCGGGCGATGGACGTCCTGATGGCCGGACTAGGGTGACGGCGTGCCCGAAGCCGTCCTCGTCTCCGCCGCCCGCTCCCCCATCGGCCGTGCCGTCAAGGGTTCGCTGAAGGACCTCCGGCCCGACGACCTGGTCGCCGCGATGATCCGCACGGCCCTCGACAAGGTCCCCCAGCTCGACCGCCACGACGTCGACGACGTCTACGTCGGCTGCGGACTGCCCGGCGGCGAGGCCGGGTTCAACATGGCGCGCATCGTCAACGTCATGAACGGCATGGACGACGTCCCGGGCGCCACCATCACCCGCTACTGCGCCTCGTCGGTGCAGACCACGCGGATGGCCTACCACGCGATCAAGGCGGGCGAGGGCGACGTGTTCGTCTCCGCCGGCGTCGAGGCGGTCTCGCGCTACGAGCACGGCAACTCCGACAACTGGCCCGACACCCGCAACCCGGTGTACGCCGACGCCATGTCCCGCACCGCCGACCGGGCGGAGCACGGCTCGGGTGGCGAGGCCTGGCACGACCCGCGCGAGGACGGCGCCCTCCCCGACGCCTACATCGCGATGGGCCAGACCGCCGAGAACGTCGCCACCCTGCGCGGACTGACCCGGCTCGAGCTCGACGAGTTCGGCGTGCGCTCGCAGAACCTCGCCGAGAAGGCCCTCGCCGACGGCTTCTGGCAGCGCGAGATCACGCCGGTCACGACCCCGGAGGGGACCGTGGTCTCGGCCGACGACGGGCCCCGGCCCGGGGTCACCCTCGAGGGCGTGTCCGGGCTCAAGCCCGTCTTCCGCCCCGACGGTGTCGTCACCGCCGGCAACTGCTGCCCGCTCAACGACGGCGCCGCGGCCGTGGTCGTCATGTCCGACACCAAGGCCGCCGAGCTCGGGATCACCCCCCTGGCCCGGATCGTGGCCACGGGGGTCAGCGCGCTCTCCCCCGAGATCATGGGCCTCGGCCCGGTCGAGGCCACGCGCCGGGCGCTCGCCCACGCGGGCATGACCATCGGCGACATCGACCTGGTCGAGATCAACGAGGCGTTCGCGGCTCAGGTCGTGCCGTCGTACCAGGACCTCGGCATCGATCTCGACCGCCTCAACGTCAACGGTGGGGCGATCGCCGTCGGCCACCCCTTCGGCATGACCGGCGCGCGGCTCCAAGCCACGATGCTCAACTCGCTGGACTGGCACGACAAGTCGCTCGGGCTCATCACGATGTGCGTCGGCGGCGGCCAGGGCATGGCCCTGATCCTGGAGCGACTCGCCTGACCTGACCTGCGAGAACTGCGGTTCGCCCACCGACGTCGTTACCCTGACCTCATGGCCGAGGGACGGGGGGCACGCTGGCTGGATGCGGACCAGCAGGTGTCCTGGCGTGCCTTCGCGGTGGGGGTGACCCTCCTCCTCGACCGGCTGGACGCCGACCTCCAGCGGGAGTTCGACCTGTCCCTCACCGAGTACGAGATCCTCGTCCGGCTCTCCGAGCGGCCGGGCCGGTCGATGCGGATGGCGCAGCTGGCCGACGCACTCGCCCACAGCCGCAGCCGGGTGACCCACACCGTGGCCCGGATGCAGAACGCCGGCCTGGTCGAGCGCTCGCAGTCCCCGGAGGACGGCCGCGGCATCGTCTGCAGGCTGACCGACCGGGGCTACGACCTGCTGGTCGAGGCCGCGCCCGTCCATGTCAACGGAGTCCGGGACTACCTGGTCGACCTCGCGAGCCGCGAGGACTTCGCCGCGCTCGGGCGGGTGATGAACGCGGTCGCCGACCGCCTCATCGAGTGCCACCCCGAGGCGGACATCCGACGCCAGCGGTGATCAGGGGCGCGTCAGCCGCCGGTGCGTGACCCGGTGGGGACGCGCAGCCTCGATGCCCAGACGCTGCACCTTGTTCTCCTCGTACGCCGCGAAGTTGCCCTCGAACCAGAACCACTTCGCCTCGTCCTCGTCGTCACCCTCCCACGCCAGGATGTGGGTGGCGATGCGGTCGAGGAACCAGCGGTCGTGGGACGTGACGACCGCGCAGCCCGGAAACTCCAGCAGCGCGTCCTCCAGCGACTGGAGGGTCTCGACGTCGAGGTCGTTGGTCGGCTCGTCGAGCAGCAGCAGGTTGCCGCCCATCTTCAGCGTGAGAGCGAGGTTCAGCCGGTTGCGCTCGCCGCCGGACAGCACACCCGCGCGCTTCTGCTGGTCGGGGCCCTTGAACCCGAACGACGCGACGTAGGCACGCGACGGCATCTCGAAGTTCGCGACCTTGATGTGGTCGAGCCCGTCGGAGACGACCTCCCAGACGTTCTTGTTCGGGTCGATCCCGCCCCGGCTCTGGTCGACGTAGGAGATCTTCACCGTCTGACCGACCGTGAGCTCGCCGGCGTCGGGCTGCTCCTGACCGACGATCATCCGGAACAGCGTGGTCTTGCCGACGCCGTTGGGCCCGATCACACCGACGATCCCGGCCCGCGGGAGGGAGAACGACAGGTCGTGCATCAACAGCCGGCCCTCGAAGCCCTTCGCCAGGCCCTTCGCCTCGAGCACGACGTCGCCGAGCCGCGGCCCGGCGGGGATGTTGATCTCGGCCGTGTCGATCTTGCGCGCGCGGTCGGCCTCGGCGGCCAGCTCCTCGTAGCGCGCCAGACGGGACTTGCTCTTGGCCTGCCTCGCCTTGGGGTTGGACCGCACCCACTCGAGCTCGCGCTCGAGCATCTTGGCCCGCTTGGCGTCCTTCTGCCCCTCGATCTTGAGGCGCTCCTGCTTGGTCTCGAGGTACGTCGAGTAGTTGCCCTCGTAGGGGTGGGTCTTGCCGCGGTCGAGCTCGAGGATCCACTGGGCGACGTTGTCGAGGAAGTACCGGTCGTGGGTGACCGCCAGGACGCACCCGGGGTAGGAGGCGAGATGGCCCTCCAGCCACTGCACCGACTCGGCGTCGAGGTGGTTGGTGGGCTCGTCGAGCAGCAGGAGGTCGGGCTGCTGGAGCAGGAGCTTGCACAGCGCCACCCGGCGCCGCTCGCCACCCGACAGCGTGTCGACGAGCGCGTCGGGCGGCGGGCACCGCAGGGCGTCCATCGCCTGGTCGAGCCGGCTGTCGAGGTCCCACGCGGAGGCGTGGTCGAGCTCGGTCTGGAGCTCTCCCATCTCCGCGAGCAGCGCGTCGTAGTCGGCGTCGGGGTCGGCGAGCGCCTCGGAGATCTGGTTGAAGCGGTCGAGCTTCCCCTTGATCTCGTGAACCGCCTCCTCGACGTTCTCCAGGACCGTGGTGCCCTCGGTCAGCGGCGGCTCCTGCTGGAGCATGCCGACCGTGGCGTCGGGGTCGAGGATCGCGTCGCCGTTGTTGGGGTGCTCGAGGCCCGCCATGATCTTGAGCAGCGTCGACTTGCCCGTGCCGTTCGGTCCGACGACGCCGATCTTGGCGCCGTGCAGGAACGACAACGTGACGTTGTCGAGGACCACCTTGTCGCCGTGCGTCTTGCGCACGTTGCGCAGGGTGAAGACGTAGTCAGCCATGATGCTCAACCCTACGGGCCGAGCCCCGGAATCACGCCGCTGGGGCGGCCTCCACCTGGGGCTTGCGCCGGCGGAACGCGCTCGTGCCGCGGTTGAGGTCGTGACCGACGAAGGATGCCTCGACCTCGAGCGTGGTGACCTCCACGCCGGCCTTGTTGGTCCAGACGTGGGCGGTCAGCTTGCCGTGGACCACCACCGGGTCGCCCCGCCGCAGCGAGGCGTCGCAGTTCTCCGCGAGGGAGCGCCAGGCGTTCACGGCGTACCACTGGGTGGTGCCGTCCTCCCAGGTGTCGGTCCTGCGGACGTAGCGGCGCGGCGTGCTGGCCACCCGGAAGTGGGCGACGGGCACGCCCCCCGCGTCACGCAGAGTCACATCTCCGCCCAGCCAGCCGGTGAGCGTCACGTAGGTGTCGTTCATGGGTCATCTCCTGATGGGTTGGGTCGTGGAACCTGCTCCAGACCCTCGGGAGAGGCGCCGACAGCACCGGCCCGTCGGCCCGAACGCTTGTGGAGCGGGCCCGCGGAGACGGCGGCTGTGGACGCAGACCGGGCTAGCGAAGGGCGCGGGAGAGGTTCTCGCGCACCGTGTCGTACGCCGCGAGCTCGGCCCGGACCGGGGCTACGACGAGGTCAGCCGCCACCGTCGAGATGGCCGACCGGAGCTTCCGGTCGGCGGCGCGCGCACGTGAGCGGGCGGTGGCCGCGACCAGGAACCGGCAGAACAGCGCCAGCAGCACCCCGAGCACCACCCCACCGACCAGCAGGATGACCGGCACCGGGAAGCCCCGGACGTCGGGCGTGTCCGGCCGGTCGACCCCGAACTGCGGGTCGAGGAGGAGGACCGCCGACCAGACCAGCCCGGCGACGGCCGCCAACAGCAGCACCCACTGGAGCAGCCGCACCGCGCCCGCCCAGACGGGCATCCGCTCGGTGTTGAGCTTGGTGTCGGTGAGCGCGGCGTCGAGCCGGTCACCCAGCTCCGGCAGCCGCGACAGGGACGCCCGGCGGACCGCCTCCGCCCAGGGTCGGGAGAGCGACCCCGTCATCTGGTCGGAGATCATCCGTACCTCGGCGTCGACGCGCGAGCGCTGGACCTGCGTCGGCGCCGGCATGGACGACCGGCGGCGCCCGGTGAGCTGTGACCCGTCCTTGCCCAGGTCGAGATGGAGCCGCTTGAGCGGGTCGGGCCGCAGCTTCGAGATCCACGACGTCACCGGCCAGCCGGTGGCCCGCCGGCCGCGGATGCGCGTGGCGGCCTCGACGGCCTCGACCAGCGTCGGGACGCCCGCGGCGTCGGCGAAAGCGTCCTCGAGGGCGGCGATGCGAGCCTTGGACAGCTCGGGGTAGCCGCCCGAGCCGGTCGCGTCGGAGAGCTGCTGCGCGGCCTGCCTGACGTCGGCCTCGAGCCGCGCGCGCGTGACCTCCTTGGCCCGGACGCGGTCGGCGATCGCGTAGCGCAGCGCGTCGATGCCCTCGCCCGTGCGGGCGCTGGTCGCCAGCAGCGGCACGCGCTCGAGCCCGTCGGCGTCCAGCAGACGCCGGATGTCGTCGAGCATGGTCTGGCGGCGGTCGTCGGGCACCTCGTCGACATGGTTGAGCACGACCATCATCACCGCCCAGTGCGTGGACAGCGGGGCGAGGTAGCGGTCGTGCACCGCGGCGTCGGCGTACTTCTGGGGGTCGAGCACCCAGACCATCAGGTCGGTGAGCTCGATCAGCCGGTCGACCTCGAGGTGGTGCGACACCTCGGTGGAGTCGTGGTCGGGCAGGTCGAGGAGCACGACGCCTTGCAACGCCTGGTCCTCGGAGCCGATGTCGAGCAGCGAGTCGCGCATGATCTGGTGGCGGGGCGCGATGCCGAGGTACTCGAGGAGCTCGCTCGCGCCGTCCTTGCCCCAGACGCAGGCCGTGGCCCACGACGTCGTCGGCCGGCGGATCCCGACCGAGGCCAGCTCGACGCCGGCGAGGGCGTTGAAGGTCGAGGACTTGCCGGACCCGGTGGCGCCGGCGATCGCGACGACCGTGTGATCGGCGGTGAGGCCCAGCCGCTTCGAGACCCGGTCGACGGTGGCATCGGCGCGGCCCACGATCTCGTCGTCGAGTCGACCCCGCGCGGCCTCGCAGGCGCTCCCGAGAGCCTGGATCCGGTCACCCAGATCCGTGCCTCGAGCCACCAGCCTCTTGGCCCCGTCCAACAAGGAGGTCACTCTGCTCCCTCACGCCACACAGGTCATCTGTCATCACCGAGAGTAGTGGGCCGTTCAGTAGGAGTGGAGACTGTGTCGCTCCGCGTTGGCGAAGCGCAGGTCGTCGACCGCGCGGGCCGCGTCGCGCAGGCGGTCCGCGGCGTCCCGCTCGATGCCAAGGCTGGCGAGGAGGTCGAGGTAGCGGTTGCGCTCCTCGTCGAGCAGCTCACGCACCCTCACCTCGAGGCGACGACGCGCGCGCTCGGCCAGGCTGCGCAGCGCCTGATCTCCGAACACCGCCTCCAGGAGCTTCTGCCCGAGCAGGGCACTGCCGCCGGCGATCCCCACCTCGGCGCCGGTGATCCCCGCGGTGCTCGCGAAGACGACGACCATCAGCGCGACGGCGAGGCCGTTGACCCCGTAGGCCAGGAAGCGGGCGGTGGTGCGCTTGTCCTGGCCTTCGGTGCGGACCATCTCGAGCACCTCCTGCTGCCACTCGCGGACGGCGCGCTCGGCCTGACGTCGCAGTGCTCGCGACGCCCGCCCGAGGTCTTCACCGACGTCCGAGAGCAGCTCCTGCCCGGGCGCGAGCGTGCGCCACGCAGCCTCGGCCTTCTCAGCCGCGGCCTCGGCGTGCTCGACGATCAGGGTCTCCAGGCTCGACTCGACGGCGACGGTGACCCGCTGGGCCTGCTGCGGCTTGCCCTTGATGGCGTTGACCATGCGGTCGCGCAGCCAGCCGACCTTGGCCTCCAGCGTCTTCAGCAGCTCGCCGGTGCCCACGAACTCCTGCCAGCGGACCAGCACCTCACCTCGCAGCAGCGTGCCGTCGGCCGTGGCCGCCAGCACCTTGTCGATCTCCTCGTCGTACGCCGCGTCGGCGCTCGTTCTCAGGCGCTCGGCCGCCTCGGCCTGCTCGATGCAGGCGTCCGCGACCGCGTGGACCCGGTGGGTGAGGGAGCGCACCGCGCCCTCGAGGGTCTGCCTCACCATGGCGGCGCGAGCCTCCGCGTCGCCGCCGAGCTCGGACAGCCAGCTCCGGATCTCGGCGACGTGGCGAGGGGCCAGCATCCCGTCCTCGTTGAGCGTCGCCTCCTGGACGATGAACAGCGGCGAGTCGCGCAGGCCGCGCGCCGCCAGCATCCGCGCCAGGTGGGTGGAGACCGTGTCGACCGCGTCGGGCGGTGTGCGGTCGAGCACGATCGCCACGGCGGCCGACCGCTCGGCGGCCTGGCGCAGGAAGTTCCACGGCACCTGGTCGGCGTACCGGGCGGCGGAGGTGACGAACAGCCACAGGTCGGCGGCCGCGAGGAGCTGGGCCGCGAGGCGGCGGTTGCTCTCCTCGACCGAGTCGATGTCGGGGGCGTCGAGGATCGCCAGCCCCTGCGGCACGACGTCGAGCGGCACGAGCTGCAGGGCGTGTGGGTCGTGCGTCGGGTGGTGGACCCGCTCGAGCTCCGGCAGCAGCCGGTCGGCGCCGAACCAGTCGGCGTCAGCGGGGTTGTGCACGAGCACGGGCGAGCGGGTCGTCGGCCGCAGCACTCCCGACTCGGTGACCACCGATCCGACCAGGGAGTTCACCAGGGTCGACTTGCCCGCGCCGGTGGAGCCGCCGACGACCGCCAGCAGCGGCGCCTCGAGCGTGACGATGCGCGGGATGATGTAGTCCTCGAGCTGGTTGACCATCTCCTCGCGCGCCGTCCGGTGCTCGCGCACGTCGGGCAGGTCGAGAGGGAGCGCGACACCCTGGAGCGCCGCGCGCAGTCGCACGAGTGCCGAGATCATCTGCGAGCCCGCAACAGGAGTGTCGGTCATCGGATGGGTACCACCTGTCCGGGAAACGCGATCGAGGGGCGGAGGGCGCTGATCCGGGCAACGTAGTCGTGCCCACGTGCGGCGAAGTCGGGTGGGGGTACGCCGCGCAGGTAGCGACTGTGCAGGAAGCCGAGCTCGATCACGGCCTGCTGGTAGTCGCGCATCGCCCGTTCGGCGGCCACGCCACCGGTGCTCCTGGCGTAGGCCCGGCTGCGACGTCGCGCCGCCAGGTCGACCACCCAGGCGATGTCGGTCTCCGGGAGCAGACCGCGACGCGCCGCGTCGGAGAGCGCGCCGCGGAGCATCCGGCCCTCGGAGCGACGTACCCAGGTGGCGAGGGCCACCGCCGCGACGAAGAGGGGGGCCATCAGGATCACGTAGACGGTGACGAAGTTGCCGGGACCGAACACGGTCGAGGTGTTCCAGATCGCGTGGGTGACCACCGCACACAGGTACCCGGCGACCGGGGCCAGGATGCGCGTGGAGCGCCGACGCGAGCCGACCGCGATCCCGACGCCGATGCCGGTGCAGGCCGTGAAGAGCGGATGGGCGAACGGGCTCACCAGGCACCTCAGCACGAAGGTGCCGGTCAGCGTGTCCACGCCGCCGGGTCCGACCCCGTCGGTGCCGTCGTAGGCACTGGCGAGGTAGAGGATGTTCTCGGTGAAGGCGAAGCCCACGCCGACCATCCCGGCGTACACGATCCCGTCGAGCACGCCGTCGAGCTCGGCCCGGCGCCACCACAGCAGCAGGAGCAGGAACAGGCCCTTGCTCGCCTCCTCCGCCAGAGGTGCCCCGAACTCGAGCATCCCCTTGTCGGAGACGCCGCCCACGAACCCGCCGACACCCTCGAGCACGAGGGCGATCGCGGTGGCGACGAACACGCCCCACAGCAGGCCGCCGACGAGCAGAGGCCGCGGCTCCGGCTCGTAGCGGTCCAGCCAGAGGAAGCACGCGATCAGCGGCCCGACCGGCACGGCAGCCAACAGCGTGGCCAGGACGGTGACACGTGGAGCGCTCGAGACACCCACCACCAGCGACATCGGCACGGCGCACAGGAGCACGAGCGCCGTCACCACGACCGTGAAGACGGCGTTGCCGCGGGGGGCTCCGGCCATGGCGGAAGCCTAGTGCGGGCGTACCCTGACGGGTGTGACCGACGAGACCCACCCCTCCGAGCACACCTCCGAGCAGGAGCTCCACACCGAGTCGCACGACCCCGCCGTGCCCGCGGCGTACTCGCAGTTCATGCGCCAGGGATGGGGCGACCGCGAGCTCGACCTGCCGCCGCACCCGATCGCGCCGTACGCCGCGGCACGCCGGCAGAAGCTCGCCGAGGCCTTCCCCGGTGAGCGGCTGGTCCTGCCGGCCGGCACCTTCAAGGTGCGCTCCTACGACACCGACTACCGCTTCCGCAGCGACACCGCGCACACCTACTTCTGCGGCAACCAGACCAGCGACGCGGTGCTCGTCATCGACGACGGCGAGGCGGTCCTCTACGCACGCCCGCGTTCGGAGCGGAACACCGACGAGTTCTTCCGCGACCGGCAGTACGGCGAGCTGTGGGTCGGCCGACGTCCGTCGCTCAAGGAGATCTCCGACTCGCTCGGCCTCGAGGTCAGGCACATCGACGAGCTCGAGGGCGTGCTGACCAAGAGCGGGAAGACCCGCGTGCACCGAGGCGTCTCCGAGGCCGTCGACCGGCTGGTGCCGGCGGACGAGAGTCGCGACGACGACTTCGCGCGCGTCGCTTCCGAGATGCGCCTGGTCAAGGACGAGTGGGAGATCGCCGAGCTCCAGTACGCCTGCGACGTCACCACGCTCGGCTTCACCGACGCCGCCGGCGAGATGGACCGCGCCGTCGAGTTCGGCGAGCGGTGGATCGAGGGCACGTTCTTCCGCCGCGCCCGCGCCATGGGCAACGACATCGGCTACGACTCGATCGTGGGCGGTGGCAGCCACGCGACCACGCTGCACTGGATCGACAACAGCGGTCCGATCGTCCCGGGCCAGATGGTGCTGCTCGACATGGGCGTCGAGGGCCACAACCTCTACACCGCCGACGTGACCCGCACGCTGCCGATCAACGGCACGTTCTCCCCGCTGCAGCGCGAGCTCTACGACCTCGTGTACGCCGCGCAGGAGGCGGGCATCAACGCCGTGAAGCCGGGCGTCCCGTTCCTCGCGGCCCACAACGCCGCGATGGAGGTGCTCGCGCACGGCCTCGAGGCGCTGAAGCTGCTGCCGTGCTCGGCCGAGGAGGCCCTCGCCCCCGAGTCGAAGGTCTACGCCCGGTGGACCCTGCACGGCGTGAGCCACATGCTCGGCATGGACGTGCACGACTGCGGCCAGGCGTCGACGGACGTCTACCCGAAGGGCGACCTGGCCGAGGGCATGGTGCTCACCGTCGAGCCGGGGCTGTACTTCCAGGCCGACGACCTGCTGGTGCCCGAGGAGATGCGCGGCATCGGCATCCGGATCGAGGACGACATCCTGGTCACCGCCGACGGCGCTCGGAACCTCTCCGCGTCGCTGCCGCGGGCCTCGACCGAGGTCGAGGAGTGGATGGCGGCGGCCAAGCGCTAACCCCGCAGGGCCGGGAGCAGCTCCTTCTCGGCCACGCCGAGGAAGTCACGCTGTGACTCGTCACCGATCTGCACCAGCGCGACGTCGGTGAACCCCGCGTCCTCGAACTCGCGGACCGCCCGAACGATCCCGTCGAGGTCGGGCCCGCACGGGATGGACTCCGCCACGTCGTCCTTCGTGACGAACTGGGAGGCGCCGGCGAAGCCGGCGGTGCCGGGCAGCTCCGCGTTAACCTTCCAGCCGCCGCCGAACCACCGGAACAGCTCGTGAGCTCGGGCGACGCAGGCGTCGCGGTCCGGACCCCAACAGACCGGCAGCTGCCCGATCTTGCGCGACGGTCGATCGCGGTCCTGCTCGTCCCACAGGCTCACCAGCTCGGCCTTCGGCTCCACTGCGATCAGGTGGTCCACCAGTGGCGCGAACGTCGCCACCGACTGTTCGCCCGACACGGCCACGCCGATCGGGACCGGGCTGACGGGGACGTCCCACAGCTTCGCCGAGTCGACCCGGAAGTGCTCGCCCTTGTAGTCGACGTACCCACCCCCGAAGAGGGCGGTGATGATCTCGACCGCCTCGAGGAGCATCTCGTGCCGGACGTTGACCGGAGGCCAGCCACGGCCGACCACGTGCTCGTTGAGGTTCTCCCCCGCGCCGAGGCCCAGCGTGAAGCGCCCGTCGCTGAGCAGGTCGACCGTCGCGGCCTTCTGCGCGACGACCGCCGGGTGGTAGCGCATGGTCGGGCAGGTCACGTACGTCATCAGCTCGACGCGGTCGGTCACCTGGCTCACGGCTCCGAGGACGCTCCAGGCGTACGCCGAGTGGCCCATCTCGTCGAGCCATGGGAAATAGTGGTCGCTCATGACCTCGAAGTCGAACCCCGCCTGCTCGGCCGCGGACGCATGCCCGATGAGCTCGCGAGGCCCGGACTGCTCGGTCATCAAGGTGTAGCCGTAGGACGTCATGCGGGGCACGTACCCACCGACGTGGGGGCCATCCCGGGTCGCTACGGCAGTGCCTCGCGCAGCCGATGGCTGCGGTCGCGCTGGTAGGCGGCGCCGAGCTCGTCGAACGTGGCCGCGAGGGCCGCCACCTCCTCGAGCTCACCTCGCGCCAAAGCCTCGGCCCGGCGGACGAGGGCGGCGGCCACGGGGTTGTCGAGGGTGTGGGCGCCCGCCGACGCCAGGCACTCGTCGAGGTCTGAGGCGCCGGACAGGACGGCAGCCTCGGCCCAGGCTGCCGCGTACCAGGGCCGCCAGCGGAGCGCGATGGTGCTGGTCTCCCAGATCGGGTCGTCCAGGCCGACGGCCAGCCGTGTCCACGCGTCGTCGGGTCGGCCCTGGTCCAGTGCCAGCCAGGCGTCCATCGTCGGCGCCCAGCCGACCTCCAGGACGTTCGCCGGCGTGCGGGGCCCGTCGAGGAGGTGCTCGGTGACGGCTCGCCACTCGTCCTGCTCGCGTGGGTGGCCCAGGAGACCGTGGGCGAGCGCCAACGCGTACGTCCCGACGGCCAACGTCGACGCCCGGTGCCGGCCGGCCCGCTCCCAGGAGGCGAGGAAGAGGTGCCCGCGTTCGACGGCTCCTTCGAGGTCGCCCATGAGGAGGTCGACCTGGAGCCGGCGGCCCAGCGCCGGGTGGACGTAGTCGCGGTAGCAGGGCAGTGCGGCGAGCCGCTCGGCGTAGGTCCGGGCGCCCGGCAGGTCGCCGGCGGCCTGGGAGATCTCGCAGCCCATCAGCAGGTAGTCGTTGAATGCGTACGCCGTCGCCGCGGTCAGCGGCAGCGAGTCCATGAGCTCACCACGGGACCGGATCGTCGCCACCGCCTCGGCGAACTCCTCGCGCGGCAGCTGGCTGGAGCACACCCCGTCGAGGGCGGCCGAGGCCAGGACCGGGAGCCCGGCGGCGACCGCCCGCTCGGCCGCGGCGCGCCGGGTCTCCTCGGCCGCCGGGTCGGCGTCCGCCAGGCACAGCGCGCCCGCGACGTGCACGGCCGCCTCGCCGGCCGACCCCGGCGGCGCCAGGTGTCGAGCCTGGGCCAAACGCCGGCGTACGTCGGCCTCGTCGGGTGGGCGGGCCATGGTCCCCGGGTGGAACACCGCGTAGATCACCGACCAGCCCAGGGCGTCAGCGGCCGCCTCGGGGATCCCCGCGGCGACCGCCACCTCGGCAGCCTCGTCGAGCAGCCGGATCGCCTCGTCGCCGACCAGCCGCGCGACCGCCGCTCCGGCGGCCTGCCGGAGCAGGTGCACCCGGTCGCGCGCGTCGGACGGCACGGTGGCCGCGAGCGACTCGAAGACGTGCTGCGACTCCTCGAGGCGGCCCCGGTGCACCAACGCCTCGGCGAACCGCTCCCCCAGCTCCCGGCTCTCGATCGGACGGCTCAACGCCGCGCGCACCTCGACCGCCAGCCGGTCGAACCGGGCGGGCCAGTCGTCCCCGTCCGAGGGTCCGAGGGCAGCCAGCTCGGCGGCCGCCCATGCGGCGTGGCGTCGCTGCAGCTCGGGTGCGGCGTCGGCGAGCAGCTCCGCGGCGTACTGCCGGACGACCTCCTGGAAGTGGTAGCGCGTGGGGGTCCCGGGGTCGGCGTACACCAGATGCTGGTCGGCCAGCGTGGCGAGCACGCGGGCCGTGTCCGCCAGGGAGTGGTCCGGCCGGACGACGGGGTGCGCGGCGGCGACGGTGAACGGCGCGGCGAACACACACAGCCCCGCGAACATGGCGCGGGCCTCCTCGTCCAGGAGGTCCACGCTCCATCCGATCGTGGCGCGCAACGAACGGCGGCGGTCCGCGGACTCGGCACCGAGCAGGCGCAGCGGCTCGCCGAGTGCGGCCTCCAGTCCGTCCAGACCGAGCACCGGGTAGCGGGCCGCTGCGAGCTCGATCGCCAGGGCCATCCCGTCCAGCCGGTCACACAGCTCGGCCACGCGCGGGTCGTCCGGCACCACGCCACCCGCGCCCTCGGCACGCAGGCGGAAGAGCCGCACCGCGTCGTCCGAGGCGAGACTCGGCAGCTCGTAGACCCACTCGTACGGCGCCCGCAGCGGCGCGCGGCTCGTGGCGACCACCGAGAGCGATGGAGAATCGTGGACGAGGCGGGCGATCTCCGGCTCGACGTCGGGCAGGAGGTGCTCGCAGTTGTCGAGGACCAGCACCCCGTCGCTCGCGCGCAGGGTGTGCAGCAGGTTCTCCTCGAGCGACTGGCCGGGCAGCTCCACCACCCCGACCGCCGCGGCGACGGCGGGCACGACGCCGCCCGGCGTCGCGACCCGGCTCAGGTCGACGAACCACGCCCCGTCCGGACGGTCGCGGGCCACCTCCTGCACCACGGTGGTGGTGAGCCGGGTCTTGCCGACACCGCCCGGCCCGGTCACGGTCACCAGGCGGTGGTCGCGCACACAGCTGCGGAGCTCGGCCGTCTCGGCGTCCCGTCCGACGAACCGGTCGGCCGGGTCCGGCCACTGGTCGAGGCGCCGGGGACGCAGGAGGTCGAGCTCGTCGGCTCGCCGGGCCAGGGCCCGCCGGTCGGACACGCCCAGCTTGCGGATCAGCGAGGAGACGTGGGACTCCACGGTGCGCACGGAGAGGACGAGCCGTTCGGCGATCTCGACGTTGGTCAGGTGCGCAGCGACGAGGACGAGCACGTCGTGCTCTCGCTCGGTCACTGCCGCAACCGGGGCCCCCGCGGTCGTCACCCGTCACAGTGTCGCGGCTCCCCGGGCGCTTGGCCATCGACCACGAGGGCCACGGAGGACGGTTCCGTGGTGGGCACGGATGCCACGGGCGCGGCGTCGCGGAACGCTGGGGCCCCACCCGAGGAGGAGATGACATGACGTTCGACGCGGTCGCCTACAAGGCGACGACGAAGCAGCAGTGGGACGACGCCGCGGAGGCCTGGCACCGCTGGGGACCGACCCTGGAGGACTGGCTCGGCGAGGCCACCGAGACGATGCTCGACGCCGCCGGGGTCACCGCCGGCTCGCGCGTCCTCGACGTGGCTGGCGGCGCGGGCGGGCAAGCGCTGCGCGCGGCGCGGCGTACCGGACCTGAGGGCAGCGTGACGATCACCGACGTCTCGCCGAACATCCTGGAGTACGCCCAGCGCGCGGCCGACGAGAGCGGCTTGCGGCAGGTCACGACCTGCGAGCTGGACGGTGAGGAGATCGGCAGCCGGTGGTCCGAGGAGTTCGACGCCGCGATCTCGCGAGTGGGGCTCATCTACTTCCCGGACCAGGCGAAGGCGCTGCGCGGGATCCGCTCGAGCCTGCGCGAGGGAGGCCGGTTCGCGGCCGTCGTCTACTCGGGTGCCGAGCGCAACGCGTTCTTCGCGACGCCGGTCTCGATCATCCGCAGCCGCGCCGGGCTACCCGCTCCGCTGCCTGGCCAGCCCGGGCCCTTCAGCCTGAGCGACCCCGACGTCGCGCGTACGGCGTTCACCGACGCCGGTTTCCGCGACGTCCGGGTCGAGACTCTGGACTCGCCCCTGAGGCTCCCGTCGACCGCCGACTGTGTGCGCTTCGAGCGCGAGTCGTTCGGTGCGCTCCACCAGATGATGGCGGGGCTGGACGACGAGGCGCAGGAGAAGACCTGGGCCGAGGTGGAGGCGGCACTCTCCGCCCATGAGACCGAGCACGGGTTCGTCGGGCCGTGCGAGCTCCACGTGGTCTCGGGGACGCGATGAGCCGCGTGTTCACCGTCGCCGCCGTCCAGGCGTCGTACGTGCTGCTCGACCGGGACGCCACGGTGTCCCGCGTCGAGCAGCTCGTCGCCGAGACAGCGGGGTCGGGCGCCGAGCTCGTGGTCTTCCCGGAGGCGTTCGTCCCGGGGACGCCGCTGTGGATCGACAGCGTCCCGGTGTGGCACGGCGACGGTCCGTGGTACGCGCGGCTCGTCGAGCAGGCGGTCGTCGTACCCGGGCCCGTGACGGCACGGCTCGGTGCCCTCGCGCGGCGGCATCGGGTGCACCTGGTGATCGGCGTGCAGGAGCGTGAGGCGTACGGCGCGACCGTCTACAACACCACCCTCTACTTCGGCGCCGACGGCCGGCTCCTGAACAAGCATCGCAAGCTCGTGCCCACCGGTGCAGAGCGCACGGTGTGGGGACGTGGTGACGGCTCGACGCTCGACGTCGTCCCCACGACGCTGGCCCGGCTGGGCGGACTGATCTGCTGGGAGAACTACATGCCCCTGGCACGGTTCCACCAGTACGCCCAGGGCGTCGAGGTCTGGCTCGCGCCGACGCTGGCACGAGGCGACGGCTGGATTGCCACGATGCAGCACATCGCGCGCGAGGGCCGCATGTGGGTCGTCGGGGTGAACCCGGTGCTGCGACGCGACCAGATCCCTGCCGACCTCCCCGACCGCGACCGGATCGCCCCGGATCCGCAGCCGGGCGACGGCGAGTGGATCGAGCCCGGGAACACCGTGATCTGCGACCCGGGCGGGCGGATCGTCGCCGGCCCGTTGCGGCACGAGGAGGGGATCCTGACGGCCGAGATCGACCTCGCGGCCGTGGCCGAGCTACGACGGCAGTTCGACCCGACCGGGCACTACCACCGCCCGGACGTCTTCAGCCTCACCGTCGACACCCGGCCGAGGCCGGCCGTCACGACTATCCGGTAGCGCTGACCCAACTTCCGTCCGCATGCACGAGGGCGACGGCCAGGGCCGCCGCCGAGACCACGACTCCGGCCAGGGTCAGCCAGCGCGCCCTGGTGCCCGGGACGTCGGCCCCGTGCGGGGACATCAGCGTGATCCGGAGGGCCGGCACGATCCTCCCGAGGAGGTGCAGGCCGGTCGCCACGACCCAGACGGCGAAGAAGCCTTGGTGCACGCTCACCCAGTCGACCCGGAGCCAGACGACGTCGAGAAACGACGTGTGGGCCCGGGACTGGCCGAGCAGCACCAGCAGGACGCCCGAGGCGAGCAGGCCAAGCGTCGAGACCACTACGAGCGGACCCAGCAAGCGCAGCAGCATCGGGGGCGGCCCGGCCTGTTGGTAGGGCGGTGTCCCCGCGTAGTACCGGACGATGCGCCATCCCGTGCTCGCGGTCTTCATCAGCGCCGGCGGCACGAGCAGGGCACCGATGGCGACGTGCCAGGAGAGGAGGCCGTTGACGTCGAACAGCGTCAACAGCTCCGCGACGGAGCCCACGAGCAGGATCAGCGCCGTCCACGCCGTCAGCAGGGCGTTGCCGGCGGGACCGCCCGTGACCGCGAGGACAGGGTCCACGCGTTGCTCGCGCCCGACGGCTTCCGCGGCCGCTTCGACGACCGCGGCGCTCAGCGCGCCGAGACGACGCTCGTCCTGGTGAAGCTGCATGAAGCCAGCATCGCGCGGTGACGCGCCCGAACCCCGCGATCAGGCGACGTGGTCAGGTTCTGGTCAGGCTGTGGCGACGCGGGTCAGACCCGACCGGCTTGGCATACTTGGCGCCCGGAGACCGAGCGGTCGGTCCCCGCCCCTGTAGCTCAGCTGGACAGAGCAAGAGCCTTCTAATCTCTAGGTCGCAGGTTCGAGTCCTGCCGGGGGCGCGTGGCGGTGTGTCGCCCCCGGCGACTCGGTCAGACCTCGCGGCGGTGGCGGCCGTACTCCATGACATGAAGGCTCGTGTTGAGCGGGCGCCAGGAGCCGTCGTAGTCGTGGTGGTCGGCGTGCGGCAGCGCCAGGATGCGCAGCGTCATGCAGGGCCAGCCGTCGTCGCGGCAGCCGTGGATCGGGTCCTCGTGCAGGTGGACCAGCTGGCGCTGGGCCCAGCACTCGGCGAGGGCGCGATCGCGGTGCGCGCCGGCGTACAGAGCGGCTGCCTCGTTCTCGGTGATCCTCGCGAGAAGGAAGTCCGTGAGGCTGACGCGGCCCGGCTTCCCCAACGGGCGGCGTTCGAGTGTTGCGGCGGTCATGGCGTCTCCGTGATGGTTACGCCCCCCTTGCGGCACGATGCCGCACCCGGTGAGGGTAAGTCCCCTTTGCCGACCGACGGCAGAGGCCGAACGGCAAAGGTTCAGGCAGCTCGACCTCGACCGAGTGAGCGCGTGCCGGTGTGGTCGACGAGGTAGATCTCGCCGTAGGGATCGCGCCACAGGTAGATGCCGGGGAAGGGTTGCTTGACCTGCCAGCGTCCGTGGGTCTTGAGGCGGTGGTGGAGCGTCGACATCGGCCCGTAGTTGCCCAGCCTGGACTGGCCGGCGCCGACCGCACGCGAACCGTGTCGATAGGGCTCGGTGTGGTCGATCTGGTCAGGAGTCAGGCTGGATGAGTAGGGGAAGATGTCGGCCGGCGTCATCAGGCGCACGGCCCTCCTATGTCGTTCGGGGATCTCGTAGCCGTCGACCGGGGCGAGGCCCTCGATGTCGAGGACAGGCCGGACGGTGACCATCGCCTGTGGGGAGAGGTGCTCCTTCACCCAGGCCTCGGTGACCGGGCCGACGCCTTCCACCCGGGCGACACCGTCGCCCTCCGGGCCGGCGTAGGCGTGGAGATGAACCACGACGTGCGGGAGCAGAGCCTTCCAGTCGATCTCCGGCTTCGGCCCGGAGTCGGGGCCGGGGTGGGTGTCCGCGTCAGGCTGGTCGGGGTCGGGAGGTGGCTCACCCGCCGGGTCGTCGGGGCGGTCGGCCCAGGCCTGGTAGGCAGCGAACAGCCGGGCGGCCTGGTCCGGCTGCGACAGGATGACCAGCGCCTTGACCCGTCGCTTCTCGACGTCGTCGGTGTCGCCCAGATCTCCGAGGATGTCGGCGATGCGCTGGAGCTGGGCGTCGAAGGCCAGCACCACGCGGGCCGGGGCCTTGATGTAGAAGCCCCACATCCCGTGGTCGGTCGCCGGATCCCGGCGGGTGGGGCGGGCCCACTGCTGCTCGGCCGCCTTCCGCTCCGCTTCCGCGGTCGCCTCCGGGTCGGCGGCGGCGACCAACCCGTCGAGCAAGGCCTCGAACCTCGAGTACGGCAACCGTCCGTCGGCGTACTCGGCCACCCGGGCGTCCACGACCGCGGCCTGCTCCAGGGTCAGGTCGCGGGTCTTCCGCGCCACGAGCCGAGCCAGGTACACCCGCACCTCCCCGGCCTCCACCCGCGCCCAGAGCTGCGGGAACCGGTGACACACGTCCAGGGCGTCGGCCATCAGCGACCACGCCGAGTACATCGAGACCCCCAGCCGCGCGCCCAGCTCGGCGGCCGCGAAGTCGGTGACCAACGGGGTCCCCTCCCCTCCCCGGCGTCGCGCCTTCTCCCGACCAGGCTTCGCCGCCTCCGCCGGATCGAGGGTGTCGGGGTTGTTCAGGTAGGCGTGCTGGAGCGCGGCCCGGAAGATCTCCACCTCGCATCGTCGCTGCGTGGCCGCGAGGTCTCCGACATGGTCGAGCAGCTCGCCGCCCGTCATGTCGTCCAGCTCGTCCGCCACATCCATGTGACCACTCAAGCATGCGCCACCGACAGTCCCACGCCGCCGACCCGCCTTCTCCACAAACCCCAGGTCACGAACACATCACGATCTCGGTCGGCCCTGCTGTGCGCTCACCGAGGGCGACCCCGATAGAGGATGTCGGTGTGGCTAGAGCCCGAGCGACCATCGGGCCTGACGAGGTCGACCGACGGCGCGGATAGCCTGCACCCCTATGCCTCCACTCGAGCTCACCGCCTCCGCCGCGCTCTTCGACATGGACGGCACGCTCGTGGACTCGACGGCCGTGGTCGAGGCGGTCTGGCGCGACTTCTGCCGGGAGTACGGCGTGGACCCGGAGGTTCTCGTGCCGTGGTCGCACGGGCGTCGTACGTCGGACACGGTGCGCCACTTCCTCCCAGACGTGACCGAGGAAGATCTCGTGGCGATCATCGGGGACTTCGAGGGCCGCGAGCAGAGCACGATGGCCGGGGTCGTCGAGGTCCCGGGAGCGAGGGACATCCTCGCGACGATCGACCTCCCCTGGGCGGTGGTGACGTCAGCGCCCCGCGAGCTGGCGGTACGCCGCATGGTCGCCGCGGGCCTACCCGTGCCGGAGGTCCTCGTCCCGGCCGACGAGATCGATCGTGGCAAGCCGGACCCCGAGGGCTACCTGCGCGCCGCCGACCTCCTCGGGGTCGAGCCGGCCGAGTGCGTGGTGTTCGAGGACGCCGAGCCAGGCGTGCGCGCCGCCCTCCGCTCCGGGGCGCGGGTGATCGTCGTCGGCGCCCTCGAGTCGTCGTACTCCGACGGCCTGGCGCGGGTCCCCGACCTGCGATCCGTCCGTCTCCGACGCGGCTGACCCCTGGCCCGAAAGGCGCATCGACACCAGGGGCGCGTGGTGCCTACGGTGCAATCCGTCCCTGGGGTTCCCGTCCGGGGGCGAGCGCCCCGTGGTCCTCTCGACGTGCCCGGACCGCGGGGCGTGCGTACCATCTCGGCATGGAGGGGTCGGCCCGCGTGGTGCCGCGGCAGGACGTGCGCTTCTGCAAGTCGACCGACGGCGTCACGATCGCGTACGCCGTGCACGGCTCAGGTCCGCCGTTGGTCATCGACGCGTGCTGGCTGAGCCACCTCCAGTACGACTGGGAGAGTCCGGTCTGGCGCCACTACCTGATCGAGCTCGGGAAGATCGCGACCGTCATCCGGTTCGACGAGCGCGGGCACGGGCTCTCCGACCGCGACGTCACCGACCACTCCCTCGAGCTCCGCCTGGCCGACCTGGAAGCGGTCGTCGAGCACGCCGGTCTCGAGCGGTTCTCGCTGCTGGCGATGGCACAGGGAGGACCGGTCGCGATCGAGTACACCGCCCGCCACCGCGAGCGCGTCGAACGACTGATCTTCTACAGCAGCTACGCCGGGGTGGACTCGGTCCGGACCTCGAAGCAGGACCGCTTGCTCGACGAGACCTTCGACAACCTGATCCGGGTGGGCTGGGAGAAGCCGACACCGGAGTTCCGTCGCGTCTTCACCTACCTGATGATCCCCGGCGCGACCGAGGAGCAGATGGGCTGGCTCGACGAGCTCCAGCGCCAGGCGACCAGTGCGGAGGTCGCGCTGACCGCTCGCCGGCAGCGACGCCAGGCGAACGTGAGCCATCTGCTGCCCGGCCTCGACGTACCGACGCTCGTGCTGCACTCCCTCGGCGACCGCATGAACGACTTCGCCTACTCCCGGTTCCTCGCTGCCGAGCTACCCGACGCGCGGCTCGTGGCACTCGAGAGCGACAACCACATCGTCCTCGAGCACGAGCCGGCCTGGCCGGTGTTCGTGCACGAGGTCACCGACTTCCTGCGCGCCGGTACGCCGGCCCCTCCGGCGGTCGAGGCCGGCGCCGACCCGAGGAAGGTGCTGTCGGCACGCGAGCTCGAGGTGTTGACGCTCGCCGCCCGGGGACATGACAACGCCGAGATCGCCGCCGAGCTCACCCTCAGCGTCCGCACCGTCGAGCGGCACCTGCAGAACATCTACGACAAGCTCGACCTGCGCGGGAAGTCGGCCCGCGCCGGAGCGGTCAGCCGCCTCCTCGCGACGCCTTGAGGGCAGCGGCAGCGCGTATACGCGTAGTCCGCACCGTCCGCGAGAGATGGGTGATGTCACCGATGCCGACGCCGCACCCGTGCTCCTAGCGTCGGTCCCGTCGTACACCAGACGAGGGAGACACCCATGACCACCGACACCACCTCCAGCACCGTCGGCACCGAGGCCGACACCGCCCTCAAGTCCCGCCATCGGGCCATGTGGGCGCTCGGCGACTACCACGCCGTCGCGACCGAGATCATCCCCGACCTCGGGCCCGTGCTCGTCCAGGCCGCCGGCCTGGGGCCGGGCGACCGCGTGCTCGACGTCGCGGCCGGCGCGGGCAACGTCGCCATCCCGGCGGCTGCCACCGGCGCCCAGGTCGTCGCCAGCGACCTCACCCCCGAGCTGCTCGACCGGGGCAAGGCCGACGCCGAGGCCGCCGGGGTCAGCCTCGAGTGGCAGGTCGCCGACGCCGAGAACCTGCCCTTCGACGACAGCTCGTTCGACGCCGTGACCTCGTGCGTCGGCGTGATGTTCGCGCCGCACCACCAGGCCGCGGCCGACGAGCTCGTACGCGTCTGCCGGCCGGGCGGCCGCATCGGGCTGATCTCCTGGACGCCGACCGGCTTCATCGGACAGATGTTCGCGACCATGAAGCCCTTCGTCGCCCCGCCCCCGCCGGGAGCCCAGCCCCCGCCGCTGTGGGGCGACATCGAGCACGTCCGGGCGTTGTTCGGGGAGCGGGTGAGCGACGTCAAGGCCAGCCAGCAGCTGCTCGACGCCGGCGCCCTCTCCGACCCGGTGGCGTTCCGGGAGTACTTCAAGGCCAACTACGGCCCCACGATCGCGGCGTACCGCGGCTTGGCCGACGACCCCGAGCGCACCGCCGAGCTCGACCAGGCACTGCTCGACCTGGTGGAGCGGTTCCGCTCACCCGGGGGCACGGTCGAGTGGGAGTACCTCCTGGTCGTGGCCACGAAGGCCTGAGACAGCTCTGTTCACATCCGTCACACGACACGCCGCATCAGGTCCGACGATCTCGACGCGCCGCATGGTCCAGTGGGTCTGGCCCGGCGACGTATGAGATCGCCGGGCCTGATGCTTTCCCGGGACCGTTTCCGGACGGCGTTCGACCCGGTCAGACCGAGGCGTAGGCGTCGATCTCGGCCAGCAGGGCGGCCTTGAGGTCGTCCGGCGCGAACGACGCCCGCACGCCGGCCCGCGCGAGGTCGGCGACCCCCGCCTGGTCGAGGTCGAGCAGCCGCGCCGCGATCTCGTACTCCTGGTTGAGGCTGGTGCCGAACATCGACGGGTCGTCGGAGTTCACCGTGATCGTCACGCCCGCGTCGTGGAACGCCTTGATCGGGTGCTCGTCGAGCGACGCGACCGCGCGTGTGGCCACGTTGGACGAGGGGCAGACCTCGAGCGGGATGCCCCGCTGGGCGAGGTGCTCGAGGAGCCTCGGGTCCTGCGCCGACGACGTGCCGTGGCCGATCCGCTCGGCTCCGAGGATCCGCAGCGAGTCCCACACCGTCTCGGGGCCGGTGGTCTCGCCCGCGTGCGGCACGCTGTGCAGGCCGACCCGCCGGGCGGCGTCGAAGTGGGGCTTGAACTGCGGCCGCGACACCCCGATCTCCGGACCGCCGAGGCCGAAGCCGACCAGGGCGTCGACCCGGTGGTTGGTGGCGAAGGAGAGCGTCGCGTCGGCGGCCGGCATGCCGCTCTCCCCTGGGATGTCGTAGATCCACCGCAGCACGATCCCGAAGTCGCGCTCGGCGGCGATCCGGGCGTCCTCGATCGCCTCGGTGTAGGCCTCGATCGGGATGCCGTGGTCAGGGTCGTCGGGCAGCACCGAGGTGTACGGCGTGCAGGTCAGCTCGGCGTACCGCACCTGCTGCGTGACCGCGAGCTCACGGGCCACCTCGTAGGTGAGGTAGCGGATGTCGGCGTCGGTGCGGATCAGGTCGACGACGGCAAGGTAGACCTCGACGAAGTGCGCGAAGTCGCGGAACTCGAAGAAGCGGCGCAGCTCGTCGGTGTCGACCGGCACCACCCCGGGATGCCGCATCGCGAGCTCCGACACGATCTCCGGCGAGGCCGACCCGACGTGGTGGACGTGCAGCTCGGCCTTCGGCAGTCCGGCGATGAACGACGACAGGTCCCGGCTCTGGTCCACGGCCGGAGACTACTTCGTCGCCTCGATCACCTTCTGGACGCCCGTCTGGAGATCGGACTGCTTCTCGCCGTTGATGAAGATGGTCGGCGTCCCGGTCACGTGGTCCTTGGACATCTGGTCGGTCGCGTTGACCACCCACTGGTGGTAGGTGTTGTCGTCGATCAGCGGTGTGACCTGCGCCTTGTCCGCTCCCGCCTGGACGGCCCAGTCGACCAGGGTCGAGTCCGGGACGCCGGCGCTGCCCTCGGCCGGCTGGTTCTGGTAGGCGATCGTGTGGAACTTCAAGAACGCGTCCGGACCGGCGGTGCTGAGCACGGCCATCGCCGCGTTGAGCGCACGGGAGGAGTAGTTCGTCGTCGACTCACGGTCGAGGAAGGCCACCATGTGGTAGTCGACCCTGACCTTGCCGTCGGCGATGCCCTGCTGCACCTGTGCGCCTGCGACCTCCTCGAAGGACTTGCAGATCGGGCACTGGAGATCCTCGTAGACCTTGATGGTCGTCGGCGCCGAGCTCTTCCCGATCATCACGCTGTACGCGCCGGTGAGGTTCTTCGGCGTACCGCCGGCGCCGACCGCCTCGCCGGTCGTGTCCTTCTTGTTGGACACCACGACCATCACCACGGCGATGATCGCGATCGCGACGACCACGGCTCCGACGACGAGCAGGTTCCGCGTGCGCTCGCGGCGCTGCTGCTCCCGCATCAGCGCCTGGGCGCGCTCAGACTTCGACTGCTTCTTCAGATTGTTCGCCATCGGCGAGCCTTTCGTGGTGCGGGAACAGCAGGTTGTCCAGGGCCAGACGCGTCCGTGGCCAGACCACCAGCCAGACGCAGCAGATCAGGAGCCCGAGGTCACGGGCGATGTCGATGGCGTACTGCCGCTGCGGGTTCTCGGGTACGCCGGTGCTGCCGAAGCAGCCGCAGTTGATCTCGAGCCCGCGCGCCCACGCAGCCGCGATGCCGATGATGAACGCGATGAAGAACAGAGCCCCGATGACCGCGAACGCGCGGGTGAGGAGCCCCAGGATCAGAGCCGCGCCGACGATGATCTCGACGGTGGGGAGGACGTGACCGACAGTCGGGACGACGGCCTCCGGGAGGATGTCGAACGCGCGAACCTGTCGCACGTTCGCCGCCGGGTCGGGGAACTTCGCGATGCCCGCCGCGAGGTCGACGCCGCCGACGATGAGTCGCGCGACCAGCCCGATCCATGACTTCACGATGGCTCAGCCTACGAAACCCCCCTGAGGGCTTCCTGAGCGCCATTGGTCACGAACCTCGGGCCCTCTGTCACGTTCCTCGGTAGGGTCTGGCTTTGTGAACGACCGCCTCGTCTGGATCGACTGCGAGATGACGGGGCTGGACTATGCCCTCGACGCGTTGATCGAGATCGCGTGCGTCGTCACGGACTTCGACCTGAACCCGCTCGGCGAAGGCATCGACCTGGTGATCAAGCCCCCGGCCGAGGCCGTGGAGCACATGGACGACTTCGTGCGGTCGATGCACGAGCGCTCCGGGCTGCTCGACCAGCTCGACAGCGGCATCACGCTGGCGATGGCCGAGTCGCAGGTCCTCGACTACATCAAGCAGCACTGTGCCGAGGGCTCCCGGCCGCCGCTCGCCGGCAACACGGTCGCCACCGACCGCGCGTTCATCGCCCGTGACATGCCGACCCTCGACGCCTTCCTGCACTACCGGATCGTCGACGTGTCGTCGATCAAGGAACTGTCGCGACGCTGGTACCCACGGGTGTACTTCGCCTCGCCGGCCAAGCGCGGCAACCATCGCGCCCTGGCGGACATCCAGGAGAGCATCGAGGAGCTGCGCTACTACCGCGCCGCGATCTTCGTGCCCCCGCCCGGTCCCGACAGCGCCGAGGCCAAGGTCCTCGCCGAGGAGCACGGCGGGTCGATCACCGGCCTCTCCGAGGACGAACCGGACGAGGCCGCCGATACGGGTCCCGAGACCTCGTTGCTCTAGACTTTCTGTCCGGCCCCGGCACCGTCCGGGGCCGCATGGTGGGTGTAGCTCAGCTGGTAGAGCACCTGGTTGTGGTCCAGGTGGTCGCGGGTTCGAATCCCGTCACTCACCCCACGTGGCTGGTCAGCCGGGGATGTGCCCGAAGTTGCCCTTCTGGAAGTCCTCGTAGGCCTGGAGCACCTCGGTCTTGGTGTTCATCACGAACGGGCCGGCCCAGGCGATCGACTGGCCGATCGGACGGCCACCGACGACGATCACGTCGAGCTTCGGCGAGCGGCTCTCCTGGCTGCCGTCGGCCGCGATCGTCAGGTAGTCGCCGCTCCCGAGCACCGCGGACTGGCCGGTGTGGATCGGGCGGGCGTCGGTGCCGACGGTGCCGTTCCCGTTCAGGACGTAGACCAGCGCGTTGAAGTCCTGGTTCCACGGCAGGTCGAGGCGGGCGCCCGGCTCGATCGTGGCGTGGACGAGTGCCATCGGCGTGTGCGTCGAGCCCGGCCCCGCCTGGGGACCCACCTGGCCGGCGATGACCCGCACGAGCGCCCCCGCGTCGTACGACGAGAGGAGGGCGACCTCGTGCGAGCGGATGTCCTGGTACTTCGGCGCGACGAGCTTCTCCTCGCGTGGCAGGTTCACCCACAGCTGGATGCCGTGGAACAGCCCGCCGGACTGCACCAGCCACTCGGGCGGCGTCTCGATGTGGAGGATGCCGGACCCGGCCGTCATCCACTGGGTGTCGCCGTTGGTGATCGTGCCGCCACCGCCGTGGGAGTCCTGGTGCTCGAAGACGCCGTCGATCATGTAGGTGACGGTCTCGAAGCCGCGGTGGGGGTGCCAGGGCGTGCCCTTGGGCTCGCCGGGCGCGTACTCCACCTCGCCCATCTGGTCCATCATGATGAACGGGTCGAGCAGGCCGAGGTCGATGCCGGCGAAGGCCCGGCGGACCGGGAAGCCCTCCCCCTCGAAGCCCTGCGGCGCGGTCGTCACCTGCCACACCGGTCGTGGCTGGTCGCCCAGCCCAGGCTCGGGCAGACGCGCGAGCGTGGTCAGGTCGTCGACGTTCACTGCGGGCATCGTGCCCACCTCCTGCGGACTGCTCCCTGGGAGCCTCGGCACCTCTCTGGCGCCGTGCCCTCGACAACGGTAGTTGAATCTTGAATATTCCGCTGACCCCGACGGCCGATTGGGTCGGTACGCCGTGCCGCTGGTAATCTGGGCACCGTTCCACACACGCGCCATTAGCTCAATTGGCAGAGCAGCTGACTCTTAATCAGCGGGTTCGGGGTTCGAGTCCCTGATGGCGTACCACCACCGGCGGTCAGCTCTTCTCGGATTCGAAGGAGCGCTCGAGCGAGCGAAGTGTGCTGCTCCGTTCCCGGTTCGCCATCCAGGCCGCAGCGGGCTTCATGAGCCGCATCAGGCCGTAGAGCTCACCCTCCGCCACGTGGTGGACGACGGTGGAGTTCTCGTCGCCCTCGAGCGCGTAGCCGGGCCGGGCCTGGCTCATGGGCGACCCGAACCAGCTCAGCGTCTCCCTGAACGCCAGCTTCTTGGGCGGCTCGAACTCGGTGACCTCGCCACGGAAGGCTCCCATGCGAGTCGAGTCGACGTACGTCGTCCCCGCGTGGACCGGCGGCTCCGAGGTCAGCCGGCAGCGTCGGAACAAGCCCGTGCGGTGCATCCACCCCGCGTAGGCCTCCAGATCCGCCAGCCGCTCGAAGACCTCGCCCAGGGGGCGCTGGATCACCACCTGTGACTCGAACCGGACGATGCTCGCAGCCATGGTCGCGACGCCCCTCTCGTGGTGCCCTTGAGCAGAGTACGCCTGGACTCTGCGCGTGGGTCTCCCCCAAGTTCGGGGCGACCGGGCACGGTCCCTGATCTAGCGTGTCGAGGATGGCGCTCCCCAGCGGGCTCCCGGCCCGAGTGTTCGCCGGCACCGTGGCGACGGCCGTGGTGCTGGGTCTCTCCGCCGCCGTGCCGGGCGCGGCACCTGCCGAGCCCTCCCGAGCCCCGGCCGATCAGGCCCGCGCCGGGAGCAGCGCGCCCGCGACCTCGGCGGCCGACGCCCCGGCACGCCGTACCGCCCGACACTTCATCAAGAAGGTCAGCCGGAACGGCCGGTACTTCCTGGACCAGAAGGGTCGCCCCGTGATGCTGCGCGGCGACACGGCGTGGGGGTTGGTGGCGAACGCCGGGCGCTACCAGGGCGGCTGGAGGTCCGACATCCAGGGGTACGTCGCGTCGCGGGCCGCTCGCGGGTTCAACACGGTCTACGTCTCGGCTCTCGGCAACACGATCAACGGCGGCCGGTACGACGCCGGCGCGACGTGGGACGGGGTCTCGCCGTGGGTCGGTGGCAGCACCAGCGACATCGGCCCGAACGTCGGCACGCTGAACGACGCCTACTGGAAGCGGGTCGACTACCTGCTGAAGTCGGCGCGATCCGCCGGGGTCACCGTGATGCTCGACATCATCTACGGGAACGACATCGGTGACGGAGGTCCCGGAGCGCTGACCGACAACGGCGTCCCGCCGTCGGACGCCACGATGCGCAGGTACGGTCGCCAGCTCGGGCACCGGTACCAGCGGTTCCCCAACCTGATCTGGATGATCGGCGGGGACTACTTCGGGGGCCCGGACGACAAGGTGGCGCTCACCCTCCGCGCGATCCGGCGGAGCGGCGCGAAGCAGCTGATGAGCGTCGAGTACTGGGACCGCACGTCGTCGTACGTCGGCATGCTCGGCCGGAAGTTCGCGAGCTTCGCGGACGTGTACTCCTACGCACCCACCTACCGGTGGTGCCAGCGGGCGTGGGGGCGGAAGAAGCGCCCGGTGGTCTGGGTCGACGGGTACTACGACCAGGACAGCGGACCCAGCAACAACCTGCTGTACCGCCAGATGCTCGGGTGGGCGCTCACTTCTGGCAGCCGGGGCAGCGTCTACGGCTCGGAGGCCGTGTGGAGCTGGGACTCCGGAGCCCTGAGAGCCGTGCGGCACCCGGGTCGCGCCGCCCGCCAGATGGTGGCCGCCTGGAACGCCGTCTCCAGGCTGCCGAAGTGGTACCGCCTCGTGCCCGACTTCGGCTCCGGCCGGCTGCTCACCGGCGGGCGCGGCACGAAGATCACGTCGGACGACTACTACACGAAGCCGACCAACGACTACATCACCGGCTCGATCACACCGAGCGGCAGCCTGGCCCTGGTCTACCTCCCTCGCGGTGGGACGGCCCACGTGACCTGGGCCCACATGGCCGAGCACCGCCACAGAGCCCGGTGGCTCGACCCGACCAACGGGGACACGCGGCGGGTCCGGGCCGGTCGGTCGGCGTACTCGACCCCAGGTGACAACGCCGCAGGCCAGCCCGACTGGTACCTGGTCCTACGAGCCAGGTAGGCACCGGGCCCGACGACACCGTGGTGGTCTGTCTCGCCCTGGTCATGCTCGGGCTGAGTTCGGCTGGCTCGCACTGGCGGTCGGTGCCTCCACCGGCGCACCGGGTCAGCCGGTGGCGGTGGACATCATCGCCTCGAACAGCTCGACGTACTGGCGCAGGTGTCGGTCGACCAGGAACCGGTCCCGCACCCGCTCGCGGGCCGCGACGCCGAGCCGGGCGGCCAGGCCGGCGTCCACCAGTACCTCGCGCACCAGCCGCATGCAGCCGTCGAGATCGGTGGGGTCGTCGAGCAGCAGACCAGACTCCCCGTCGACGATCTGGTCCTCGATCCCGCCGACCCGGGACGCGACCACCGGGCGCTCCTTCCACATCGCCTCGGCGACCGTCAGGCCGAACCCCTCGGCCAGGCTCTTCTGCACGACCACGGCGGCATGGTGCTGGAGCGCGTTGACGATGTGTGCGTTCTCGTCGATGTCGTCCATGGGGAGGCTGGCCAGGTGGAGGCGCCGCCGGTCGGCCGCCGGTCGGGAGCTCCAGATCTCGTCGCAGAGCCCCCGCACCTCGGCCGACTCCGGATCGTCGCTCACCCCGGCCGGCTCGGGCCCCGCGAGCAGGAGGTGCACGTCCTCGGGCATCTCACCCAGGTGGTCGGCGAACCCGGTCAGGACACCGGCCATGTCCTTCAGTCGGTCCCACCGGCTGACCTGGAGCACCACCCGGGCATCGGCCGGCATGATCCGCAGGCGTTGCACCGTCGCCACGACGTCCTGGGGCGGCAGCGACCGGTTCTTGGTGCTCAACGGGTCGATGGACGGCGGAATCAGCCACAGCGAGTCCTGGTCCATCCAGTCCGGGACGTAGGTACGCCGGGTGAAGATCGTCGCCGGGGCTGCCCGGACGTAGGGCTCGAGGAAGGCCCAGCCGCGCTCGGTCTCGGCGTTGCGCGCATCGGTCCCGACGTGGCAGCGCCACGCCACGTGCGCCCCGTGGTCCCGCAGGGCGCCCGCCAGCCCGGCGGTCTGCGGGTCGTGCAGGAGAACGACGTCGCCGGGCTGCACCAGGCTCGTGAGCCCTTCGACCTGCTGGCCCAGCGTCTGCTCGTACGTCGCACGTTCCGCCGGACCGGTCGGGCCGCCGTCGCCCGGGGAGCCGTGGAGCAGGTTGTGGATCCGCTTGGTCAGGACGAAGAACTCCGGGTTCCCCTCGATCACCAGCCACCGCGCGTCCGCCCCGCCACCGCGCGAGTAGGCCACCATCGTCGTGAGCATCTCGGCCACGCCGCCGCCGCCGGCCGTCGAGTTGACGTTCCACACCCGCCGTCCGGCCAGCGCGGCCCGCCCGCGGGCCACCGCCTCCGCGAGGCCCTCCCGCCGATCGGGCAGGAGCAGCGTTGCGAGTCGGTCCAGCGCCATCGGCGCGACCGTCACTTCTCGCATGACGCATGGTGTCACGCGGGCCCTCCCCGGTCACGCGGTGTCAGGTTCTGCTCGCCCGACTCGTCAGTTCCCTCGTAGACACACGCAGCCTGGGAGGAACACCACACCATGACGACAACGTCAGCAACGCTTCGCCGCGACTTCGGCGGAGACATCATCGAGCCGGGGGACGACCGGTACGCCGCGGCCAGCGGCACCGTGCTGGCAGCGGGCAGTCCGGCGTACGTCCTGCGGCCGACAGACGTCGGAGACGTCCAGGCAGGCATCGCGTTCGCTCGCGAGCAAGGACTCGCGTTGGCGGTCCGCGGTGGCGGGCACGGCTTCGCCGGCTTCGGCACCAACGCCGACGGGGTCGTTCTCGACCTGACCGGACTCGACTCCGTGGAGGTCGTCGACGAGGAGCGGAACATCGTCCGCATCGGCGGCGGTGCCACGTGGGGTCAGGTCGCGGACGCCCTGGGGCCGCTCGGTCTGGCGATCTCGGCCGGGGACACCCGCAGCGTCGGCGTGGGCGGACTGACCCTGACCGGAGGCATCGGCTGGAAGGTCCGCAAGCACGGCCTGGCCCTCGACAACGTGGTCGCCGTCGAGGTCGTCACCGGGACGGGCGAGGTCCTCCGCGCCAGCGGCGAGGAGAACGCCGAGCTGTTCTGGGCGATCCGGGGTGGTGGGGGCAACTTCGGCGTCGTCACGGCGTTCGAGTTCCTCGCCCACCCGACCACCGATGTGCACTTCGGCACGCTCTCGTTCCCGGCCGCCGAGGCCGCGACGGTGCTCGCCGGGTGGGCGGAGTACTTCCGTGACGCCCCCGAGGGCGTCACGTCGAACGTCGTGCTCGCCAACCCGTTCCTCGGCGGGCCGGAGGCACCGGTGCAGGTGCTCGTCGCGTACGACGGCGACGACGCTGACGAGGCGACTCGTGCGCTCGCGCCCCTCCGTGCCCTGGGAACGGTGCTCCAGGACGACATCACCCGGAAGCCGTACGGCGACATCCTCGAGGAGGGGATGGTCCCGCCACCGGGCATCGAGTTCCTGACCCGTAGCGGCTTCGCCGACGCCGACTCGGCGCCCAAGGTGCTCCAGATCCTGGCCGAGTCGGCCGCGACCGCAGGCTCGCCGATCATCGGGCTCCGCAGCGTGGGAGGCGCGGTGTCACGCGTGCCGGACGACGCCACGGCGTACGCCCATCGGGACGCCGCGCTGATGTTCGTGACCACCTCGGTCGGGCCCCGGCCCGCGATCGACGCGGCACGGCCGAGGATGGCTGAGCTGTGGGAGAGCCTCGGGCCCCACGTGAGCGGCGCGTACGCGAACTTCCTGAGCGGCGCGACCGCCGAGGACGTCGCCGCGGTCTATCCGGTGCAGACCTACCGGCGCCTGGCGGCCGTGAAGCACCGCTACGACCCCGACAACCTGTTCGCCGGCAACCTCAACGTCCGGCCGCAGTAGTCCCCCGGCGAGCGAGGCTCAGCGGACACGCCGCCGAGCCTCGCTCGCCTCCTGCAGGACGACGTACGCGTCGGCGACCGGGCCGACGTGTGCCAGCTTGTCGGGGTTCAGCACCGTGCGGATCGACTGGATCCGACCGTCGAGGACGTCGACGGTCCAGGTGTTGAGCACGCGGCCGTCGCGGTCGCGGAAGATGGCGCCGGGCTGACCGTTCAGCTCGCGCTGCTCGATCGTGACGTCGACCTCCCGCAGCCACGGCCAGAACGCCGTCAGGACCCGCGCCACGTTCTCCGCGCCGAAGGCACCCCGACCCCACTGCGGAGCCTTGCCTCCGCTGTCGGCCACCAGCTCGGCGTCGGCCGCGAGCAGCTCGCGGAGAGCCTCGATGTCACCCCCGCGGATCGCGTCGAAGAACCGGTTCGCCAGCTCCTCGCGCTCCCGACGGTCGGCCTCGAACCGGGGACGACCGGCCTCCATGTGCCGCCGGGCGCGTACGGCGAGCTGCCGGCAGGCCTCCTCCGACCTGCCGACAGCCGCCGCGATGTCGCGGAAGTCGAACGCGAACACGTCCCGGAGGACGAAGACCGCCCGCTCGAGCGGACTGAGCCGCTCGAGCAGGAGCAACGACGCCATCGACACGGAGTCGGCCAGCTCCGCGGCCCGCTCGGGATCCTCGTACGGGTCCTCGACGAGCGGCTCGGGGAACCAGTTGCCGACGTACGTCTCGCGCTTCACGCGCGCCGACCGGAGCACGTCGATCGCGATCCGCGTCACGACCGCCGAGAGGTAGGACTTGACCGAGCGCGGCTCCGTCTCGGCGGTCTGGAACCGCACCCAGGTCTCCTGCACGGCGTCCTCGGCCTCACTCACGCTGCCGAGGATCCGGTAGGCGATCGCGAACAGCATCGGTCGCAGCTCGAGGAACTGCTCCTCCCGAGTCACCTCAGCCCTTCCTTGAACCCTTCGCGCCACGACGGGTAGCGCAGCCTCCAGCCGAGCTCGCGCTTGGCCTTGGCGTTGGAGAACGCACGACCCTCCGTCATGATCGTCACAGCCAGTTCGCCCGCGAACAACCGGGCCATCCAGGCCGGGACGCGCCGCGGGGGCTTCGCGCCGGCGCAGGCCGCCAGGTAGGGCAGCCACTCGCTGGCCGGAGCCGGCTCGTCGTCGACGATGTTGAAGACGCCGGTCGCGCGCTGCTCGACGGCCAGGACCGTCGCGCTCGCGGCGTCGTCGAGGTGCACCCAGGAGCCGTAGCCCGGACCACCCGCGACCAGCGGGAACTGCCGCTTCTTGATCATCTCGACCTGGTCGTCGGTCGCACCGGGCCCGTAGAGCCCGCCGTACCGCAGGGCCGCCCCGCCGAACGCGACCACGGACCTCTCCAGGTGGGCGATCGAGCTCGCCGTACCCTCGGCGACCGTGCCCGTGAGCGGGTCCAGCGGGTCCTCCTCGGTCTTGACCCAGCCACCCTCACGGACGCCGTTCCAGTTGCCGTAGCTCTGGGCCACCATGTGCCCCACCCCGGTCGCCTCGGCGGCCGCGATCAGGTTGTCGGAGCCCTCCGTGCGCAGCCGGCCGGTCGGCGCGAACCATCGGTCGAAGTGCCGGAACGTCGGCTTCCCCGAGTGGGCGGGCGAGATGGCCGTCATCTCGTTCACGATCACGTCCGGCTCGGCGGTGGCGACCGCCTCGCCGACCGAGGCCGCGTCGAGGCCGTCCATCACCACGCCCTTGGCGCCGAGCTCGGCCAGCAGGTCGAGCTTGGCCGCACTCGTCGTGGTCGCCGTCACCTCGTGGCCACGTTCCACGAGCTGCGGCACCAGCCTGCGCCCCAGGACTCCGGTTCCTCCTGCCACGAAAACACGCATGTCTGATCACTCTCTTCGTCTCGGAAATGTCTTCCGATCCCGAGACGAGAGAGCAGCTCCGCCGGTGACATGCGGCGTTGCATCGCTTCCCTATCGTGCGAACTGCAGACCGAGGCCCGGCATCAAACGCGTATCGGACCCCGGATCGAGGTCCCCCACAGAACCCGGGGAGGTTCTCATGCGCACCTTGATCGCCACGGCCGCTCTCGCGGTCTGCACGGCCGCCGCGGCCGTGCCCCTCACCACCGCCGAGGCCACCTCGCCTGTTGCGAACCCCGAGGACCTCGCCACCACGACCCCGATCAAGC
>DASSTL010000006.1:0-43748 GCA_035707985.1 Nocardioides sp. | reverse complement strand
CAGCCACCGAGCACGAGCGCGCACGCCAGCAGCTCGATGCCCGTCCGCCATCCGCTCATGACCGCATGATCCGCCCATCGCGGGCGAGCCGCCAGCAGATCAGCGAGCGAGGGACCCCCGCAGGAACTGCTCGAGCAGCGGCCCGGCGGTTCCGGCACCGGTCTGGCCGACGTCGACGAACGCACAGACCGCGAGGTCACCGTACCCGGCGATCATCCAGGCGTGGGTGAGCCGCCGGCCGTTGCGGTCGAACTCCGCGGTGCCGGTCTTCGCGATCACCGGCGGGCCCGGTACGTCGCGCAGCCCGACGCCGGTGCCGTCCAGCACGACACCCCGGAGCATCCGCCGGAGCGTCGCGGCCTCGTCGCCGGTGAGGGGCTGGGCGTCGGGCTTCTCCGGCTCGAGCGACGTCACCAGCTGCGGGACGACCGTGTGGCCGGCGACGACCGACGCCATCACCGTCGCCATCGTCATCGGCGAGGCCAGGATCTGGCCCTGCCCGATCATGTCGGCGGCCTTCGTGGTCTCCGTCGTGGGCGGCACCACGTTGCCGAAGTACGACGGAAAGCCCGTGTCGTGGTCGGCGCCCATGCCGAGGGTGGCGGCGGCGTCGACCAGGTCGTTGGACCCGAGCTTCGTGCGCTCGTTGATGTACGCCGTGTTGCAGGAGTTCGCGAGGGCGGTCGCCAAGGTGATCCGGCCGTTGGCCGACGGCGGGTAGAAGCTGTCGTTGGTGAACACCTTGCCGTCGACGTTCACGCTCGTCGGGCAGCCCACCGGTGACTGGGGGGTCTGCCCCTCCCGCAGGAGTGCCAGCGTCGCGACGGTCTTGAACGTCGACCCGGGCGCGAACCGTCCGTACGTCGCGTCGTTGTAGCCGTTGTTGCCCGGCCCGTTGGCGGCCGCGAGGATCGCCCCGGTGGACGGCTTGATCGCGACGATCGCGCTGGCGGGCCCGACCGAGCTCAGGATCCGCTCGGCCAGGAGCTGGAGCCGCGGCTCGAGGGTCAGGTGCAGCGGCTTGCCGGGGACCGCCGCCTTCTTGAACACCGTGGTGCCCGTGCCGTCCGGGGCGACGCGCTCGACGACGACACCCGGGGTGCCCCGCAGCTGCTCGTCGTACCGCGCCTCCAGGCCGGACAGCCCGGCCAGGTCTCCGACCGCGTAGACCCCGGGGTTCTTCTTGATGAGCTCGGCGGTCACCGGTCCGACGGTGCCGAGGATCGGCGCGGCGAACTCCTTGGTGATGCCGAGCGGGAGGTCGCCGCGGAAGGCGTCCACGCCCTTGATGTCGCCGTACTGCGCGGCCACCTGCGGCGGCACCTCGTCCTTGCGGAACGCGATCGCCTGCACGAACGCCTTCGGGCCGGCGGCCTTCACCTGCTTGACGTACGCCGCGACGTCGATGCCGACGAGCTGGGCCAGCCGCCGCGCGGAGTCGGGAGCCTGGGCGGGGCTGACCCGGTTGCGGTCGACGCCGAAGCGCACCACCGGCCGCTCGGTGACCAGGCCGACCCCGTGCGGCCCGAGGATGTCGCCGCGCTTCGCGCTGATCCTGGTCGCGTCCAGGTTGTCCCCGCTGGCGAGGGTCGACTGCACGGAGCGGGGGCTCCACCGGGCCCGCCAGGTCTCACCGCCGTCTCGGCTGACCAGCTGGGCGTGCGTCGTGTAGCTCCACCCGCCCCCGATCGGCCACGCCCAGTCGAGCGTGGCCGACGCGTGCGTGTCGTCGGACTCGGTCGTCGCCGCGACCGTCACCTTCGGCTTCACGTCGCCGAGGCCGGCCACGATGGCGTCGTACTCCTTCTGGACCGCCGCCGCCCGCTCCCCGTCGAAGCGGACGTGCGAGAGGTCGCCCGTGCTGAACCCGGTCGCCAGGGCGTCGGCCATGGGCCGCGGGTCCACGTGCTGGTCGTTCGAGCACCCCGCGAGCGCCACGCCGACCACCAGCACGAGTGGTGGGCCGACGCGCACGAGCCGAGACTTCGCCATGCCGGTCATCCTGACAGGGAAGGAAATCAGGCCCGGTCGGTCGACTCCTCGACGCGCACGCAGCAACGGTCAGGCCCGGGATCGAGCCGCGCGGAGGTGTGGTCGCAGCCGAGCCCGTCCAGCACCCCGCCGACGTAGTCGTGGTTGACCCCGCACACCAGCGCCGTGTGCTCACGGGCCAGCGCGTCGAAGGGGCAGTTGCGCAGCACCAGGCCGTCGTCGACCCGGGTCGGCTCGAAGCCGCGGTCGGCCAGCACTCCGGCGGAGCGCTCGAGCTCGTCGCCCGTCCCGTCGTACGTCGCGCCGTCTCGGCGTCCGGCGGCCCGCGCCTCGTCCGCCAGCGTCTCGGCGAGGGGAGCCCCTTCGAGCGACTTCTCCACTGCCGCCGCGAAGACCCGGCCGACCAGGTCGTACCCGCGCTCGGGCAGCGAGACCGACACCTCGACGTCGGCCCGCCGGTAGACCTTCGCCGGGCGGCCGGCGCCGGGGCCGGAGCGGCCGGTGAGGCGCCGGTGCTCGGCGACCAGCAGGCCCTCCTCGACCAGCTTGTCGAGGTGGAAGCGCGCGGTGTGGGTCGGCACCCCGACCTCGCGCGCGGCCTCCTCGCGACCCACGCCGTCGTCACGCGCAGCCACCACGTCGTACAGGCGCCGGCGCAGCGGGTCGGCCAGCGCTCCGATCGCGGAGAACGCGTCTCCCATGCCGACACCTCCTCTTGACGGCGACCCTTTCTAACGAACATATTACTCACAGTTAGAGGCCAGGTCCATGAGGAGAATCGCATGTCCGAGGCGTACGCCGTCCCGATCGACGTCGGACGCTCGCGTCCGCGGGTCACCCACGAGCCCGCCCCGCTCGACCTCGACAAGGCCGAGCGCGCGGCCACCGAGATGCTCGCGGCCCTCGGGCTGCCGATCGACTCGGCGGACATGTTCGAGACGCCGCGCCGCCTGGTCCACGCCTACGCCGAGATGCTGACCCCGCCGGAGTTCGACTCCACGACCTTCGAGAACGCCGCGGGCTACGACGAGCTGGTCGTGGTCTCCGACATCCCCGTGCGCTCGCTGTGCGAGCACCACCTGCTGCCGTTCACCGGCGTCGCGCACGTGGGCTATCTGCCTGGTGACCGCATCCTCGGGCTCTCCAAGTTCGCCCGTACCGTGGAGTTCTTCGCCCGTCGAGCCCAGACACAGGAGCGGCTGACCATGGAGATCGCCGAGCACCTCACCCAACGACTGGAGCCCCACGGCGTCGGCGTCGTGATCGAGGCCGAGCACGCCTGCATGAGCCTGCGCGGCGCCAAGGCCGACGGCGCCCGCACCGTCACCGCCGCGCTGCACGGCCGGCTGCGCGACGACCCGAAGACGCGCGCCGAGTTCCTCTCGCTCACCCGCGATCGGGCGGTCGCCCGATGAGCGCCCCGATCGTCCTGGTCGGCGGCGGCCTCGCCACGGGCACCGCGGTCCGTGAGCTCCGCACCCAGGGGTACGACGGCGACCTCGTCGTGTTCGCGGGGGAGCCCCACCCGCCGTACGAGCGGCCGCCGCTCTCCAAGGGCTACCTCCTGGGCAACGAGCCGGCCGAGAAGGCCCTGGTCAACGACGAGAGCTGGTACGTCGAGCACGACGTCGACCTGCGTACGGGCGTCACCGTCGAGTCGGTCGATCCGGACAAACGCACCCTGCAGGCCGGCGGTGAGGAGCTCGAGTGGTCGGGGCTCCTGCTCGCGACCGGCGCCTCGCCCCGCCACCTCGCCCTCGCCGACGACTCGGGCGCCCCCGTGCACTACCTGCGCACCCTCGACGACTCCACGGAGCTCAAGGCCCGGCTCGCGCCCGGCGTCCGCGTCGGCATCATCGGCGGCGGCTGGATCGGGCTCGAGGTCGCCAGCGCCGCGCAGCAGGCGGGGGCCGAGGTCGTCGTCCTCGAGGCGCTCGACCAGCCGCTGCGCAACGTGCTCGGCGCCGAGATCGGCGCGCTGTTCGCCCAGCTCCACCGCGAGAAGGGAGTCGACGTCCGCACCGGCGTCCGGATCGACTCCATCACCTCGGACTCGGACGGCGCGAGGATCGGGCTGGCCGGCGGCGACACGCTCACCGTCGACCGCCTGGTCGTCGGCGTCGGCGTCGCCCCCAACACCGAGCTGGCGAGCGCGGCCGGCATCGCCGTCGACAACGGCATCCTGGTCGACTCCGGGCTCCGCACCTCGGCGCCCGGTGTGTACGCCGCCGGCGACGTCGCCAACGTCGACCACCCGGTCCTCGGTCACCGGCTGCGCGTCGAGCACTGGGACACCGCGATCAAGCATGGTTTGGTCGCCGCGACCAACCTCCTCGGCGGCCACGCCGTGGCCGACGACCTCCCGTACTTCTTCACCGACCAGTACGCCCTCGGCATCGAGTACGTCGGCAACCCCGGCCCCGACGGCTTCGACCGAGTCGTGGTCACCGGCGACACCGACGGGCCGGTCGAGCCGCGGACCTTCCGCGTGTGGTGGCTGCGCGGCACCCGCGTCGTCGCCGGCATGCACGTCAACGACTGGGACGCCATCGATCGGGTCCGCGAGCTCGTCGGCCGCGAGGTCGACGACGCCGAGCTGCAGGCCTGACCCCGGCCCCGGCGGGTCGGCGTACCGAAGACGTGTAACCGACCGTTCGAGGTGCGACACGCCGTCCTGCTGCCCGGCGTGTCCTCCGCAAGCGGTCGGTTACACGTATCCCCGACCGACTCAGCCGGCGACCGCCGGGAGCTTCTCGAGGGCGCCGGCGACGGCCTGCTGGAGCTCGGCGTCGTCCCACGTGTGGTCCACCAGGTCGCCGCGCAGATAGGCGTCGTACGCCGCGAGGTCGAGGTGGCCGTGCCCGCACAGCGCGGTCAGGATCACCTTCTCCTCACCGGACTCCTTGCAGGCCAGCGCCTCCTCGACCGCCGCGGCGATGGCGTGGGTCGGCTCGGGCGCGGGGACGATGCCCTCGGTGCGGGCGAACATCACGCCCGCGGCGAAGCACTCCCGCTGCGTCTTGGCGACGGCCTCGAGCTCGCCGGTCTCGTAGAGGTGGGAGATCAGCGGGCTCATACCGTGGTAGCGCAGGCCGCCGGCGTGGATCGGGTCGGGCACGAAGTCGTGGCCGAGGGTGTGCATCTTCAGCAGCGGCGTCATCCCGAGGGTGTCGCCGAAGTCGTAGGCGTAGGTGCCCTGGGTCAGCGACGGGCAGGACGCCGGCTCGACGGCACGCACGGTCGGTGACATCGTCCCCGCCCACTTCTCGCGCAGGAACGGGAAGGCGAGCCCGCCGAAGTTCGACCCGCCGCCGGTGCAGCCGACGAGCAGATCGGGCTTCTCGCCGACGGACGCGAGCTGGAGGAGCGCTTCCTCACCGATCACCGTCTGGTGCAGGAGCACATGGTTGAGCACGCTGCCGAGGGCGTAGTTCGTGGTCGGGTCCTGCGCCGCGACCTCCACCGCCTCGCTGATCGCGATGCCGAGGCTGCCGGTGGAGTCCGGGTCCTGCTCGAGGATCGCGCGGCCGGCGTTGGTGAGGTCGCTCGGGCTCGGGTGGACCGTGCCGCCGAACGTCTCGATCATCGTGCGGCGGTAGGGCTTCTGGTCGTACGACGCCCGCACCTGCCAGACCTCACACTCGAGGTCGTACTGCGAGCAGGCGAACGCCAGCGCCGTCCCCCACTGCCCCGCGCCGGTCTCGGTGGTGAGCTTCTTGATCCCTGCCTTGGCGTTGTAGAACGCCTGCGGCACCGCGGTGTTGGGCTTGTGCGAGCCCGCCGGGCTCACGCCCTCGTACTTGTAGTAGATGCGCGCCGGCGTACCGAGCGCCTTCTCGAGCCGGTGGGCGCGGAACAGCGGCGAGGGCCGCCACAGCGCGTAGACGTCGAGGACCTCGCCCGGGATCTCGACGTACTGGTCGCCCGAGACCTCCTGGAGGATCAGGTCCATCGGGAACAGCGGTGACAGGTCGTCCGGCCCGACCGGCTGGCCGGTGCCGGGATGCAGCACCGGCGGCGGCGGGGTGGGCAGGTCGTGCAGGACGTTGTACCAACGCGTCGGCTGGTCGCTCTCGGACAGCAGGATCTTGTGGCGGGAGTCGGGCATGGGTCAGAGCGTGGCACGCGCCCGACCCCACGGCCAGGGTGTGAGTCAGGTCACGAGACCGGCCCGGGAATACCTCAGGTGGTTGAACGTTGAACTGGTCAGTGGTTGAAACTTCAATCCGCCAGGAGGCGACCCACACCATGACGAACACCCCGTTCGACCCGCACACCACCGTCATCGAGGACATCGCGGGCGACTACACCCTCGACGTGGCTCACAGCCGCCTGGGCTTCAGCGCGCGCCACGCCATGGTCACGACCGTCCGCGGCGCGTTCAAGGACTTCGAGGGCACCGCCCACGTCGACACCGCGAACCCGGCCGCCAGCAAGGTCGAGGTGACCATCAAGGCCGACAGCATCGACACCGGTGTGGCCGACCGCGACGCGCACCTGCGCAGCGCCGACTTCTTCGAGACCGAGAAGTTCCCCGAGATCACCTTCGTCTCGACGAACGTCGAGCGCGACGGCGACGACTGGACCATCACCGGCGACCTCACCATCAAGGGCGTCACCAAGCCCATCTCCATCGACTTCGAGTCCACCGGCTCGGCCCGCGACCCGTTCGGCAACCTGCGCGTCGGCTTCGAGGGCAGCACCACCCTCTCCCGCAAGGAGTGGGGCCTGACCTGGAACGCCGCGCTCGAGACCGGCGGCTTCCTCGTCTCGGACAAGATCAAGCTCGACCTCGACATCTCCGCCATCCAGAAGTGACCCCTCGCCGAGTCGTCAGATGACGACTCGGCGCGATCTGGGTGACAACCTCCGCCGACTCGGCGTCGTACGTGTGTACGTATGCGCCGAGTCGGCGCCATTTCGGGCGCGTGGGTGCCGACTCGGCGGAATAGGGAGTGACGGAACGCCGGGTCGATGATCTGATACGGGCTCGTGAGCGACCTTGACCTGCCGGAGGGCCTGACCTCCCGCGTGCTGACGACGGACGACGCGCGGACCGTGTACGAGGTGGCCGCTGCGCAAGAGCGCGCGGACATCGGCCGGGTGGAAGTCGAGCCCGAGGACATCATCAGCGACTGGAGCCGGCCGAGCTGGGACGTCGCCAGCCACACGATCGGCATCTTCGACGGTGACCGGATGGTCGCGTACGGCGAGATCACCAGCCACGACCGCGGCGATGCCGCGGTGCACCCTGACTACCGCCGGCGCGGCATCGGTACGGCGCTCGCGGGCTGGATGTACCAGAAGGCGAAGGACCTCGGCGGTGAGGGATACGGCACCCCGGTACCGCAGGGGTCGCCCGGCGACCGGCTGCTCGAGAAGCTCGGCTACCGGGTCCGCCACACCAGCTGGGTGCTGGCGCTGCCGGAGGGCAAGGAGATCGAGCACCGCGACCTCCCCGAGGGGTACGAGATCCGCGAGGCGCGTCCCGACGAGTACCACGCGGTCCACGACGTACTCGAGGACGCGTTCTTGGAGTGGTCGGTGCGGGACCGCGAGCCGTACGAGGACTTCGAGGCCAAGACGATGGGCCGCCCGGGCTTCGAGCCGTGGCAGCTCCGGGTGGTCACCGACGGTGACGGCGAGGTCGTCGGCGTCGCCCTGTTGATCATGGCGGCAGGCGACGACGGCCGCGAGACCTACATCGACCGGCTGGCCGTACGCCGCGACGAGCGCCACCGCGGTCTCGCCCAGGCACTGCTGGTCGACGCGTTCGCACAGGGCCGCGAGCACGGCGCCGTTCGGTCCTCCCTGTCGACCGACTCCCGCACCGGCGCGCTCAGCCTCTACGAGAAGGTCGGGATGGAGGTCGTCGACGTCTGGCTGAGCCGGGCGATCGGCGTCTGACGTTCTCTGGTCACCAGGTCGGTGTCAGACGGCCCCGCGAGCAAGCTCGCCGGGCGCTCGCTCAGGCCGTTCCGCTCGGGCTCCGCCGGATCGGAGCGTCCTCACTCGAGCAGCACGTCAGTGCCAGCCCGTCCGGTAGTGGCGGTGGTCCCAGGCGCCGGCCCGCGCGTGCCACCAGCGCAGGCGGCGGCGGACGAACCGCCGGACGAGCAGGAACCACACGACCGCGATGACCAGCAGGAACAGCGGGTGGTGGAACCCCCACCAGAGCACGACGATCGCCAGCAGCAGCTTGAACAGGAACGGCACACGGGGCAGCTCCCACGTGCGTCGGCGTACCGAGGTCGAGGCCGGGCTCGGCGGCCGGGCCGGCTGCTGGACGCGGGGCCGGGGCAGGTCGCGGAAGGCGGGCGCCAGGTCCGCCGCCGTGCGGGCGCTCCAGATCTGCTCGAGCCGCTCGGCGTGCTCGTCGGCGGTGATGCGTCCGAGCGCGAAGTGCTCGCCCAGCTCGCGGGCGGCCTGCTCGCGCTCGGCGTCGCCGATGCGCAGTCGGTCGTTCACCACTCCTCCTCGTCGGTACGTCGTGACTCGCGGTCGCCGAGGTCGTCTACCTCGTCGCCCGGATGGTCGGCCAGGATCTGGTACAGCGCGCGGCGGGCCTCGACCAGGACCCCGATCGCGGCCTTGCGCTGCTGGTCGGTGCCGGTCGTGATGATCTGCCACACGGCGTTCATCACGCGCCCGAGCTCGGGCTTCAGGCTGGCGAAGTCGATGGCATCGTCGTCGCTCTCGTCCTGGAAGGTGCCCTCGGCGAACGGCGCCCAGACAGCGGCCACCTCGTCCTCGTGCTCAGCCAGGAACGCGTGGCCGGCGTCGGAGAGCCGCAGCGTCCTCCGGCCGCGCTCGTCGTCGCTCTCGATCAGGCCCTCGTCCTCGAGCTGCGAGATCGTCGGGTAGACCGAACCAGGGCTCGGGCGCCAGGCGCCGTCGGTGCGATCGGCGATCTCCTGGATCACCTGGTAGCCGTTGAGCGGACCGCCTGCCAGCACCGCCAGGATCGCCACGCGCACGTTGCCACGCCGGGCCCGTGGGGCGCGCGCTCGCTGCTGCTGCGCCATTCCGAAGAGCCCGACGAGCCACGGTGGTGGTCCGCCTCGGCCACCCCCGCGCCGGGGCGGGGGACCCCACGCGCCGGCGCCCCACGGGCCGCCCCAGTCGTCGCTTCGGCGCCGCCCGTGCGGTCCGCTCCATCCGGTGCGGCCGTGGCCGTGCTGCTGCAGCATCGACTCGATCTCGCGGCCCCACTCGGCCCAGTCGCGTGGCATCTCGTGCTCCCCTGCTCGCATCTTCCGATCGCTCGACGACAGTTCATCGAACGCTCGCGATATATCGCGACAGTACGCCGAGATGGGAGCGCGGACAAGCCCCTAGGTTGTCCGCATGACGCAGGGGACCGACTGGGCCGCGCTCTACCGAGCCAACATCGACGCCGTGACCTCTCTCGCCGAGGACCTGTCCGAGGCGGAGCTCGCCACGCGCGTGCCCGCCACCCCGGAGTGGACCGTGCGCGAGGTGCTGGCCCATCTCGCCGGCTCGCCCGCCGACGCGCTGAGCGGCCGCATGGACGGGGCACCCGGTCCGGAGTGGACCGCGCGGCACGTCGCCGAGCGTTCCGGGGCCGACCGCGATGCGCTGGTCGCCGACATCCGCAGCAGCGCCGACGGCGTCGTCGCCGCGATCGAGGGCAGCGACCGGCCGGCACTGGTGTGGAACGCCGCGGTCCACCACGCCGACCTCGCCGAGGCGCTCGGTCGCCCCATACCGGCCGAGGCGATGTGGCACCCGGTGGTCGAGGCGATGCGGCCCTCGCTCGGCGAGAACGCCGCGGCCTTCGAGGGGATCTCCGACTACGAGCTCTTCCGGGCGCTCTTCTCGCGGCGTTCCCGGGCCCAGATCGCCGCCTGGGGCACGGGTGCCGACCAGGAGACCATCGACGGCCTCGGCATCTTCGGTCCCCGTGACGACGACCAACCGCTGCCCGACCACTGACCTGCCCGAGCGCGCCCGCGAGTTGACCTCAGCCGGTGTTGCGCATTCCGGTCGCGATCCCGTTGATCGTGAGCAGCAGCGCGCGCTCGAGGTCGGGGTCGTCGTCGCCGCGGCGGTAGCGGTGCAGCAGCTCGAGCTGGAGGTGGTGGAGAGGCTGCAGGTAGTTGTCGCGGATCTCGAGCGTGGTGCGCAGCGTGGGCTCGCGGTCGAGCAGCGACTCGTCACCGGTCACCGCCAGGACCCGGTCGACGGTCAGCTCGAACTCGCGGCGGATCTCGTCGAGCACCGGCCGCAGCTCCGGCGGCGCGAGGGCGGCGTACCGCTGGGCGATGTCGAGGTCGGTCTTCACCAGCGTCATCGAGACGTTGCCGAGGAAGGTCCGGAAGAACTGCCAGCCGGCGTACATCTCCTGGAGCACCTCGAGGTCGCCCTGCACGGCCAGCCCTGAGCCGACGCCGAACCACCCCGGCACGATCTGGCGCGACTGCGTCCAGCCGAACACCCACGGGATGGCACGGAGGTCGTCGAGGCCGGCGTCGGCGCCGGGCCGTCGCGACGGGCGCGACCCGATGTGCAGCGAGCCGAGCAGGTCCACCGGCGTGGCCGTCAGGAAGTACGCCGCGAGCCGGGGGTCCTCGACGAGTCCGCGGTAGCGCGCCTGCGCCGCCTCGGAGATCCGGTCCATCGTGGAGTCCCAGCGCGCGGCCTGATCCGGCGTACGCCGGTCGGTGCGGTGGAGCACGCTGGCCTCGACCGTCGCGGCGAGTGCGAGCTCCAGGTTCTGCCGGGCGAGCGCCGGCAGCGCGTACTTGTCGCTGATCACCTCGCCCTGCTCGGTGATCTTGAGCTCGCCGTCGACGGCGCCCGAGGGCAGCGCCATGATCGCGTCGTACGTCGGACCACCGCCGCGGCCGACCGAGCCGCCACGACCGTGGAAGAAGCGCAGCCGGACGCCGTGCCGACGCGCGACGTCGCGGGCTCGCCGCTGCGCCAGCTGGATCTGCCACTGCGAGGTCGTGATGCCCCCGGCCTTGTTGGAGTCGGAGTAGCCGAGCATCAGCTCCTGCACGTCACCGCGCAGCCGCACCAGCTCGCGGTACGACGCGTCCGCGAACAGCGACTCCAGGATCCCCTCGGTCTGCTCCAGCTCGTCCACCGTCTCCAGCAGCGGCACGAAGTCGATCCGCGCGACTCCGGCCGCCAGGTCGACGAGGCCGGCCTCACGTGCGAGCACGACCGCCGCGAGCACATCCCCTGCGTCGCGGGTCATCGAGACGATGTAGCTCTCCACGGCACGCGGCCCGAGCTCGTCCAGCGCCCAGCGGATCGACCGGAACGCCTCAGCAGTGACGGTGCCGGCCTCGTCCAGCGGCAGCGGGTTCCGCGCCAGCGGGCGACGGCTCGCCAGCTCCTCGCTGAGCACCTTGGTCCGGGTGGCACGGTCGAGCTCGGCGTACGGCGTACCGAGCTCGCCGACGCGGTCGAGGAGCTGGCCGACCGCGTGGTGATGGGCCGCGGCGTGCTCGCGCACGTCCATCGTGGCGAGCGTGAGACCGGTAGCGGCGACGGTACGCACGAGCCGCTCGGTCTCTCCGCTCGCGACGACGCGGCCCTGGTGGTCGAGGACCGACCGGTGCAGCAGGAGCACGTCGGCGAAGAGCTCGCCGTCATCGGCGTAGTCGCGACCGTCGGCGTGCCCGGTGCCCCTCACCAGCCGCTCCTCGGTGAGCCCCAGCCGGACGTGGATGCAGGTGAGGAACTGGCGGTACGGCTCCTCGGCGTTCAGCCGCCGATAACGGCGCTCGACCTCGGGGAGCCCCGGCAGCACCTCCGCGAGCCGGTCGCGCAGCTCGTCGGACACCTGGCCGATGCGGTTGCTCACGGAGAGGTCGCGACGCAGCCGGTCGACGAGCGTGCGCAGGAGCCGGATGCCATGCACCGCCTGGAGCGTGAGGACCTCGCGGGTGACGGCCGGCGTGACGTGCGGGTTGCCGTCCCGGTCGCCGCCGACCCAGCTCCCGAAGCGCAGCGGTCGGACGTCGGGCGGCAGCTCGACCCCGAGGCCGGCCAGCCCGTCGCGCAGCTCCTCGATCACGTCCGCGAGGGCCGCGCCGGAGAGCCCTTCGAGGTAGTACACGACGTTGCGCGCCTCGTCCGTCGGCTCCGGGCGCTCGACCCTGATCTCGTCGGTGAGCCACAGCAGCTCGACGGCCTCCTCCAGCCGACGGGTCCGCCGGGGGCTGTCCGGCTGCTCGAGCAGGGTCGCCACCCGGCGGAGCTTGTCGATCGTCGAGCGGCGGGCCACCTCGGTCGGGTGCGCGGTGAAGACCGGTCGCACGCCGACGTGTCGCAGGATCTGCGCGACGTCGTCGGCGCCCACCCCCGACCTCGCGATCCGGGCGACGGCCTGCTCGACCCAACCGCCCTCCTGCTCCTGCATCTGCCGGAGGGCGCGGCCGCGGTGGACCTGCTCGGTGATGTTCGCGAGATGGAAGTACGCCGTGAACGCGCGCACCAGTCGCGTGATCGTCGCGAGGTCGAAGTCGGGCAGCTGGTCGAGCCGGTCCTCCTTGGCGTGCGCCCGGACGTCCTCGACCAGGGCGAGCAGCTCCGCGCCCTCGGTCCGCGCCAGAGTCTCGCCCAGGATCGACGTGACGCGGCGGATGTCGCGGCGTAGCTCCCGGCTCGGCATGCCCACCATGGTCACGGACGTACCCGATCTCGCGACGATCAGTTCACGGAGCGAGCGACCGGAACTGGGACCGGATACCCCTCCGGGGTACAATTCGAGCCATGGATCACCCCGGCTACCTCCACGACAAGGACGACGTGCTCAAGCGGCTGCGTCGCATCGAGGGACAGGCGCGCGGCCTGCAGCGCATGGTCGAGGAGGAGCAGTACTGCATCGACATCCTCACCCAGGTCTCCGCGATGACGAAGGCGCTCCAGGCGGTGTCGCTCCACCTGCTCGACGACCACCTCGCCCATTGCGTGCGCGACGCGGTCGCCTCGGGTGAGGGCGCTGACGAGAAGCTCAGCGAGGCGTCGGCCGCGATCGCCCGGCTCGTCCGGTCCTGACGCCCGGTTGGGCGCGGGCCCCGGGACGGGCAGGATGGTGTCCTCAGACACCCGGGAGGTGCCATGACCGACCAGCCCGACGACCAGCCCACGCAGAAGCCGTCCTCCGACCGACCACCGCTCGCGGACCAGATCCGGGCGAAGATGGACGAGTACGAGGTGGACCGTCACCTGAACGAGCTGGCCTCGACGCTCGAGCACGCCGTACGCACGGGCGTCGCGAAGGCGGGCGAGTTCGCCCACGAGCACAAGGGCGACCTGGAACGGCTCATCGACAAGGCTGCGGAGGCCGTCGACCGGCGTACCTCCGGCAAGCACGCCGACACCATCTCGCAGGTGCGGGGCTCGCTCGAGCGTGGTGTCGACAAGATCGCGGGGCAGCGGGGTGACGCCGGCTCCTCGGACGACTCCGACGTGCCCCCGAGCAATGGGTGACCCCGTGGCGTTGAAGCGCGCCAACGGCCGCGACCGGCTGCCGGTGGCCGCGGAGCCGGACGACGACGGCATGGTCGCGCGGCTGATCCAGGTGCTGCTCGACGCCGGCATCGACGGCCTGGGGCCGCTGAAGTCGGCGCGCGAGCTCGCCGACCTGGCGCTCCGCGACACCCGCACGACCGAGGGCGCGGTCAAGAAGATGATCCGCTCCCACGTCGTCAAGGGCGGTGTGGGCGGCTTCGTCACCAGCGTCGGCGGCTTCATCACCATGCCGATCGCGCTGCCGGTCAACGTCGTCGAGTTCTACGTCGGCGCCACCCGGATGGTGGCCGGGATCGCTGCCCTGCGCGGCTACGACCTCGACGACCCGCAGGTGCGCAGCGCCGTGCTGCTCACCCTCGTCGGCTCCGAGGCGGACGAGGTGCTGACCAAGGCCGGGCTGACCGGCAAGACCGGCAAGGTGGTGGGACTGGTCGGGCAGCAGCTCCCGCCCGCGGCCCTGCTGATGCTGAACAAGGCGATCGGCTTCCGGATCCTGCGCGGGGTGGGTGAGAAGGCGTTCGCCCGGCTCGGCCGTGCCATCCCGCTCGCCGGCGGGGTCGTCGGCGGCGGCGTCGACGTGTGGATGATGAAGCGGATCGCCGACCACGCGCTGGGCGAGTTCCCGCCCGTCCCCGGCCCGGGGGTCGTCCGCTCCAGCGGCTAGCAGGGGTTCCCCTCAGGCGGACGACCCTCAGCGCCGCTCCGTCAGACGAGACTTCGTACGGCTTTCGCGACCGCGTCGGCGCCGCGGCGGCTGAGCACGATCGTGTAGTGGTTCACCTCGGGCACCGGCCGGAACTCGATCTCGGGCCAGCGGGCGGCGTACTCGTCGACCGTCTCCTGCGGGTAGAGCCCGGGCGGGTCGTCGGCGAATCCACGCGGCGCGTGCAGGAAGACGCGCGGGGGCATCGGCTTCCCGAGCGACTCGAGGAACGTCGTCCCCGACACCATGTCGATCTGGTCGGCCTCCACCGCCTCGGGGTCGGCGGACGGCCGGCCGGGCGAGTCGGGCAGGTCGTAGTCGGCGTACTCCTCGGCCTCGGGGGTCCAGTCGCGGGCGAACGCCGGGTGCTCGCGGAACCAGGTGCGGTACTCCTCGCGTGTGTACGTCGCCTGGAGTCGCGCCTTGATCGGCTGGAGGCCGGCGAGGGTCGCCGCCTCGTCGGCGACCGGGAACGGCAGCCCCCCGTCGACCAGCACGATCCCGCGGACCAGGTCCGGGCGCCGGGCGGCCAGGACGGTCGCCACGAACCCGCCCATGGAGTGCCCGACCACGACCAGCGGCACACCGCCCGACGCGGCGACGACCTCGGCACAGTCCTCGGCGTGCTGGGCCATGCCCCAGGGGCCGGGCAGCCGGTTCGAGCGCCCGCGGCCCCGCAGGTCCGGCGCGAAGACCGGGTTCTCGAGCGCCTGGGCGACGAACGACCAGGTCCGCGACGACGACGTGATGCCGTGGATCGCGAGCACCGGGGCGCCGGTGCCGCTCCACGTGGCGACGCGCAGGGTGCCGCCGACGACCGGGACGTCGATCGGGTCAGGCATCGGCCATGTCCCGCACGATCTCGGCCGCGACGGCGTCCGGAGCCTCGAGCGGAAGGCCGTGCCCGACGCCGTCGAGGGCGGCCTCACGGGTCCGGCCGCCGTGCTCGGCGTACCGCTCGAGAACGGCGCGGAACTGTGTCTCCATCGGCTGCGGCGGCATCACGTCGGCCCCGGGCCAGCCGGGCACGGCGCCGAGCTCGCCGAGCGTCCCGAAGTCGAACATCGACCGCTCCGAGATCACCTGGTCGGCGGTGCCGCGCAGCCAGGTGACCGGCGGCCCCTCGGGCACGTCGCCGAAGCCGCTGGTGTCGTAGTACTTGCCCGACATCGCGTTGAGCACGCCGCGCGAGCCCGGGCCGACCATCGGCCAGTGCTCCGACGGTACGGAGTCACCCGGGTAGTGGTCGTCGTCGACGACGGTCGTGAAGAGCTCGGCGAGGAGGAAGTCCTCGTCGACGTTCCCGCGGTTGGAGGCGGGCCCGAAGAACGTCATCAGCACCTCACGGGGCGAGCTCAGCGGCTCGTCGCTGCTCGGGTCGCGCTCGGCGAGGCGGCGTACGAAGTCCGGCGCTGCGGTCCCGCCGCCGGTGCCGGCCCAGTCCGGCGTGCACGGCGTACCGTCCGCACCCTTCGACCCGCCGAAGCCGTACGGCGAGATCGGTGCCATCAACGTCAGGCCGGCCAGGTCGTGCGGATGGTCGATCAGGTACTGCTGCAGCACGCCACCTCCCATCGACCACCCGGCCGCGTGAAGGTCGACGCGACCCAGCAGACCGAGCGTCTCGAGCAGGCTGTGCACGTCGTCGGCCATGTCACGCAGGCCGCGCGTCGCGTCCACCGGCTTCGGCTCGGTCAGCCCGAACGACCGCAGGTCCGGGGCGATCACCCGTACGTCGTCGGGGAGCCGCTCGGCGACGTACCGCCAGAAGCCGCCGGTGGTGATGTTGCCGTGCAGCAGGAGAAGCGGCCTACCGTCCTCGGGCCCGCTGGTCCAGACGTGCTGGCGCAGCCGCGGGGTGTCGACCATCGAGCCGGCGAAGTCGTCCATGCGCTCAGGTCTACCACCGCCCACTCGTTCGCCCGGGCGGCGGATCGGGACGTGTAACCGACCGTTCGGGGAAGGACACGCCGATGGTGGTACGGCGTGTCGCCCCGCCAACGGTCGCTTACACGCGCCCGGACGCACGCAGCGGCGACCTCAGCGGGAGTTGGCCCACACCAGAGCGGCCAGCAGGACGATGAACACCACCACGGCGAGGGCGGCCCAGCGGTAGAGGCCGAACCCGTGCCGGCGCAGGTGCTGCTCACGCGCGGTGTCGCCGGCGCGGCGGGCCTTGCGGATCTCGAGCCACAGGGCGAGGCGGTAGGCGACGAACCCGGCACCGCCCACGACCACCACGACCCGCCACAGCACCTGCGGAGCATGGCACGACGGCCGATCGGCTCAGGGCCGGGCGCGCCCTCCGAGCGGGCTCAGCCGGAGCGACATCGCCGGTGGCCCGGACGCGAACGGCACGAAGCCGATGCCCGTGAACAGCCGGAACGCGGCCTCGTTGCCGTCGTACACCTGTCGGACGTCGAGGCGGTCCCACCCGAGCACGCGGGCCCGGTCGACCAGCCGCAACAGCACGCGCCGGCCGATGCCCTGCCGGCGGGAGCCGGGCTCGATGACGATCGGCAGCGTGTCAGGCGCCAGCGTCACGTCCCCGACCGCGACCCAGGTGTCGTCCGGCGTACGCCGCTCCACCAGGTAGAGCTCCCCCTGCGCGCCCAGCGTCTCGTACATCGCGGCGACGCGATCACGCGGGTACGTAGGGGTATCGACGCCGTCGACGAGCGCGAGGGTTTCGGGGTCGCGGTACCACGGCCAGGCCAGGTCCACGTCCGCGTCACCGGCGAAAGCGCGCAGACGCAGGTCGTCGTCGACGGGGAGGATGTCGGGGGTCACGTTGATGAGACGGTCGATCGGTCGATCTCGTACGCGGGTTCAGCCCGCGAAAAGCTCGTCGAGCATCCGGCCCATCGCGCCGACACCGATCGAGAGGTGCCCCTCGCCCGCCTCCAGGTGCACGACCGCCTTCGGCAGGTGCGCCGCCAGCCACTCCCCGTGGGCGAACGGCACCATCAGGTCCTCACTCCCCTGCCAGACGTACGTCGGCACCGTGATCGCGTCGAGGTCGAAGCCCCAGGGGCGGGTGAAGGCCAGGTCGTCGTCGAGCCAGCCGTCGATGCTGACCGACACCGCCTGCCGGAACTCGCGGGCCAGGAACTCGCCGAAGTCGCCGGTCAGCAGGTCGCGGTCGACCGGAGGGAGGAGGGTCGCCATCTGGTCGACGATCTGGTCGCCGGTGATCTGGAGGATCGCCGGTCGTTGGGCGTCGAGGTAGGCGCGGAGCCGGTCGTCGCCTTCGAGCGCGGCGCCGAACTCGTCGTGGTTCTCCTGCCCCATGCCCTCGAGGAACGCCAGATCGGGGGCGCCGAACGGCCCGACGCCGGCGATGCTCAGCACTCCTCGGACGCGCTCCGGCGCCAGCGCGCCGCAGGCCAGCGCGTGCGGCCCGCCGCCCGACCATCCGGCCACGACGCACGCGTCCGCCCCCACGTGGTCGAGCACGGCGAGTGCGTCGGTGACCTCGTCGGCGACCGACCGTCCTGGCCGGCGCGAGGAGGCGCCGTACCCCGCCCGTGACCACGTCACCAGCCGGTGCCCGCGGGCGTGGACCTCGTCGGCCATGCCTCCGAACTGCGTCGAGGCCCCCGGCGTCCCGTGGTGGAACAACATGACGGGGCCGTCGGCCGGCCCGGAGACCTCGACCTCGAGGTCGCGTCCGTCGGGAAGCGTGATCGTGCTCATGGGGGCACCCTTTCAGGGGTGGGGTCAGAAGTCGTGTCGGCCGCGAAGCGAGTCACCGCGGTCGGCCCGGTCGCGCTCGTAGACGGCCACGCGCTGAGGCCCCGGGTTCGTGATCTCGACGGCGTGGCCGAACGGGAACTCGAAGACCTCGCTCACCGCGACCCCGTCGGCGCGGTACGCCGCGACGGCGGCGCCGAGGTCGTCCACGCGGTAGAGCAGGACCGGCAGGTCGCCCTCGAGGTGCTCGGCGAACAGCACCGCGGGCCCGTCGCCGGGCTCGACGCAAGCCACCCGGGTGTCGAACCGCTCGACCGCGAACACCGGCGTGGCGCCGAGCCGCTCGACCCAGTGCGTGCGGTCCCCCGCGGCGTCGGCGCTCGGGCAGTAGACGAAGTCGAGCCGCCCCAGCAACCGAGCACTCATCGAGCCGGCCCGTCGACGTTCACGGTCGGCTCGCCCGTGCCGCACCGGACGATGACGGCTCGCCCGGGCTCGTCGGACGGGTTGGACTCGCGATGGATCGCGCCGGCCGGGACCCGCAGGAAGTCACCCGGCCCGGCCTCGACCACCTCCCGACCGCCGGGGCCGGACTCCATCCGCATCCGCCCGCTCACAATGTAGAGCGTCGTCTCGTGGTCACCGTGGTGGTGCCACCCCGACGTCGCGTGCGGCTCGGTGTCGACGGTGCCGGTCCACATGCCCCGGTCGTGCACGGCCAGCCTGCGCGACATCCCGGGCGTCGGGTCGGAGGCGGTCAGGTCGTCCGCCGCCACCAGGGAGCAGGGCTGGGCGGGGTCTCGGCTCACGGCGTCAGGCTAGACCCGCCGGCCGGGGTAGTCCCTGACAATCCGGCCCGGCCGGCCGTCGTAGCGGGGCGGTTCTGTCAGGGACTATCTAGGCTGGCGGGATGCACGAGGACGCGGGTCGCCTGCTCGCCGAGCGGGAGGCGGAGCTCGAGGCCCAGCTGGCCGAGCTCACCAAGCCACCCGGCGAGCTCGGCACGATCTCGTTCGGCAAGCGGGTCGGCGAGGGTACGTCGATGGCCGTCGACCGGCTGGCCGCCGTCTCGGCACAGGAGCACCTGCTCGCGATGCTCGAGGAGGTACGCCGCGCGCAGCAGCGCCTCGACGAAGGGACCTACGGCACGTGCGAGGTGTGTGGCGAGGAGATCCCGGAGGGTCGCCTGGAGGCCCGGCCGTGGGCCACGCGGTGCGTCGCCCACAGCTGACCCCGGCTCAGACGCGCGCCGCCGCCTCGAGGATCACCTTCGCCGTGTCGTCGACCCGGCTGTACTGCGGCCAGTGCCCGGAGTGCAGGTCGACCCACTCGACGTTGCGCAGCGCGGCGATCTCCTCGGTGCCGGGCTCGCCCGCGTCGGTCCACTCCTCGAGCTGGGCCGTGTCGTACTCCGCGGTCACCATCGTCACCGGCAGGTCGTAGCGCCCGTCGTGGGCGAACGCGAGCCCGTCGGTCACGGCGCGCACCGGCGACGGGACCGACTCGGCCCGGATGCGGTCGCGGAGTGCGTCGTCGAGGTCGGCGGTCATCTCGTCGTCGAAGAAGTCCCACGCCGGCAACGGCACCTCGTCGCCCTCGACGGGGAACATCGACTCCGACTGCTCCGGGACGCCCGGCTCGGAGGCGAGGAAGACCACGCCGGCGACCCGGTCGAGCCGGGCGTCGGCCGCGGCCCAGGCGAGTACGCCGCCCATGGAGTGGCCGACCAAAAGCGCCTTCTGCCCCGCTGGGACTGCGTCGATCGTCGCGACCACCGCATCCACGTGGTGCTGTCGGGTGACCCCCGAGCGATCGTCGTTGAGCGATTCCATGCCGGGGAGCGTGAGCGGGTGAGGTGTGTGTCCGGCGGCCTCCAGCGGCGGCACGACGCTGTCCCACGATCGCGCGGTCAGCCACAGGCCCGGGATCAGGATGATGTCCATGCCGCGACGCTAGGCGGACCCACCGACAGGTGGATGAAAAGGGTCGTCAGCTGCACAGGCACCCCTCTTGGCCGGTCAGGCGGACGACCCGGAAGGCTCAGGCTCGGTGCCGCGCGGGAGGTGGCGGACGGCGGGGATCGAGACCACCACGAGGGCGGCCCCGATGCCGACGACCGTCATCACGACCAATGTCCGATAGACCCCGAGCGACGCGGCCAAGGCGCCGATGACGACGTTCCCGAGCGGGATCATCCCCGTGCTCGTCAGGTAGTCGTAGCTCGACACCCGCGAGAGCGCCCGCGTCGGGATGTGCTCCCCGAGCGAGGTCTCCCAGAGCGTGAACGTCCCGGTCACGCAGATCCCCGTGAGCAGCTCGAGCAGGCCGATGCCCCACACCGGCAGGTGACTGCCGATGATCGCAGCCTGGCACGACGCACCGACCAGCATCAGCGCTCCGACCCGGAGTGCGTACGCCGGACGCCAGGCGAGCAGCAGCACGTCGCCCACGATGTTGCCGATCCCGAACATCGCCGTGACGAGCGCCCACGACCGTGCGCCGTCGTAGTGCTCGGCCATCAGTACCGGCCCGATCACGAAGATCGCCGGCAGCACCACGGAGTGGTACGCCGCGAAGCCGCCGAGGTAGCCCAGCACCCACGACCGCGAGCTCACCTCGCGCCACCCCTCACGCAAGGAGGTGCCGAACGACGCGTGCGGCTGCTCGTCCTCCGCAGCCACCTCGTCGACCACGGCCGGGCGGAGCGGCAGCAGCAGCACGACCGACACCAGGAACGTCGCCGCGTCGAAGACCAGCGCGGCCCCCGGTCCACCGGCGAAGCCGATGAGCACGCCGGCGATGACCGGACCGGCCACGTTGGCCAGCGAGAACGTCAGGCCGCGCAGCGCGTTGGCCGGTTGCAGGTTGCCCGGACTCACCGTGGTCGGCAGCAGCCCGCTGAAGGCAGGCGCGAAGAACGCGTCGGCGGAGCCGAACACGGCCGCCAGCACGGCCAGATGGGCGACCTGGGCGTGGTCGGAGAGCAGGAGCACGGCCGCGGTCGCCTGGGTCACCAGGCGCACGAGGTCCGAGGTGATCAGGATCCGCTTGCGGTCCCAGCGGTCGGCCCACACCCCCGCGGGCACGGCCAGCAGCACGAACGGCAGGAACTGCGCCGTCGACGTGAGCGCGACGTCCCCGACGTCACCGCCGACCGCGAGGACCGCGAACGGCAGGGCCACGCTGGTGACCCGGTCGCCGAGGACGCTGAGCACCTGGCTGCCGAACAGCAGCCGGTACTGCGGCTCCTCGCGCAGCACCGCAGGCAGCAGTCCCGCCAGCACACGTCGCACGACGCGTCAGCATCCCCGACCGACGCGGGTTTGTCGCCGACTTTCAGCAGGGGCTGTCAGGCGGTGGCGCGCTTGACCTTGCGGAGCAGGGCCTTCGCGCCCTCGATGTAGAGGTCGACGCCGAAGGCGTAGTACGCCGTCTCGTCGTCGCAGTCGGTGAGGTCGACGGCGGCGGCCCGCACCCGTGGGTAGAGCTCGTCGGGCAGGCTCTCGACGTACGCGCGCTTCTCGGCGCGGAACCGATCACGTTCCTCGGCGGCCGCCTGGCTCTCCGCCCCGGGCAGCTGGGTGACCAGCATCATCGCCGTCTGCAGGCCCATCCGGGCGAGGTCGGCGGCGTGCTTGCGGGGGAAGCCGGCCTCCTCGAGCAGGGCCAGGGTGAACTCCGTGATGCGCAGACCCGGCTCGGTGACCAGCACGCGCGGGAAGACCAGTGCGGCGGCGGCGGGGTGACGGGAGAGGTTGGCGATCAGGTCGTCCACCACCGCGCGGAGCTGCACGTGCCACGGGCCGGTCGCCGGCGGCGGCGTCACGTCGGCCAGGAGCGCGTCGCCCATCGCGGCGAGCAGCTCGTCCTTGTTGGCGACGTGCCAGTAGAGCGCCATCGGGGTCACGCCGAACTCGTGCGCGATCCGGCGGATGGTGACGGCGTCCGGCCCGTCGGTGTCCATCACGGTGAGTGCGCGCTCGACGATCGCGTCCCGGCTGAGCTCGACCTTGGGTCGGCTCGCGGTGGCGGTACGGGGTGTCATGACCACAACTATACACCATAAGACTTGACAACTATACGACGTACAGGTTTCCTGTACGGCATACATGTACGACGTATAGGAGATGCAGTGATGAACCGCAACCGGTGGACGCTCGTGGCGGTGGGACTGGCCACCTTCATGACCTACCTCGACAACAACATCGTCAACGTGGCGATCCCCGACATCCAGCGGGAGCTCGTGCTCTCCACCGCCGGCATCGAGTGGGTCGTGAGTGGCTACATCCTCACCTTCGCGGGCCTCCTGCTCGCCGGTGGACGCCTGGCCGATGCCTTCGGTCGTCGGCGGCTCTTCGTCATCGGCCTCGCCGTGTTCACGGCTTCCTCGCTCTTCGCGGGCCTCGCCACCGGTGCCGCGAGCCTGATCGCGGCCCGGGCCCTGCAGGGCATCGGCGCGGCCGCCGTGACGCCGACGACGCTCGCGATCATCAGCGCGACGTTCACCGACCCCAAGGAGCGCAACGCCGCCGTCGGCATCTGGGGCGGCGTCGGTGCACTCGCCCTCGCGGTGGGCCCGGTGCTCGGCGGGTTCCTGACCCAGCACATCTCGTGGGAGTGGATCTTCTGGATCAACGTGCCTTTCGGCATCGCCACCATCGCCCTCGGCGTGTGGGCCATCCAGGAGTCCCGTGAGGACGAGGCGCGTGGCCTCGACCTGCCCGGTCTGGCGCTGTCGACCACGTCGCTGTTCGCCCTGACCTGGGCCCTGATCGAGGGTCACGGTCGCGGTTGGACCTCCGCCGGCATCCTCGGTGCGTTCGCCGTCGCGGCCGTCGCCGCGCTGGCCTTCGTCGTGGTCGAGCGTCAGGTCGCCGAGCCGATGGTCGACGTGAGCCTGTTCGCCCGGCGCGAGTTCACCGGCGGCATCGTGGCCCTGATGCTGTGGGCCTTCGGCCTGTTCGGCATCTACTTCTTCACCTCGCTCTACCTCCAGGGCGTGCTGGGCTTCTCCCCGACCAAGGCCGGCGCCGCGTTCGTCCCCATGGCGGTGCTGATGGCGGTCTCCGCCGTGGTCTCGGACCGGGTCGCCGCCCGCTTCGGCGCCTACCGCTCCACCGCGATCGGCATGGTGGCCATGGGTCTGGGCATCGCGTCGACGGCCCTGCTGGGCAAGGACGCGACGTACCTCTCGCTGATGCCGAGCTTCGCCGTGATCGGCATCGGCGGCGGACTGACGATCCCGCTGACCGCGACCGTGCTCGGTGTGATGCCGACCAGCCAGGCCGGCGTCGCGTCCGCAGTGTTCAACGCCTCGCGCGAGGTGGCGGGCCTGCTGGGCATCACGGTCATCGGCGCCGTGCTGACCAGCCGTCAGGGACACGCCCTGGCCGCTGGTCACTCCCCGGTGGACGCGTACTTGACCGGCTACCGCACCGGGCTGGTGCTCGCCGCGGCCCTCGTCCTGGCCGGCGGAGCGGCGGCGTTCGCCGCGCTGCGTCGCGCCCACCACGAGGCGGTGGAGTCGGAGACCTCCCGCGAGGACCTCGTGCTGGCCGGCTGACTCCTCGGCACGCGTCTCCACACGTTCGTCGGGCCCGCCCGAGAGGGCGGGCCCGACGCTGTGGGCTGAGGTCCGGTACTCAACCCCCCGTACGACGGCTCCGCGGGCGAGCCGGAGAACAGCAGCCGCGGAGGTCGTGTTGCGATGCCCATGCTGCCGCGCCCGCGCGGCGAGCGCACCGCTCGGCGCCAAATCTTTGCCGAGATGCAACACGTCGAAAGATTTCCGGCGGTCGGTGTCGAAATCGCGCCCGCCCGTCCGATGAACGGGCATGAACACGGACCTGATCTCCACCCGGACCCGCGCCATCCTGGCCCTGGCCGTCCTGGCACTCCCGACCCTGCTGGTCGCGGTCGACATCTCGGTGCTCGCCGTCGCCCTCCCGACGATGGCCGCGGACCTCCACGCCGGGCCCACCGAGCTGCTCTGGATGACCGACAGCTACAACTTCCTGGTCGCCGGAGCCATGCTCACCACCGGCGCCGTGGCGGACCGCATCGGTCGCCGCCGGATGATCCTTGTCTGCGCCGCGGTCTTCGCCGTCGCCTCGGGCGTCGGGGCCTTCGCGAGCACGCCCGAGCTGGTGATCGTGGCCCGCGGGGTGATGGGGCTGGCGGGATCGGCGATCCTGCCGGCGTCCATGGCGCTGCTCGGCGGCCTCTTCCCCGACGAGAAGGCCCGCATCCAGGCCATGGGCGCGATGATGACGGTCTTCCTGGGCGGCATGGCGATCGCGCCGTTCGTCGGTGGCGTGCTCCTCGACCACTTCTGGTGGGGCTCGGTCTTCCTGATGGGCGTGCCGGTGATGGCCGTGACCATCGTCCTGGTCCCCCGCCTCATCCCCGAGTCCAAGGCCGACGCTCCCGCCCCGCTCGACCTCACCAGCGCCGCCTTGTCCGTCGTGTCCGTGCTCGCTCTGGTCTTCGCCCTCAAGCGCGCCGTGAACACCGGGTTCGACACGCCCGTCGCGGTCGCCTTGGCCGGCGGCCTGGTCCTGGGCACGGTCTTCGTGCGCCGCCAGCGCACCCTGGCGAGCCCGCTGCTGGACCTCGGGCTGCTGGCCCGGCCGCGCGTCCGTCGTACCCTCACCGCGCTGTTCCTGACCGCGCTGCTGATGGGCGGGACGTCGCTGTTCTTCAACCTGTACCTCCAGGAGGTCCAGGGGCTGCGCCCGCTGCAGGCCGCCTGGTGGATGCTGCCGCAGATGGTGTCGATGATCGCCGCCGCCAACCTCGGTCCCCTGCTGAACCGCCGGTTCGCCCAGCGCACCGTCGTCGTCTCGATGATGTCGCTCATGGTCGCCGGGTTCGCGCTGTACGTCGTCGCGCCGGTCTCCGCGAGCGGTCGTCCGATCGTCGCCGTCGGCGGCAGCCTGGCGACCTTCGGGATCGGCGCCGCCTTCCCGATGCTGATGGACGGCGTGATGAGTGCGGCCCCGCCGGAGCGCGCCGCGTCGAGCGCGTCGATGGCGCAGCTGGCGAACGAGCTCGGGATCGCGCTCGGGCTGAGCGTGCTCGGCTCGCTGGGCACCGTCGTCTACCGGATCCAGCTGGGTCTGCCGGGCTCGAACGCCGAGCAGAGCGTGATCGACGGTGTCCGGGAGGGACACCACGACCCCGCGCTGCTGGCCTCGGTCAAGGGCGCGTTCACCGACTCGTTCCACGTCGTCGGACTGCTCGGCATCGTGCTGATGCTGGTCGTGCTGGTGCTCGTCGCCCGGGCCACCCGCGACTCCGGTACCGCCGTCGCCACCGCCCCGGCCGAGCCCGAGCTCGTCGAGGCCGCCGCCTGACGCGACCCGCGGGGGCTCACCGGTGATGCCGGTGGGCCTCCGCTCGCTTGTAGTAGGCCATCGGGTGCTGGAGGAAGTCGATGAGCTGTGCGCGGGTCCAGCCGGGCGCCAGGATCCCGGCGACGTGGGTCGGCGGTGGCGTCGGGCAGGGGTCGTCGGTGTCGGGGCACGAGTGGGACACGAGGTAGACCTGAGGCTCTCCCTCCGCCGGGTTCTTGGCGAAGTAGACGTCGACCGGAAGCCCGAGATCCACCTTCTCGGCGTCGTCGGGGACCCTCAGGTCGGAGCCGAGTGCGGCATAGAGCAGGTCAGGAGCGCCAGCGGCCGAGGCGTGGGTGAGGTCAAGACCAGGGATGCCCAGGGCCCGCCCGATGCGATCACCGGACGAGGCGTCCGTGGCAGAGCTGGTCGGAGCGCTGGAGGGGGCCCGACCGTCGTCGTGGCCGAGCGCGGTCGGGACCAGCGCCACGGCCGCAGCCGCTGCCATGGCGGACGTGGCGACGAGTCCTGCACGCGACCGTCGCACCTGCGGCACGGGTCCGGCGTACGACAGACCTGCCGTGCCCTCGTGGAAGGCGACCGTCAGCCGTGTGCCCAGCTCCTCATCGGTCAGCATCGGCGTTGCTCCTCTCGGTGGTGGACGCGTCGAGCACGGTCCGCAGGCGGTCCAGTGCGCGCGAGGTCTGTGACTTGACGGTGCCCTCGGAGCAGTCGAGTGCGGCGGCGGTGTCCGCGACGGACAGGTCGTCGAAGAAGCGCAGCACCACCACGGCCCGCTGGCCGGCCGGCAGCTCCCGAACCGCGGCCAGCAGGCGCTCGCGCTCGAGCACGTCGTCCTCCGGCGTCACCGGGACCAGGGTCTCGTTCGCGACGTCGGCGACCTCGGCCACGCGCCGGCGCCGGGTGCGCCACCGGTCCTTGGCGAGGTTCACCAGGACCCGCCGTGCGTACGCCTCGGGCTGGCGGCGTGCCCGGGGCCAGCGTCGCGCCGTGCGCAGCAGCGTCGCCTGGACGAGGTCCTCCGCGTGGCCGCGGTCGCCCGACAGCAGGTACGCCGTCCGCATGAGCCGCCCCGAGGCACCCGCGACGAACGCCTCGAAGGCGCGCTGCTCGCGCTGTGAACCGATCATCGGGACCCTCGTGTCACACCTCTACCAACTCCGCCGACGCCCGACCGGTTGTCAGCCGTCGAGGAACGGGCCGCCGGACCGGCGGCCCGTCAGGTCAGGCGTGGGCGGCCCGGCGCTCGGCCCGCTTGGCGACGGCCTCGCCCAGGAGCTCGAGGGCGCGTACGACGGGGGGTGCGTCGGCGACGCCGTCACGCACGTGCACCACGATGCGACGTCGGGGGCTGGGGTTGACCAGCTCGCGGCTCTCGACGCCGGACATGGTGTCGGGGAACGCCAGGCTGGGCAGGATGGTCGCGCCGACGCCGGCCTGGACGAAGGCGAGCGCGGTGTGGTGGTCCTCCGAGCGGGCGACGTACCGCGGCGCGAAGCCGGCTGCGCGGCAGGCGTTGCGGATGATCCGCGTGCATGAGTTGCCGTGGTAGTCGTTGTCGATCAGCGCCTGGCCGGCCAGGGCCGCCATCGGCACCCGGTCGTCCCACTCCGTGAGGAGCTCGTGGCCGCGCGGCGCGGCGACGACGTAGTTCTCCTCGGTCAGCACGTGTCGGCTGTGTCCCGGTCGCTCGATGCCGTCCATGGTGGCGTCCTCGGTCGTGATGTCCATGTCGCGGCGTGCCGGGTTGGCCGGCTCGGGGCCGAGCTCGTTGAGGGCGAGGTCGAGCACGAGGTCGGGGAACTCACGGCGGAGGCCCTTGGCGACCTGCGGCAGCCAGAACTGCGCCGCCGACGAGAAGGCTCCGATGGTGAGGCTGCCGGAGCGACCCTCACGGAGGTGGTCGACCAGGGCGCCGAGGCGGTTGAGGCTCTCCATGAGCTCCTCGCTCTCGGCGGCGAGCACCTTCGCCGTCGCGGTCGGGACGATGCCGCGGCCCGCCTTCTCGAACAGCACCAGCCCGGTCTCGCGCTGCAGGGCCGAGATCTGCTGGCTCACGGCCGAGGGCGTGTACCCCAGATGGTCGGCCGCTGACTGCACCGACCCGGAGGCCACGACGGCTCGGAAGACACGGAGACGCTGGACGTCGATCATGCGGTCCATCATACAGCATTACTTCCGTATTCGTAAGAACAATTCGCTTGTGCTGAACAGTCGCGGCCGGGACCATAGAGCCATGAACACGACCAAGAACACCAGCAAGGTGAGCCGGATCCGCAGCTTCGTGCGCCACGCCTGGGGTGACCAGGTCGCCGCCCACCGCGCACTCCTGCGCTACCCGGCTTACGACGACTACCTCTTCAACCACCGCTCCGAGCGCTGAGGTGGACAGTCCTTCCTGTCCCCCTCCCGTCCCTCTTCCCGGATAGAGCCGGCCGCTGGATCAGCGGCCGGCTCTTCTGCATCCCGCAGGCCGGCTGGGGCAGGATCGGCGCATGGCCATGCAGGGACCCTTCGTCTGGCAGGGACGTCTCGAGAGCGAGGGGCGCGTGCTGTTCGGCAGCCGGTGGTTCTCGCTTTTCACCGGAAGCAGCCAGATGGCCGTCACCCACGAAGGCCTGCAGATGGGCAGGGGCCCGGTCGTGCCCTTCGAGCACGTGACCGCGGTGAGCACCTCGCGCGGCAAGCTGACCGTCTACTACACACCGCTCCCCGACCAGCGACTGAACCCCTTCGAGCGCCGGAGCGGGCACAAGCGCCTGCTCCTGGGGCTCTCCCGCCTCGGTTCCGTCCGGCCCGAGGACCTCGCCGTGTGGCTGCTCAAGCTCAAGGGCGGCCCGATGACCGAGATCGACGTCGAGCTCGGCGGGATGGCGCGCGTGTTCAAGATCCGCGGTTAGGTCGGTGTCCACCCGGGACCTCGCTGGCACGATGACCGGGTGTCCACGACCTCGGCGTTCGAGACCCTCGTCGCCCAGCAGCGTGGCCCGCTGCTGGCGTACTGCTACCGCATGCTCGGGTCCTGGCAGGACGCCGAGGACGTGCTCCAGGACGCACTCGTGGGCGCCTGGAAGGGGTACGACGGTTTCGAGGGCCGTAGCTCGGCACGCACGTGGCTGTACACGATCGCGACGAACGCCTGCCTGCGACAGCGACGTCGCCGTGTCACCAGTCCGGAGGTGGGGCCGGCGTACGACCAGGTGGACGACCTCGGTGAACCGACGGGCCTGGCCTACGTCGAGCCTGCCGCCGACCCGGCACTCCTGGCCGAACGCCGAGAGACGGTGGAGCTGGCCTACGTCACCGCGTTGCAGCACCTCCCCGACACCCAGCGGGCGGTCCTGATCCTTCGAGAGGTGCTCCAGTTCTCTGCCGCCGAGGTCGCCGAGCAGCTCGACACCTCCGTTGCCTCGGTGAACAGTGCCCTCCAGCGTGCGCGGGCCACGATCGCGAGGACGCAGACCGGGACCATCCAGCAGCAGGAGCTGGCCAGGCTGGGCGACGACGGCGTCGGTCGCCTGGTCCAGGAGTTCATGGACGCCTGGGAGTCCGCCGACGTCGATCGGCTCTGTGCCATGTTGACCGACGACGTGCAGTTCACCATGCCGCCGCTTCCGGCATGGTTCTCCGGCCTGGCCATGGTGCGACGGTTCCTCACCGACCGGATGCTGCAGACGCCCTGGCGGCTGACGCCGCAGACCATCAACGGGCAGCCGGGCTTCCGCTGCGAGCAACTGGTGCAGGACGGGTGGCGGCCGGGCGCGGTCAACGTCCTCAGCGTGCGCGACGGGCGCGTGTGTGCGATCTCGGGCTACGTCGATCCGGCGCTCGTCGAAAGATTCTTCCTCGCGGACCGATGAGTTCTGTGCGCGGCACGCCTCTCACCCGACAAAGCCCGACCGAGAGGAACCGCACATGCGCAAGATCGTCGTCACCAACATCGTCAGCCTCGACGGCTACATTGCCGGCCCGGGCGGGGACGTCATGGCCCTTCCCATGGACCACGCCTTCGACGAGCACAACGCCGAGCGGCTTCGCGCGGCCGAGACCGTCCTGCTCGGCGCGACGACCTACCGCGGCTTCGTGTCCTTCTGGCCACATGCACTCGAGATGCCGGGCCTGACCGCCCCCGGCCGCGAGATCGCAGAGCGGTACGCCGCGGGCCTCGAGGTCGTCACCGTGTCGGACTCGCTCACCCAGGACGACGCGGGTCCCTGGGCCGAGCAGACCCGCATCGTCCCCCGTGCCGACGGCGCGGACGCCGTGCGCAGCCTGCGCGACAGCGAGGGCGGAGACGTTCTCGTCTTCGGCAGTGCGACGCTGTGGAACTCCTTGCTCGCCGTCGGCCTCGTCGATGAGCTCCACCTGATGGTGGCCTCGGTCGCCTTGGGCGACGGGGTGCCGGGCTTCACCGCGCGGGCTGCCCTGGAGCTCACCGGCACCCGGCGCTGGGAGGGCTCGAGCAACGTCCTGCTGTCGTACGCCGCGTCCTGACCGTCACCCCTCGGCACGGAGTGCGACCCGGCGCAGCATCCGCTCCGTCGCCCGCCGGTGGGCGGTGCTGACGGTCAGCATGGTGACGTACGCCCGACCGCGCCGGCCCGGGAACGCCGCGTAGGTGATCGCTCGCAGGCGCGACCCGGCACCATCGGGCTCCACCCGGAACACCAGGCGGTACGTCGAGAAGCGGTGCCGGCCGGCGAGCACGACCTCGTGCGGTGGGTCGCGCTTCACGACCTCGAACCCGCTGGAGGGCGCGGTGCCGAGAAGCCGCGACAACACCGGCCGCGGCGCCGAGGACATGCGCTCGGCGTACTCCTCGACCGCGCGCCAGGTGCGGTCGACCGGTGCTGGCACGGAGCGGGCGTGCTCGTCCACGAACGGAAGGGAGGCGGCCGGCTCGTTCACCCTTTCATCATCGTCAGCGGCGGTCGCGGCGCGCGACCGCGATCCCCGGCAGCATCACACCGGCGGCGAGGACGAACGTCGCGGCGTAGCCGAGGCGGGCGACCACCAGACCGGCGCCCAGGGCCCCGACGGCCATGCCCAGGTCGTACGCCGCGTTCCAGATCGCGCTGACCGCACCCTCGGAGCCCTCGGGGGCACGGGCGAACATCAGGCACAGCGTCGCGTTCTGGAGCACGCCGAAGCCGACGCCGAAGAGGACGGCACCGCCGATGACGGCCGCGGGCGAGTGCAGGCAGCCGATGCCTGCCATCCCGCAGACGGCCAGCACCAGACCCGGCACCAGCAGGCATGCCTGGCCGCGGCGGTCGCCGATCCGGCCGGCGTACCAGCGAGCGGCGGTCGACGCGGCGGGCTGGCCGAGCAGAGCCGCAGCGGCGACCCAGGCCTGCGTGCCGTTCAGGGCCAGCGGGAGGAACGTCACCAGGATGCCGACGGCGGCCGTCGACCCGGCGAAGATCGCGGCCGGCCGCCGGATCGCACGGCTGCGCAGTCCCGTCACCACGCCGAGCGCGTCGTCGTCGGCTCGGCCTGCGAACGACCGGGTCGGCAGGCCGGGGACGGAGACCAACGCGAGCAGCGTGGCGACCGTGGTCGCAACGAAGACCGGGGCGTAGCCCCATCGGGCGGCCATCCAGACGCCCGCCGGCAGAGCCAGCATGCCGGGAACGCCGCCGACGATGCCGACCAGAGCCAGTCCCTCGCCGCGGCGCTCCGAGGGGATGAGGGACGCCGTGACGGCACCTCCGGCCGTCACGCTCACGGCGAAGCCGATCCCACGCAGCACGCTGACAGCCAGGATCGCCGGGGTCGAGGCCGCGACGACCAGCACCACCGTCGGGGCACCCAGGAGCAGCAGCCCGCCGCTCAGTGCCCAGCGGTAGCCGACGAGCCGGACCAGCCGAGGGGTGACCAGCTCACAGGCGACCGTGGCGAGCAGCAGGGCCACCGTCGCGAGCCCGGCACTGCTCGCGGACCCGGCCTCCTCCGCGACGAGCGGCACCACCGACAAGGGGAGGTAGAAGCCGACCGAGGACCCGACGATCGAGACGAAGCGGACGAGCAGCGCCGGCGTGATCAGGGGCTGGGTCGCGGTCGCGCCGGTTGGTGGGGCGGTCCGGATCGTGGTCATGCGATGACGCTAGGAGCGATATGGACCCTCGATAAGAGCCATTGGAGCGTCTGGATCGAGGTCCATTTCATCGCTAGCGTGCCCTCATGCCGGCCGCCGAGCTCCTGGTGACGCTGGACCGGAAGGCCGATACGCCGCTCCGGGCCCAGCTCGAGCACGCCCTGCGGGAGTCGATCCGGACCGGCCGCCTGGCCACGGGCGACCGTCTGCCCTCGTCGCGGATGCTGGCCGCCGACCTCGGCCTGTCGCGCGGGGTCGTGCAGGAGTGCTACGAGCAGCTGGTGGCGGAGGGCTACCTCGTCTCGCGCACCGGCTCGGGTACGACGGTGGCGCGCGGCGTCGCCACGACCCCGGCCGAGTCGCGACAGAACACCCACGTCGCAGCCGATCGCCCCCTTCGTCGGACGGTCGCGGACTTCGTCTCCGGCGTGCCCGACCTCGCCGCCGTACCGCGGACCGACTGGGCCTGGGCCGTCCAGGACGTCTGCCGCACCGCCCCGAACACGGCGTTCGACTACGGCGACCCCCTCGGCGTGCCCGAGCTGCGCGAGTCCCTCGCCGCCTACCTCCGTCGCGTGCGTGCCGTCGACGCGACACCCGACCAGGTGCTGGTCTGCAACGGCATGGCACAGGGACTCTCGCTCGTGCTGCGCGCGCTCGCGCCGAGCGTGGTCGCCTGCGAGGACCCGGGGGCGATCGCGACGGCGGGGGCCGCGGCGGGTGCGGCGGGCGCCACCGTCGTCCCGGTGCCCGTCGACGAGCTCGGCCTCGACGTGTCGGCTCTCGCTGCGACCCGCGCGACGGCGGTGGTCGTGACACCTGCCCATCAGTGGCCCACCGGCGTCGTGCTCGCGGCCGAACGCCGCCACGCCCTCCTCGGCTGGGCTCGAGACCGCGGAGCCCTCGTGTTGGAGGACGACTACGACGCGGAGTTCCGCTACGACCGCGACCCGGTCGGCACCCTGCAGGGCCTGGCGCCCGACCACGTCGTCGCGCTCGGCACGGTGAGCAAGTCGCTCGCACCGGCTCTGCGCCTGGGGTGGGCGGTGGTGCCGCCGCGGCTCGCCGGCGCCGTCGCCCGGCTGAAGGACGCCACCGACCGGGGCACGTCGGCGCTCGACCAGCTGGCGCTCGCGCGCCTGATCGAGTCCGGGCGGTACGACCGACACCTGCGCCGGATGCGGGCCGAGTACGCGCGACGACGGACCGCTCTGGTCGAGGCACTCGCGGCGCACGCCCCGGGTGTTCCGGTCACCGGGTTGGCGGCGGGCTTCCACGCCGTCGCCCACCTCCCCGAGGGGACGGACGTGGACGTGGTGATCGCACGGGCCGGGGAGCGTGGCGTCGGCCTCTACTCGATGGCGGCGAACCGGTCAGACCACGCCGCCGAGCCTCCGCGGCTGGTGTTCGGCTACGGCAACACCCCGGTGCGGGCGATCCGCGACGGGATCGCGGCCGTGGCGGACCTGCTCACGTGACGGGCGGCTCGTCGGGTGGGTTGTCGGGGCCCCGGCGACGCTCGGCCATCACCAGGCCGACGGCGACCAGCACGACGGCGCCGCCGACGACCACCGGCCAGGTGATCGGCTCCGACAGCCAGACCCAGCCGAGCAGCACGGCGACGACCGGGTTGACGTAGGCGTGCGTCGAGACCAGAGAGATCGGCGCGTGGGCGAGCAGCCAGACGTACGCCGAGTAGGCGACGACCGATGACACCGTGAGGTAGCCGAGGACCAGCCACGTCCCCGTGGGGATGTCCCAGGTCCAGCGCTCGCCGAACGACAGGCCGCCCAAGGTGAGCACCAGTCCGCTCGCGAGCAGCTGGTACGCCGTGGTGACGAACGTGTTCGCCGGGAGGACGAGCCGCGGCTGGAGGAACGAGCCCGCCGCCCACAGCCCCGCCGACGCGGCCACCAGGATCGACGGCCACAGCGGGAAGCCCGGCACGGAGCGGCCTCCGAGCAGCAGGATGGTCAGGCCCGCGAAGCCGGCGACCACCCCGACCCAGGTCACCGCCCGCGGTCGGTCGCCGGTCGCCATCCGGAGCGCGACGATCGCGATCGGGGCGAGCGCGGTCAGCAGTGCGGCCGGCCCGGCCTGGACGCCGATGCTCTCCGCCCACGTCACCGTCCCGTTGGTGAACACCTGGAGCACCAGCGCCAGGAAGACCGCCCCGACCAGTGCTTCGCGGGTGCTCCTGAGGATGCCCGGGCCGCGCCGCGCCACGACGTACGTCGCGAGCAGCAGGCCGGCGGCGAGGTAGCGCACCCCGATCGAGAGCAGGGCGGGCACGTCCTCGACGACGTACCGGATCGCGACGTACACCGAGCCCCACACGACGTAGATCACGAGCAGGCCGGCGCCGACCAGCACGGACTCGTGGGAAAGCCGCCAGGGAACCCTCACCCGGCCGACGTCGATGGCCATCAGCTCGCAGCGTAGAGCCGCGCGCGGGGCGCGGGACAGGGGAAACCGGGTGGCGCGCGCGGTGCCGGCCGGGCTTGGCTGGGGGTCTCCTGTCATGTCGATCGCGCTGCTTTCGTCATCTCGGTGGAAGTACGTCGAAGGAGGACCGTGACCGTGAAGACCCAGGAGTCGCTGGCCGAGGAGTTCGAGGAGCACCGCTCCCACCTGCGAGGCGTCGCCTACCGGATGCTCGGCTCGATGACCGAGGCCGAGGACGCGGTCCAGGATGCCTGGCTGCGGCTGTCACGCACGGACACCAGCGACGTCGAGAACCTGCGCGGATGGCTGACCACCGTCGTGAGCCGGCTCTGTCTCGACATGCTGCGCTCGCGGAAGTCGCGGCGCGAGGAGTCCCTGGAGGTCCATGTGCCCGACCCCGTCGTCACCCGCCTCGAGCTCGATCCCGAAGCCGCCGCCGAGCAGGCGGACGCGGTGACCCTGGCGCTCCTCGTCGTCCTCGACGCCCTGAACCCGAGGGAGCGGATGGCGTTCGTGCTGCACGACATGTTCGGCGTCCCGTTCCACCAGATCGGCGAGATCGTCGGGAGCTCCACCCAGGCGGCCACGCAGATGGCCAGCAGGGCCCGGCGGCGAGTGCGCGACACTCCTCCGCCGACCGCCGACCTCGCCACCCAGCGGAAGGTGCTCGAGGCCTTCACGTCCGCGGCGCAGGACGGCAACTTCGAGGCGCTGCTCACCGTGCTCGACCCCGACGTCGCGCTCCGCGCCGACGGCGGCGCTCGCGGGCAGTCGGGCTTCATCCGCGGTGCGGCCGAGGTGGCCGCGGCGGCGAGCTCGTTCCGGCGTACCGGGCACGAGCCCGACCAGGTCTGGGTGCTGGTCAACGGCGCGGTCGGCCTGCTGGGGCTGCGCGACGGTCGTCCGGTCTCGGTGTTCAGCCCGCTCATCCGCGACGGCCGGATCGTGCAGATCAACATCCTCACCGACCCCGACCGGCTGGCCGAGCTGGACCTGAGCGAGGTCCTCTGACCGCTCTCCGGGTCCGGAAAAGTCCCGAACGGGTGGCACAACCGGCGTGAGGCGGGTGTAATGACGGGCCGGGGGGTATGTACGCCGACCGCCGCACCGAAGGTTCCCCCATGCCGAAGCTGCTCGCGCCCCTGGGCGCTGCCCTGTCCATCGCCGTCGCCCTGCTCGGCGCACCGGCGGACGCCGCCCACCATCCCGACCCCGTCCGGACGACCGCCGTCTCGCGGGCGGCGAAGGCAGGCGGCAACCCGTTCGCGACGCACCCCTGGGGTGTCTACAAGGGCAAGATGGAGCCGTCCTGGGTGGCCTGGACCAAGGCCACCGGCACGAGGAAGGACCGCCTCGCCTACATCGTCAACCAGGCGAAGGACCACTGGTTCGGGCACTGGAACCCCAACGACAAGATCGCTGACCAGGTCCGCGACTACATCGCGAACTCCCAGCAGGGCAACAAGAACGCGCTCGTGCAGATGGCGATCTTCCGCGTCGTCCCGTGGGAGCACGACGCGTGCCGACGCCTGCCGACCAAGGCCGAGCGTGCGTCGTACCGGCAGTGGATCGACCGCTTCGCCCACGCCGTCGGCAACACCCCGACGGCGATCGTGCTCCAGCCGGACGGTCCCTTCGCACTCTGCGCGCCGCACGGATCCCACGCCCCGTCGAAGCTGGTGCGGTACGCCGCGCGCGTGCTGTCGGCGCAGCCGAACACGAGCGTCTACATCGAGGCGGGGGCCTCCGACTGGCCGATGTTCGGTCCGAAGGGCGGGGTCACCGCCGCGGTGCGGATCCTGGTGCGCGGTGGCATCCAGTACGCGCGGGGCTTCGCCCTCAACGGCACGCACTACGCCTCGATCGGGGCCAACGTCAGGCGGGCCAAGGCGATCCGCAAGGTGCTCGCCCGGAAGGGCTACCCGGATCGCGAGGTGGTGATCAACACCAGCAACAACGGGCACCCCTTCGACTTCGGCAAGTACCAGGGCGCGGACCCGACCAACCCGGTCGTCTGCGACTCGGTGGACACGGCTCCCAGCGTGACCTGCGAGACGCTCGGTGTGCCTCCGACCCCCGACGTGGCCAACCCGCGGTGGGGTCTCTCGGACAAGACCGCACGGCTCGCCCGCAGGTTCGTCGACGCCTACCTCTGGTTCGGCCGGCCGTGGCTGCACCACGAGGGCAGCCAGCCGTTCGTGACCAAGCGCGCGGTGAAGCTGGTGCGGACGACGCCGTTCCGCTGAGCAGCCCGACCGCGACTCGAACGTACGCAGTCTCGGTCGCGGTCGCCTGCTAGAAGAGCTCCGGCCGGAGCGGCGAAGCCGCGGTCAGCCCGCCGTCGACGGTGAAGCACTGGCCGGTGGCCCAGGACGCCTCGTCGGAGGCCAGCCACGCCACGATGTTGGCGATGTCGGCCGGCCGGCCGAACCGCCCGAGCGGGTGCCGGCGTACGGCGTCGGCGCGTGCCGCCTCCGGGTCGGCGGCGAGGTCGAACCCCTCGTCGGCCATGTCGGTCTCGACCCAGCCGGGCAGCACGGCGTTGCAGCGCACGCGCGGCCCGTGGTCGATCGCGATCGAGCGGGTGAGGGCGTGGACGAAGGCCTTCGAGGCGTTGTAGAGGGCGCTCGACAGATCCGCCACGACGCCCGAGATTGAGCCGATGTTGACGATCACGCCGCCGTGCTCGTTCATCTCGGGCAGCACGGCGCGGCTCATGTTGAACACACCTCGACAGTTCACGCCGACCTGGAGGTCCCAGTCGTCATCGGTGCTCTCGGCCACGGTCTTGGCGACGAGCACGCCGGCGTTGTTCACCAGGAGCGACACCGGCCCGAACTGCTCGCGCGCCTGCGCCACGAGCCGCTCCGCGTCCGCCGGGTCGGCGACGTCGGCGCGCACCCAGGCCACCTCGTTCGGGAGATGGGCCGGCCGGTCACCCCGACCGCAGGTGACCACCCGCGCGCCGTCGGCGTGCAGCCGCTCGACGATGGCCCGGCCGATGCCCCGGCTGCCTCCGGTCACGATCGCTGTCGAGGTCATGCCGAGAACTGTCGCCGATCGCCGCGCCGCAGGTCGAGCGCTACGGCTGCTCCGCCTTCTCCATCCGCGCCCAGCCCGACCAGCCTCGCTCGGCCATCCGCTGCTGGAGCTGCACGACGAGCGGGTGCGACTGCGAGGCGAAGGAGTCGATGAGGGCGACGTACGACTCGTCGTTCATGTCCTCGTTCTGCCGGTCGAGGTCCCCCCGGGCGGCGGCCTCCCCCGCCATCTCCGCGATCAGGTCCGCGACGCCGTCCAGCCGTTCGTCGGTGACGCCCTTCTCCAGGAGGTCGCCGATCAGCAGGTAGAGGCGGAGCGTCCGCGGGTCCTCGAGCTGGGCCAGCTTGTCGGCGATGAACTCCGGCATCTTCTCCGGCCAGCGCGCGGCCATCAGGATCCAGCCGTCGCGCTCGCCCTCGACCAGCAGCTCGGGCACGCCCTTCTCGCGCATCCGGTCGAGGTAGCCGACGACCTCGTCCGGCAGGGCCAGGCTGTCGCCGGCAGCCAGCCGGGCGATCTGCCGGCGGTGCTCCTGGCGCTCGCGGATCTCGCGACGCAGCCGGGCGTCGATCTCGGCGACCGCCCCGGCGAACTCCTCCTCGTCCGCCGCCAGCAGCTCCTGCACCCGGGCCAGCGGCACCCCGGCCTCGGCGAGCGTCCGGATCCGGATCAGCTCGACGACGGCCTTGGCGTCGTAGCGCCGGTAGCCCGCATGGTCGCGCTCGGGCTCGGGCAGCAGACCCGTGGCGTGGTAGTGGCGTACGGCGCGGACGGTGACGCCGGCGTACGCCGCGAGCTGGCTGATGGTGAGCATGTCGTCCAGTGTTCTCCTCGGTCCGTCGGACTCACGCGAGCCGACGGTGGTAGGTGGCCATCGCCACGGCGTACGCGACGACGAGGATGCCGACGCACCAGGCGACCGCGGTCCAGCCCTCGTGGCCGACCGGCTGCTGGGCGAGCAGGTCGCGCAGCGTGTCGACGATCGAGGTCACCGGCTGGTGCTCGGCGAACGCCCGCACCGGGCCCGGCATGGTGCCGGTCGGCACGAACGCCGAGCTGATGAACGGCAGGAAGATCAGCGGGTAGGAGAACGCGCCGGCGCCCTCCGCGCTGCTCGCGGTCAGTCCGGCGATCACCGCGATCCACGTGACCGCCAGGGTGAACAGCACGAGGATGCCGGCGACGCCGAGCCAGGCCCCGACGCCGGCTCCCGAGCGGAAGCCCATCGCGAGGGCGACGACCACCACGACGGCGAGCGACACGAGGTTGGCCACGAGCGAGGTGAGCACGTGCGCCCACAGCAGGCTCTGCCGTGCGATCGGCATCGACTGGAAGCGCTCGAAGATCCCGCTCGACAGGTCGCCCTGGAGGCGTACCGCGGTGTAGGCGATCCCGGACGCGACCGTGATCAGCAGGATGCCCGGGAGCATGTAGTCGACGTACTCCTGGCCGTCGGTCCGGATGGCGCCGCCGAAGACGTAGACGAACAGCAGCATGATCGCGACCGGCATCACCGCTGTGGTCAGGACGGTGTCGAGGCTGCGGGTGACGTGGCGCATGGTCCGTCCGGTGAGGACGGCGGTGTCGGTGACGACGTGGGTGGTCATCGGGACTCCTGGGTGAGGTTGTGGTCGGTGGCGGTGTCGTGGCCGATGACGGCCAGGAAGACGTCCTCGAGCGTGGGCTGCTTCTCGACGTACTCGACCCGGGCGGGCGGCAGGAGGGCGCGGAGCTCGGCGAGTGTGCCGGTGGCGATGATCCGGCCTTCGTGCAGGACGGCGATCCGGTCGGCGAGCGCCTCGGCCTCGTCGAGGTACTGCGTGGTGAGCAGCACCGTCGTGCCGCGGCGCGCGAGCTGCTCGACCGCCTGCCAGACCTCGAGCCGCGCCTGCGGGTCGAGGCCGGTGGTCGGCTCGTCGAGGAAGATCACCGGCGGGTCGCCGATCAGGCTCATCGCGAGGTCGAGGCGGCGCCGCATCCCGCCGGAGTACGTCGCGACCTTGCGGCCGCCCGCCTCCGTCAGGGAGAACCGGGCGAGCAGGTCGTCGCCGATCGACTCCGGGTCGTGGAGGTGTCGGAGCCGGGCGATGAGGACGAGGTTCTCGCGGCCGCTGAGGATCTCGTCGACGGCGGCGAACTGTCCGGTGAGGCTGATGGACTCGCGCACGCGCGCGGCCTCGTCGACGACGTCGAGGCCGGCCACGGTGGCCGACCCGGCGTCGGGTGCGAGCAGCGTCGCGAGGATCTTGACCAGCGTGGTCTTGCCGGCGCCGTTGGAGCCGAGCAGGGCGAGGATGCTGCCCGGCTCGACGTCCAGGTCGACGCCGCGGAGCACGTGCAGGTCGGCGAAGGACTTCTCCAGGCCCTGCACCGAGATGGTCCGAGTAGGTGTCATGCCGCCAGCGTGCAACCCTGACGCTGCGTCAAGGTCAAGACGATCGGGAGGCCGCCGGCCGTGACCCTCGTCTCAGCGGCTCGGGTCACCCGAGACGGTCGTACCGCTCCAGCCGCGCGGCCACGCGGGTGTCGTCCGGCATGTGCATCAAGGACGCGATCTCGTGCTGGAGCACCTGCCCGATCCGGCGGCAGAACGTCACCGGGTCGTCGGCCGGGTCGACGGGCTCGGAGACGACGCGGTCCACGATCCCCCGCTCGAGCAGGTGCACCGCCGAGACGCGTTGGGCATCGGCGAGCTCGGCCGCGTGCCCGGTGTCGCGGAACAGGATCGCGGACGCACCTTCCGGCGGCAGTGGCGACAGCCAGGAGTGCTCGGCCGAGACGACGCGGTCGGCCGGGAGCAGGGCGAGGGCCCCACCGCCCGTCCCCTCGCCGAGCATCAGGCAGACGGTCGGCGACCGCAGCATCACCAGGTCGGACAGGCACCGTGCGATCTCCGCGGCCAGTCCGCCCTCCTCGGCCTCCTGGCTCAGGGCGGCCCCGGCGGTGTCGATCACACTGACGAGCGGGAGCCGTAGCTGCTCGGCCAGGCGCATCCCGCGACGGGCCGCGCGCAGTCCGGCTGGGCCGAGGGCGGTCGTGACGTCCTGGTGGCGGCGGTCGTGGCCGATCACCAGGCACGGCACGGCGCCGAACCTGGCCAGGCACATCAGCAGGGTGTCGTCGTGCTCGCCCTCGGCGGTGCCGTTGAGCGGGATGACGATGTCGGCGGCGTACCTCAGGAGATCGCGGAGCCCCGGGCGGTCCGGCCGACGCGACCGTTGGATCGACTCCCAGGCCGAGACCGGTCGGAGCTCGTCCTTCGCGAGCTCGGGTACGACGGGCAGCTCGTCGCGCGGTGACATCAGGACGTCGAGCACCATCGACGCCACCGCGCGCAGGTCCTCGACCTCGAGCACGGCGTCGATCAGGCCGCGGCCGTAGAGGTTCTCCGCGACCTGGACGCCGGCCGGGAACTCCCGGCCGTAGAGCGCCTCGTAGACGCGCGGCCCGAGGAAGCCGACCAAGGCACCGGGCTCGGCCGCGGTGAAGTGACCGAGCGACCCCCACGACGCGAAGACGCCACCGGTGGTCGGGTTGCGCAGGTAGACGATGTAGGGCAGGCCCGCCGCCTTGTGCTCGGTGACGGCGGCCGCGACCTTGACCATGCCGACGAACGCGGGCGTGCCTTCCTGCATCCGCGTGCCTCCTGAGACGGGAGCCGCGAACAGTGGGAGCCCCTCGTGCGTCGCGCGCCGGATCGCCGCCACCAACCGTGCCGACGCCGCGTGGCCGATCGATCCGGCCAGGAAGCGGAACTCCCCGGCCATCACCGCGACGCGACGCCCCTCGATGGTCGCCTGACCGGTGATCACGGACTCGTCGGTGCCGGCCCGCTCGCGCGCGGCCGCGAGCTCGGCGGCGTACTCCTCGCCCCACTCGTCCGGCTCGTCCGGCTCGTCGTCCCACGACACCCAGGAGCCGGGGTCGAGCACGCGGTCCAGCAGCTCGCGGGCGCCCAGCCTGGTCGTCATGGGGCCGCCAGTGCCTTCTCGTAGAAGACCCGCGCGAAGCCGTGCGCCGTCGCGCGCCCGGTCTCGACGTACCCGATGCGCTCGTAGAGCGCCTGGTTCTCGACCATCGCCTCGTTGGTGTAGAGGCTGATCCGGTCGTACCCCCCGGCCCTGGCCCGATCCTCGGCCAGGGTCAGCAGCGCCCGCCCTGTCCCGCGTCCCTGGTGGGACGGTCGTACGGCGACCCCGTCGAGCACCAACTGGGCGTCCTCGGCGATCAGGACCAGGAACCCGACGATGTCGCCGTCCGACTCGGCCACCCAGGTCTCGGTGTCGCGGACGAGTGCGGCGTAGTCGAGGTCCATCGGAGCCGGCCGCTGCCCGCCCATGCGACCGACGTACGGCGCGTAGGCCTCCTGCGCGATCTGCGTGATCGCGGGTGCGTCCGCGGTCATGGCTCTGCGGAGGTTCATCCCTCCCAGGATGACGCTCGTGAGCTCGGCCAAGCGTCTCACCCGGTGGGTTGCCTGCGAGAAGTCCTGACCCCGGGTGAAGGCGTTGTCGACGACGACGCAGTCGATGCCGGCCGCCACGGCGGACCGCAGACCCCGAGCCGAGTCCTCGACGACGAGGGCCTCCTCGGGCGATGCGCCGAAGCGCCGCAGGGCAGTGAGGTACGGCTCCGGGTGAGGCTTGGCGTGCTGGTAGTCCTCGCGCACGAGCACGAAGTCCATGAAGCCCAGGATGTCGCGGTGCTCGTGGATGATCTCGAAGTCTTCTCGCTTGGCCGTGGTGACGACGGCCATCCGGACGTGCCGCGACAGCTCGGTCAGCGCCTCGACGACGCCCTCGATCTCGATCGCCTCCGTCCGGAGGTACTCCTGGTAGTAGGTGTTCCGCACCCCTCGCAGCCGGTCGATCGTGGCCTCTTTGACGCCGGCCTCCCGGACCTGTGCCCACGAGGTCAGACCTCGCGTCATGTCCTGCAGGTAGCGGTCGCGGTCCAGCGTGAACCCGATCTCGGCGAGCGCCCGCTGCCCGGCCCGGAAGTACCACTCCTCGGTGTCCACCAGCACACCGTCGTGGTCGAGGAGGAGGTACTTCTTCACACTGCGATCTTCTCCGACGACCGGCCCGAGAGGACATGGTCTCCACGTGGTGTTCGATCCGCCTGCCGAATGGCGGGGCGGGCGGGCGCTGGCGTGCCCCCGTGGAGGACGATCGGCAGAGCGCGGGATCAGTCATCCGCGTCAGCGCCGTGGTCCTGCGCGACGACGCCGGGCAGGTGCTGACGGTCCGCAAGCGTGGCACCGAACGGTTCATGCTGCCGGGCGGCAAGCACGAACCCGGCGAAACCCCCGTCGAGGCGGCGGTCAGGGAGTGTTCAGAGGAGCTCCGGATCGAGCTCGACGCCACCATGCTTCGACAGCTGGGCACGTTTCGAGCCCCCGCCGCGAACGAGAAGGGTTTCACCGTCGACGCGGTCGTGTTCGAGGCCGCGACGACCCTGGAGGTTGTCGACCCCGCCGCCGAGATCGACGCTGCGCGCTGGCTCGATCCGCGCCATCCGTTGCCGCTCGATCTCGCTCCGCTGCTGGCCGAGCACGTCATCCCGGCGTTGCGACAGTACGACGCCTCGGCCGACCGGGCGCCCGCCTCGTCCTCGCCGAGCTGCTGACACACGCGCCTCGCCGCGCGAGAACGCCGAGGCCGTCGGCTCCGCGACCAACGCCCAGCTCCCCCCATCACCGGTGCGATCGGCTGCGGATCTGATCAGTCCGACGGTTCGGTCGAGAGATTGGTGACCATTCGGCCGAGCTCGTCGAGCAGGTGGTCGGCGTCGAACCCAGCGGTGAGCCGGGTGGCGACCCGCTCGAAGATCGCCGGCAGGGTCTGGACGAGCTCGCGCCCGGGAGGTGTGAGCCGCAGCGCGATCGCCCGGCGGTCCTCGGTGTCAGGCGTTCGCTCGAGCAGGCCCTTGGCCACGAGCCGGTCGACCATCCGGGTCATTCCGGCCGAGTCCGACCCGAGGAGCTCGCCCGCCGCCTTCGGGCTCGTCACTCCGGTGTGGACGTGGATCAGAAGCCCCGCCTGCTGGGAGGTCAGGCCGGTAGGCGCGAAGGCCTGGTCCAGCGCGGTGCGGAGGTCGCGCGCGAGCCGCAGCAGCTGACTCGAGACGACGACGGATCGACTGGGCACAAGATACCTGTCTCGACAGTAGATGTGTGGACGGTTAGAGTCCTGACGGCCACCAGTATGGCGCCACCAGAGAAGGAGCGACGACGATGGCGGACCCGACGGCATTCGCGTCCAGCGCGGTGAAGGGCGTGCGCAGGTTCTTCGAGACGATGGCAGGCCAGGACGGCGACCAAGCCGGCGCCGACCTCTTCCACGATCCGTTCGTGAGCCTGGATCCGGGCTCGGTGACGGTCGTGACTCGCGAGCAACTGCGCGCCGCCCTGCCCGCGCGGGCGACGATGTTCGCCTCGGCCGGGCTGGGTCGGGCGCAGCTCCAGGAGGTCCGGACCACCGAGCTCGACGAGAAGCACGTCCTTGCTCGCACCGTGTGGACGATGACCTCCGTCGCCTCGACCGCCGAGCCCGTCGCCCTCGAGTCGACGTACCTATTGCGGCGCGAGGGCGACTCGTGGACGGCCGTGGTCTACCTCAACCACCACGACGTCCGCGAGCTTCTCGCGCGCTGAGGCGCCGCCGGGACCACTGTCCGTGAGACGTCCGCCGGTAGCTGACGTGACGCCAAGCGCAAGCGGGTGGCGAAGCCGAGAGGTCAATGTCATTCCTCGCCGAACTAACCACCACTGTCAATGGCCAGGTTGCGGTCGCCGCTGGTGGCCAACTAAAAGTCCCCACCCCTCGTTGATGTTCAGGGGGTCTTGAGTCGGGTTCCTCCCTTCGCTCGGGCCTGTCTCATGCGGTAGGAGTCGCCGTCGGTGACGACG
>DASSTL010000005.1:0-76665 GCA_035707985.1 Nocardioides sp. | reverse complement strand
GGTGAGGTGCTCGGCCAGCCCGCCGACGGTGGGGCTGTAGGAGCGGCCGTTGTCGTTGACCACGATGACCAGCGGGCGGTCCTTGCCGGCGGCGATGTTGTTCAGCGCCTCCCAGGCCATCCCGCCGGTGAGCGCGCCGTCGCCGATCACCGCGACCACGTGCCGGTCCTCGCCGCGGACCTTGTAGGCCTTGGCCAGGCCGTCGGCCCAGGACAGCGCGGTCGAGGCGTGCGAGTTCTCCACGATGTCGTGGTCGGACTCGGCCTGGCTGGGGTAGCCGGACAGGCCGCCCTCCTGGCGCAGCTGGTCGAAGCCGGCGGCGCGGCCGGTGACGATCTTGTGGACGTAGGCCTGGTGCCCGGTGTCGAAGACGATCCGGTCGCGCGGGGAGTCGAACACCCGGTGCAGCGCCAGGGTCAGCTCGACCACCCCGAGGTTGGGGCCGAGGTGGCCGCCCGTGCGCGACACCTTCGCGACCAGGAAGTCGCGGATCTCGGTCGCGAGCTCGTCGAGCTGGCGGTCGTCGAGAACCCGGAGGTCCTGCGGTCCCGCGATGTTCTCGAGGTGCCCCATGTCCGCCTCTCTGTTCTGCTGCAGCGGTCGAGTCTACAGCCGTGCCCGGAACCGCCGCCCGCGAAGCGCCTCCTCCACCAGCCCGACCGCCCGACGCTCGGCCAGCAGCCGGGCGGACTCGCGGTGCCAGGTCTCCACGGCCGCCTCCACCGCCTCCTCGGCGGCGACGTCGCGCAGCGCGCCGCGGGCCTCGCTGAGCCCGCGGGCGACGCCCTGCTGGCAGGCCTCGACGTGCAGCACCGCGAAGCGGGCGAGCACCACCGGGTGGCGGCGCAGCACCGGGTAGCAGCGGTAGTCCGGCGGGCAGAGGTCGAGCAGCCACGACACCGCGGTCGCCTCCCAGTCCGGGGCGCCCGGCGGCCGGACCGCGGCAGGCCAGCCGGGAGGAGCGACGTACGACGCCATGCCGGCCATCATCGCACACATGTTCGATGGACGAAACCGCGTCACGGTCCGGCACGGGGCTCGTTTCAGTGGCATGAACGACGTGACCGCCACCTTCCCGCTCGTGCTGCTCGACGGGACGGACACCCTGACCGGCGCCTTCCGGTACCGGCCGAGCGACCCCTGGGCCGTGACCGCGACCTTCACCAGCGCCAGCGCCGGCACGGTCACCTGGACGTTCGCCCGCGACCTGCTCGTGCACGGCCGCTACGAGCCGGTGGGCGACGGCGACGTGCGCGTGTGGCCGTGCCTGAGCCACGACGCCGCGGCGATCGTGGTCATCGAGCTCGACCCCGGCGAGCACGGTGTGCTGCTGGAGGCACCGGCCCGGCAGCTGCACGCCTTCGTCGAGGCCACCCTGGCCCGGGTGCCGCTCGGCCGCGAGGTCGACCAGCTCGACGTCGACGCCGAGCTCGCCCGGCTGCTCACCGAGTCCCCGGCGGCGCAGTCAGCCCGGGAGGAGTGACAGCCGCACCGAGCGCTCGCGGTTGTCGACGTTGAGGTCGACCACGCAGACGCTCTGCCAGGTGCCCAGCTGCAGCCGGCCACCGAGCACCGGCAGCGAGGCGTACGGCGGGACCAGCGCCGGCATCACGTGCGACCGGCCGTGACCGCGGCTGCCGTGCCGGTGCCGCCAGCGGTCGTCGGCCGGCAGCAGCTCCGCCAGCGCGGCCAGCAGGTCCTCGTCGGAGCCGGCCCCGGTCTCGATGATCGCGATGCCGGCCGTCGCGTGCGGCACGAAGACGTGCAGCAGCCCGTCGCCCTCGCCGGCGACGAACCGCTCGCAGTGGTCGGTGATGTCGAGGACGACGTCCTCGCCGCCGGTGTGGACCGAGAACGTCTCGGACTTCACGCGAGCCGGTCCTCCACCCGCTGGACCTTGCCGGCCAGCTGTCCGTCGTCGTACCCCTGGCGCAGGTCGGCCTTGAGCACCAGCCCGACCCGTGGGGAGGTCTCGGCGACCTTGAACACCGCGCGCTTGACCACGGCCATCACCTCGTCCCACTCCCCCTCGATGTTGGTGAACATCGCGTTCGTCTCGTTCGGGAGACCGGAGTCGCGGATGACCCGGATCGCGTCGGCCACGGAGGCGCTCACGCCCCCGGTCTCGTCGCCTCCGGATGGACTGATGCTGATCGCCACGAGCATGCGTCCACGCTACGGGTGTCGCGGGTGACCCTGAGGGTCGACCCCGAGACGACTCAGGGTTCCCCGGGTGTCCGGCAGGGACCGGATCAGCACGCTCCCCGATGTGGGCGAGGGGCTCCCGGAGCGAGGCTCCTGCCCATGATCATCGTCGACTCACTGACCAAGAAGTACGGCGGCTTCACCGCCGTCGACCACGTGACGTTCCGGGCCGAGCCCGGCCGCGTGACCGGCTTCCTGGGCCCGAACGGCGCCGGGAAGTCGACGACCATGCGGATCCTGGTCGGCCTCACGCCGGCGACGTCGGGCACGGCGACCGTGCTCGGGCGCCGGTACGCCGACCTCCCCAACCCCGGCCGCGAGATCGGGGTGCTGCTCGACGCGTCGGCTCAGCACGCGGGACGCACCGGTCGCGAGATCCTGACCCTGGCCCAGCGCACGATGCGGGTGCCGAGCGCCCGCGTCGACGAGATGCTCGACCTGGTCAGCCTCACCGAGACGGAGTCGAGCCGCCGGGTGCGCGACTACTCGCTCGGCATGCGGCAACGGCTCGGCATCGCCACCGCACTGATCGGCGACCCCGAGGTGCTGGTCCTCGACGAGCCCGCCAACGGCCTCGACCCGGCCGGCATCCGCTGGATGCGCGACCTCCTGCGCGACTTCGCGAACAAGGGCGGGACCGTCCTGCTCTCCTCGCACCTGCTGCACGAGATCGAGGTCATAGCCGACGACCTGGTCGTCATCGGCAACGGCCGCATCGTCGCCGCCGGTACCAAGAGCGAGCTGCTCGAGGCCGCCGGGACGTTCGCCAGCGCCGCCGACCTCGCCGCGCTCGCCCGGGCACTGACGGGCGCCGGGCACACCGCCGAGAAGTCGCTGGGCGGCATCCGCACCGACGCCGATCCCGCACAGGTGGGCCGCGTGGCCCTGACCGCCGGCGTACCCCTGACCGAGCTGCGCCCCGCCGACGGGGCCGGCCTCGAGGAGATGTTCCTCGAGCTCACCAAGGACGATGCACGAGAGGAAGTAGCGGCATGACGACCGCAACCGTCATGGAGAACACACGAGTCGCCGAGAGCGAACGGCGCGACGACCACGCGCCCATCCCCTTCCGCACGGTCGTCGGCGTCGAGCTTCGCAAGGCGTTCGACACCCGGTCGGGCTTCTGGCTGATGGTCGCGATCGCGGTCACCGGGGTGATCGCCACCGGGGCCGTCCTGGCCTTCGCCTCCGACAGCGACCTGACCTACGACAACTTCGCCGCCGCGATCGGCGTCCCGATGACGATCCTGCTGCCGGTCGTGGCGATCCTCTCCGTCACCGGCGAGTGGAGCCAGCGAGCGGGGCTCACCACGTTCACGCTGGTCCCGCACCGGGGCCGGGTGATCCGGGCGAAGCTGGTCGTCACGATCATGATCGGGCTGGCGTCGATGGCGCTGGCGATGTCGATCGGCGCTCTCGGCAACATCATCGGCACCGGCCTCCGGGGCGTCGACACGACGTGGGACCTGTCCCCCGGCTCGATGCTCTACATCGTCGGAGCCGACCTGATCGGGATGGTCATCGGGTTCATGCTCGGCGTCCTGATGCGCAACTCGCCGGGCGCGATCGTCACCTACTTCAGCTACTGGTTCGTGATCCCCACGCTGACCGCGCTGCTCGCGGCCAACCAGGACTGGTTCGAGAAGGCCCAGCCGTGGGTGGACTTCAGCTACAACCAGAACCAGATGTACGACGGGGGCTTCGACGCCACCAACTGGGCCCAGCTCGCCGTGACCGGCACCGCCTGGCTGCTCCTGCCGCTGGCGTTCGGCCTCTGGCGGCTGATGCGGGCCGAGGTCAAGTAGCGCTTCTGCTCGACGGGGAGCAGAACGTCATGCGGACGGAGCCGTCCAGGGCTCCGTCCGTCTGACGTTCCCGCCGGTCGGCCGGCGGTCAGTCCCGGAGCAGGGCCTCGACGAGCTCGCGGACGTGCCGCGCCGTCTCCTCCTGGTTCAACCCTTCTGCTCGCCGCAGCTGCCACCACGTGGCCACGTCGAGCACCACCGCCAGCGAGGTCACCTGCCTGGCCCGCCTGGAGCTGCCGCGGCGGGCGAGGAGCGGCCCGAAGGCCGACTCCACGAACGCGCGATGCGCCTGCCGACCGCTGACCAGCACCGGCATCAGCTCCTCCATCCGCTGCGCCAGGGCGACGAAGCGCCAGGTGCGGTCACCGGTCACCTCGTAGTCCGCCATCACGGCATCGACGATCGCCGGGGCGTCTCCGGCGACGGCGTCGGCCCTCAGCGCGGTGGCCTGTGGTCCGAAGCGCTCGCCGATGGCCGTGCGATAGAGGTTCAGCTTCGAACCGAAGTGGTTGACCACCGTCTGCTGCGACACCCCGGCTACGCGCGCCACGTCACTCACGGTGACCTCGTCGTACCAGCGGTCGCTCATCGACACGACCGCGTCGAGGATCGCCTCGCGGGTGTGCTGCATCGCGGCGGTGCGACCTGCCATGTCGTACTTGCGCGCCACCACATCTCCTCATCACTTTGATCTTGACACTAATGATTTTGACATCATACTAACCGATATCTCGCAACGCCTCGCTGATGGAGAATCCCGTCATGTCCCGCTACCTCGCCTACGTGTCGCCGGCCGTCGGACACGTCCTCCCTCTCGTCCCCGGCCTGCTCGAGCTGAAGGCACGCGGGCACCAGGTCCACGTCCGCACGCTCCCGTCGCTCGTGGACACCCTCGTCGAGACCGGGCTCGACGCTTCCCCGGTCGCGGACGACGTGCTCGCGATCCCGGTGACCGACTACCGCGCGACCACGGACACCGACCGGCTGGCCGCGGGTCAGGTCGACCTCGTCGAGCGTGGGAGGTATGACGGACCCGACCTGGCCGACGCGATCCGCGCCGTCCGTCCGGACGCCCTGCTCGTCGATGTGAACGCGTACGGCGCCCGCACGGTCGCGGAGGCGAGCGGTCTGCCGTTCGCCACCCTGCTGCCGTCGGTCATCCCGAACCTCGGCCGGGGCATCCCGCCATACGGTCTGGGGCTGAAGCCGATGCGCGGACCGCTCGGTGCCGTGCGCGACCGCGTGCTGCGCTCGGTCGTCGTCCGCACGTTCGGCAAGGCGTTGCTGCCCGGCCTGAACGCCCTGCGCGCCGAGGCAGGGCTGGCGCCGTTCGACTCGCCCCTGCAGCCGTTCGAGCCGCCGTATCGGATCATCGCGCTCACCAGCGAGCCACTGGAGTACCCGCGGACCGACCTCCCGGCGACCGTCCATCTGGTGGGGACGCAGCCGTGGGACACTCCCGCCGCTCGACCGGCGTACCTCGACGAGCCCGGAGATCCGTGGGTCCTGGTCGCCTGCTCGACCGACTACCAGGGCGACGAGCTGCTCGCCCGCACGGTCGTCGAGGCGCTGCGCGACGAGCCGGTCCGCGTGCTCCTCACCCTGGCCGACGCCTACGAGGAGGCCGGGATCCGGACCGGCGGGAACATGTACGTCGAGCGCTTCGTGCCGCACGGCCACGCCCTGTCGGTGGCCTCGGCCGTCGTGTGCCACGGTGGCATGGGCATCGTGACGAAGGCGGCGACCGCGGGCGTCCCGCTGGTCGTCGTGCCGTTCGGGCGTGACCAGCCGGAGGTCGCCCGGCGAGTGGTCGAGAGCGGCGCCGGTGTCCTGCTCCGGTCGAAGCGACTCACCGCCGACCGGCTCCGCTCCTCGGTCAAGGCGGCCCTGACGATGCGGCCGCATGCCGAGCAGGTCGCCCGTCGTCTCGACCCCACCGGCGCCCCCACCCGGTTCGCCGACGCGGCCGAGACCCTGCTGGCCGGGGAAGGGATGACGAACGACTCGATTGCGGCCATCATCGACCTGTGACCCAGGAACGGGCCGCCACGTCCGGGCGTGCGAGCCGGATCCCGCTGATCGCGCTCCTGTGCGGCGCGGTGGTCGCCGTGCTGCTCGGCGTCAACGACCGGCGTCATCCCGGCAGCGTCGAGCCGGTCAAGCTGGGCTTCGAGTCGGTCATCCAGATGAAGACCGCCCTGACCCTCGTGGTCGGCGCGCTGCTGCTGGTGCAGGTGCTCCTCGCACTCTGGATGTACGGCCGGCTCGGCAGGTCTTCGGCGCCGGGCTGGGTCGGACGCGTCCACCGGGGCGTCGGCTACCTCGCGGTGCTCGTGAGCCTGCCCGTCGCCTACAACTGCCTGATCGCGTTCGGGATCCAGACCCACGAGCCCCGCGTCCTCGCGCACGCCCTGCTCGGGTGCGCGGTGTACGGCGCGTTCGTGGTCAAGGTGTTCGCCGTGCGCAGCCACAGCTCGCCGGGATGGTTCCTCCCCGCCGCCGGCGGGGCCTTCTTCGCCCTGTTCATCGCGGCGGTGCTGACCTCGGCGGTGTGGTACTCCGCCGAGTACGGCTTCCCGACCGGCCACGAGTACTGACCGGCCAGGAGTGCGAGCGCATCAGCCGCGCAGATTTCGAGACCTCCCGGGCACCCCTTCGCTGACGCGAAGGTGTGCGCCGCGCCTCCTCAATCTGCTCGGTGACGTACGTCCTTCGCAGGCTCAGTCCGAACGGCCGAGCAGGTTGCGTAGGACGTACTGCATGATCCCGCCGTTGCGGTAGTACTGCGCCTCACCTGGCGTGTCGATCCGGACCGTCGCCTCGAACTCGTCCTCGCGGCCGTCGCTCTCGATCTTCACCGTGACCGTGCGTGGCGTCGTGCCGTCGTTCAGCTCGGTGATCCCCGAGATCGAGATCGTCTCCTCGCCGGTCAGGCCCATGTCGTCGGCGGACTTGCCGCCCGGGAACTGGAGCGGCAGGACGCCCATGCCGATCAGGTTCGACCGGTGGATCCGCTCGTAGGACTCGGCGATGACGGCCTTCACGCCGAGCAGCGCGGTTCCCTTGGCCGCCCAGTCGCGCGACGAGCCGGAGCCGTACTCCTTGCCCGCGAGGACCACCAACGGCGTACCGGCCTCCTGGTAGTGCTGGCTGGCCTCGTAGACCGTCGTCACCTCGCCGTCGCGGGTGAGGTCACGGGTGAACCCGCCTTCGGTGCCCGGCGCGAGCTGGTTGCGCAGGCGGATGTTGGCGAAGGTGCCGCGGATCATCACCTCGTGGTTGCCGCGGCGTGAGCCGTAGGAGTTGAAGTCACGCTGCTCCACGCCGTGTTCGGAGAGGTACTTCCCGGCCGGGCTGTCCTTCTTGATGGCGCCGGCGGGACTGATGTGGTCGGTCGTCACCGAGTCGCCGAGCTTGAGCAGGACGCGCGCCCCCTCGATGTCGGTCACCGGCTCGGGCTCCCGCGGCATGCCGTCGAAGTACGGCGGCTTGCGGACGTACGTCGAGTCCGGGTCCCACGCGAAGGTGTCACCCGCGGGAGTCGGCAGCTCCTGCCAGCGCTGGTCGCCGGCGAACACGTCCTGGTAGTCCTTGCTGAACATGTCCGACGTGATCGCCTCACCGATCACCCGCTCGACCTCGGCCGGCGAGGGCCAGATGTCCTTGAGGTAGACGTCGTTGCCGTCCTGGTCCTGGCCCAGCGGGTCGCCGAACAGGTCGACGTCCATCGACCCGGCCAGCGCGTAGGCGACCACGAGCGGCGGCGACGCCAGGTAGTTCATCTTCACGTCGGGGTTGATCCGGCCCTCGAAGTTGCGGTTGCCGGACAGCACGCTGACCACGGCCAGGTCCGCCTCGTTGACGGCCTGGCTCACTTCCGGGATGAGGGGTCCCGAGTTGCCGATGCACGTCGTGCAGCCGTAGCCGACGAGGTTGAAACCGAGCTTGTCGAGGTACGGCGTGAGGCCGGCCTTCTCGTAGTAGTCGCTGACCACCTTCGAGCCGGGCGCGAGCGAGGTCTTCACCCACGGCTTGCGCTGCAGCCCCTTCTCGACGGCGTTCTTGGCGAGCAGGGCGGCACCGATCATCACGCTCGGGTTGGAGGTGTTGGTGCAGGAGGTGATCGCAGCGATCACGACGGCGCCGTGGTCGATCTCGGCCTCCTGGCCGTCGATGGTCACCGTCACCGGGCTGCTCGGGCGCCCGCCGTCCTTCGGCGCGGCCGAGGGCTTGCGCGGGGCGCCGTTCCCGTCGGCGTGGCTGGGCGAGTCGGAGGCGGGGAAGGACTCGGCCACGGCCTCGTCGTACCCCTGCTCCTCCTGCTCGTCGCCGTCGACGTAGTCGGCGAGGGCACCGCGGAACACGTCCTTGGCCTCGGTGACCTCGACGCGGTCCTGCGGCCGCTTCGGGCCCGCCAGTGACGGGACGACGGTCGAGAGGTCGAGCTCGAGCCGCTCGGAGAAGCGGGGCTCGGCATGGGGGTCGTGCCACAGGCCCTGCTCCTTGGCGTAGGCCTCGACCAGAGCGAGCTGCTCGTCGGTGCGTCCGGTGAGCCGGAGGTACTCGACGGTCTGCTCGTCGATCGGGAAGACCGCGATGGTCGACCCGAACTCCGGGCTCATGTTGCCGATCGTCGCGCGGTTGGCGACCGGCAGCGCCGAGACGCCCTCGCCGTAGAACTCCACGAACTTCCCGACCACGCCGTGCTGCCGCAGCATCTCGGTGATCGTGAGCACGAGGTCGGTCGCCGTGGAGCCCTCGGGCAGCTCGCCGGACAGCTTGAAGCCCACCACTCGCGGGATCAGCATGCTGACCGGCTGGCCGAGCATCGCGGCCTCGGCCTCGATGCCGCCGACGCCCCAGCCCACGACGCCGATCCCGTTGACCATCGTGGTGTGGGAGTCGGTGCCGACGCAGGTGTCGGGGTACGCCGTGAGCCGGCCGTCGACCTCCCGGGTGAACGTCACCCGGGCGAGGTGCTCGATGTTGACCTGGTGGACGATGCCGGTGCCCGGCGGCACCACCTTGAAGTCGGCGAAGGCGCCCTGCCCCCAGCGCAGGAACTGGTAGCGCTCCCGGTTGCGCTCGTACTCGATCTCGACGTTGCGCTCGAAGGCCTCGGGCGTGCCGAAGACGTCGGCGATCACGGAGTGGTCGATGACCAGCTCGGCCGGCGCGAGCGGGTTGATCCTGGTGGCGTCCCCGCCGAGGTCGGCCATCGCCTCGCGCATCGTCGCGAGGTCGACGATGCAGGGCACACCGGTGAAGTCCTGCATGATCACCCGCGCCGGCGTGAACTGGATCTCCTTGTCCGGCTCCGCCTCCGGGTCCCAGCCGGCCAGCGCGCGGATGTCGTCGGCGGTGATGTCGGCGCCGTCCTCGGTGCGGAGCAGGTTCTCCAGGAGGACCTTCAGGGAGTACGGCAGCGAGTCGACGTCCAGACCGTCACCGGTGACGGCCGACAGGCGGTAGATCTGGTAGCTCTGCTCCCCGACCTCGAGCGGTCCCTCGGCTCCGAAGCTGTCCTTGCTCGCCATCCGCCAACATCTCCTCGTCGCGTCGCCGTCCCACCCATCTTGCCGCCGACCCTCGGTGCTCTGACGGGCGGGTAGGTCTCTTGATATCAAGATACATGTGGTCGAGCGATCCGTCGAACCGGGGGACCAGGTCGCGAGCATGCTCGGTGTTGCACGGCATGCGCCCGAGCCTGGCACACGCTGCCGACAGCCCGGAGGGCCGCCTGACAGGCGAGGTGGGCACGTGCGACACGCCGCCGGCCGTTCGCACCAGGGTCCGACCTGAGGCTGATCCGGATCCCTAGCCTGAAATCGGTCCCCAGTTCCCCATGCCTGAGGGGGCCTGCAACGCCCGCTGTCGTCCCCCCGACGCGGCGGGCGTTGTCATGACGACCTGGCGGTCGTGGGACGGACGATCGTTGGTGCGAACGTCCGCACCAACGAAAGGAGGCACACACCCGGACGCAACCCGAGGCCGTCACCGCGCGTGTCACCCGCGAGGAGGTGGCGAGGGGTACCCTCTGCCAACCAGATCCCGCGGAGGCGCGCATGACCATCGTTCCTGGCAACCCGAACACCGGGCCCATGCGTGACCTCCCCCCGGGACCGCACGCGGGTGTCGACACCGACCCCAACGCCGTGCCAGCGCCGGGGTCGATCGACTCCCGCGCGCGCAACGCGCTCACCCTGGGCGTGCTGAGCCTCGTCCTCGGCGTGCTGACCGGCATCCCGGCCATCTGGTACGGGCAGCGGGCGCTCCGGCGCATCGACACCTCCGACGGCGAGCTCGAGGGACGCGGGGCCGCCTGGGCCGGCATCGCGCTCGGCTGCCTCGGGGTCGTCGGCACGTTCGGCCTGTGGCTCTACCTCCACCAGAACTGACCTGCGTCGACCGGACTGCCTGCGTCAGACAGAGAGAGTTCGTGATCAGGTCGTGAGCAGATAGGGCCCGAGCAGCGTCCGGACCAGGGTGCGGGTCTTGCGTTCGGACATGCCGGACTCGATCATCCGCGAACCGGCGTACACGACCGACTGGACGAGCTCGGCCATGCCCTCCGGGTCGGTGGCGCCGTGCTCTGCGAGGGCAGCCACCAGCGGAGTGCGGAGCTGGTCGTGGAGCACCTGGCTCTGCTGGGCCATCGTCTCGCCACGGCCTGCGCGGGCGAGGCCGCTGACGATGGCATGGTCACCGCGAGCCACCAGATGCAGGTTGGCCTCGACGTAGGTCATCGCGCGGGCGCCGGGGTCGGACTCGGAGGCCATCCGCCCGGTCACGTAGGCCGACCAGCGCGGGAACATGTCGCCGATCACCGCATCCAGCAGCTCCTCGCGCGAGGAGTAGTACTGGTAGATGCTCGGCCGAGCGAGCCCGGTGCGGCGGGCCACCTCCGCGAGGCTGGGCAGTTCGGCGCGACCCTCTGCGAGGAGCTCGCGGGTCGCCGCGAGGATGGCCGCCTGCTGCCGGGACCGATGCTCGGCGACCGTGGCGGCGCTGATCCTGGGCATCGCACACCTCGCGTCGTCAACTCGTCCGGGAGAGTCTGCCGTCGGCCATCGAGTACACGGCGTCGCAGGATCCGAGTATGTCGTGGTCGTGAGTGACCATGACGGTGGCCACCTCGTGCTGGCGTGTCTCCCTGGCGAGCAGGTCGACCACCTCGTTGCTCCGTTGCCGGTCGAGCGCGGCGGTCGGCTCGTCCACCAGCAGCACTCGCGGGGAGGTCACCAGGGCGCGCGCGATCCCGACGCGTTGACGCTCGCCACCCGACAGCTGGTGGGGCCGTCGCTCGGACTTCGAGGCCATGCCGACCTCGGCGAGCAGGTCCAGCGGGTCGCGCGCCGTCGACCGGGCGCGCCGGTTGAACCGCAGCGGCAGCCGAAGCTGGTCCGCGGCGGTCAGCGCCGGGAGCAGGTTGCCGGACTGGAACACGAAGCCGATCAGCTCGCGACGTACACGGGCCCGCTCGCGCGCACTCAGCGGGCCGAGGTGCTCTCCGGCGACCCTCACCTCACCACTGGTCGGCCGGACGAGCGCGCCGGCCACCGCGAGCAGGCTCGACTTGCCGGCCCCGGAAGGCCCGACGATCGCCACGAACTCACCCGGAGCCACGGTCAGGTCGACAGCGTCCAGTGCGAGCAGGGTCTCGTCACCGTCACCGACCTCGAGGGTGACCCCGGAGAGGGACAGCCCAGCGCTCATCGGTTCGCTCCGAGCGCGGTGACCGGGTCGACCGCAGCGATCCGCGAGATCGCCGCGGCCGCTCCGGCGAGGCCGAGGACGAGCAGCAGCACGGCGGCCAGGCCGACTGCGGACCCGGTCAGGGCGAACGGCGCGCCGCCGCCGACCAGGCTGCCAGCGCCCGTGCCGACCGCGACGCCCACCCCGGTGGAGACCAGCAGGAGCACGAAGGCCTGCCCGAGCCCGTCACCGAGGAGGTACCTCGTCGGTGCTCCCATGGCTCGCATCACGGCAATCTCCTGCTTTCGTTGGATCGTCCAGACCGTGAAGAACGCGCCGACCACCAGCGCGGCGATCGCGTACAGGAAGCCCTGGATGAGCGTCAGCGTCGAGGTCTCCGCCGTGTAGCCCGGCGAGGCACCGAACGAATCGTGAAGGGACAACGACGTGGTGCCGGCGGCCCGGTCGCCTGCGGCCAGGTCGACGGTCACCCCCGGCTCGCTTCGCACGGCGACCGCCGTCGCCTCCTTCAGGGCGTGCGCGGGCATCGGGTCCCCCGGCGCGGCGCCGGCCTTGATCCGCTGCCATAACGGGAGCGCGATGTACGCGACGTCCACGTGGCCGAAGGTGTGCTGTCCGGCCAGCGAGCCGACCACGACCAACCGGGTGCCGAGACGGTCGACCGTCACCGTGTCGCCGATCCGAAGGCCCTTGTCGATCGCGGTCTGGCTCACCACGATTCCGTTGTCCGTGGTGCCGAGGCCCTCGCCCTCGGCGGGTCGGGGCGCCACGAACGTACCCGGCTGCACCCCGAACAGCGCAAGGTCGATCGTGGTCCCCCGGTCGCCATGAGCGTTGACCAGCGTGTTGCCGAACGGCGCCGCCTCTGCGACACCGGGCTGCTTGCGCCAGGCGTCGACGGCCGCCAGGTCGACGACGCTGCGCGAGAACGCGGCGTCGGTCTGCACCCCGTGCTCGAACGCGAACGACGTCACCGGGAGCTTCTTCAGCCCGGACACGCCGTCGTTGACCAGGCCGACCGAGAGGCCGGACAACAGCACCATGAGCACCGCGATGAGTGCCACGACGGCGCCCATGAGTGCGAACCGCATGCGCGCGAACCGGAGCTCGCGCAGGCCGAGGAACATCAGACTCCTGCAGGTTGGCGACGATGTGTCGACATCTTACCAACATGCTGTCGGGAAAACGTGCTCACCTCTTCACGAGATGCGCAACACACTCCACATGGTGCGTCATCGGGAACAGGTCGAAAGCCCGCACGGTCGTCGGCGAGTAGCCGAGCTCGACGAACGTCGCGAGGTCGCGCGCGAGGGCGGCCGGATCGCAGGCGACGTACGCGACCGCCCGCGGGGCGCGGTCGACGATCTGCGCCACGACCTTGTGCCGGGCTCCCTCGCGTGGCGGGTCGAGGACCACCAGGTCGAACGGCTCGTCGTACGCCGAGGCCAGCACGCGGTCGACCGGTCCGTGCACGACCCGCACCGGGGAGGGCAGGTTGGCCCGGGCGTCACGGCAAGCGACCCGGGAGCCCTCGACGGCCACGACGCGACCCTCCGGACCCACGACGTCGGCCAGGAACGCCGTGAACAGCCCGACGCCGGCGTACAGGTCGAGCACCCGCTCCCCCGCCTTCGGCCGCAGCAGCGACAGCACGGTCTCCACCAGGACGCGGGGTGCCTCGACGTGGGACTGCCAGAAGCCGTCGGGGTCCACGCGGAACTCATGGGTCCCGTACGCCGTCGCCACGGTCTCGATCGGGCTCGGCTCACGTCCGGCGTCGATCAGGCAGTCGTCGATCTCGACCACCTCGTCGGAGCGGTGGACGTGCAGCCCCCGAGCACCGCCCGGCAGTCCGACGTACCGCATCCGGCCACGCCAGCGGAGCAGCGGCGGCACCTCCTCGACCTCGACGTCGAGGTCGAGGCCCGCCAGGCGCGAGAGCTGCTCATGCACCACCGACGCCTTCAGCGCGCGCTGCGCGGCCGGGGCGACGTGCTGGAAGTCGCAGCCGCCGCAGAGCCCCGGCCCGGCGTACGGACACGGGGCGTCCACGCGGTCGGGCGACGGCGCGAGCACTCTGACTGCGTCGCCGCGCCAGAACCGGTCGCCCTCGGTCCCCTCCGTGACGGTCACCACGACGCGCTCCCCCGGCAACGCGTGGCGCACGAACACGACCCGGTCGTCGTGCCGGGCGACGCAGTGGCCTCCGTGGGCCACCGGCCCGACCTCGACCTCTAACCGCTCGCCGACGTGGGACCGGCCCCGGCTTCGACGCTCGCGCGGCCGCCGGCTCACCGGTGGACTTGGCGTCGCGGCGGCACCTGTCCGCCGCTGCGGATCGTGCCGCGGCGCAGGTCGCCGGCCTTGACCCGCTCGGACTCGCGGCGGGCACGGTCGCGCGCGATCTGCGAGGACTGGAGCTGGTAGGGCACCGACGTCACCATGACGCCGGGCGTGAAGAGCAGCTTGCCCTTGAGCCGCAGCGCCGTCTGGTTGTGGAGCAGCTGCTCCCACCACCGACCCACGACGTACTCGGGGATGTAGACGGCCACGACGCCGCGGGGGTTGGCCTTCCGGATCTGCACGGCGTACTCGACGATCGGCCGGACGATCTCGCGGTACGGCGAGTAGAGCACCTTGAGAGGAACGCCGAGGTTGCGCTCGTCCCAGTCCTTCACGAGCGCCTTCGTCGTCGCGTCGTCCGAGGCGACCGTGATCGCCTCGAGCACGTTGGGCCGGCTCGCCTTGGCGTAGGCCAGGGCACGGAGCGTGGGCTTGTGCAGCTTCGAGACCAGGACGATGGCGTGCACCTTCGTCGGCAGGAACCGGTCCTCCTCGTCGGCGGCGAGCTCACGGCTGACCTTGTCGTAGTGACGCCGGATGGCCTTCATCATCGTGAAGAAGACGCACATCGCCAGGATCGCGATCCACGCGCCCGCCAGGAACTTCGTCACGATCACGATCACGAACACCACCGCGGTCATCCCGAGGCCGAAGGTGTTGATCGCCCGCGACCGCATCATCCGACGGCGGACCTGTGGGTCGGTCTCGGTCTTCAGGTGCCGCGTCCAGTGCCGGATCATCCCGAGCTGGCTGAGGTTGAACGACACGAAGACGCCGACGATGTAGAGCTGGATCAGGCGGGTGGTCTGGGCGTCGAAGGCGATGATCAGGACCACCGCGAAGCCGGCGAGAAGCAGGATGCCGTTGCTGTAGGCCAGCCGATCACCTCGCGAGCCGAGGGCCCGCGGCATGAACCCGTCGCGCGCCAGGATCGAGCCGAGCACCGGGAAGCCGTTGAACGCCGTGTTGGCGGCCAGCACCAGGATGATCCCCGTCATCGCGAGCACGAAGTAGAAGCCCGGCTGGAAGTGGTCGAAGACCGCCTTGGACAGCTGCGCCATCACGGTGGGCTGGTGGTAGTCGGACGGCATCGGCTTGCCCGACCTGTCCCGAAGCCGGGAGATGTCGTCGACGTACCGCAGGTGCATCTCGTTGGCCAGGATGACGATGCTCATCATCATCGTGATCGCGATCGTGCCGAGCATCAGCAGCGTGGTCGCGGCGTTGCGGCTCTTCGGCTTGCGGAACGCCGGCACCCCGTTCGAGATGGCCTCCACGCCGGTCAGGGCCGCGCTGCCGGAGGAGAACGCGCGGGCCAGCAGGAACACCAGGGCCAGACCGGTCAGGTGCCCGTCGGCGGGGAACCCGCTCGCGGGCACGATCGTGTCGTGGGCGCTCTCGACGTCGGGCAGCGAGCCGTTGGCGCCGCGGATCGCGCCGACCAGCGCCATCCCGATCACGCCGATCATGAAGCCGTACGTCGGGAACGCGAAGAAGGCGCCCGACTCGCGGACGCCCCGGAGATTGAGTGCGGCCAGCAGGACCACCATCAGGACCGCCACCTCGACCTGCCGCCCTTGGATCCAAGGGATCGCGGACGCCGCGTTCTGCACCCCCGACGAGATCGACACCGCGACGGTCAGGACGTAGTCGACGAGGAGGGCCGACGCGACCGTGACGCCGGCGGACCGGCCGAGGTTGACCGTCGCCACCTCGTAGTCGCCGCCGCCGCTGGGGTAGGCGTGGACGTTCTGCCGGTACGACGCCACCACCGTGAGCATCACGATCGCGACGAGGATGCCGATCTTCCAGGAGAACGCGTACGCCGAGACGCCCGCCAGCGACAAGGTCAGGAAGACCTCGTCCGGGGCGTAGGCCACCGACGACAGGGCGTCGCTGGCGAACACCGGGAGCGCGATCCGCTTCGGAAGAAGCGTCTCGCCCAGCTGGGAGCTCCGAAGCTTCCTGCCGAGCAGGATCCGCTTGGAGACGTCGCCGACACCCACGAGTGGACAGGATACGGTTTCTCCCGTGCACGTCGTGATCATGGGATGTGGCCGGGTCGGCTCGACCCTGGCGCGGAGCCTCGAGGACCGCAACCACACCGTCTCGGTCATCGACAGCGAGCCCGACAGCTTCCGTCGCCTGGGTCCGGGCTTCAACGGCGACAAGATCACCGGGTACGGCTTCGACCAGGAGGTCCTGGAGAAGGCCGGCATCCGCCGGGCCGACGCGTTCGCGGCCGTCTCGAGCGGTGACAACTCCAACATCATCGCCGCGCGTGTCGCGCGCGAGACCTTCGGCATCGACCATGTCGTCGCCCGCATCTACGACCCCGGACGCGCCGAGGTCTACCAGCGTCTCGGGATCACCACCGTGGCGACGGTGAAGTGGACCGCGGACCAGGTGCTGCGTCGCCTCCTCCCGGTCGGTGCCGAGCCCGACTTCCGCGACCCGTCCGGCACGATCCGGGTCGACCAGGTGCCGGCCCCGACGAGCTGGGTCGGTCGCCGTACGGTCGACTTCGAGTCAGCGAGCAAGTCCCGGATCGCCTGGATCGACCGGCTCGGCGAGGGCATGCTGCCGACGACCGACAGCGTGATCCAGGAGAACGACCTCCTCCATCTCGTCATGCGCGAGCAGAACGCCGCCGACGCGTACCACGCGATCAACGAAGGCCCGGAGGAATAGCCCGGATGACAAGGTCGTCGTCATGAGAGTCGCCATCGCCGGAGCAGGAGCCGTCGGGCGGTCGATCGCCCGCGAGCTCATCGGCAACGGTCACCAGGTCCTGCTGATCGACAAGGACTCCCACGCGATCAAGCCCGAACGGGTGCCGGAGGCCGAGTGGCTGCTCGCCGACTCCTGCGAGCTGTCGTCCCTCGAGGAGGCCCACCTCGACCGGTGCGACGTCGTGATCGCGGCGACCGGCGATGACAAGGTCAACCTCGTCACGTCGCTGCTGGCCAAGACCGAGTTCGCTGTGCCGCGGACCGTCGCGCGCGTGAACCACCCCAACAACGAGTGGTTGTTCAACGAGGCCTGGGGCGTCGACGTCAACGTCTCGACCCCGCGCATCATGTCGGCGCTGGTCGAGGAGGCGGTGACCGTCGGCGACCTGGTCCGGCTGTTCACGTTCCGCCAGAGCAACGCCAACCTGGTCGAGCTCACGCTGCCCGAGGACTCGCCGTACGTCGGCAAGCCGTCCGGCCTGATCCCCTTCCCCGAGAACGTCGCGCTGGTGACGATCCTGCGCGACGGCCAGGTCTACCCGCCCGACGGCGAGCAGCCGATCGAGGCGGGCGACGAGCTGCTGTTCGTGGTGTCGGCCGACGCGGAGAACGAGCTGGAGGCCCTGCTCAACCCTGACCACGCACAGGAGTGACGCGCCCGCCGGCAGCCTCGGGATGCAGCGGCGTGTGGTTGCGGCTGAGCAGCCACGACATGGCGGCCAGCGCCGCGAGCTGGAGGGGCCAGCCCATCGCGACCTTGAGCACGCCGAGGGCCGCGACCGCGGTGTCCGCCGAGATGCTGCCGGAGTGGCCGGCGAGCCAGATCGGCCCCTGCACCACCGCCCGGACCGCGCACGGCATCAGCAGCAACCAGGTGAGTCGGGTGCAGAGCCTCACGACCTGGCGGTTGGCGTGCCAGGCGGTCGGATCGCCGGTGACGCTGCCGATCATGAAGCCGACCAGCGGCCACCCCGTGAGGCAGGTCAGCCCCATCACCACGGCGTACCCGGTGTTGTAGAGCAGCCCCGGCAGGAAGTAGGCGAGAGCCTGGTCGTCCGCACTGCCTCCGCGGCTCGCCGCGAGGTGCACGAAGAACCATCCGATGCCGATGCCGACGAGCGCGTTCACGCAGAACTTCACGGTCTGGCGCTGGACCAGCCTGGCGAGCAGCTCGACCGCGGCGACACCGACACTCGCGCCGAGCGCCAGGGTCAGGTTCCGGCCGACGAGCCAGACGACCGTGAACGTCAGGGTCGGCACGGCCGCCTCGATCATCCCGCGCCGGCCGCCGAGCGCCTGGCCCAGCTGATGACGGACGAGGGCCTCGACGCTGTCGGTCGTCGGAGGCTGCGGCGCGGTCGTCATGGAGTGTCCGTACGTCGTGTGCCGGTGGCCGGCAGCGTGGTCGGGAGGTCGGCCCTGGTCGTCAGGAGGGCATCAAGGTATAGCGCGGGTTGTAGATCACGCGGTCGCTGCCGTGTCGGCCGATCCGGCCCTGCACCTCGATCGAGCGACCCGGGTTGATCGCGGCGATCTCGCGGCGGCCCAGCCAGACCAGCATCAGCGAGCCCGAGCCGTCGAACAGCTCCGCCTCGAGCGCCGGCACCCCGCCGCGCGGACGGAGGGTCACCGTCCGCAGGGTGCCGCGCAAACGGACCGGCGTACGGTCCTGGCACTCCGCGATCAGGTCGCAGTGACCGGCGCGGGTCGTCTCGCGGAGCTCCTTCGCGTGCTGATCCTCGGCGTTGGCCCAGCTGCTGATCGTGCGCCGCAGCTTGCTCTTCTGGCCCATGACTCCAGCGTAAGCCGTGGCTCCAGGATCAGGAGAGTCGTTGTGCGTCGTCCGGCAGCGTGAGCGGCAGGGCGTCGCCCACCGGCATCGCATGGGCGCCGCGATGGACGACGACGGATGCCAGCGCGTCCTCCCAGTCCTGGGCCTGGTCGGGCTCGACGGCGGGCCGGCCGAGGAACGTCGCGCGCAGCAGCCAGCGGGCGCCGTTCACGCCGATGATCCGCGAGGGCTGCAGGGCCTGGTTCCCGTCGGGCATCACCACTTGCATCTGGCACATGAGCTCGGTACCCCAGCGACCCTCGCGCTCCGTCGCGGTGCCGCCGTGCTTCGAGACGTCGGCCGCGATCTGCGGCCGGACCTCGCTCCACAGGTCGCCTCCCCGCGGAGCCGCGAAGGCCCGGAGCTCGAGGGCACCCTCCTCCGCGGCCAGCATCACCGACTGCACCTCGCCGGTGTTCTCGTCGACCTGGAGACGGAGCTCGGCCGACTCACGAGGCGCCACCCGGAGCGAGCCGAGGTCGACCCGCTCCAGCCCGTCGTCGGGGGCCGACTCCGAGTCCCAGGGGCCGCTGCCGGGCTCGCCCGCGCTCGACTCGTCCTCGACGTCGGCGGACTCGGCCTGGTCGGGCTCCGAGCGGGACTTGCGACGGAACATCAGCACGGCTCCCAGCGGTGTGTCACGAGTGATCGGGGGGCGGCTCAGTCCGGGCCCGCGGAGAGTCCGGCCGAGCCTCCTGTGGAACCGTATCCCCCGGCCCCCCGCACCGACTCGGGCAGGGCCTCCACCTCGGTCAGCACGGCCCGCTCGACCCGCTGGAACACCAGCTGCGCGATCCGGTCCCCGCGCTTGAGCTCCACCGTCTCGGTGAGGTCGTGGTTGATCAGGAGCACCTTGATCTCGCCGCGGTAGCCGGCGTCGATGGTCCCGGGGGTGTTCACCAGGGACAGCCCGTGCCGCGCCGCGAGCCCCGAGCGGGGATGGACCAGCGCGACGTACCCCTCGGGGAAGGCGATCGCGATGCCGGTGGGCACGAGGGCCCGCTCCCCCGGCGCCAGCGTCACGTCGACGGCTGTCATCAGGTCGGCCCCGGCGTCGCCGGGATGGGCGTACGCCGGGAGCGGGAGGTCGCGGTCGAGCCGCAGGACGGCGACGGGGAGGCCGGACTCGGTCACGGGCGGGACCCTATCCAGCCGGAGTGCGGCCGCTCATCGCATGGTTGGCTGTGCCTGTGTCGGAGACGCGCGCCACCTACGCCGAGCGGCTCAGCGTCCCCTTCCGCTGGTGGGTGCAGGGCACGATGCTCGTCGCGACCTTCTGGCTGGCCTTCGTGGTCGCAACCCCGGCCCTGGTCGCGTGGTCGGCGACGGCCGTCCTGCTGCTGCTGATGGCCGGGCTCTTCCTCGCCTACGGCTCGCCGCGGGTGGAGGTCGCGGACGGCTGGCTGCGGGCGGGGCGTGCCCGGATCCCCGGCGAGTACCTCGGTGCCGCCGAGCCCCTCGACGCCGCGCAGACCCGCCACCTCGCCGGCCCCGGCGCGGACGCCCGCGCCCATCTGCTGCTGCGCCCCTACCTGAAGCGGGCGGTCCGGGTGACCATCCGCGACGACCGCGACCCCTCGCCGTACTGGCTGGTCAGCAGCCGCGACCCCGAGCACCTGGCTGCAGCCATCCGGGTGATCTCGGGTCAGGCGTCCCCGCGATAGCGTGGTGACATGGCTGAATCCGGCGGCAGCAAGATCTGGACCGTCTTCTCGCTCGTGTCCGCCCTCGGCGCGGCCGCGCTCGCCAAGAAGGCGCTCGACACCGCCTGGCGTGCGGCCACCGGCAAGCACCCGCCCGCCAACCCCGCGGACCCCGACGTACAGATGGGTGAGGCCGTCGCCTGGGCCATCGTCAGCGGCACCTTCGTCGCCCTCGCCCGGATGCTCGCCCAGCGCCGGGCCGCGCACTACTACGTGCGCTCCGCCGGCCACCTGCCCCCTCAGCTCCAGAAGGACTGAGCAAGCGAGCAGCCGCGCATGGGGAACGAATGCGCGGCGTGGGCGAGCGCAGATTGAGCAAGCGACGCGCCTGAGGGACGAAGGCGCGCGAGTGCGTCGAAATCCAGTGACGGTGCCTGGGGCCTGGCCCCAGGCACCGTCACTGGATTTCGACTCGCGGTCACCACCTCGCGAGCTCGGTCGTGCGCTCGCTCAATCTGCTTGAGCCCACGCCGACCGTTCGTGCCTCACGGTCGTCTGCTCAAGCAGCACAATCACGGCAGATCAGCCGCTTCTCGTCGGCGAGCTGGCTGCGGTGGTGCACCAGGAAGCAGCTCATGCACGTGAACTCGTCCTCCTGGCGGGGCATCACCTCGACCGCCAGCTCCTCGTGTGACAGGTCGGCACCGGGCAGCTCGAACGACTCGGCGGCTTCGGCCTCGTCCTCGTCCACCTTGCCCGAGTTCTTGTCATGCCGACGCGCCTTGAGCTCTTCGATGCTCTCTTCGGACTGGTCTTCCTCGTTCTTGCGAGGTGCGTCGTAGTCGGTGGCCATGCTCGTGTGTCTCTTTCCCCATCCTGCGCCGGTGTGTGCGGCGCCCTCTTCGGCGCGCGCCGATTGTGCCCGAAGACAGTCCGGACCGCACCTTCGCCCGCGCCGTGTCTCATGAACAGGACGCGACCGTCTGCTATTCCCCGTGCTGACCCGTGTCACCGAGGGCTTCGGTACCCACGAATCCGGCGTCCACGACCGCCGCACGGAACTCCGCGAAACCATCCCGGGGAGCACAGATCAGCAGCCGCTTGCCCACAGGTGACCGAGCGACCTCGAGGATGCCACCCGCCTCCAACACCACCAGCCCGGCGGCCGCGTGGTCCCAGATGTGGGCCCCCTCCTCGACGTAGGCGTCGAGGGTGCCGGAGGCCACCCCGCACAGGTCGAGCGCGCAGGAGCCGAGCCGCCGGAGGTCGCGGACCCGCGGGAGCAGGTGGGCCATGTAGCCCGCCTGGCGGGCACGGGCCGGCTGCTCGTAGCTGAAGCCGGAGGCCACCAACCGCTCGGCCAGGGGTACGACGGGCCGGGTGCGGATCGCCTCGCCGTTGCAGGTCGCACCTCCGCCCAGGGTCGCGACGTACTCGAGGCCGAGCGCCGGCGCCACGACGACCCCGGCCACCACCTCGCCGTCGACCTCCGCGGCGATGCTGACCGCGAAGTGCGGCAGCCCGTAGAGGTAGTTCACGGTGCCGTCGATCGGGTCGACGATCCAGACCACTCCGGACGTGCCCCGGAGGTCGTCACCCTCCTCGCCGACGAGCCCGTCGTCGGGTCGCGCCCCGAGGAGCCGCTCCTTGACCAGGGCCTCGGCCGCCTGGTCCGCCCGGGTCACGATGTCGGTGTCGCTGGACTTGGTGGCGGCCACCTGCACGCCCTCGGCCCGCAGTCGCACGATCAGCTCACCGGCCTCCCGGGCCGTGGTGAGGGCGAGCTCGCGCAGGTCCTCCGCGAGGGTCACGCGAAGCCGCCCAGGGCCGGCCTCTCGCCGCGCGGGTTGGGGCAGCACCCGGCCGGGCACAGGTCCCAGCAGGCGGGGTCACCGCCGACCGCCGCCCGGTCGACCGCCTCGCCCCGCTCGACGGCCGCGCGCTCGAGCAGGAGGTCACGGACCATCGCGGCGAAACGCGGGTCGCTGCCCGAGGTCGGGACGCGGACGGCGTCGAGGCCGAGCCGCTCGGCGGTGGCCATCGCCTCGGTGTCGAGGTCGTAGACGACCTCCATGTGGTCGGAGACGAACCCGATCGGGACCAGGACGACCGCACCCACCCCGTCGCCCGCCAGCTTCTCCAGGTGGTCGTTGACGTCGGGCTCGAGCCACGGGACCTGCGGTGGCCCGGACCGCGAGCAGAACACCAGGTCGGCCTGTGGCTCCCGGCCGGTCACCTCCGCGACCCGCTCCGTGACGTACGCCGCGGCGTTGCGGTGCTGCGCCAGGTAGGCGCCGCCCTGCGGTCCGCTGCCGGCGTTCATCGACTCGGGCACGGAGTGGGTGACGAACACGACGCGAGCATCCCGGCGGTCCTCCAGGGCAGCGACCACCGCGTCGACGACCGGCTCCAGGAACCCCGGATGGTTGTAGTAGGAGCGCAGCCGGTCGAGGCGGGGAGCGCCCTCGCCGACCTCGGCGACCGCGTCGGCGAGGTTCTCGCGGTACTGCCGGCACGAGGAGTAGGAGGAGTAGGCGCTGGTGACGAAGCACGCGGCGCGGGTGGCCCCGTCCGCCTTCATCTGCGCGACCGTGTCGGTCAGGTAGGGGTCCCAGTTGCGGTTGCCCCAGTAGACCGGCAGGTCGAGGTCGTGCTCGCGCAGGTCCGCGCGGATCGCGTCGAGCAGGGCTCGGTTCAGGTCGTTGATCGGCGACCTGCCGCCGAAGAGCCGGTAGTGCGCCCCCACCTCTTCGAGCCGCTCCCGTGGAATGCCCCTGCCGCGGGTGACGTTCTCGAGGAACGGAACGACGTCCTCAGGCTTCTCCGGGCCGCCGAAGGACACGAGCAGCAGCGCGTCGTACGGCGAGGCGGGAGAGGGAGGCATGTCGTCATGGTGCCTTACGCTCCGAGCGCCATGTTCACCCGCTACCGCGCCGTCCTCCTGCACCGAGGCGCGTGGCGGTTCAGCCTGACCGCGTTCGTCGCCCGGCTGCCGATCTCCATCTCCACCCTCGGCATCGTCCTGCTCGCGACCGGCCTCGGGAAGTCCTACGGCCTGGCCGGTGCGCTGTCGGCGAGCTTCACGGTCGCCAGCGGACTGTCGTCCGTGGTGCAGGGTCGGATGTTCGACCGCCTCGGCCAGGCGCTCGTGCTCCCAGTGGTGATCACGGCGTACGCCGTCGGCGTCATCGGGCTGATCACGTCGCTGGAGGCCGGGTCGCCCCAGGCGGTGTCGTTCGCCTCGGCGTTCCTGGCCGGCGCGGCGTATCCGCCGATCGGATCGGTGGTGCGGGCCCGGTGGTCCCACGTGCTGGCCGGACGGCCGGCGGACGTGCAGACGGCGTACGCCCTCGAGTCGGTGATCGACGAGGTCATCTTCGTGATCGGGCCCACCGTGGCGACCGTGCTGGCCACCCAGTGGCACCCGTGGGCCGGGCTCGGGCTGGCACTGGTGACGGGAGTCCCGGGCACTCTCCTCCTGGCCGCCCAGCGGAGCACCCAGCCGGTCCCCCACATCGCCCGCTCGTCAGCAGGTCCGCGGCCGGCCATGCCGTGGCGGCCGGTCGTCCTGCTGGCGGTGCTGTCCTTCGCCCTCGGGTCGCTCTTCGCCGCTGCCGAAGTGAGCACGGTCGCGTTCTCCGCCGAGCAGCACGCGAAGCCGCTCGCGGGCACGCTGCTCGCGTCGTGGGCTGCCGGCAGCATGGTGGCCGGGCTCCTGACGGGGACCCTGGTCTGGCGACGCAGCCCGATCGCCCGGGTGCGGGCCGGGTGCCTCCTGCTCACCGTGGTGATGGTCCCGACGACCTTCGTCGACTCGATGGCGGTGATGGCCGTCGTCCTCTTCTTCGCCGGCTTCGGAGTGGCCCCCACGCTGATCGCGCTGTTCTCCGGGATCGAGCAGGGTGTGCCGGCCGGGCGCCTCACCGAGGGCATCTCGATCAGCCACACCGGTCTCGCTGCCGGCCTGGCCCCCGGTGCCTGGCTCTCCGGTCTGGTCATCGACGCCCACGGCGCGTCGCCGTCGTACCTCGTCGCCATCGCCGGCGGTCTCCTGGCGACCCTCGTCTCGCTCGGCCTGCCGTCGTCCTTCGGGTCCACGAGCGTCCACCAGCGGGACGGGGCCGGCGAGCTGCGGGTGACCTAGATGTTCGACCGGTACCGGCGGATCCTCAGCCTTCCGGGCGCCTTGCGCTTCAGCGGCTCCGCACTCGTCGGCCGGCTGCCGATGGCCATGGTGACGATCGGGATCGTCCTCCTGGCGACCAACGCCGGCCGGTCCTACGGCCTGGCCGGCGCCCTGTCCGCCGTCTACCTCCTGGCGGCGGCGCTCCTGGCGATCCCCCAGGCCCGCCTGGTGGACCGGTTGGGCCAGGCACGGGTGCTGACCGTCGCCGCCCTCCTCTTCGGCCTCGGCATGGCCGTCTTCACCCTCGTGGTCCAGTCCGGTGGACCCGACTGGCTCGCGTTCGTCTCCGCTTTCGTCATCGGCGGTGCCTTCCCCCAGGTCGGCTCGTGCGTCCGGACGCGCTGGTCGCACGTGCTCGACCAGCGGGCCGAGATCGACACGGCGTACGCCCTCGAGTCCGCCGTCGACGAGGTCGTCTTCATGAGCGGGCCGATCCTGGTCACGGTGCTCGCCACCGGCTGGCACCCGGTGGCGGGGATGGCGACCGCCCTGGTGGCCGGCACCGGCGGGACGCTCTTCTTCGCAGCCCAGCACTCGACCTCGCCACCGCCCAACCCGCGCAGCGGCGGCGCCACGCCCGCGCCCATCCCGATCGCGGTGATGGGACCGGTGTGCGTGGTGGGCATCGCCCTGGGCACGCTCTTCGGCGCCGCCGAGGTGGCCACCGTCGCGTTCGCCTCCGAGCGTGACCACGAGGGGTACGCCGGGCTCCTGCTGGCCCTGTGGGCGACGGGGAGCCTGATCGCGGGCGTCATCACCGGGCTGGTGCACTGGCGGGTCGGACCCGCCCGCCGGCTGCGGTGGGGTGCGGTCGGGATGGCGGTGGCGATGCTCCCGCTGGCCTTCATCGACTCCCTGTGGGTGATGGGTGGGTGGCTGTTCGTGGCCGGCTTCGCGATCGCGCCGACCATCGTGGCCAGCCTCACGATCGTCGAGCAGACGGTGCCGCACTCACGCCTGACGGAGGGGATGGCCATCGTCGAGACCGCACTGACCGCCGGCGTGGCACCGGGCGCCGCTCTCGCCGGCCGGATCATCGACACGCATGGCGCCTCCCGGGCCTACCTCGTCTCCCTGGTCGCCGGTGTCGTCGCCGCGGTCGCGGCCGTCGCGACCCGCGACCGGGCGCGCCCCTAGGCTCACCCCCGTGCAGTGGCGCAACTGGTCCGGGCTGGAGTCCGCGGAGCCCCGTGAGGTGCACGACCCCCGCACGCCCGAGGACGTCGTGGCGGAGGTGCTGGCTGCGCGGGAGTCCCGCACGACGGTGAAGATGGTCGGCACCGGACATTCCTTCACCGGCATCGCCTCACCGGGCGACACGATGCTGCGACCCGACCACCTGACCGGCGTCGTCGACGTGGACCGCGACGCGATGACGGTCACGGCGTACGCCGGCACGCCGCTGAAGGAGCTGAACGCCGAGCTCGAGCGCCGCGGCCTATCACTGCACAACATGGGCGACATCGCCGAGCAGACCCTGGCCGGGGCGGTGTCGACGGGCACCCACGGCACCGGCGGGGTCGCGGCCGGGCTGGCCGCGCAGCTGACCGGCTTCCAGCTGGTCACCGGCGCCGGCGAGCTGCTCACGGCGTCCTCCTCGGAGAACGCCGACGTCTTCGAGCTCGGCCGGGTGGGGCTCGGCGCCCTCGGCATCCTGACCACCGTCACGTTCGCGGTCGAGCCCCTGTTCCTGCTGGAGGCCCACGAGCAGCCGATGTCGTGGGACGAGGCCCTCGGCACGTTCGACGAGCTCGTGGCGGGCAGCCACCACTGCGACATGTACTGGTTCCCCCACACCGACCGGATGCTGACCAAGCGCAACACCCGACTCGACGCCGACGTGTCCGACGCGCAACCGGTCGGCCGGGTGCGCGGCTGGCTCGACGACGAGCTGCTGTCCAACACCGTCTTCGGCGCCCTCACCGCCGCCGGCAACCGCGCCCCCGGCGTGATCCCACGGATGAACCAGGTCGCGGCGCGGGCATTGTCGGCCCGCACGTACAGCGACGTCGCCCACCGGGTCTTCACCTCGCCGCGGCGGGTCGTCTTCCGCGAGATGGAGTACGCCGTGCCGCGGGGGGCCGGGCTGGAGGCGCTGCGCGAGGCGCGGCGCGTGGTCGACGCGTCGGACTGGCGGATCAGCTTCCCGGTGGAGATCCGGGTCGCGCCGGCCGACGACGTCGCACTGTCGACGGCCTACGAGCGCGACTCCTTCTACCTGGCGTTCCACACCCACCACCGCTCCGACTGGCGCACCCACGCGGCGTACCTCGAGGCGATGGAGGCGATCATGCGGGAGCACGACGGCCGGCCCCACTGGGGCAAGCTCCATGCCCGCACCGCGGCCGACCTCGGGCCGGCGTACCCCCGCTTCGGTGAGTTCCTGGCCCTGCGCGACCGGCTCGACCCCGACCGGCTGTTCACCAACGACTACCTGCGGCGCGTGCTGGGCGACTGAACGGGCAGGTCGAGCGGGCTGTTTCGAGGCGTGGCGCGCCGTGGCGCCAACAGGGCGGCGCACCCGCGCTGGCGTAGGCTCGGCCGCACCGGAGCAGGACGACAGGAGCGGGGCGGGAGCGAACGGCCATGGTGCACCTCAGGCTCACCGGCGTGAGCGAGGACGGCCGGAAGCTCGTGCTCGTGAGTGACGCGAGGGTGGAGTTCACCGTCGACGTCGACGACCGGCTCCGGGCGGCCGTGGCGGGCGAGTGGCCCGACCAGGGTGACGACCAGGGAGCGACCGGCCAGTTGGAGAGTCAGATGCAGTCCACCCTTCGCCCACGTGACATCCAGGCGCGGATCCGGGCCGGAGAGACGCCGGAGTCCGTGGCGCAGGTCGCGGGGACGTCCGTCGACAAGGTGATGCCGTACGCCGCACCCGTGCTGGCCGAGCGAGCCCACGTCGCCGAGCGGGCTCAGCGCGCCTCCATCCGACGCCGTCCCCCGGAAGGCGGCGCCACCTCGGCCGCCCGCACCCTCGGCGAGGCCGTCGGCAGCCACCTCCGCTCGCGCAACGTCGACCCCGAGACCGTCACCTGGGACGCCTGGCGGCGCGAGGACGGCCGCTGGACCCTCACCGGCTCCTACACGACCCTGGGTCGCGTCGGCGCCGCCCACTTCTCGTTCGACGCCCCCGGCAACTACGTCGTCGCCGACGACGACGACGCCCACTGGCTGCTCGGCGAGGTGGCCGACGAGCCCGAGTCCCAGCCCGGTTCGGACGACTCGTCCCGCGACGACCTGTCCGACGCGCGCCGGCGCCGGCTGTCCGCCGTACCCGCCGACGAGCTGCCGCTCGGCGACGACGCCATCGAGCTGGTCAGCGAGGAGCCGCCACCCGAGGTCGCCCGCGACCGCGCGGACGAGACGGCCGCCCTGGGTGCGGAGGCTCCGGTCGAGGCCTACCTCGACCTCGCCCCCGAGATCGGTGGAGACGCCGGGGCCGACCGGGCCGACCAGGCCGATACCGACGCGGCGTTGGCCGAGGACGACCCGCGTCGCCACGAGCCGCCCTCCCGCAAGCCGGTCAAGAAGACCCGCGGCCGGGCCTCGGTCCCGAGCTGGGACGAGATCATGTTCGGCTCGGGCGATGACGCCTGACAGCCTGTCTCCTGACCGGGTCGTCCGCCTGACAGGGTGCCCCAGCAGCCGCTGAGGCGGACGACCCGTCACTCGACGCCGGGCCGTTGGTGGGGTGTGACGCCGCAGCCCACCGACGATCAGCTCGACCCGCAGTAGGGTCGCGACCATGGCGTACTTCGTCACCGGGGCGACCGGGTTCATCGGGCGCCACCTGGTCGAGGAGCTGCTCGGCCACCGCACCGGGCCGGTGTACGCCCTGGTGCGGGAGTCTTCGCGGCCCCGGCTGGAGAAGCTGATCGAGGCGTGGGGCTCCGACCGGGTCGTGCCGGTCGTCGGCGACCTCGCCGCCGCCCGCCTCGGCATCGACGAGGAGTGGATCACCGACCACGCCGGGGTCATCGAGCACTTCGTGCACCTGGCGGCGATCTACGACATGACGGCCGACGACGATACGAACGAGGCACTCAACGTCGGGGGCACGCGCCACGCCCTCGAGCTGGCCGACGCCCTGGACGTCGGCTGCTTCCACCAGGTCAGCTCCGTCGCCGTGGCCGGTGAGTACGACGGGACGTTCGACGAGTCGATGTTCGACGAGGGCCAGTCCCTCACGTCGCCGTACCACCGCACGAAGTTCGAGTCCGAGCGGCTGGTGCGCGACGAGTGCACCCGGCCGTGGCGCGTCTACCGTCCGGCCATCGTCGTCGGGCACAGCGAGACGGGCGCGATGGACAAGGTCGACGGTCCGTACTACTTCTTCCCGCTGCTCAAGATGTTGCGCGACCACCTCCCGGCGTGGCTGCCGCTCGTCGGGATCGACCTCGGCGACACCAACGTCGTCCCGGTCGACTACGTGGCGAAGGCGATCGACCACCTCGCCCACGTCGACGGGCGCGACGGCCGGACGTTCCACCTCGTCAACCCCGAGCCGCAGCCCGTCGTCGACGTGCTGAACGCGTTCTGCGCCGCGGCCGGTGCGCCGCGCTTCGCCACTCCGGTCGACCGTGGGACGGCTCCGGGACTGGTCGGCCTGCTCCCCCGTCCGCTGATGCCCCTGCGCCTCGCCGGCACCGTCCTGCGCTCCGCTCCCGCCCAGGCGGTCCTGGATCAGACCGTCGGTCGGCTCGGGATCCCACCCGAGGTGCTGGCCCACACGTCGTTCCGACCGGTCTTCGACTCGCGGCAGACCGAGAAGGCCCTGGCCGGCTCCGGCCTCGCCGTGCCGGACCTGGAGTCGTGCGCCCGCACCCTGTGGAGCTACTGGGAGGACCACCTCGACCAGACCACCGCCCGCGACCCGGCGGCGCGCAGCGCCCTGGGCGGGAAGTACGTCGTGATCACCGGCGCCTCGTCCGGGATCGGCCAGGTGACGGCCCTCAAGGTCGCCCAGGCCGGCGGCATCCCGGTCCTGGTCGCCCGGGGCAAGGACAAGCTCGAGGCCACCCGCGCCACGATCGAGAACCGCGGCGGCACCGCCCACGTCTACCCGTGCGACCTGTCCGACCTCGACGCGATCGACGCCCTCTGCGCGCAGCTGCGCGCCGACCTGCCGAGCATCGACTTCGTGGTCAACAACGCCGGTCGGTCGATCCGCCGGTCCCTCAAGCTCAGCCAGGACCGCTTCCACGACTTCGAGCGGACGATGCAGCTCAACTACTTCGGGGCGATCCGGCTCGTGATCGGCCTGCTCCCGAAGATGCGGGAGGCCCATCGCGGACACGTCGTCAACGTCTCCTCGATCGGGGTCCAGACCAACCCGCCCCGGTTCTCGGCGTACGTCGCCTCCAAGGCCGCGCTCGACGCCTGGAGCAACGTGGTCGCCTCCGAGCTCGTCGGTGACGGCATCACCTTCACCAGCATCCACATGCCGTTGGTGCGGACGCCGATGATCGCCCCGACCAAGCTCTACGACAAGTTCCCCACGATCTCGCCCGCCCAGGCCGCCGACCTCGTGATCCGGGCGATGGTGGAGCGTCCGCACGAGATCAACACCCTGCTCGGCAACGCCGGAGCCGTCGCTCACACCGTGGCGCCGAAGCTCGCGTTCCGGGTGCTCAACCTCGCCTACCACGTCTTCCCGGACTCCGCCGCGGCCAAGGGCGGAGGCGAGCCGGGTGCCCGCGAGACCGAGCAGATCATGCTCGCCAAGGTGCTCAAAGGAGTGCACTGGTAGCCGTCACCGTCGGCACCACCCCCGGCGGCATCTGGTCCGATGGACTAGTCCCGGTCGACCGAACGGTCCCTTTACCCCCGTTTACCGGTGCACACCTGCCCGGTCGCCATATTTTCGTGCCCTGATCTCTGGGCCGAGGGGTGCCCAGTGCCCAGAGGCACCTCGCACTTCGAAGGGCTCGACCGCCACGGGGAGGCCGAGCCCTTCGGACCGCGTTCGCCGGACACACGCCGTCGAGACCCGGCAGTCAGGGAGCTGCCGGGTCTCGTCGCGTCCGGCCCGGTCCGGCCGAGGGGGCGTGACACAATCGCCGCGCGATGGCTGAACTCCACTTCTTCACCGGCACGATGGACTCCGGCAAGAGCACGCTGGCGCTCCAGACCAACCACAACCACGCGGCCCGCGGACGTGCCGGGCGCCTGTTCACCACGCTCGACCGCGCCGGCGAGGCCATCCTGTCCAGCCGCCTGGGACTGACGCACGACGCCATCGAGGTCGGGCCGGACTTCGACTTCTGGCGTTACGTCGTCGACTCCTTGACCGCCGGAGGCCGGATCGACTACCTGGTCTGCGACGAGGCGCAGTTCTACACCACCGACCAGATCGACCAGCTCGCGAAGGTCGTGGACGAGCTCCAGATCGACGTGTTCGCCTTCGGCATCCTGACCGACTTCCGGACCCGCCTCTTCCCCGGCAGCGGCCGCCTGGTCGAGCTCGCCGACCGGATGAACGTGCTCCAGGTCGAGGCTCTGTGCTGGTGCGGCAAGCGCGCCACCCACAACGCCCGCACCGAGGACGGCGTCATGGTCGTCGAGGGCGAGGTCATCGTGGTCGGCGACGTCGACTCCACCGACGGCCCCCCGGCGGAGGTGGCCTACGAGGTCCTGTGCCGCCAGCACCACCGGCGGCGGCTCACCGCGGCGCGCGCCAGAGCCGTGGCGCTCTCTCCGGAGCCGCTGCCGTTCGGATCCTGAGCTCGGACGTTTGACCCGCCCGTCAGCGGGCAGGAGCACCGCGCACATTCTCTGGAGGTGAGACGGGTGACCATCCAGGTCGACCATGAGGCGTTCGATCGGGCGACCCGGCTCGCGGGGGAGCTCGCCGACGGGCTGCACTGGGAGCACGACCGGGTCCAGGGCGAGGTCGCGGACCTGCTATCCCGGCGCGCAGACCGACGGAGACGTCGACCACGACCACGGGACGATGTCGCTGTCCGCTCCGGCTCGCGTGCTGGACTCCATCGACGCCACCGGCACGTTCTCCGACCCGGCGTTCCTCAGCAGCTCCGCCAGTGAGACCGTGGCCCAGAGCTTCCGCGGGAGCGGTAACGCGATGATCCACATCCACGGGACGACCGGGCACGACGTCGCCGCCATGGCGCACTACGGCCGCGGCGAGGCCGAGGTGCTGTTCGACAAGGGCACCGAGTTCGACGTGCTGCGGAAGGTCTGGAACCCCCAGGGATACTGCGACATCTACGTCAAGGAGACACCGTGAGCGCCTCGTCGGCCGAGCAGCTCGACGCCCTGCTGTCCGCTCTGGACAAGCTGCCGCCCTACCGCGGTCTGAGCTACCGCGGGTACGCCGTCCCCGACGGCAGCCTCCGCCCGCGCACGGTGGTGAGCGCCGTCCTCGTCCCGACGTCCCGCGACCCGCGCGTGGCCACCGACAACTTCACGACCACCGGTGTCTACGCCGTCATCAGCAGCCGTGGCCGCGACCTGGCCACCCTCAGCCGCCACCCTCACGAGCAGGAGGTCGTCTTCCGGCCGGGCTCGCTGTTCCTCCCGATCGAGACCTTCGACGCCGGCGGCCTCGAGGTGTCGGTGGTCGAGGAGATCGACCCCGACCGTGACCGAGACGATCAACCGGAGTTCACGCTCGAGCAGCTCGAGGACCAGATGCGCGCGGCGATCGAGGACGCGCGTGGCCGGCCGCCCTTCGCAGACGTGACCCCCGGCAAGTTCGTCGGTCCCCTGACGTGATCCGCCCGGGACTGCTGCTCGGGATCGACGACCTGGACGGGCTCGACGCCGTCGTCGTGGACACCCGCCTGGCCCTGACCGGCCCGAGCGGATACGAGCGGTACGCCGCCGGCCACATCCCGGGTGCGGCGTACCTCGACGTCGACGACGACCTCGCCGATCCCCCGGGCGTCGGCGGACGCCACCCTCTCCCCGACCCGGAGCGCTTCGTGGAGACCGTCAGGCGAGTCGGCGTCTCGCGGGACTCACGCGTGGTGACGTACGACGACGGCCCCGGCACGGCCGCGGCCCGTCTGTGGTGGCTGTTGCGCGACTACGGCCACGACGACGTGCTCGTCCTCGACGGAGGCCTCGCGGCCTGGACCGCTGCCGGCCGTTCGGTCTCGACCGGGCCCGTGCACCCCGAGTCCGGCGACTGGGACGGCAGCCCGGGTCGGCTGCCGGTCGTCGAGGCGGACGGCATGCCCGACCTGGTCGCCGGCGGCATGTTGCTCGATGTCCGGGCGGCCGAGCGCTTCCGTGGCGAGCACGAGCCGATCGACCCCGTGGCCGGCCACATCCCTGGTGCCGTCAACGCTCCGCTGTCGGAGATCACCGACGACCTCGGGAGGTTCCTGCCCGACGATCAGCTGCGCGCGCGGTTCGAGGCGCTCGGCGTGAGCGACGACGTCCCGGTCGCGGCGTACTGCGGCTCCGGCGTCACCGCCACCCAGACCCTGCTGGCGCTCCGCCTGGCCGGCTTCCGCGACGCCGCGCTCTACCCGGGCAGCTGGAGCGGCTGGATCACCGACCCGTCGCGCCCCGTTGCTAGGTGAAGGTGCCGGGGACGGTTTCCCGTCCCCGGCACCTCCCCATGCGACCTCCTAGCTCTTCTTCAAGGCGAAGTCGGCCGTGGAGGTACCTCCGGCCTTGATCCGGACGACCTTGCTCTTCGGCGAGTAGCCGTCCTTGGCCGCGATGACCTGCAGCGGGTTGTAGCCCTTGGCGAGCCAGAGCTGGTAGTACCCGTCCGCGTCGGTCTTGAGGGTGAACTCCACCGGACCGCAGTTGCCGGTGCTGCCGTCGTACATCGTGCAGATGTCCACGGTCGCGCCGGCGATGGGCTCACCGGTCGCCGCGTTCGTCACCGTGCCGCGGACCTTGCCCCACGACTTCGGTGGCGTCACCTGCATCTCGACCCCGATCGGAGCGATCGAGTACGGCGAGTCCGTCGCGACGCCCAGCTTGGCGTCGTACGTCCCCGGCTGGTCGACCTGCGAGGAGTCCATCCCGACGGTCACGGTGACGGTCTGGCCGGGGGCGACGTCGAACGACGTCGGGTCCTCGGACAGCCACGTCACGTCGGCTGCACCGCCGCACTGGTCGTAGCCGGGGAGCACCTCGGAGAACTTCGTCGGGCTGAAGCCGCCCGTCGAGCCACCGATCCGGTACATCCCACAGCTACCCCCACCGCGGTACACCGAGTTGTTCGACGCGGGAAGGTCCGCCCAGCTGTCGCTGGCCGGGTCGTACTCCCAACCCTCGTTGGTGACCACGGCGCTGCTGTTGATCACACCGCCGGACACCTGGAGCTTGCCGTTCGCGGCACTCGCCACCGAGGCCCACGAGTCGGCCGGCATGTCGGCGACCTGCGTCCACGAGTCGCTACCCGGGTCGTAGGAGTACGTCGCCGTCGTCGTCGCATTGGTGTTCGCGTTGACGCCACCGGCACAGACGACCGCGCTCGCAACGCCACCACAGGCGGTGAAGGCGCTCGGGTGCGGGAAGTCCGCGTGCGGTGTCCACGAGTCGCTGCCCGGGTCGTAGCTGAACACCTTCGTGCTGCTCGGTGCGCAGTTCCCGGTCGTGCAGCCGGCGACGACGTAGATCTCCCCGTTGAGCACGGCAGTGCCGGCGGCACTGACGGTCTCGGGCAGGTCTGCGCCCTGTGACCACGAGTCGGACGACGGGTCGTAGATATAGGTGGTGCTCGACGCGTTGCCCGCGCCGTTCCAGCCACCGATCACGTACACCTTCCCGCCCAGGTACGCCGCTGAAGCGGCCTGCACCGGGGACGGAACGTCTGCGATCGCCGACCATGCCTGCGTCGCCGAGTCGTAGACGAAGGCGTCCGAGACGGCACCGAAGCCGTCGGGCGTCCCGCCGAAGGAGTACACCTTCCCGTCACCGTAGGCGACGGCGTCGTCCATGGTGTTCGTCGGATAGTTGGCGATGTCCTGCCACGGCTCGGCGTACGGCGTCGTGCTGCGAGCCGGTGCCTGGCGGGCGCCGGGCTTGGCGCCCTGCTTCGTCGAGAACATCGCGTGCGTGGAGAACGTGCCCTTGATGTGCTGGACGGGCGCGCCCTTCATCGCCTTCTTGGCCAACGGACCGAACGGGCCGCTCTGCTCGGACAGGTCGACGTGCACCGGGCTGGTGCCGTCGTTGCCGAAGGTCACCGTCCGCTCCGCGGACTTGCCCAGCCGCACCGTGGCGCTCAGGTCACCCGGCGACACCGTGAGGTGACCGGCCTTGAGCGTCCAGTTCTTCCGGGTGGTGGTGGAGTCGGCCACGTTCACGTTCCCGGTCGCCGGCGTGTACTTCCCGTCGGTGGCGTGGAACTTCGTCGTGCCTGTCTGCGAGGAGTACAGCCAGTAGAACCCGTCCGGCAGGCCCTGGTCGTCCGGCGTCGCCGCCGAGATCCCGAACTCGTCCGGGTTGGGGTCGCTGGCCACCTTGGCTCCGTTGACCGCCTGGTGGGTGTTGCCGTCGCGGACGGTGCCCGCCACGAGCCCACCACCCTGGGCGACACACGCACGGTTCCCGATGAAGACGTCGTCGACGCCCCACCAGAAGCCCCACGTGCCGGTGAAGTGGAAGCGCACCTGCGCGTTGGCCTGGCCGGCCAGTTCGTCGGTGACGTCGATGTCCACGTGACCGGACGTGTCGTCACTGGTGTGCTCCCAGACGTTCGTCCACGTGGCACCAGCGTCGGTGCTCACATCGACGTCGCCCACCTGGTTCGGGTAGCCGTTGTAGTCGTTGTCGAACCCGATCTCGGGTGAGGTCTGGTCCGACAGGTCGATCACCGGCGAGACCAGGCTGGTGTCCTGCGAGTTCCCGATCCCGTAGTGGTCGGAGTCGACCATCGCGAAGTCACCGTCGGAGCCCGGAGGCGCCGCGCGGTTGCCCGGGTTGTCGAAGTTCCAGGTCTGGCCGTTCCCCACGCCGTCGGTGACGGTCCAGCCGTCCTGCGGCGTGGTGCCGGTCCAGCCGGAGAAGGCCTCCGACGTCCCGTCGTACTCGTAGGCGTAGCCCTTCGCCGAGCAGGTGCTCGGGTCGACCATCGCCTGGAGGTCCACGGTCTGGTTCGACGAACCCACCGTGACGTCCTGGTCGACCGGCTTGTATCCGGGGTACTGGCTGACCGCGTGCACCGTGTACGTCGCACCCTCCGGCAGGGAGAGGCTGTAGTGCCCGGTGAAGGGGTCGCTGTACGTCGCGGCCGAGGTCCCGTCGACCGTGATCTTGGCGTAGATCGGCCAGCCGGCCCCGGAGCCGTCGGTGATCGTGCCGGACACCGTGTGGCTCGGGACCGGGTCGAGCGCGAACGGCTCGGTCACGGTCTGCCCCTCGTCCACGACGACACCGGACACGGTCTGGTCCGCGTAGCCGAACGCCGACGCGGTCACGTCGTACGTGCCGACCGGCAGCGACAGGCTGTAGGAACCCGAGCTGTCCGTCGTGGCCGAGTGCCCGTCGGACGTCGAGACGGTGGCGCCGGCAATGGGGTCACCCGTCGACGAGTCGGTCACCGTACCGGCGACGGTCCCGTGCGGACCGGTGGTCAGCGAGGAGACGCCGTTCGGCGTACCGAGGCCGGTCGGGCCGTCCCAGCCGGGTCCGGCGTTGCACAGCACGTTGCCGCACCCGCCGTCGGAGCCCGAGGTGATGTCGAACAGGTTGCTCGGGTCGGCGTACGGGTAGCTGTTCGGGTAGGTGCCGTCCACCGGGGTGCCGGCGAGTGCGTACATCGACGCGACCAGCGGGGAGGAGAGGCTGGTCCCGCCCACCTGGAGCCAGCCACCCTCGCCCAGGGTGTCGTAGACCGCGAGGCCGGTCGCGGGGTCGGCATCGGCCGAGATGTCCGCGATCGCGCGGTTGTCGCAGTTGGTGGCCAGGTCCTGCTGGAAGTCCGGCTTCGGCTCGTACGGCGAGCAGCCGCTGCCGCCGTCGGCCCAGGCCGTCTCGTTCCACCCGCGCTCGGAGCTGTCGGACGTCAGCGTCGTCCCGCCGACCGCCACCACCTTGTCGCTGGTCGCCGGCCAGTTGGTGACGTTGCCCGCGTCGCCCGTGCTGGCGGTGACGGCCACACCCGGGTGGTCGTAGTAGTGGTCGAAGTCCAGCTCGCTGGGGTCCTCACCCGGGACGCCGTAGGAGTTGGATACGAACTTGGCGCCCATGGCCACGGCCGTGTCGACCGCGATCCCGAGGTTGTCGAGCGAGTTGTCGTCGCCCTGCACCAGCAGGATGTGGCACTTCGGGCACGCGGCCGAGACCGCGTCGAGGTCGAGCGAGGTCTCGAGTCCCCAACCCGGGTCGTCCGGAGGGAGCGGGCTCGTGTCGCCGTCCTGGTTGACGATCGTGAGGCAACCGTTCGCGGTCGTGCAGGCGGGGAGCCCGTAGTAGGACCGGAACTGCGCCAGGTCGGACTCCGCGTGGGAGTTGCCGAACGCGTCGACGATGCCGACGGTCATGCCGTCGCCGCTGTCCGGCAGGTTGTAGGCGTCCTGGATGTCCGCCGGGCCGAGGGCCGTCGGCGGCGGGTCGGCCGCAGGGGTGATCTGGTGGTCGAGCGCGGTGCGGACGACGCTGAAGCACCGGGCGAGGTGCCGCTCGAGGTAGTCCTTCTGCGCACGGTTGCACGGGGCGTTGGTGTAGTGGGCCTCCGCCGCCTTCTGGGTCTGGTCGACCGTGCGGTGGGGCTGGGTCCTCTTCTGATGGTCGGCCGCGTGGCCGGGCGCCGTTCGGGCACCCGTGCCGACGCCGGCGGCCTGGGCCGGGCCTGTCATCGACAGGCTGAGTCCCAGGACCACCGACACCGCGGCCAGGACGCACATGATGCTGCGCCACTGCCGTCTGGCTGGCATGCGTTGCTCCCTTGTTCTCCCGAGTAAGGCCGCCGTGGAGCCGACGACCAGAGCGAGCCCAGGAGAGGGCTCGCCCGATCGACGCTAGGAACGCGGGGCCGGGAGTGACAGGGCGGCTCGGGGGCATTCGCGGTCGTCGCCCGGATCGCTCCGGGGCGTCTCGCGGTCGCGCCGAGTCCCGCGCGAGCCGAGCCGACGACCGTTGACTCGGACATCATCCTTTACTTGCGTCACGGCAGAGGGCTACGTTCGTCCTGCGCCGCGGCGGCCGTCTCGGGGAGCAGCCGGGCGCTTCTCGGGAGGAAGCATGACTGTCACCACCCCCCATTCTCGCGACGGCACCCGGCTTCCGGAGTCGTTCACCGTCTGCGTCAGCTCGAGCGCCGAGGAGCGCAGCCGCGTCGCGGCCGCCCTGGACGCACAAGGGCTGCTCGTCCTCGTTCCTGACGCCCAGATGGCCGTCGACCTCCTGCTCCGGGCAGCCGAACAGGGCGACGGCGACCACGCACAGCCCGACGGTCGGGTCCGGTTGGGTCGGCTCGAGGTCGACCGCAGCCGCGCGACGGTCACCTGGGGACAGCGCCAGGTCGAGGTGTCCCACCTCGAGCTGGAGGTCCTGGCCTGCCTGGCCGCCACACCGGGTGTCGTGTGGACCTACGAGCGGCTCCACGATGCTGCCTGGGGCACTCGCTACGTCGGCGATCGCGACAGCGTGTACTCGCTGGTGAAGCGGTTGCGCCGCAAGCTGTCCGATGCCGGGGTCGAGCTGGATCTGCTCGCGGTCCGCGGCATCGGCTTCCAGCTGGTGCCACGCACGCCGACCGCCGTCGAGGCTGCGCCGCTCACGGAGTGGGAGCCGGAGGCGGGTTGACCTGCGTCAGGTGACGCGAGCCGTGAGGTAGTAGCAACCGACCGCCGGTCCCCCGCCGTACCCCTCCGGGAGGTACGGCGCGGGGCCGGTGACGTCGAGCGGCGTCCACACGCCCTCGTCCCGCAGCCGGTCGACCACGTCCGGGCAGCCACGCTCGTCCCAGATGTCCTCGCGCTGGGTCACCACCACCAGGCCGCCCGGCCGAACGACCCTCGCGAACTCGCGCCACACCGCCTCGACCTCGGGCAGGTAGGTCATCACGCCGACGCAGACGACGGCGTCGACGCTGTCGTCCTCGAAGGCGAGGGGTTGCTGGAGGTCTGCCTGCTCGAGCGACTCGTAGACACCGGTCCGCCGGGCCAGGTCGAGGGACAGCTGCGAGATGTCGCGACCGATTAGCCGGCCCCGGAAACCCCGCTCCCGCAACGCGCGCCCGGAGAGGCCGGTCCCGCATCCGACGTCGAGGACGGACTCCGCCTCGGGAATCCGGGTGACCACGGTGTCCGCCACGATCGCAGGGGCGCGGTACGACCAGGCGGTCAGGTCGGCGTCGTACCTGCTCGCCCACGCGTCGTACCGGTCGGCGACCTCCCGCGGGTCGCTCGTGCCTTCGTTCAGCCAGTCGCCGATGGAGGTGTCGTCGGGAACCACCGGCTCAGCGTCTCACGTCACGAGCAGGGGGATCCGCATCTCGACCGGCGTCATCGACCCGTGAAGCCCGATCAGACGCGTCTCGTAGGGGAAGTCGGTCATCGAGAACAGCCCCCAGTCGTTGCGGGCGGCCGCGACCACGTCGCCGAGCCGCGGGAGCACGGCGGAGGACACGCCGCCGAACCAGCCGCGGGCGATCGCCTCGTCGCGCGTCAGCACCAGCGCGGCGTCGGCCAGAAGTCCCGCCCATCGCGCGCGCACGTCCTCGACCGCTCCGGCCGCGCAGTAGACGTGCCGGAACCTCGCCTCCCCGCCCAGGAGCACCACGCCCTCGCGGTACGCCGGGTCGTCGTCGAGGTCGATGCGATGCTCGGGGTCGGCGGCGTCGACCATGCCGTGGTCGGCGAGCACGGTCAGCCGGGCGTGCGGTGGGAGGGCCTCGCGCAGCTGCTCGGCCTCGGCGTCGATGATCGCGAGCTGCTGGAGCCACTGCGACGAGGCGACGCCGTACCGATGACCCGTCCAGTCCAGGTCGCCGTCGTAGAGATAGGTGAGCGAAGGTCGCTGGGCGGCCGCCGCGACCGCCCCAGCGACCCGCTCGCCGACACGGTCCGCGTCGATCCACTCACCGCCGCGATGTGCCGCCAGGGTCAGCCCCGAGCCGCGGAACTCGCGCTTGTTCACCGTCGTCACGTGGACCCCGGACGCGGCGAGGAGCTGGAACCCCGTGGGGTGGGGCTGCCACTGGAGGGGGTCGATGTCCTTGTCCCAGAAGAGCGCGTTGAGCAGCCGGTCGGAGCCGGGGACGCGCGAGGTGAAGCCGACGACTCCGTGGCCTCCCGGCGTCAGTCCCGTGCCGAGCGAGGTGAGGCTCGTGGCGGTCGTCGAGGGCACGCCGGCCGTGCCGGTCGCGTCGTCGGTCAGGAGCGAGGAGAGGAACGGAGCCGCGTGGTCGTGCGCCGCGAGCAGGTCGGCGCCGAGGCCGTCCACGAGGAACACGACGTACGCCGGAGCCTCGGGGAGGACCAGCGACGGCTCGTCGGTGCGCCAGCCCGGCACCTGCGCGCCGAGGGCGGCCGCGACAGCCGGGAGCACGTCCGCCAGCGACCTGCCGCCGTAGGCGGGCTCGAGAAAGCCCTCCATCCCTAGCTGACCGGTTCCATCTAGCCGCGGGTGCGGGCCGAGAGCGACTCCGCGAAGGACAACAGGTTCGGCACGGCGTCTGGGCCGTCGGCGGCCGCAGAGACGCGCAGCGAGAAGTCGTCGGCGGCCATCGTGCCGGTGTATCCGTGGTCGGCGTCGCACTCCGGGTCGCCGCACGTCGCCGGCTCGAGGTCGAGCCGTGACACGCCGCCCCAGCCGATCGTGAGCACCGCCTCGGCCGGCGGGGTCGGACCGTCGGTCGGGTTGGTGACCATGCGGGTCACGACCACCGACTTGACCGACGACAGAGTGATCGCCTCGGTCGAGGTCGAGGTGTAGGGCGCCGGCAGCATGTCGTCGCCCTCGTGCTCGTCGGTGTGGGCCAGGATCAGCCGGCTCGGAGTGAGGACGACGACCGTCAGGTGACGGCGTACCTCGTCACGGTCGAAGGTCGGCTCGTGGTGGACGAAGAACGACACGACGTCCTCGCCGGCGACCGCCCGCATCACGCCGTCGGCCACGACCTCGGGGTAGTAGCCCGTGCGGTCGATGGCCTCCTTCAGACCCTGCATGAGGACGAGTCTGTCACGCCGCCCTCAGTTCGGGATCGTGTCCTCCACCGCGGCCGGTAGCCGGCGGACGAACCAGTCCGAGCGCGGGTCGGCCACCGGGTCGACGCGGGCCCCCGCGGTGAGCACGGTGCAGTGGTCGGCCCCGGCGAGCACGAGCGACAGGTCGAGCCTGGAGACCTGCGGCAGGTCGTGCTGCAGCTGCGCCACCCGGGCGATCAGGTCCTCGACCGGCTCGACGTCGACGACCTCGGACCCGCGGTAGCCGAAGAGCATCGGGGAGGCCTTGATCTCGCGGGTCATGGCCTCGGCGTCGCGGGCACCCAGCGGCGGGATGCGGTACGAACGGTCCTCGAGCAGCTCGGTCAGCGGTCCGGAGATCCCGAACGACACGACCGGCCCGAACAGCGGGTCCTCCATGCTCCGGATGCTGACCGGCACCCCCGGCGGGGCGTTGCGCTGCACCACGAACCCCGCCGTCTCCGAGTCGTCGATGAGCTGGCTGAGGCTCTCCCAGGCGTCCTTCATCTCCGACGGACGGTCGATGTTGCGCCACACGTGGGCGAGGTCAGGACGCTCGCGAAGCCGGTCGGTGGTGGCCTTGAGGACGACGTCCCAGCCGAGCTCGCGACCGGCCCTGGTCGCCTCGCGCAGCGTGGAGACGGGGCGGGCCTCCCACAGCGTGATGCCGTACGCCGCGAGCAGCGCGGAGACCTCCGCCTGCTCGAGCTCGGTGCCGTCCGGGTGGTCGACCAGCACCCGCTGCACCAGTGCCTTGGCGGCGCTGTGGTCGATCCCGTCGGGGACGACCGTCGGGCCGTTCGGGGTGCGCAACCACACGGCGTACTCGACCACGCGGGCGAGCGCCCGCACAGCGTCCTCGACGGCGGGGTACGACGGGACCGACCCGCGGCCGGCCGTCGACCCGGCGACGTCGGGCACCCGCAGCAGCTCCGGGACACCCTCGGCGCCGAGGAACGACGACACCAGCGGCTTGTCGGACTGCTCCCCCACGGCCGCCAGCACGTCCGCGACCTCGTCACCGGGGACGTCGATCGGCGGGATGTAGACCGCCACGACCGCGTCGACCTCCGGGTCGTCGATGGCGGCGTCGAGGGCGTCCTCGAAGTCCGGGCCGGTCGCGTCCGCACCGAGGGCGACGGACCGGCTCACGACCAGCCCGACCGCGGCGGCGGCGTCGGCGGCCAGCAGGCCGAGCGCGTCGGAGTTCCCGACGATCGCGACCCGGCGGCCGCGAGGCAGGGGCTGGTGGGCGACCAGCTGGGCGACGTCGAACATCTCGTCGAGGGTGTCGACCTGGATCACCCCGGCCTGCCGGAACATCGCGTCCACCGCCTGGGGCGGGGCGCCGATGGTGCGCACGGTGTGACCCATCGGGACGCCCTGGGTGGTGCGTCCCGAGCGCATCGCGATGATCGGCTTGCGCAAGGAGACCCGCCGGGCGATGCGGCTGAACTTCCGCGGGTTGCCGATCGACTCGAGGTAGAGGAGCACGACCTCGGTGGAGTCGTCCTCCTCCCAGTACTGGAGCAGGTCGTTGCCCGACACGTCCGCCCGGTTGCCGGCGCTGACGAACGTCGACAGCCCGAGGCCCCGGTTGTTGACCTTCTCCAGGATCGCCGTGCCGAGCGCACCCGACTGGCAGAAGAAGCCGGCCCGGCCGCGCGCCGGCTTCTGCGACGAGAGCGAGGCGTTGAGGCTGACCTTGGGGTCGGTGTTGATGATGCCGAGCGCGTTGGGACCGATGACCCGGAGGCCGTAGGAGCGCGACAGCCCGACCAGCCTGCGCTGTCGCTGGCGGCCCTCCTCGCCGATCTCGGCGAAGCCCGAGGAGATGATGATCAGCCCGTGCACGCCCTTGGCGGCGCAGTCGAGGACGACGTCCTGCACCGACTCCGCCGGCACGGCCACGACCGCGACGTCGACGTCACCCGGGATGTCGCCGACGGTGGGGTACGCCGGCAGGCCCGAGACCGCCTTGGCCGTCGGGTTCACGACGTACACGCGACCGGTGTAGTCACCGAGCACGAGGTTGCGCACCAGCGCCTGGCCGACCGTGTCCTGTCGGCGGGACGCCCCGATCACCGCCACCGAGGAGGGGTTGAAGAAGCGCTCGATCGACGCCGCCTCCGCCCGGTGCTCGCGGCCGGCCATCACGCCGATGGCGGTGTCGGTCGGCTCGATCGGGAACTCGAGGGTGATCACGCCGTCCTCGAACCCGCTGACCAGCCGGTAGCCGGCGTCGCGGAAGGTCTGGATCATCCGGTGGTTGTCGGGGAGCACCTCCGCCACGAACCGCTCGATGCCGCGCTCACGCCCGGCCTGGGCGAGGTGCTCGAGCAGCAGCTGGCCGATGCCGCGGCCCTGCTGGGCGTCCTCGACCAGGAACGCGACCTCGGCGACCTCGGCCGGCGGGGAGCTCGGGTCCGACTCGTCCGAGGGGCGGCCCTCGTAGCTGCCGAGCGCGATGATCTGCTCCGACAGCATCACGACGAACGCCACCCGGTGGACGTGGTCGACCCGGGTGAAGCGCTGGACGTCGCGCTCCGACAGGTGCGGCATCGGCGAAAAGAAGCGGTAGTACTTCGACTGGTCGGACACCCGGCCGTAGAAGTCGACCAGCAGGTCGGCGTCGTCCGGTCGGATCGGCCGGATGTGCGCCGTCCGGCCGTCGCGGAGGAGCACGTCGGCCTCCCAGTGCCGGGGGGCGACGTGCTCGTCGGTGTCGGCGGCGGCCACTCCCGCAATCTATCGGCCGGTGCTCAGCGCAGTCGGTAGCGCAGATGCAGCACGCGCTCGCCCTGGACCACGACGTGCGGGTCGTCGAGCACGATCTCGTCGGTCACGCTGCCGAGGAACTTCTTGCCCTGACCGAGGAACACCGGTGCCAGGTCGACCGCGAGCTCGTCGGCCAGACCGGCGGCCACCACCTGACCGCCGACGTCTCCCGCGCAGACGACGACAGTGCCGTCACCGGCGTGCTCGGTGGCCCGACGCATCGCGTCCTCGACCGACGTGCAGAAGGTGTACGGCGCCTCGGGGTGGCGCTCGCGCCACTCGGCGGGCTCCTCGCGGTGGCTCACCACGAACACGTGGCCGCCGACGATCGGCTCGCCGCCCCAGCCGTCCACGAAGTCGAACAGGTGACGGCCGATCACCTGGCACCGGACGTCGGACAGGTCGAGGTAGTCGGCGGAGCTCTGGGACACATGCACCCCGGCGTCGGGGTTGTTGAAGTGCACCTCGACGTCGCCGGCCTCGTACCAATCGAAGATCGGCCCGGGCAGGTCGTCGGCGCGGGCGACGTAGCCATCGAGCGAGCTGACGGCCTGGACGACGACGGTGGACATGGGAGGCTCCTTCTCGTATTCAACCTCTAGGTTGAAAGACTCCATCACGGCCGTCGCCTCTTTGTCAACCAATTGGTTGAAGACTGGGGTGGTTTCCCCCGCTCCAGACGGGGAAACCGCGCTTCCTGGCCTTTCCAGAGGCCAGGAAGCACCGCGAAGGGGCCCGGAGTGGTGCGGGAGTGACCCGTGGGAGCACCGCGCAGGGGGCGTCCGAGCCGGCGGCCCGGCCCGGTCGCGGGCGCCCGGCGTGCCCCGTCCCGCCTCGTCGGCGGCACCGGGGAGAATGCGCGCATGGCACGCAGCCGCACCAAGCAGGACCTCCCCGACGACTTCGAGGAGAACATCCTCGACACCGACATCCGCCAGGAGATGGAGGCGTCCTACCTCGAGTACGCCTACTCCGTCATCTACTCCCGGGCCCTGCCGGACGCGCGGGACGGCCTGAAGCCGGTGCAACGCCGGATCCTCTTCACGATGAACGACATGGGCGTCCGCCCCGACCGCGGCCACGTCAAGAGCGCCCGCGTCGTCGGCGAGGTCATGGGCCGCCTGCACCCCCACGGCGACGGCGCGATCTACGACGCCCTGGTCCGCATGGCGCAGCCGTGGGCGATGCGTCTTCCCACGGTCGACGGGCACGGGAACTTCGGCAGCCCCGACGACCAGCCGGCGGCGATGCGCTACACCGAGTGCCGGATGGCCCCACCCGCCGTGGCCATGACGGCCTCCATCGACGAGGACACCGTCGACTTCAAGCCGAACTACGACAGCCGCGAGCTCGAGCCGGTCGTGCTGCCGGCCGCGATCCCCCACCTGTTGGTCAACGGTGCCAGCGGCATCGCCGTCGGCATGGCGACCAACATGGCCCCACACAACCTGGTCGAGGTCGTCCAGGCGCTGCGGCACCTGATCACCCACCCGGGCGCCACCGTCGACGACCTGATGCGCTTCGTCCCGGGTCCCGACCTGCCCACCGGCGGCATGATCGTGGGACTCGACGGTGTCCGCGACGCCTACGAGACCGGCCGCGGCACCTTCCGGATGCGTGCCACCGCACGCATCGAGTCGGTCGGTCGCCGCAAGGGGATCGTGGTGACCGAGCTGCCCTACGGCGTCGGCACCGAGAAGGTCTCCGAGCGGATCAAGTCCCTGGTGCAGGCCAAGAAGCTCCAGGGCATCGCCGACATCAAGGACCTCACCGACCGCGACCACGGGCTCCGTCTCGTCATCGAGGTCAAGAACGGGTTCGTCCCCGAGGCGCTGCTCGAGCAGCTCTACCGCCTCACGCCGATGGAGGACACCTTCGGCATCAACAACGTCGCGCTGGTCGAGGGCCAGCCGCGCACGCTGGGGCTGAAGGACCTCCTCCAGGTCTTCCTCGACCACCGCTTCGAGGTCGTACGCCGGCGCTCGACGTTCCGGCGTACCAAGGCCGCCGACCGGCTCCACCTCGTCGAGGGACTCCTGGTCGCGATTCTCGACATCGACGAGGTCATCCAGCTGATCCGCTCCTCGGACAACGCCGCCGCGGCCAAGGAGCGCCTCATGCAGGTCTTCGACCTCACCGAGACGCAGGCCGACTACATCCTCGACATGCCGCTGCGCCGGCTGACGAAGTTCTCCCGGATCGAGCTGGAGAAGGAGAAGGAGGAGCTCGAGCGGACGATCGAGATGCTCGACGCGATCCTGGCCGACGACCAGCTGCTGCGGACGGTCGTCTCCGACGAGCTGAGCGAGGTGGCCAAGACGTTCGGCACCCCGCGTCGCACCGTCCTGCTGGAGTCGGCCGGCGTCGCCGTCTCGGCGACCGCCGCCCCGCTCGAGGTCGCCGACGACCCCTGCTTCGCCTACCTCTCCTCCTCGGGGCTCCTGGCCAGGTCCACCGGCGACGAGCTCCCGAGCGGCGAGGGCGCTCGGGCCAACCACGACGTGATCGTGTCGGCCGTGCGCACCACCGCCCGCGGCGAGATCGGCGCGCTCACCTCGCGCGGCCGGGTCGTCCGGCTGCAGGTGCTCGACCTGCCGGCCCTGCCCGGCTCGGCCAACCATCCCAACCTCCAGGGCGGTCTGCCGTTCGACCTGGTGCGCTCCCTCCATGCCGGGGAGCGGGTTCTCGCGCTCACGGCCCTTCCCACCGACGGACCTGGGCTCGCGCTCGGCACCCGACACGGTGTCGTGAAGCGGGTGAACCCGGAGGTGCTCGGAAAGGACGAGTGGGACGTGATCGCGCTCAAGGACGGCGACGAGGTGGTCGGTGCCATCGAGCTGCGCACCGGCGACGAGGAGCTGTGCTTCATCAGCTCCGACGCCCAGCTCCTGCACTTCGGCGCGGCCGGCGTGCGGCCGCAGGGCCGTGGTGGTGGCGGGATGGCCGGGATCAAGCTGGCCGCAGGTCAGTCCGTCGTCTGGTTCGGCGCGCTCGACCCGGCGTCCTCCGTGGTGGTCACCGCGAGCGGGTCGTCGACCGCCCTGCCCGGCACGGAGCCCGGGGCGGTCAAGGTCACGCCCTTCCCGGAGTACCCCGGCAAGGGCCGGGCCACCGGCGGCGTGCGCTGCCACCGGTTCCTCAAGGGCGAGGACGCGCTGATCTTCGCGTGGGCCGGCACGGCTCCGGCGCGAGCAGCCGCGGCGAGCGGTGCGCCGGTCGACCTGCCCGAGGCCACCGGCAAGCGCGACGGCAGCGGCACTCCGGGCTCGCAGCCGATCGTGGCGTGCGCCGGCCCCGTTCCGAGCCAGCTGTGACGCGCAGGTCGCTGCGACACCTGGCCCCGCTCGCGCTGGCCGCGTCGGTCGTCCTGCTCGCGACGTCCGGCTGTGGCGGCGGCTCGCACTCCGACCAGGACCCGACGACGGCGCTGCGCGACGCCCAGCACAAGCTCGAGGAGACCAGCGGCGTCGCCTTCTCGCTGACCACCGACGACCTTCCCGAGGGGGTGCAGGGGCTGACCTCCGCGACCGGCACGGTCACCGACGCCCCGGCGTACGACGGAAAGCTCGGCGTGGTGACCCCGATCGGCTCCGTCGACGTGCCGGTCAAGGCGGTGGACGGGAAGGTCTACGCCCAGATCCCGCTCACACCCGGATGGTCCGTCGTCGACCCGGCCGACTACGGCGCGCCCGACCCGTCGCAGCTGCTCAGCACCGACGCCGGCATCCCGGCGCTGCTCGCCGCCACGGAGGACCCGAAGGGCGGCGACGACGTGCGCGGAGGCGTCGACCACAAGGAGGTCTTGGCGACCTACACCGGCAGCGTGCCGGCCTCGGCCGTCTCGGCGATCATCCCCGGGGCGTCGGGTGACTTCGACGCGACCTACGGCATCGCCTCCGACGGCGAGCTGCGCCAGGTCGAGCTGACCGGCACCTTCTACTCCGGGGAGCCGGCGAACACCTACACGATGGTGCTCAGCGACTACGGCACCAGGAAGGACGTCACGGCTCCGTGAGCGAGGCGCAGGACCGCGGCATGACCAGTCCCCGGCTCCTGCTCGGGCTGGCCGCGGTCGCGGTGGCGTTCGCGGCGGCCGACACCTACGTCGTGGTGCTCGCCCTGCCGGACATGATGGAGTCGGTCGGCATCCCCCTCGACGAGCTCCAGCGTGGAGCTCCCATCGTCTCCGGCTTCCTCCTCGGCTACGTCGCGATGCTCCCGCTGATCGGCCGGATGGCCGACCTGCGTGGCCGGGTGCCGGTGCTGGTCGCCGCCCTCGTGCTGTTCGCCGTCGGCTCGCTGGTGACCACCGCGGCGTACGACCCGTCCAGCCTCGTCGTCGGCCGGTTCCTCCAGGGTGTCGGTGGCGGGGGCCTGGTGCCGGCCACCCTCGCCCTCGTGGCCGACCTCTATCCGGTCGAGCGCCGCGGTGTCCCGCTCGGGGTCGTGTCCGCCGTGCAGGAGCTCGGCAGCGTGGTCGGCCCGCTGTACGGCGCGCTGATCCTGGCCGTCTCCGACTGGCGGGTGATCTTCGCGGTCAACCTGGTGGTCGGCGCGGCGCTGGCTGCGGTGGTCCGGTGGTTGCCTTCTGGTCACCAACCGCAAGCAGATGCACAGGAAACCTGCGGTTCTCGACCGATCGACGGGGTGGCGGGGCCTCGCGGATGGGCCAAGGCCGACTGGGCGGGCGTGGTCTGCCTGCTGGTCGGCGCGGCTGCGGCGGGGCTGGTCGTGTCCGAGCCGGCCGAGCTCGCCACCGACGTCACCTGGGGACAGGTGTTCGTCCCGATCTGGGGATCGGGACGTTGGGCCACTCCCCTGGGCCTCGTCGCCGTCGCGGCCGGACTGCTGTTCCTGGTGCGTTGCTGGACGGCGCGCCGCCCACTGGTCGACCTGCGCGGGTGGTGGCGCGCGGCCCTGGCGGCCGACCTCCCGGGGGCGCTGTTCCTCGGCGCGGCCCTGGGAGGCGTGATCCTGGCCTTCGCCACGGCCGATCCGCGCGAGGAGGTGTTCGCGCCGCAGGGCTGGTGGTACCTCCTCGCCGCGGCCGTCGCCGCCGTCGTGTTCGTCCGCCACCTCCGCACCGAGGAGCGCCCGATCGTGCCGTGCGGCTCCCTCCGGCGTACGCCGGCGTGGGGATCACTCGTCGTCAGCTTCTTCGTGGGCGCGGCGCTGGTCGCCGCACTGATCGACATCCCGATCTTCGCCCGGACCACCGTCTACCCCGACTCCCAGCTGCTCGCGGCGCTCGTGCTCGTCCGGTTCCTGGTCGCACTCCCGGTCGGCGCGGTGGTCGGCGGCTACCTGACCCGCCGCTATGCCGCCGGCGCGATCACGGCCGCCGGCATGGCGCTGGCCGCGGGCTCGTTCGTCTGGATGAGCCGGTGGGACCTCACCTCGCTGTCCGGCTGGCCGTCCACGATCCCGCTCGTGCTCGGGGGCTTCGGCTTCGGCCTCGCGCTGGCTCCCGTCAACGCCGCGGTCCTCGCGGCGACCGACGCCGGCGTGCACGGCCTCGCCAGCGCGGCGGTCGTGGTCGCCCGGATGGTGGGCATGCTGGTCGGCGTCTCGGCTCTCACGACGATCGGCCTCCGGCGCTACTACGCCGAGGCGGGCGACCTGCCACCCCCGCTCCAGGTCTGCGGTGGCGAGACGACGCGGTGCGACGCGTTCGACCACCTCCTCCGCGAGGCCGGGATCGCCCAGGAGCACACCGTCTTCGCCGGGGCCGCCGTGTGCGCGGTGCTCGCGGGTGCGCTGGCGCTGGTGCTGTTCCGGGAGGCCGCGACGCGGGCGATACCCTCACGCCCGTGGGTCCAACCGACGACGAAACCGTGACCGACGACGAGTTCGGCGACCTCCTCACGGCGAACGCGGCGTACGCCGAGACGTTCGCCGAGGGCGGGTTCGACGGGGTCGCGCACGCCGGGGTCGCCATCGTGACCTGCATGGACTCGCGGATCGCGCCGCTGGAGATGGTCGGTCTGGGCCACGGCGACGCCAAGATCTTCCGCAACCCCGGTGGGCGGGTCACCCCGCAGGCCCTGGAGGCCCTGGTCCTCGGGGTGCATCTACTCGGCGTCGACCGGGTCCTGGTCGTCCCGCACACCCGCTGCGCCATGTCGTCGGCCACCGAGGCGGAGCTGCACGAGCGGGTCTCGGCATCCGCGGGACTGGACGCGACCTGGCAGCCGTTCCACGTCGTGAGTGACCAGCTCGCGGCCCTGCGCGAGGACGTCCAGCGGGTGCGCTCGCACCCGCTGATCCCCGAGCGGGTCAGGGTCGGCGGGTTCCTCTACGACGTCGACACCGGCCTGCTGACCCGACACGCCTGACCGGCACGTCGAACCACGCGACCCTCGAGGGCGTATCAACGGGGGTGCGTCAGGTTCTGCTACGCAGAATCACGCATGGACGCGACCGGTGAGTGGGAGGAGAATCCAGGGGTGGCGCTGCTCGAGAGGGAGTCACAGCTCGGGTCGTTGCTCCAGTACGCAGACGAGGCCCGTGGTCGCACCGGCCGCCTCGTCCTGATCTCCGGCGAGGCCGGCGTCGGCAAGACGTCGCTCGTCGAGGAGCTCCAGGCGCACCTGCCCGACGCGACCTGGGCGTGGGGCGCCTGCGACGGGCTCTTCACGCCGCGTCCTCTTGCCCCTCTGCACGACATCGCCCGCGAGATCGGCGGCAGCCTGTTGGACGCGGTGCGGGGCGAGGCCCCCCGCGACGCGATCTTCGACGCGGTGCTGCAGTCAGCCGCATCCGTCGACGACCTCGCCGTGCTCGTGGTCGAGGACGCGCAGTGGGCCGACGAGGCCTCCCTCGACCTGCTCCGTTTCCTCGCCCGCCGCGTGGCCAGGCTGCCGGTCCTCCTGCTGGTCACCTTCCGCGACGACGCCCTGACGCCCACCGACCCGCTCCGGCTCGCTCTGGGCGAGATCGCCGGCCAGCGCTACACCCGCCGGATCGACCTCCCGCCGCTCAGCGAGGCCGGCGTCCGTCGCCTGGCCGAGGGCACGACGTACTCCCCCGATCAGCTCTACGAGCTCACCGGTGGCAACCCGTTCTTCGTGGTCGAGGTGCTGACCGACCCGGGCACCGAGGTCCCGGCCTCCGCCCGTGACGCGGTGCTCGCGAGAGCCGCTCGGCTGTCCCCGAGCGCCCGCGCGGCCCTCGACCTGGCCGCGCTCGACTCCTGGCGGGTCGATCCCGAGATCGTGGCCCGGGCCGGAGGGTGCGGGCTCGAGACCTTCGACGAGCTCGTGGCCGTGGGTCTGATGCGGGGCGACGGCACCGGGCTGCGTTTCCGCCACGAGCTGGCCCGGCGCGCGGTCGAGTCCGAGATCCCGCCGCACCGTCGCGTGGCCGGGCACGCCGCCCTGCTCCATGCCCTGATGGACGTCGACTGCGACGACGACGCGCGGATGGCCTACCACGCCGAAGAGGTCGGTGACGCCGCCCTCGTGGGGACCTTCGCGCCCCGCGCTGCGCGGCACGCGGCAGGTCTCGGTGCCCACCGTGAGGCGGCAGCCCAGTACGAACGCGCCCTGCGCTTTCCACCCGAGGACCTGCGCGAGCTCGCGGAGCTCTACGACGCGTACGCCGACACGCTCGCCTACGTCGACAGCTGGGAGCAGGCCGCCACGGCACGCGAACGTGCGGTGGAGATCTGGCGGGAGCTCGGCGACGCGCGACGTGAGGGGCACGACCACGGACGGCTCTTCTCCGTCTACTGGCGTCTCTGCCGCGGTCAGGACTCCGTGGCAGAGCTGGAGCACGCGCTCGACCTGCTCCCGCCGCTCGGCGACGACGGCGTCCTCGCGCACCTGATGTCGGTGCAGGCGTTCGAGGTCTGGCGGCACGATCCCGAAGCCGGGCTCGCGCTGCTGGAGGATGCCCGGGCCATGGCGGAGCGGGTCGGCGACCCGGTCGTGCTCAGCGACGTCCTGAACAATGTCGCCGCCGGCGAGTTCGCGCTACGCCGCGACTGGACGCGAGCGATGAAGGAGGCCCTGCGGATCGCGCTCGAGGCCGGTGCCGAAGGACAGGCCGGCCGCGCGTACGCCAACGCCTACACGTTCTACGCCGCCCAGCACCGCTTCGCCGAGGGCGAGCGTTTCTGGCGCGACGGCATCGCCTACTGCGACGAGCGCGACATCACGACGTACTCCACGTGCCTGCGCGGCCATCGGGCCATGGCGTTGTTGGAGATGGGCCGTTGGGACGACGCGATCGCGCTCGCGGAGCGGGTCCTCGCGACGGAGGCCAGCCCGGTCAACCTGCTCACCTCGCAGCGGACGGTCGGCCTGATCCGGGCGAGACGAGGAGAGGACGACGTCTTCCCAGTGCTGGATGCCGGTGTCGAGGCCGCCGAGGGTGTCGACGAGACGGAGTACATCAGTCTGGTCCGGCTGGCGCGCGCCGAGGCACGGTGGCTCGCCGGCGACGACGAGGGGGCCAAGGCCGACGTTGCCAGCCTGCGGGCGCGCATCACGCCCCTGGACTACCTGGAGGACGCCCAGGTCAGCGTGTGGGAGCAGCGGCTCCTCGGCGCGGCCTCGCCGGTGTCGCCCGCTCCCGGGCCCTGGGCCACGAGCCTGGCGGGCGAGCACGCCGCCGCCGCGGTCCATTGGGAGCGCCTGGGCTGCGCGTACGAGGCGGCGCTGTCGCTCTACGACTCCGAGGAGGACGAACACCTCCGGGAGGCGATCGCCCGGTTCGAGGCGCTCGGCGCCCACCCTGCGGCGCGGCGTACCCGGCAGAAGATGAAGGACCTCGGCCACCGGGCGGTCCCGTCCGGGGCACGGGCGAGCACCCGCGAGCATCCGCTCGGACTCACCCGCCGCGAGGACGAGGTGCTCGGACTGTTGTGCGAAGGACTCACCAACGAGGAGATCGCCGGCCGTCTGGTCCTGTCCACGCGCACGGTCGACCACCACGTCTCGGCCGTGCTCGCCAAGCTGGGGGTCGGCTCCCGCGGCGCGGCGGTCGCCCGCGCCCAGGGGCTGGGGCTGGTCCCGGCCACAACGTAGCCACAACGTAGGCAGTCCACCCCCGCGAACCTGGGTAGTTCACCCGATGAGGTGTCGGGCTGGAGTTCCTAGCGTGCTGGTCACGGTCACAAGGACCGCAACTTTGCACAAGGGGGAACCATGCACCACCAGTTGATACGACGGGCACCGGGCACCTTGGCGGCGGTCGTGCTCGGCGTCGTCGCGCTGCTCGCCCCGCTGACCTCACCGGCCTCGGCCGGCCCCGCCCACGACGTCAGGGTCGCGAAGGCTGCGACCAAGGACTTCCAGCACCCGAAGGCGTCCACGAAGGCCGGCTACGGCCTGCTCAAGGACAGCGCTGGGATCGCCTGCATCGCCATGAAGGGCATGGGGGCCATGGGCGTCCACTACGCCAACCCCGCCCTGGTCGGCGACGGCAAGATCCAGCTCCGCCACCCCGAGGCGCTCGTCTACCGGTTCACCACCAACGGGCACCTCAAGCTGGCGGCGATCGAGTACGTCGTCCTCAGGGCCGACTGGCGGAAGAACCACCCGACGGGTCGACCCGAGCTGTTCGGGCACCGCTTCAACTTCACGCCGAAGGGCAACCGCTTCGGTCTGCCGGCGTACTTCTCGCTGCACGCGTGGCTCTGGTACGACAACCCGGCCGGCACGTACCAGATGTTCAACCCGAAGGTGCACTGCCCCGCGGGCATCTGACACCACCACCACCGCCACCTCCACTGCCCGACCGGGCAGAAGTTGGGCAGTCCCCCCGCCGACCTGGGTAGTTCACCCGATGGGCGGCCGGGGGGCCTGTCCCTAGCGTTCCCAGCACGGTCGCCCGACCGTCGCTTCCACAGCACCACCTCTCACAAGGAGAAGTCATGCCGCTCTACATGGACGTTCACCACCTCGACGGTCCGGTCAGCGCCGACGACGTCGCGAAGGCCCACATGGCCGACCTGCAGATCCAGGACAAGTACGACGTGAACTACCAGCGCTACTGGGTCGACGAGGCCAACAGCACGATCTTCTGTCTGGTCGAGGCCCCTTCGCCCGACGCGGCCAACACCGTCCACCGTGAGGCGCACGGCCTCGTCGCGGACGAGGTCCACGAGGTCAAGGAAGGCTCCTGACACCCAGCCGTCCCCTCACCACGTGACCCCCCCGAAGACCCGGTCCGACCACCTCCCAGCCCAGGCGGGCGTAGAGGCGACGTGCCGGGTCTTCGGCGTGGGCGATCTCAGGCGTCGAGGGAGTCGACGTCGACCTCGTAGGCGCCCTGCACGAGGAACTCCTTGCGCGGCGCCACGTCGGAGCCCATCAGCAGCTCGAAGACCTCGCTCGCGGCCTCGGCGTCGTCGATGGTGATCCGGCGCAGGGTGCGGTATCGGCGGTCCATGGTCGTCTCGGCGAGCTGCTTGGCGTCCATCTCACCGAGACCCTTGTAGCGCTGCACGGGGTCCTTCCAGCGGAGGTTCTTCTTCGCGAGCTCCGCGAGCTTCCGCTGCAGCTCCGCGTCGGAGTAGGTGTAGACGTACTTCTCCATCCCCTTCTTGGGGTTGGTCAGCTCGATCCGGTGCAGGGGCGGGACCGCGGAGTAGACCCGGCCGTCGCGGATCAGGTCGGGCATGTACTTGAAGAACAGGGTCGCCAGCAGGCAGCGGATGTGGGCGCCGTCGGAGTCGGCGTCCGCCATGAAGATGATGCGGCCGTAGCGGCGGCCCTCGAGGTCGAAGGTCCGGCCGGAGCCGGCGCCGACGACCTGGATGATCGAGGCGCACTCGGCGTTCTTGAGCATGTCGCCGATCGAGGCCTTCTGGACGTTGAGGATCTTGCCGCGGATCGGCAACAGGGCCTGGAACTCGGAGTTGCGAGCGAGCTTGGCGGTGCCGAGTGCGGAGTCACCCTCGACGATGAACAGCTCGGTGCGCTCGTTGTCGGTCGCCCGGCAGTCGGCCAGCTTGGCCGGCAGGGCCGACGACTCCAACGCGTTCTTGCGGCGCTGGGTGTCGCGCTGCTGGCGCGCCGCGATGCGGGTCTTGGACGCGCCGACGACCTTCTCCATCACCAGGCGCGCCTGGGCCTTCTGGCCTCGCTTGGTCGAGGTCAGGAACCTCTTCAGCTCCGACGACACGACCTTGCTGACGATCGGCCGCACGGCGGGCGTGCCGAGCATCTCCTTGGTCTGGCCCTCGAACTGCGGCTCGGCCAGCCGCACCGTCACCACGGCAGTCAGGCCCTCGAGCACGTCGTCCTTGATGACGTTGTCGTCGTTGACCTTGAGCACCTTGTTGGCGCGCATGACCTCGTTGAAGGTCTTGGTGAGGGCCGCCTCGAAGCCGGCGACGTGGGTACCGCCGTGGGGCGTGGCGATCACGTTCACGTAGGAGCGGACCTCGGTGTCGTAGCCGGTGCCCCAGCGCAACGCGATGTCGACGCCCAACTCGCGCTCGACCTCCTGGGGGGTCATGTGCCCCTTCTCGTCGAGCATCGGCACGGTCTCGGTGAACGTGTCGGAGCCGGTCAGTCGCACGATGTCGGTGACCTGCTCGTCGTGGGCCAGGAACTCGGCGTACTCGGCGATGCCGCCGTCGTGGCGGAACTTCTCCTCGACCGGTTGGTCTCCGCGCAGGTCGCGGATCACCAGCTCGAGCCCGGGGACCAGGAACGACGTGTGGCGGGCCCGGCTGACCAGCGCTTCCCAGTCGAACTCCGCGTCCTTGGTGAACACCTGGCGGTCCGGCCAGAACCGGATCCGAGTGCCGGTCTTGGTCTTCGAGACCCGGCCACCCTTGCGCGTGAGCCCGGACTTCGGGGTGAACGACGCGTTGGGTCCGTCGCCGTCGAAGACGCCGGGGACCCCGCGCCGGAAGCTCATACCCTGTTGGGACGGCGGACGGTCGACGTCGACGTCGAGACGCGTCGAGAGCGCGTTGACCACCGAGGCGCCGACCCCGTGCAGGCCGCCGGTGGCGACGTACGACGAGCCACCGAACTTCCCGCCCGCGTGCAGCTTGGTGAATACCACCTCGACGCCGGGGAGCCCCGTCTTCGGCTCCTTGTCGACCGGGATGCCACGGCCGTGGTCGTGCACCTCGGCCGACCCGTCGCGGTGGAGGGTGACCTCGATCAGGTCACACGCGCCGGCCAGCGCCTCGTCCACGCCGTTGTCGACGATCTCTCCCAGGCACTGCATGAAGCCGCGGGTGTCGGTCGGGCCGATGTACATACCCGGGCGCTTGCGGACCGCCTCGAGCCCCTCGAGCACGAGGAGGTGTGCTGCGTTGTAGGTGTTGTCGGCGATCGTGCTGCTCCTGCATCCGGTCGTGCCTGCTGGTCCAGACCACGAGCCTACCGGCGACACGCCGGGCTACGGCGTCGCCACGCTGCCGGTGTGGAGCGGAGTCCTGCTCTAGCGTGGCCACATCACGAACCGGACAAGATTCGATCGCTGATTTGCCGAATTCCGAACCCGAGGAACGCAGGACCCGTCACACTCGAACAACACAGGTCGACAGTCACCGACGTCGCTTCCCGAGGAGTGGGAACCCACTCTCCGGGGTACGACCGACGTGATGGGATCAGGTGTCGTACGACACGTCGCTCAGGGGGGTTCCGTGGAATCTTCTGCCTCCCGGCTACGTTGGAACCGGCATCACCGATGAAAGAAATGAGGCCGCTGTGACCACTGCCGTTGCCCCGAGTTCCGCGCTGAGCGCCGCGGACCGCTGCGACCGTTGCGGAGCTCAGGCCTACCTCCGAGTCGAGCTCCAGTCGGGTGGCGAGCTGCTCTTCTGCGCCCACCACGCCCGGGAGCACGGCGACAAGCTCCGCGAGATCGCGGCGCACGTCACCGACGAGACCGGCAAGCTTCGCGACACCCCCGCCACTGCTCCCGACGAGGAGCGCTGAGGACGTCGAGACGTCGGCTCCCAGACCGCTGGCTGAGCCACACCGAGGCCCCGGACCGCTGAGGTCCGGGGCCTTCGTGGTTCCCGGGGTGTGCCAGGCTTCGTCGCATGTCCGGGACCGTGCTCGTCTGCGCGTTGCTGGTCGCGGTGGGTCTGTTCGGCATCGTCGTGCCGGTGCTGCCGGGCACGGTGCTCGTGGCGCTCGGGATCGGCATCTGGGCCTACGACGTCGGGTCGACCGGCGCCTGGGTGACCTTCTCGCTCGCCTTGCTGCTCCTGGTCGTCGGGGCCGTCGTCAAGTACGCCGTGCCGGGTCGCCGCCTCAAGGCCGCCGTGCCGACCCGGACCCTGGTGGTGGGAGCCCTGTTCGCCGTCGTCGGGTTCTTCGTGATCCCGGTCGTCGGCGTGCTCGTCGGGTTCCCCATCGGCGTGTACGTTGCCGAGCGTGCCCGGGTCGGCGCCGACGGGGCGTGGCCCTCGACCAAGGCCGCCCTCCGAGCGGTGGGCGTCAGCATCGTGATCGAGCTCGCGGCCGCGGTGGCTGCGTGCGTCGTCTGGGTGACCGGGATGGTCCTGACGTGATCACGGTGCTGCTGGCGCTCCTGGGCGCCGCGTCGTACGGCGTCTCGGACTTCATCGGAGGCATGTTCGGCAAGCGCGCCAGCGCATGGGCGGTCGCCGCGACCGGTGGTGTCGGCGGCGCGGCCGCCTCCGGCGTCCTGGCCCTGCTCCACTCGGGTGACCCGACGGTCGGTGACCTCGCCTGGGGCGCCGGCGCCGGGGTCGGGAGCGGTGTCGGCACCGCGTTCCTCTACCGCGGGCTCGCGTCGGGCCGGATGGGCGTCGTCGCACCGGTGAGTGGCGTCCTCGCCGTGGTGCTGCCGGTCGTCGTCGGCGTCGCCACCGGCGAGCGCCCGGGGGGTTTGGTCTGGCTCGGCATCGTGGCCGCCGTCCCCGCGATCTGGCTGGTCGCCCGGGAGCCCACCACCACGGTCGAGGCTCCGGCCGCCTCGGGTGCCCGCGACGGTGTGCTGGCCGGGATCGGCTTCGGCGGGCTGTTCGCGTGCCTCGGGCAGGTCCCCGACGGCGCCGGATTCTGGCCCTTGGTCTCGGCCCAGCTGGCCGGACTGGTCGTGATCGCGCTCGCCGCGACCGCGCTCGGCGCCGCATGGGTGCCGCGACATGCCGCCGCGTGGGGTGGCGGTCTCGCTGGCCTCCTGGGCGGCGTGGCGACCTGGGCCTTCCTGCTGGCAACCCACCATGGGCTGCTCAGCGTCGCTGCGGTGCTCACGTCGCTCTACCCGGCGTTCACGGTGTTGCTCGCCGCCCTCGTCCTGCGCGAGCACATCCACCACGTCCAGGGGTGGGGTCTTGCACTCGGCGGGGTCGCCGTCGTGCTGGTCGCGCTCGGCTGAGGGCGACGCGACGGTCCCGAGGAGCGTGATCCGAGCCTCGGTCGGGTCATTTCGCCACGTGGGGGCGGTTCCGACCCCTACCCTGGCCGCTGGGTAAAGACGCTCCGACAGAAAGGCAACACGGTGGCGACAACCGAGCAGGCACGCATCGACGCCGTGCGCGAGCTCGGCCTGCTCGACACGCCTCCCGAGGAGCGTTTCGACCGCGTCGTGCGCCTCGCCAAGCGGCTCTTCGACGTCCCCACCGTCCTGGTCAACCTGATCGACGACGACCGGTTGTTCGTGAAGTCCGCCGTGGGTGCCGACGCCGGCACGAGTGTCCCGATCGACATCGCCTTCTGCAGTCGCACCGTGCAGACCCGCGAGGCGCTGGTGGTGAACGACGCGCGCGCCGACAGCGCCTGGGCCGACAACCCGCTGGTCACCGGTGACCCGGGCATCGTGTTCTACGCCGCGTGGCCGCTGTCGGGACCCGGTGGGCAGGTGGTCGGCGCGCTCTGCCTGGTCGACCAGCAGCCCCGCGAGCTGAGCCACGGTGACGCCGCGCTCCTCGACGACCTCGCCCGCTGGGTCGAGACCGAGCTGGCCGCGGACGCCGACGCGATCCAGGCGATGGAGATCCAGCGTCGGCTGCTCCCCCACAAGCCCCCGGACGTGCTGGGCTACGACGTCGCGGGCCGCTGCCAGCCGGCGTTCAACGTGGGGGGCGACTACTACGACTGGCACCTGCTGGACGACACCATGCTCCAGGTCACCGTCGCCGACGTCATGGGCAAGGGTCTGGCCGCCGGCATGATCGCGGCCGGGCTGCGCACTGCGATGCGGGTCACCTCGCGGGCGCACACCCTGATGGAGTCGGTACGCCGGACCGCGGAGGGCCTGCAGGACGACTTCGACGTCTCGGGCACGTTCGCCACGATGTTCTCGGCCCGGCTGCGGCCCCAGCACGGACACCTCGAGTACGTCGACGCCGGGCACGGTCTGGCCCTGCACTTCCGACCGGGCGGGCGCACCCGGCAGCTGACCGCGCGTGACCTTCCGCTCGGCGCCCAGGCGGGCAGCATCTGGACCAGCCACGAGGCGCGGCTGGAGCCGGGCGACACCCTCATCGTGGTCAGTGACGGCGTGCTCGAGGCGTTCACCGAGCCGATCGAGGCGCTTCGCGCCGCCGAGCAGCTCGTGGCGACCTCGCAGACCGCCGACGAGATGGCCGACCGGATCCTCGCGGCGGCGGCGTACGCCCCGCTCGCGGACGACCTCACGGCTGTCGTCGTACGACGGGACATCGCATGACCGCCCAGCACAGGAGCGACGTCCCGGCACAGGTCCCGACGGAGCACTACGGTCGACACCGTGGCGACGCCAGGCCCGGGCTCTTCCGGCGGCCCGACGTCCTGCACCCCGCACCCGAGCACGCCGACCTCGGAGGAGCAGACCTGATGACCGAGACCCGCACCGCCGTACTCCAGCCCACCGGGCGGTTGAACATGGTGGCGGCACCGGCGTTCAAGAATCTCGTGGAGGAGACCGTCGCGTCCGGGCAGACCCGGATCGTGGTCGACCTCGGCCAGGTCACCTTCATCGACTCCTCGGGGCTCGGAGCCCTGATCGCCGGCCTCAAGGCCACCCGCCAGGCGGACGGCGACCTCCGGATCGCCGACGTGCCCGAGCAGGTCATGACCGTCCTGCGCCTGACCAACCTGGATCGTGTCCTGCGCGTCCACCCGACCGTGGCGGACGCCTCCCGTGACTGGTGACTACGTGCTCGAGGGCCTCGCGGTCCCCGAGAGCCTCAACCTGCTCCACGACCTGCTGGAGCGCGTCGGACGGGAGCACCCCGAGCTCGACCGGGGCGACCTGATGATGTTCGAGACCGCCGTGATCGAGGTGGCGGGCAACGTCGTCGAGCACGGCCGGCCACCCGGCGACGTCACCTGGGCCTTCCGGCTCTGGGTGCGCAGCGACCGGCTCGAGGCCGAGCTGTCGGACAGCGGCGAGGAGTACCCCGGCGGCACCTGGGGCACCTCGATGCCGGCCGACCCGCTGCAGGAGGACGGCCGCGGGCTCGCCCTGGCCACCGCCGTGCTGGACTCGCTGGAGTATCAGCGCTCCGCGGCGGCCAACCACTGGACGATGCGCCGCAGCCGGGCCTGAACCCCCCTCGCGGGGCGAACGGAGTCACCCGGCGGAGCGCCGGAAGGTAAAGAAAGCAAAATCCTTCCAAAACGCCGGAATTTCGCCGTCACGGCAGCCGGTCACCCCCGTCTCCTCATCAAGAGGAGGCACCGAGATGACTTCATCCCCCCGCCACGGCGTACCGCGTGTCGCCGTCGCACCGCTCCGGAGCGCGTCATGACGATCATGAGCACGCCCACCACCGCCGTCGTCTGCCCCGCGTGGTGCAGTGTCACGCAGAGCACCCACGAGCGCGAGCTGCGCTGGGAGGGTCGGGCGCTCCACTGGAGCGACGCCCGGACCGGCGAGGGCTGGGAGATCCGGCACACCTCCGCCACCGACGCCGACGGTCACCCCGTCGACACCGAGCCCCAGGTCTACGTCACCACCAACGGTGCCCTGACCCTGGCCGGCGCCGAGGCGCTCGCGCTGACGCTGCTGGCGACGTACGAGGAAGCAAAGGACTGAGGCGGGAGCGTTCTGCGGCCGCGCATGGGGCCGCCGCAGGACGTGAACCGCCCTGGACCGGGGTCCACTCCGAGGTGCGCGAACGCGCGGAGTGGGCCCCTCTGACGCGGGGCGCCGTGCCGTCGGCCGCTCTCCGGGCGGCCACCTCTTCTTGGCGGCCGACGCCCCGCCCCTCGCACGACGTCTGGCACCTCGGTACCAGACGCCCTGGGACCTTGGTCCCATCCCCCGCCAACCAACGGCCCGACTCGGCCGTCGAGTCTTTCCTGCGGCTCTCGGACGTGCCTACACTTCCGATCGAAGCCCGCCGGTGACCCGAGACGCCGGCGGGTTTCCTGCGTCTCGGGGCCGGTGAGCGACGCGTCAGCCTCGGCCCACCCTCACGTCCGCCGCGCGGACGTAGGCGATCCGGTGTCCGAACCAGATCTGGTAGTACCGGTCCTGGCCGACCACGTCGGTGCAGTCCATCGCGAGTCCGGAGCACTGGAACGTCTTCGCGTAGTAGTAGTCCGTCTGCAGGTGGGCATCGGCGAGGACGTAGGACTGTCCCGGCTGGATGGAGTACTGCAGCGGGACCACCGTCTGGTACGGGATCTGGGAGGGGTACGCCGACTCCTCGGGGTAGGCGCGTCCGTAGACGGGCACGGCCTGGTCACCGACCGCTGAGACCACCCGGCCCGAGGACGGCACGACGACCGGGTGCGAGGGCGGGTCGTGGATCCACCCCTCCTCACCCAGCCACCAGACGCCGATCCAGTCCCCCGACCGCTCGGCGACGCGGAACTTCTGTCCCGCCGCGGCCCGGGCACCGATGTCGGACACCCCCGTCGTGGAGGGAGACCCGTCGGAGTGGAGCCCGATGTCGGCCACGAGCGGCGAGTCCTCCGACGGGCCCTGGTGGAGGTAGACGAAGTTCGTGCCCTGGGTGGGGCAGGTGCCGTCGGTGCTGCACCCGGTCACCGGCTGCTGGTTGTCGGCGAACCCGGGCTTCACCGTGACCACGTCCGCGCCGCGGTGCTGGCTGCCGCGGATCGGGTGACCGAGCAGCGCCATGTAGTGCTCCCAGTCCCAGTACGGGCCGGGGTCCCAGTGCATGCCGGCCACGTGGGCCGGGTCGATGCCCGGCACCTGGTCGTGGCCGATGATGTGAGCGCGGTCGATCGGGACGTCGTACTCGTGGGCGAGGTGGCGGACCAGTGCGGCCGAGCTCCGGTAGAGCGACTCGGTGTACCAGGTCGCGCCCTGCGCCGCGAAGCCCTCGTGCTCGATCCCGATCGAGTGCATGTTCACGTACCAGTTGCCGGCCTGCCAGCCGACGTCACGCGCGTCCATGTGCTGGGCGACGTGACCGTCGGAGGAACGCACGGTGTAGTTCCAGCCGAGGTACTTCGGGTCCTGGACGAGCTGGAGCGCGGTGTCCCAGGAGCCCTCGGTGTCGTGGATGACGATGTCGTCGATCTTCAGGTCGTGGGGGCGGTCGGCCAGGTCGTGGTTGCCGTAGTCGACGGGGGTGTCGCCGTACTGCTCGTACGGCGCCGGCACCGACTCGCAGCCGAGTGAGTGCGGGCAGTCGACACGCCCGGTGGAGGGCGTCGTCAGGCCCAGCGCGTGCACCTGTGCCACATCGACCCGCACCCCCGGGTGAGGTGCGAGCCGCACCCGTTGTCCGTCCACGGTCGTCCGGGCGGCACCGGTGCGGAGGACGGCGTACACCTGGCGCGAGAAGCGCAGCGCCGTGGGTTCGTCGCTCGCGGTGCTGTAGCGCGCGACCGCCCCGCTCCACCCGGCGAGCCCGGAGCCACCGGACCGGTGGTAGCTCGCGAGGAGCGCGGCACCGCCGCAGATGTTGGCCACCGGGTCATCGCGCAGGCGGGACTCGGGGGAGCCGACGAGCGTCGCCGCGCGGTCGAGCGTGCGCGCCTGTGCCGTGGTCAGCCGCCTCGTACCGCCGGTCGACGGGGTGCGCACGGCCGGTGCACCGTCGCCCTTGCCCAACGGGTCGAAGTCGCGCGGCGACGTGGACGACGCCACGTGCGTCAGGTGCATGGGCCCGTAGCCGCCGGCGGTGCTGGGTGCCCCGGCGTGGTCGTCCCACCGCGACTCCATGTAGGAGACCGCGAGCAGGACGGCTCGTGGTACGCCGCTCACCTCCGCGGCCCGGGTGAAGGTGGCCTGTCGGTCCGACGGACCGCTCAGGCAGGTGCGCCACGCGTCACCCGGTGTCGGGTGGCCGGCCGGCGCCGGCGGCGTGGTCGCGATCAGGATGCCGGAGACGAGAGCGCCCGCCGCGGAGATGGCTCCGAGCGAGCGCGCCACAGGACGTGTTGTCATGAGTCCTCCCGAGATTGAAAGACGCTCGACCTTAGCCGGATCAGTCCTGTGGCGCGGCCGCGGCACGGGTCATCGCAGAGCCTCGCGGAGGTTTCTCCGCATCCGCTTCAGGTGCGCGGCGGGATCACCCTCGGGCTTTCCGTCCATCGCGTACTCCAGGGCGATGTCGGCCTCGAACAGCGCCTGGCGGACCGGGTCGTCGGCACGCGTGCGGGTGCGCATCACGCCTTCCACCGTGGTCTTCAGACCGGCGTGGTCGAGCTCTCCGCGCTCGTGCTCCGCGATCGCCTCCAGCAACCGCGCGCGCATCCGCTCGTACCGCTCGTCCACACCAGGAACGCTAGCGACCGGCCGGTGACCAGACCTCGTCCCGACGGTCAGTCCGGGTAGTCAGTCCAGGTAGTCCCGCAGCACCTGGGAGCGGCTCGGGTGGCGGAGCTTCGACATGGTCTTGCTCTCGATCTGCCGGATCCGCTCGCGGGTCACGCCGTAGACCTTGCCGATCTCGTCCAGCGTCTTCGGCTGGCCGTCGGTGAGGCCGAACCGCATCGACACCACGCCCGCCTCACGCTCGGACAGGGTGTCCAGGACGGCGTGGAGCTGCTCCTGGAGGAGCGTGAAGCTCACGGCGTCGGCCGGGACGATCGCCTCGGAGTCCTCGATCAGGTCGCCGAACTCGCTGTCGCCGTCCTCACCGAGCGGGGTGTGCAGCGAGATGGGCTCGCGGCCGTACTTCTGGACCTCGACGACCTTCTCGGGCGTCATGTCCAGCTCCTTGGCCAGCTCCTCCGGCGTGGGCTCTCGCCCGAGGTCCTGGAGCATCTGCCGCTGGACGCGGGCGAGCTTGTTGATGACCTCGACCATGTGCACGGGGATGCGGATGGTGCGCGCCTGGTCGGCCATCGCCCGGGTGATCGCCTGCCGGATCCACCAGGTGGCGTACGTCGAGAACTTGTAGCCCTTGGTGTAGTCGAACTTCTCGACGGCGCGGATCAGACCGAGGTTGCCCTCCTGGATCAGGTCGAGGAAGAGCATGCCGCGGCCGGTGTAGCGCTTGGCCAGGCTGACGACCAGACGGAGGTTGGCCTCGAGCAGGTGGTTCTTCGCGCGGCGGCCGTCCTCGGCGATCCACTCGAGCTCCTCCTCGAGCTTCGCCGAGATCTTGCCGCCCTTGGCGAGCTTCTCCTCGCTGAACAGGCCGGCCTCGATCCGCTTGGCGAGCTCGACCTCCATCTCGGCGTTGAGGAGCGGGACCTTGCCGATCTGCTTGAGATAGTCCTTGACCGGGTCGGCCGTCGCGCCGGCGACCATGACCTGCTGCTCGGGCTCACCCGTGTCGTCGGCGTCGGAGACGACGAACGTCGCCTCCTTCTCGTCCTCCTCGATGGAGGGGTCGTTGGCGACGTCCTTCTCGAACTGCTCGTCGGAGATGTCCGGCAGGATCTTCTTGCCGTCGGGACCGAGCTCCTCCACAGCGACGGCGACGTCCGTCTCCGGCGCCTCCGCCTCGACCACGACGGCAGCCTTCTTGGCGGGCGCGGCCTTCTTCGCCGGGGCCTTCTTGGCGGTCGGAGCCGACTTCGCGGGACTCGTCTTCGTGGCCGTCGCCTTCTTGGCCGGAGCCTTGCTGGCCGACTGCGCCGTCTTGGTCGCCGTCTTCGTCGCCGTCTTGGTCTGGCTCGTGGTCTTCTTACGCGCGGTCGAGGACACGAACACCTCTCGTCAGGACTGTCTGGGCGCGGCAAGGCCCGGTATGGTCAAGAGCCGCACCGTCATTCTGCCATGCCGATGGTGAGCAGAACGAAGGGGCACGCACCTGCTCAGGTGGTGGGGGCGGCGGTGGCTCAGGCGGTCGCCCGGGCCGCCTTCGCGGCCGCCTTCTTCTGCTGCTTGAAGTCGCGCACCTTCTGCAAGGAGGCCGCGTCCGTCACGTCGGCCACCGACCGGTAGCCCTCGAGCGCGTAGTCGCCGACGACCTTCTCCCACCCGTCTGGTCGTACGCCGAGCTGCTTGGCCAGCAGGGCGACGAAGATCTGCGCCTTCTGTTTGCCGAACCCCGGCAGCTCCATGACCCGCTTGAGCAGCTCGGCGCCGGTGGCCGCCTCGGTCCACAGCCGTTCGGTGTGGCCGGCGTACTTCTCCTCGACGACCGCGGCCAGCGTCTGCAGCCGCTCGGCCATCGACCCGGGGAACCGGTGGATGGCGGGCGGCGTCGAGCACAGTGCCTTGAACGCGTCCGGGTCCGCCGCTGCGATGGCCGCCGGCTCGATGCTGCCGAACCTGTCGACCACCTTGGCCGGACCGCGGAACGCGTGCTCCATGGGGTACTGCTGGTCGAGCATCATCCCGACGAGCAGCGCGAACGGGCTGTCGGAGAGGACCTGGTCGGCGTGGGCGTCGCCGGTGATGTGGATGGCCATGAGGTCATCCTGCCCCACCCCGCCGGCACCTCGCCGAGCGCTCCGGCGGCCCGACGCAACGGTGTCCCTCGCGGGAAACCGTCCTACTCGAGTGGATCGGTCATCAATGCATCTTCCCTAATCCAGGTGACGGCTCGGGCCTTTACCTCGGCGTATACCGATGGCATGAACACGGGGGATGGAATTCAGCGCGCCAGCCGGGCTCCTCGGCGCCCATCGAGCACGGGGTCTCGCCAGGCGTGGCCCCGCCGATGCCTGGCCACTGTCACCGGGTTGCTGGTGGTTGCGCTGTCGACCCTCGCTCTGGCCGCGCCCGCCCACGCGGCGCCTGCCAGCAAGCTGCTCGGCCATCGCTGCCACCTCTATGACGCGGCGGTGACCAACGAGGACACCGTCGCCGCGCTCAAGGACGTCGCCGCCGGCGCCCCGGGGGCGTGGTGCGAGATCGACGCCTGGCGGATCTCCGACGGGACGTTCATCGTCTTCCACGACGGGACCTGGAACCGCGTCGCCGATGCAAAGACGCTCCCCGCCGGAGTGACCCGGAGCAGCAAGATCACCGCCGCCACCTGGGCGCAGGTCAGCAAGATCCGCACCAAGGGTGGGCAGCCCATCGCGACCCTGCAGCAGATGATCGACGCGTCGGCGCAGTACCACGTCCCGTTGCTCGTCGAGGTGAAGAACGCCATGTCCTCCGCCTCCGCGCAGTCATTCGTGAGCTACGCGAAGACGAAGGGGGCCTCCGTCGACTGGTACCGGGAGCCGGGCGCCTCGTGCGGGACGTCGCAGCTCGACGGCCTCCGGAAGGCCGGGGCCCGGATCGGCATCAAGCTGAGCAGCGCCACTGCCTGCACACCGGCCCAGCTGCAGGCGAAAGGCGTCACGTTCATCACCCAGCTGCAGACGATCGCGTCGGCGTCGTACATCCGGAGCATGAACAACGCCGGAGTCGAGGTCTACGCCCGAGGAGCCAACCGGAACACCGCGAAGACCATCCTGGCCAACGGCGCAGCCAAACTGCTGTGCCCGGACCCGCGGGTGGCCCTGGGCTGGCCCGGCTCCTGACCGGGGAGACCGAGCGCCAGGGACTCGGCGCGAGCTCGGTCAGCCGACCTTGACCGCGAGCACCGGGCAGGGCGCGTCGAGGAGGATCCGCTGCGCGTTGCTGCCGAGGATCAGCTTGCCGACCGGCGTCCGGCGCCGCAGCCCGATCACGATCAGCTCGGCACCGGAGTCCTGGGCGATGCCGATCAGGTCCTCGGCGGGCTCGAAGCCGCGGACCAGCTGGCGCACGTCATAGGTGAGGCCGGAGTCCTTCAGCTTCGCCTCGAGGGCGGACAGGTTCTCCTCGGAGCGCGCGGACGCGTCGTCGTCGTACTCGCGGCCGCCGCGGTGTGAGTTCACCACGATCAGGGTCGCGCCCCGGAGCTTGGCCTCGGCGATGCCCTGGTCGACGGCCGCCTCGCCCTCCGGCTTGGGCACGTAACCCACGACCACTGCACCCATGTGGGGTCCTCCTCCACGTCCTCGACTCGAGCTGCGAACGTCCACGGGCCCCCGTACCCACCGGCAACCTATCCCACCCGACGGTCGGCCGAGGGTGCTCGGCCGCGCGTTCCCCGACGTGCCCGCGCCTGTGGAGACCCGCTGCCGGACTGCGGCAGGTCCGGCACGCTGGTGCGGTGCCGGTGCTGCTCGACCCCGTCCCCCTCGCTGCCCGGGGGCTGCTCCGCCTCGCCGTGCTGGACCTGGCACGCAGTCAGCGTGGTCGCCAGGTCGCGCCGGCCCTGCACGTCGGCACACCGGGCGGGCGGGTCTCGACGGTCCTCGAGGACCCCGCGTGGGACCACGGTCTCCGCACCGAGATCGTCGGCGCCGCACTCCGGGCGTACGGCGACCCGGCGTGGGTGTGGGTCACCCGCTCCGGCCCGTTGTCGGTGCAGGACGTGGACGCCGCCTGGCTGGCTCCGACCCTGGCGGCCGCCCATGAGCGCGAGGCCGATCCGGCGTTCGTCGTCGTCACCCGCCACGGGTGGATCGACCCGCGCTCCGGGCTGTGCCAGGAGTGGAAGCGGATCCGCGGGCGCTGACTCGACGTGCGGCAAGGAGCGGCGGCGAGCGGCACGGAGCAGCGGGCAGGTCAGTCCCAGGTGTGCACCGGCTCGTTGCTGTGCATCCGCTCGCGGTACTCCAGCAGGGTGGCCCGGAGCGCGTCGAACCGGTCGTCGTTGTGGCGACGGTGCATCCGGTCGACGAACCAGCTCGCGCCGTTGACCCCGATCAGGCACCGCTGCTCGATGATGCCCAGCAGCCGGTCGCGCTCGTCGGCGCCGACGCCCCACGCCTCGAGGCCGGCATGCGCCATGGGCAGCAGCCGCCGGAGCACCAGCTCGGTCGCCTTCACCTCGCCGATCCCCGGCCAGTAGATCGTGGCGTCGATGCCGTCCTCGGCCGCGGTCTCGAAGTTCTCCTCCGCCGCCTGGAACGACATCTGCGACCAGAGCGGGCGGTCGCTCTCGGCGAGGTGCCGCACCACACCGAAGTAGAAGGCGGCGTTGGCGATCAGGTCGGCCACCGTGGGACCGGCCGGCAGCACGCGGTTCTCCACCCGCAGGTGGGGCCGGCCGTCGTTGATGTCGTAGACCGGGCGGTTCCAGCGATAGATGGTGCCGTTGTGCAGGCGGAGCTCGTGGAGGGTCGGGGTGCCGCCGTCGTCGAGCACCGCGAGCGGGTCCTCGTCGTTGGTGATCGGCAGCAGGGCCGGGAAGTAGCGGACGTTCTCCTCGAACAGGTCGAAGACCGAGTTGATCCAGCGCTCGCCGAACCACACCCGCGGGCGCACGCCCTGGGCCTTGAGCTCCTCGCTGCGGGTGTCGGCCGCCTGCTCGAACAGCGGGATACGGGTCTCGCGCCACAGCTCCCTGCCCAGGCAGTACGGCGAGTTCGCGCCGATCGCCAGCTGCACCGACGAGATCGCCTCGGATGCGTTCCAGTACGCCGCGAACTGCTCCGGCGAGGTCTGCACGTGGAACTGGGTGCTGGTGCACGCCGCCTCGGGCAGGATCGAGTCCGCGGTCGTGATCAGCCGCTCCGGCCCGGTGATGTCGATGCGGATGTCCTCACCGCGCGCGTGCAGGATCTGCTCGCTCAGCAGTCGGTAGCGCGGGTTCGCGCTCATGTGAGACGGGCTCAGGTGACCGGGCGCCAGCGTCGGCAGGACCCCGATCATCACCTGGTGGGCACCGACGGCCGACGAGCGCGACTCCGCGTCGTTGAGCGAGCGCCGGAGGTTCTCCTCGAACGTGCCCAGTCCGCCCTCGCGCAGCAGTGCCGGCGGCACGTTGATCTCGATGTTGAACTGGCCGAGCTCCGTCTGGAACGCGGGGTCGGCGATCGCGGCAAGCGCTTCGGCGTTCTTCAGCGAGGGGTCGCCCGCGTCGTCGACGAGATTGAGCTCCACCTCGAGGCCGGTCATGGGGTCGTCGGTGTGGAACTGGTGCTCGCTCAGCATCCGCTCGAACACGTCGAGGCAGCGATGGACCTTCTCGCGGTAGCGCGTGCGATCGGCTCGAGAGAACTCTTGGGCCTCGACGTCCTCCCCCATGGGCAAACAGTAGGGGTGGGGTCGACGGCTGGGAAGCGCCGAAAGGGTGGTCAGCCGCTCGGCGTCGCGCGGTCGTCACCCACCTCCGACCAGGCGGACGGCGGGAGCGCTCGGAGCAGGCACTCCGCGAGGCACTGCCCGAGCCGGTGGTCGGGGTCGACCTCGAAGCACCGGTCGAGGGCACACCACGCCAGCGCGCCGTGGCCCGCCTGCCAGGCACAGAACGCGGTGACCGCGGCGACGTCGGGCACCTGGTCGTCGGCTGCCCCGCGCAGCAGGGCCGACCACACCCGCAGGTGGTCGTGGACGGTGTCGCGGGTGACGGCGTAGAGCACCGCGTCGCGCACCTCCACCCGTGCCACGACCGCGAGCACCCGCGCGGCCCCCTCGTCGTCGGGGCCGTCGCCGGAGCGGACCCAGCCGTCCACGAGCGCACGGGCGGCCCGCGCCGACTCCTCGGCCGACTCCGCTGCCGTCTCCGCCGACGTCTCCCGCCGGACCAGGCACTCGCGCCACCGCCGGCGCAACTCGAGGTCGGGCGCCACGCTCGCCCTCACCTCCTCTCGGCTACCGAGCGTCACCCGTCCTTCGAAGACGGCCTGGGCGCTGAAGGGGTGGTGCGTGTCGTCGTACGGCGTGAGGGGTGGCTCGGCCGCACCGGCGCGGAGCGGCACGCTGCACCACCCGCCGTCGTGGGCACGGATCACGTCGATCACCCCGATGCCCTCGGCCACGAACGCCGGCACCAACGCGGTCGCGAGTGTGGCCGCCAGCGACCGGTCGCCGGAGTAGACGAGGAAGGCCACCCGCTCCACGTCGTGCCGGAGGCTCGGCCCCAGGAGTGCGGCCACGATCTCGTCGGTCACCTCGTGCGCCTGCGCAGGCAGGTCGACACGGGCATGGAAGGTGTGCCCGTCGCCGAAGGTCAACATGACCAGGGAGTTGTGGGGACGGAAGCCGAGCACGACGGGCACGGCGGCGAGCAGGTCGGCGGGTCCGGAGGCGGTGAGCGTGGTGGTCATGGTTCGACGGTGCTCGTGCGGGCCGGCGCCGGCGGGTCGTCACGAGGCGGCCTGTGGAGCGTGCCTGTCCGGTCGTCGGCTGTGGACGGAAACCGGGTCGGAGCGCCGGCGGGGGAGGTCGGGTCCGTCGGTGGCCGGCGCTAGGTTGCGGCCATGCGTCCGGAGGCGTCGGTGATGCACCTGGACCTCGACGCCTTCTTCGCCTCCGTCGAGCAGCGCGACAAGCCCTCGCTGCGCGGCAAGCCGGTGGTCGTCGGCGGCGTCGGCGGGCGCGGGGTCGTCAGCACCGCGTCGTACGAAGCGCGCAAGTACGGCGTCCGCTCGGCGATGTCCACCCGTGAGGCGCGCTCGCGCTGCCCGCACGCGGCGTTCCTCAACCCGCGTTTCCACGCCTACCGCGACACCAGCGTCAAGGTGATGGACGTGCTGCGTCAGGTCTCCCCCCTCGTCGAGCCGCTATCGCTCGACGAGGCGTTCGTCGACCTCGCGCCGGCCGGGCTCCCGTCGTACGACGACGACAGCGTGCGGTCCCTGGCCGAGGAGGTGCGTGCCCAGGTCCACGACGTCACCGGCGGGCTGACCGCGTCGGTCGGCATCGGGACGTCGAAGTTCATCGCGAAGGTGGCCAGCGACCTGGACAAGCCCGACGGCCTGGTCGTCGTCAGCGCTGGTGCGGAGCAGGAGCTCCTACGACCGATGCACGTGACCGTGATCCCCGGCGTCGGCCCGGCGACCGCCGAGCGCCTGCGACGGGCCGGCATCACCACCGTGGCCGACCTCGAGCGCATCACCGAGGACGAGCTGGTCAGGCTGCTCGGCAAGGCCCATGGGCACGGCCTGTTCCTGCTCGCCCGTGCGCAGGACGACCGGCCGGTCGTGCCCGAGCGCGAGACGAAGTCGGTCAGCGTCGAGGGCACCTACGACACCGACCTCACCGACCGCCGGCTGATGGAGGGGCTGGTCAGCCGCCAGGCGGTGAACGTCGCCGAGCGGCTCCGCAAGAGCGGCCTGTCGGGACGGACGATCACCCTCAAGGTGCGGCTCCACGACTTCACCACGCTGTCGCGCTCGACGACCCTGGGCGCGCCGACGGACGCCGGCCCGGTGATCGCGCGGCTCGCGCGCGGCCTCCTGGGCGAGCTCGACCTCACCGGCGGCGTACGCCTGCTCGGTGTCGGTGTCTCCGGGCTCGCGGACTGGATCCAGGACGACCTCTTCGGCGCGGACCCGGCCGCCGACCCTACCGGGGACCAGGACGACGAGGTCGAGGACCTGCCCGATCTCCCGGACCTGCGCACCTGGGTGCCGGGCATGGACGTCGTCCACGAGCGGCACGGCCGCGGATGGGTCTGGGGCGCCGGCCGCGGCATCGTCACGGTCCGGTTCGAGACCGCCCAGACACCGCCGGGACCCGTCCGTTCCCTGCCCGCGGACGACCCGGCGCTGACCGCCTGGCGGCCTGCCACGACAGAGGACGAATGACCTCTGTACGCCGCGCCGCCCACGTTCTAGGCTGACCCGCGGGGTGCGTATCACGAAACGGAGTGCGCCATGCGCAACAAGACGCGTCACGCTGCGACGATGCTCCGCCTGCTGGAGAACGCTCGCTACGAGGTGCTGCCGACGGCGTCCACCGAGGACAAGGTGCTCGAGTACCTGCCCACCGAGCGGACCGTCACCGTCACCGCGTCACCGAGCAAAGGACTCGACGCCACCTTCGACCTGACCGAGCGGCTCGCGGGCCACGGCTACACCGTGGTCCCCCACATCGCGGCCCGCATGGTCTCCGGGCGCTCGGAGCTCGCCGAGATCTGCGACCGCCTGACCGGCAAGGGCATCACGAAGGTCTTCGTACCCGGCGGCGACGCTGAGCCCGTCGGCGACTACACCGAGGCCTTCGCCCTGCTCGAGGACCTCGCCGACCTCGGCCGACCCTTCGAGCAGGTCGGGATCACCGGCTACCCCGAGACCCATCCCACGATCAGCGACGACCTCACCATCCAGTCGATGTGGGACAAGCGTCGACACGCGACCCACATCGTCAGCAACCTCACCTTCGACCCCAAGGCGATCTCGTCGTGGGTGACCCGGCTGCGCGCCCGCGGCGTCACGATGCCGCTCTACCTCGGCATGCCCGGTCCGGTCGACCGGGCCAAGCTGCTGGCGACCGCGACCAAGATCGGCGTCGGCGAGTCCACCCGCTTCCTGACCAAGCACAAGGGGACGTTCGTCCGGCTCGCCGCACCGGGAGGCTTCACCGGCGAGCGTTTCCTCGAGCAGTGCTCGCCCGCTCTCGGGGCCGAGAGCGCGCTCACCGAGGGCGTGCACGTCTTCACGTTCAACCAGATCGCCGAGACTGAGGCGTGGCGGACCCGGGTCATCGAGGGACTGACCCAGCGCGTCAGTCGCTGACGAGCCTGGCCAGGGCGTCGGCGAGACCCGACTCCCCCGTCGGCAGCACCTCGAGCGGTAGCCCGATCCGTCGCGCGGCATCCTCGGCCAGCGCACGGAGCTCGGCGTCGTCCGGACGCTGGGCCAGCCAGACGACCCGCGTGTAGTGCCCGAAGTAGTCGTCTCGGAGCTCCGGCCAGCGGTCGAGGCCGAGCTCCTGCTCCACTGTGCGCGCGAACGAGCGGACCAGGAAGTCGGTGAGCAGGTAGGTGCCCGGCTGCTCCTGGAGCAACCGCTCGACGGTCGCGGAGCCGGCATACACGTCGTAGCAGTGCAGGCCCTCCATCCGCGTCACGCCGAGGTCGGCGCACACCTCGTCGAGGGCGCCGTAGGTGCCGCAGTCGGCGTACCCCACCACGACCTTTCCGTACGACGGGCGTAGCCGCTCGACGAGCGTCCGCACCTGCGGGGCGATCTCGCGGGGGGAGTTGTGCAGCAGCGGCGGCAGCGGGTGTACGTCGAGCGGCCAGCCGGCGGCGGTCGCGATCCGCGCCGCGGGCTGGGCCAGCGCACCGCAGGCGACCAGTGCCACACGCGCGTCTTCAGCTGAATGCCAGGTGCTCGACGAAACGGTCGTTGAAGTCGCTGCGGTCCGAGAGCTCGACATAGGTCACCTCCTCCAGCAGCGTGGTCGCACCCGCGCGTTCGCGGATCGACAGCAGAGCCATCTTGGCGCCCTCGCCGGCGACGTTCCCGGCCGAGACGATGCGCAGCACCGGCAGCTTCGGCACGAGCCCGATGCGGACTGCGGACGCCGGCGAGAGGTAGCTGCCGAACGAGCCGGCCAGCAGCACCTGCTGGACGTCCGTCGGGTCGACGCCGAGCTCATCGGCGAGCAGAGACCAGCCGGTCGAGATCGCGGCCTTGGCGAACTGGAGCTCCCGCACGTCGCGTTGGGAGAGCACGACGCACTCCTCAGGGGGCGCGGCGTCGGTCGGTCGGTGCAGCACGAACACGCGCTCCTCCCCGATGAAGGTCAGCCGATCGGCCAGTGCCGGGGCGACCTCCTTGGCCACCTCGTCGGTGACGAAGCGCCCCGAGCCGTCGAGCAGCCCGACCCGCACCAGCTCGGCCACCGCGTCCACGAGGCCGGAGCCGCACACCCCGCGCGGCTCGACGTCGCCGATGACCTGGAGCCCCACGGGCTCCGAGGTGTCGGGGCCCAGGAGGCGCACCACCTCGATCGCGCCGTCGGCGGCACGCATGCCGCAGCGGATCGCTCCGCCCTCGAACGCCGGGCCGGCCGGGGCGGCCGTCGACACGATCCGGTCGCCGTCGCTCAGGACGATCTCGCAGTTGGTGCCGACGTCGATGAACAGCCGGGTGCGCTTGTCGCGGTCCATCCCGGTGGCGAGCATGCCGGCCACGATGTCGCCGCCCACGTAGGCCCCGAGGGCCGGGAACACGACCGCGCGGGCGCGTGGATGGAGGGTCAGCCCGAGGTCGCCGGCGAGTACGTCGGTCGGCTGGGCCGTGGCCATCACGAACGGCGCGACTCCGAGGGGCTCGGGGTCCAGGCCCAGGGCCAGCGCCGTCATGGTGGCGTTGCCGGCGAGCGCGACCTCGTAGACGTGGGCCGGGTCGACCCCGCCCTCGCGGCAGATCTCGTCAGTCAGCTCGGCGAGGGTGGCGTGGGCGGCCTGACGCAGGCGGTCGAGCGCCCGGGAGTCGAGCATGGTCGCGCTGATCCGGCTGATCACGTCGGCGCCGAACGGCTGTTGCTTGTTCAGGCTCGAGGCCACCGACACCGGGGTGCCGGTCTCGAGGTCGAGCAGCGTCGCGACGACGGTCGTGGTGCCGAGGTCGAACGCGATCGCGTAGCGGGTCTGCGTCGTGTCGCCGGGCTCCACGTCGATCAACGCCTCGTCGACGACGACCGCGGTCGCCTTGAAGCCCGACTGCCGCAGCACCGTCGGGAGGCGGCGCAGGGCGTACAGGTCGGGGACCGGCTCGAGGTCGTCGATGGCGTCGAGCAGCCGCACCAGGTCGGGTCGCTGGTCGGAGAGCGTGGGCTCGTCGAGCTCGACGTACCGCTTCTGGACGGCGGGACGCAGGATCACCTGCCGGCCGACGCCGACGGTCGCCGCCTTGGGCCGCGTGGTGAGCGGGGGCACCTCGATGTCGAGGTCGCGGGTCGCCTGCACGAGGCACGCCAGCCGCCACCCCTGCTGGAGCTGGGTCTGGGTGAACGTGCGCTCGTCGTGCCGGGTCACCGGGGCCTGGGCGGAGAGCCGCACCTTGCACTTGTGACAGGTGCCGTGGCCACCGCAGGTCGAGTCGATCGCGATGCCGTTCCACGACGCGGAGTCGAAGACGCTGACGCCCGGCGGCACGCGGACGTCACGCTCGGTGACCGTGCCCGAGGTGTCGTGCACCTCGAACTTCAGCCGCACGCGGCCGGTGCCGTCGTGCGCCGCCGGCTCGATGCCGGACGGCGCGATCAGCCCCTCGCGCCGGACGTCCTCCAGCGAGAAGTCCGGCCGGTCGACCTCTGCCGGGTCCTCCGTCACGCCGGCTCCTTCGTCACGCGGGTGCCGTCTGCTCCGCCGCCTGCCGGGCCCGGTGTGCCGCGATCCAGGCCATGCCCCACTCGTCGTGGTCGAGCAGCAGGTCGGCCGCCTTGACCGCCTCGACGATCGCCGGCGTACGCGTGTCCATGATCGCGCTGGTGAGACCGGCAGTCATCGCCATCGGCAGGAACGCCGCGCCGAGCTGGTGGCGACCGGGCATGCCGAACGACACGTTGGACGCGCCGCAGGTCATGTTCACGCCGAACTCGTCGCGGATGCGCCGCATGGTCTCGAACGCCGTGTTCACCACGGTGGTGTCGGCGCCGATCGGCATCGCCAGCGGGTCGATCACGATGTCGTCGGCCGCGATGCCGTACTCGTTCGTCGCGACGTCGACGATCTTGCGCGTCAGCTCGACCCGCTTGTCGGCCTGCATCGGGATCTCGTCCGCGTCGTTGGGCAACGCGATGATCGCGGCGTCGTGCTTCTTGACCAGCGGCAGGATCGCGGCGAGCCGGTCGTCCTCGGCGGTCACCGAGTTCACCAGCGCGCGCCCCTCGTACGCCGCGAGCCCGGCCTCGAGCGCCTCGACCACCGAGGAGTCGATGCAGATCGGGAGGTCGGTCAGGCTCTGCACCATCCGGATCGCGCGCACCAGCAGGTCCGCTTCGTCGGTCAGCGGGACGCCCATGTTCACATCCAGGACGTCGGCGCCGCCCTCGACCTGCGCCTTGACGTCGCGCTCGATCGCCGAGAGGTCACCCGCGCGGAGCTGCTCCTGGAAGATCTTGCGACCGGTCGGGTTGATCCGCTCCCCGATCAGGCAGAAGCGGCGGTGGTGACCGATCACGACCTCCTTGGTCGCCGACCGGAGGACGGTCTCCCGCGGCGTGCCGTCCCAGTCGCTCATGCGGGGACCTTCGAGCGCTTCTCGTCGAGGAGGGCCTTGGCCTTCTTGACCGTCGCGGACGCGTCGGCGGCGTACCCGTCGGCGCCGACGGCGTCGGCGTACTCCTGGGTGACCGGGGCGCCACCGACCATCACGATCACCTCGTCGCGCAGGCCGGCCTTGGTCAGGGCGTTCATGTTGGCCTTGAACATCGGCATGGTCGTGGTCAGGAACGCCGAGAAGCCCACGATGTCGGGCTGGTGCTCGTTGATCGCCTCGATGAACTTCTCCGGCGTGACCTGCACCCCGAGGTCGATCACCTCGAAGCCGGCGCCCTCGAGCATGATGTTGACGAGGTTCTTGCCGATGTCGTGGACGTCGCCCTGGACCGTGCCCATCACGAAGCGGCCGATCGTCTCGACGCCGGTCTCGGCGAGGAGCGGGCGGAGGACCTCCATGGCTCCCGCCATCGCCCGCCCGGCGATCAGCATCTCGGGCACGAAGAAGTCACCGCGCTCGAACCGCGCGCCGACCTCCTCCAGGGAGGGGATGAGTGCGTCGAAGAGGAGCGACTGGGGCTCCATCTGCAGCTCGAGGCCCTCGCGTGTCAGCTCGAGCACGCGGGGGGCGTTGCCGACCAGCGTCTCGTCGTAGAGACCCTGGAGGATCTCCTCGGGTGTCAGGCCGCTCATGCCGCCCCTTCCTTTCCACGTTGTTGGTTGCTTCCTCGCTCCAGCAGGGCGGAGAGTCCGCGAGCCCGGTCGGTCAGCAGCCGTCCGACCTCGTCCACCCGACCTTGGAAACGCTGTGTGGGCCCGGAGACCCCGAGGGCGGCGACGACGTCGCCGTGTCCACCCCGGACCGGGACGGCGACACCGGTCAGGCCGATCTCGAGCTCGTCGACGGTCACCGCCCACCCGCGGCGCCGGGTCTGCGCGAGCTGCTGCTCGAGCGCGACGCCGTCGGCCACCGTCTTCGGCGTCAGTCGCTGCAGCCGCCCGCGCGGGGCCGGCAGCGCGGCGTACGCGTAGAGGGCCTTGCCGAGCGCAGAGGCGTGCGGCGGCACCTCGATCTGCGTCCAGTCGCGGGTGCCGAGCATGTACTGGCTGTCGA
>DASSTL010000004.1:0-20267 GCA_035707985.1 Nocardioides sp. | reverse complement strand
GCCAGCAGGACGCCGGGGTGGTCGACCTTGACCGGCGTGCGGCCGTACTCCCGGGCACCCGTGGGCGAGACGGCCCCGCCGAGTCCCTGGGCCATGAGCTGGAAGCCGTAGCACATCCCGAAGACCGGGACCCCGGCCGTGTAGACGGACGTGTCGATGCCGGGCGCGCCGTCGGCGTACACCGACGAGGGGCCGCCCGACAGGATGATCGCCGCCGGCTTCCGCTCGAGCATCTCCGCCACCGGCATCGTGTGCGGGACGATCTCGGAGTAGACGCGCGCCTCGCGGACGCGCCGGGCGATCAGCTGGGCGTACTGGGCACCGAAGTCGACGACGAGGACGAGGTCGTGGCCGTCGTGGGTGTCGCGCTCCGACATGACCGAAGCCTATCGGCGGGCCTCTTCCCGCCCTCCCCCGGACGCGCCAGAGCCCGGCGATCAGGGAGCGAGGCCGGGCTCTGGTGGTCCGAGACCCGCATGCACGTCCCCGGACGAGTTGGGCCCCACCAAGGGAGGGAGTTCGGAGATGGGGTCCCGCTCGCTCAACGACGCGGCGCGCGGTCGGTTACGCGGGGCTCAGGAGACGGAGACGATCGGGAGCCGCAGCGCCGCCGGCGCGTCGTCCGGCACGGCCGGGTGGGACGGGGCGACCGGCGTCACCGGGTGGTACGCCGTACCGAGCGGTGGCCGCGGGTCCGCTTCGCCGCGGTTGGGCCAGAACGCCATCGCCCGCTCCGCCTGCGCGGTGATCGTCAGTGACGGGTTGACGCCGAGGTTCGCCGAGATCGCCGACCCGTCCGTGATGTGCAGACCGGGGTGTCCGTACACGCGCTGGAAGGCGTCGACCACGCCGGAGTCCGGGGAGTCACCGATCGTGCAGCCGCCGATGAAGTGGGCCGTCAGCGGCATGTTGAACGGCTCGCCGATCGAGCCACCCGGCGTCCCGCCCATGATCTCCGCCATCCGGCGTACGGCGCGGTTGGCCACCGGGATCCACGTGGGGTTCGGCTCGCCGTGGCCCTGCCGCGAGGTCAGCACCCGGCGCCCGAAGCGTCCGGCCTTGGTGAACACCGTGATCGAGTTGTCGCGGCTCTGCATCACCAGAGCGATCACCGCGCGCTCCGACCAATGCCGCATGTCGTAGAGGTCGAGCACGTGGGACTTCTGCGCCCAGAGCTCCTTCAGCCACGTGCGCCACCGCGGGTTGACGTCGCCGTCGGTGAGCACGGTCTGGAGGAGCGACATCGCGTTGCTGCCCTTGCCGTAGCGGACCGGCTCGATGTGGGTGTGCTCGTCGGGGTGGAACGACGACGTGATGGCGACGCCCTGGGAGTAGTCGACCGACGTGTCCGGCGCGATGGCGCCGAGGATCGACTCGGAGTTCGTGCGGGAGAGATGTCCGAGCCGGTCGGAGAGACCGGGCAGGCGACCCTCGTCCTTCATCCGATGGAGCAGTCGCTGGGTGCCCAGCGCGGACGCCGCCAGCACCACCTGCTCGGCGGACAGGACCTTGGTCGCGCCGGGGCGGTTGAGCTTGGCCTTGGTGAAGCGGACGTGGACGTCGTACCCCCCGCCCGCGCGAGGCTCGATCCGGGTGACCGTGGTCAGCGGCAGCACGCGCGCGCCGTTCTGCTCGGCGAGGTAGAGGTAGTTCTTGACCAGGGTGTTCTTGGCATTGTGGCGGCAGCCGGTCATGCACTCGCCGCAGTGGCGGCAGGGGTTGCGGTCGGGGCCGGCACCACCGAAGTACGGGTCCGGGACGGTGTCGCCGGGCTCCTGCCCGGGTCCGCCGAAGAAGACGCCCACCGGGGTCGGGTGGAACGTCTCTGCGACCCCGAGGTCGTCGGCCACCTGCTTCATGACCTCGTCGGACGGCGTCATCCGCGGGTACGTCGCGACGCCGAGCATCCGCTTGGCCTGGTCGAAGTACGGCGCGAGCTCGGCGCGCCAGTCGGTGATGTCCTTCCACGACGGGTCGTCGTAGAACTGGTCGAGGGGCTCGTAGAGCGTGTTCGCGTAGACCAGCGAGCCGCCGCCGACGCCGGCCCCGGACAGGATCAGGCAGTCCTTGAGCGCGTCGATCCGCTGGATGCCGTAGCAGCCGATCTCGGGCCGGAAGAGGAAGCGTCGGGTGTCGAACGACGTCTTCGCGAAGTCCTCGTCGGCGAAGCGCGCGCCTGCCTCCAGCACGCCGACCCGGTAGCCCTTCTCGGTCAGGCGGAGCGCAGCCACGGAGCCGCCGAACCCCGAGCCGACCACCAGGACGTCGTAGTCGTGCTTGCGGTGACTGGTCATGCCCGGCCGAGCTTGTTCATGACCCGCAGCGCCAGCGTCATCGCCTTCGCGTAGCGCTCGTCCGACACCCCGAAGCGCGGCGCGACGGGCGTGACGCGCTGCGTGGCGACCGACTGGGTCTCGGTGAACCGGAGCACGCCCTCGCTGCCCTGACGGCGGCCGAGACCGGACGAGCGCATCCCACCCATCGGTGCCTCGATACTCCCGAAGGAGGCGTTGAAGCCCTCGTTGATGTTCACCGTGCCGCACCGGACTTGCCGCGCGATCGCGCGCGCTCGCGCGCCGTCCTGGCTGTAGATCGAGGCGTTCAGGCCGTACTCGCCGTCGTTGGCGCGGGCGATCGCGTCGGCCTCGTCGTGGAAGCGGTACGCCGCGACCACGGGCCCGAAGGTCTCGTGACCGAAGCACGTCATGTCGGGCGTGACGCCCTCGAGGATCGTCGGCTCGTAGTAGAAGGGGCTCAGGTCGGGCCGTGCCCGGCCGCCGGTGAGCACCCGCGCTCCCTTCGCGACCGCGTCGTCGACGTGGGCCGTGACCGTCTCGAGCTGACGCCGGCTGATCAGGGTGCCCATGTCGTTGCCCCAGTCGAGCGTGGCGCCCAGCGTCATGGCCTCGGTGCGCGCGACGAAGCGTTCCATGAAGCGGTCGTAGACCTGGTCGGCCACGAACATCCGCTCCATCGACACGCACAGCTGACCGGCGTTCGAGAACGCCGCCCGGACGGCCCCCTCGGCGGCCTTCTCGACGTCGGCGTCACGCAGCACCAGGATCGGGTTCTTCCCGCCGAGCTCCAGCGAGCATCCGATCAGGCGCTCCGCACAGCCCTGGGCGATCACGCGGCCGGTGGCGGTCGACCCGGTGAAGCAGATGTAGTCGGCGCGGCTCACCAGCTCGGGGCCGATCTCCGGTCCGGGGCCGGCGACCACCTGCCAGATGCCGGCCGGGAACCCTGCGCGCTCGAGCAGCTGCGAGGCGAGCAGCCCCGACAGGATCGTCTGCGCGTCCGGCTTGGCCACCACCGCGTTACCGGCGAGGAGCGCGGGAAGCCCGTCGCACAGGGCCATCGTGAACGGGTAGTTCCACGGCGAGATGATGCCGACGACGCCTTTCGGCACCCGGTTGACGTCGACGCGGGTGAGCACCGGGACGAGTCCCCTGACCCGCCGGCTGTCGAGGTGCTCGTGCGCGGTACGGCCGTAGTAGCGCGCGGTGAGTGCGATGTGCATCGGCTCGTCGAAGGCGTGCTTGCGGGCCTTGCCGGACTCGAGACAGATCAGGTCGATGATCTCGTCCTGGTGGTCGAGCACCAGGTCGTGCAGTCGGAGCAGGCACTCGGCCCGCTCGTCGAGCGAGGTGCGCGCCCAGATCTCCTGCGCCACCCGCGCCCGCCGGAACGCCTCCTCGACGTCGGCGCCCGTCGACTGTGGGACGTGCGCGAGCGGCTGGTCGCCGATCGGCGACCGCAGCTCGACGGTGCGTCCCGACGTCGCGACGAGTCGTTCGGTGAGGTCTGCGACATACGCGCGGTCGAGGGCGTACGACGCCGTCGGGTCGTGCTCGGGGTCGTGCGGCCCCTCCACCAGTGGTCCGGATGAGGGGTGCCGGTCACTCATGCACCGAGCCTATTCCGCCACCCCCCGTGGGGCTACCCCTCGGTAACTTCGCGCTCCTCACACGATGTCGGGGGCGCTGACGCGGGCCTCGTCCGCCTCCTGGTCGGTGAGCTTCTCCTGCGACTGCCGCTCGGCCTCGACCCGGCGGAGGTAGTGGTCGACCTCGTCGTCGCGGCGCGCCTGGTCCCAGCCGAGCTCCGCGGCCATCAGGTCGGCGGTGGCGGTGACCGCGACCGTGCCGCGGTCGAAGGTCTCGATCGAGATCCGGGTCCGGCGGGCGAGGACGTCGTCGAGGTGACGCGCCGCCTCGTGGGTGACGGCGTACACGACCTCGGCGCACAGGTAGTCCTCGGTGCCGGGCAGCGGCTCGGCCAGCTCGGGACGTGCGGCGATCAGCTCGAGGAGGTCGTCGACCAGCCCGCCGTAGCGACCGAGCAGATGGTCGATCTGCCCGACGTCCAGGCCCGAGCGTCGGCTGAGGGCGACGCGCTGGTTGGTGCGGGTCAGGAAGCCGTCGGCCCCCAGCAGCGGGACGCGCTCGGTGTGGGAGGGGGCGACGCCGGACCAGTACTTGACGGCGAGGTCGATCGCGTCGCGCGCCATCACGCGGTACGTCGTGAGCTTGCCGCCGGCGATCAGCACCAGGCCCGGCGTAGGGCTGACCACGGTGTGCTCACGCGAGACCTTCGTGGTCGCGACCTCCCCCTCGCCTCCGGAGCCGACGCCACGCCCCGCCTTGCCGGCCAGCAGCGGCCGCAGCCCGGCGTACACGCCTTCGACGTCGCGGTGGTCGAGCGGCACGGTCAGCAGCTTGTTCACGTGCTCGAGCAGGTAGTCGATGTCGGTGCGCGAGGCGGCCGGGTGGGCGAGGTCGAGCTTCCAGGCCGTGTCGGTGGTGCCGATGATCCAGTGCCGGCCCCAGGGGATCACGAACAGCACCGACTTCTCGGTGCGCGTGATGAAGCCGCACTCGGAGCGGATGCGGTCGCGGGGCACCACGAGGTGGATGCCCTTGCTGGCCTCGACGTCCAGGGAGAGCTCCCCTCCCAGGAGCTGCTCCACGTCGTCGGTCCAGACCCCGGCCGCGGTGACCACGACCCGGGCGCGCACCTCGATCTCGGTGCCGGACTCCAGGTCCGTCGCGCGTACGCCGATCACCCGGGGGCCCTTCCGGAGGAAGCCGGTCACCCGCGTCCGCGTCGCGATCAGGGCGCCGTGGTGGGCGGCGGTCCGCGCGATCGTGACGACGAGACGGGCGTCGTCGACCTGGCAGTCGTAGTAGCGGACGGCCCCGGTGAGATCGTCGGTGCGGAGGTCCGGCGCGATGCGGGCGACCTGCCTGCGGAACAGGTGCCGGTGGCGCGGCACGCCCATCTCGTACTTGCCGACCATGGCCAGCGCGTCGTACAACGCGAGCCCGGCGCCGACGTAGGGGCGCTCGATCGTGCGGTGCAGCGGGTAGAGGAACGGCACCGGCCGCACGAGGTGGGGCGCGAGCCGGGTCAGCAGCAGTCCGCGCTCCTCCAGGGCCTCGCGGACCAGCCCGAAGTCGAACATCTCGAGGTAGCGCAGCCCGCCGTGGACCAGCTTGCTGGAGCGCGACGAGGTGCCGCTGGCGAGGTCACGCTGCTCGAGCAACCCCACTGTGAGGCCCCGCGACACCGCGTCGAGAGCTGCACCGGCTCCCACGATGCCGCCGCCGACGACCAGGACGTCGAGCGGCTCGTGCTCGTCCGGTCGCGCGCCGGTGGCCGCGAGGTCCGCCAGCGCGCCTGCTCGCGCGGCGGGACCAAGGGCACTTGACTGGGCCGCCACGGCACGATCCTCTCAACCTCGGGTGCCGTCACGGCAACCCCGACGCGCTTCGGGACGTCGTACGACCAGAACGACCACGGGGGGCCCGGTAGGAGCCCACAGCAGACCAGGACGGAGACCCAGAGCGCGTGCGGACCCTCACCCGGCTGGCGGCTGTCTGCGTGTTCATGGCGGTCGCGCTCGCGCTGTCGGTGTTCGCGCAGGAGGACCGGGTCACCGACGACCGCGCGCAGTTCGCGGTCGCGGTCGAGCCGCCGGCCGACCCGCTGCCCGGCGACGAGCCCGGCGAGCCCAGCGAGCCCGGCGACGTGATGCCGACACAGCCCACCACCCCGTCATCGGGCCAGGGCGGCGAGGACGACCAGGACCCAGCCCGTCGGGTGACGATCCTGATGAGCGGCGACCTGCTCTGGCACGACACGGTCTGGGCGAGCGCCCACGAGGACGCCGTACGCCGCGGTGAGCGGCAGCGCTTCGACTTCGACCCGATGTTCGCGGCGATGAAGCCGATGGTGCAGCGGGCCGACCTGGCGATCTGCCACGAGGAGGTGCCGTTCGCCGCCGACGACCAGCACCTCTCGAACTATCCGGTCTTCGCCGCCCCGCCGGGGATCGCGCGCTGGATCGCCTCGATGGGTTGGGACGCGTGCACCACCGACTCCAACCACAGCATCGACCAGGGGTTCACCGGGCTCGTGCGGACCGCCACCCTCCTCGAGCGGGCCGGCGTGCGCCACGTCGGCACGTTCCGCACGCCCGCGGAGCGCCGCAAGCCGGTGATCCTCACCAGCAAGCAGGGGGTGAAGGTCGGCATCGTGGGCGGCACGTACTCCCTCAACGGCTTCAGCCTGCCGCCCGACCAGCGCTGGGCGGTGTCGATGTGGGACGCCGACAACCTGATCGCGCAGGCGAAGGCGGCGAAGAAGGCCGGAGCCGACATCGTGCTCGTGCAGTACCACGGCGGCGACGAGTACTCCCGGCTGCCGAACGCCCAGCAGGTCGCGCTGGTGCGCCGGCTCACCGCCAGCCCGGCCGTCGACCTGGTGTTCGCCGAGCACGCGCACGTGGTGCAGCCGATCACGAAGGTCAATGGCAAGTGGGTCGTCTACGGCATGGGCAACATGGTCGGCCAGAGCGACACGACGTACCCGCGTGCCTACGAGGGCATCACCGTCCGCTTCACGTTCCAGGAGACCGGACACGGGTTCCGGGTGAGCCGCGCGGCGTACATCCCTGTCTGGTGGAACCACTACTCGCCCGGCCACCCGATCCGCGTGCTCCCGGTCGTGAGCGCACTGCGCACCGGTGCAGGAGACCGCGCCCGGCTCCTGGAGGCGCGCCGGATGACACGGCTCGCCGTCGACGGCGCCGACCCGCATGGCGACACGTCTGCGGGGCTTCGCGAGCGCTGAGGCCTGTTCCGGGGTTACATAGACCCCGTGGACGAGGAGGTCGTCGCACTGTACGACGACGGGGGACGTCCCTCTGGGAGTGTCCCCCGGTCCGTCATGCGCGCGCAGAACCTCCGCCACGCTGCGACCGGGGTCGTGGTCCGCGACCCGTACGGCCGCATCTACGTCCACCGGCGGACGCCGACCAAGGACGTGTATCCCGCCCACTGGGACTTCACCGCCGGCGGCGTCCTGCTCGACGGCGAGGACCCGCTCGAGGGAGCGCGCCGCGAGCTCGCCGAGGAGCTGGGGGTCACCAGTGAGCTCGAGCCGCTCGGTGAGAGCGACTACGCCGACGAGCACACGTCGTACCACGCCTTCCGCTACGTCACGACCTGGGACGGGCCGATCACACCGCAGCCCGAGGAGGTCGCGTACGGCGCGTGGCTGAGCATCGAGCGCCTCCTCGAGCGGATGGCCGATCCGGACGTGCCGTTCATGCCGGACTCGCGGGCGCTGTTCGGCGACTGGCTCCGCGAGCGGGCGGCCGACCACGGCGAGCCGGCCGAGGGCCCGGACACCGTCGCCACGGCCGTCGAGGGCACCTGGCTGGACCGGGTGCCGCGCTACCCCGACGTCGAGGCCTCGTTGCTGCACGAGGTCAAGCTGATGCCGCGGCTGGCCCCGCTGCTGCCGCTGGAGGTGCCGGTCCCGATCGTGCTCGAAGAGTCTCCCCTGCGCGTGCGGCACCGGCTCCTCCCCGGCGAGCTCGGGCCCCGGGTCCCGCTGACCCCCGACGACGGTCGCCGGCTCGGGGAGTTCCTGCGCGCTCTCCACGACATGCCGGTCAACATCTACGTGGAGTCCGGGATCCCCGAGCAGACCGAGGCCCGCGCCGAGCTGCTGGCCACCCTGGAGCGGATGCTGCACCGGGTCCTCCCGCTGCTGCCACAGGAGCACCAGGAGGCGGGCAAGGCGCTGCTGCGCCGGGTCGCCCTGCGCTCGCCGACGACGCTGGCCCACGGCGACCTGACCGCCCAGCACGTGGCGTCCGGCCCGGACGGCCTTGTGGGGATCCTGGACTGGAAGGACGCCCGCGTCGCCGACCCGGCCCTCGACCTCGCCTGGCCGCTGTACGGCACGCCGGAGGCGGTCGCGGAAGCCGTCGCGACGGCGTACGGCGTGACCGACGAGGAACTGGACCGCGCCCTGGACTGGCACAAGCTGAACCCGTGGTACGAGGCGCTGTGGGGGCTGGGTCCGGGCGGGCAGGCGTTCGTCACCCGCGGCCTCGAGAGCATCGTCGAGCTCCTCGACGTCACGGAGACGGCTTGACGACACTGGCCTGACATTGTTGTGACATTGCAAAGACATCAGTTTGATGTCAGAGTGCGCCCATGGAGAAGGCGAGTACTCGGGTACGACGCGTCCTGCACGGACAGGTCCTGCTGGTCCGGCTGCTGTGGGAGTGCTCCCCGACCCTGACCGCGATCGGCGCGATCGCGGCCGTGGCGCAGGCGGGGGCCGCCGCGGGCGTGATGGTCGGGTCCGGACAGCTGGTCGGCGCCCTTGCCGACGGACGGCTCGACCGCACCTGGCTGGTCGTGGCGCTCGGCTCGTTGGTCGCCCAGCCGATACTCACGGCGGTCGTCGAGATCGTCGGCTCCGTCGAGCAGGGGCGGGCCACCCCCCTGCTGCTCGAGCGGGTCTCGGCGCTGAGCTCCCGACCCCACGGCATCCAGCACCTCGAGGACGCCGAGGTGCGGCAGTCGATCGACGGTGCGGTCGAGGAGATCAACCAGCAGTACTTCCTCGGCGTCGAGAGCACCTGGCGCGTGGTCGGCTACCGGCTGTGGGGCGTGGCCGCTCTGGTCGTGCTGGCGACCTGGTCGTGGTGGGTCGCCGCGCTGGTGCTGGCGGCGACGCTGACGCTCAACCTCACGTGGTCGGCGTACTCCCAGCAGATCTTCGAGCAGATCTTCCGCGACCGGAGACGTCGCCGGGCGCGGTGGTACCGGAGCCTGCTGATCGACCAGGTCAACGCCAAGGAGGTGCGGCTGTTCGGGCTGACGTCGTTCGGCATCGACCGCTTCACCGCCACCTGGCGCAGCGCGATGGCCGACCTGTGGCAGGGCCGGAACGAGAAGCGACGCCCCATCGCGTTCGCCAACACCGGCTTGCTCGCGGTGTACGTCGTGGCGCTGGCGGCGCTCGGGCACGGCGCCTGGACCGGCGCGGTGAGCACCGCCACCCTGCTCGCGTCCGCGCAGGCCCTGATCCAGGTCGAGGGCCTCGGGATGCTCGGCGACATGCAGACCATGGTCATCCGCCAGCAGACCCTGCTGCTCGACCTCGAGGACCTCTCGCACCGGCTGCCGGCGCCCGCTCCGGGCGTCGCACCGACCCGGCCCGGCGAGACCGCCAGCACGGTGGTGTTCCGGGACGTGCGATTCACCTACCCGGGCCGCCCGGCACCCACCTTCGACGGCCTCAGCCTGGAGATCGAGCCCGGCACCAGCGTGGCGGTGGTCGGGGCCAACGGGGCCGGCAAGTCCACCCTCATCAAGCTGCTGTGCGGGCTGTACCGGCCGGACTCCGGGGTCGTCCGGGTCGACGGCGGTGACCCCGGCGAGGACGACCGGCTGCGGCGACGCGTGGCGGTGATCTTCCAGGAGTTCGTGCGCTACCACCTGACCCTGCGCGAGAACGTCGGGATGGCGATGCTCGCCGACCACCGGGCCGACGACGTCGAGGCCGTCGTGTCGAGGGCGCTGCACGACGCGACCGGGGACTCCGTGCTCCGACGCGTCGGAGGCTGGGACCGCGTGCTGAGCGGGGAGTACGCCGGCGGGACCGACCTCTCGGGCGGACAGTGGCAGCGGGTGGCTCTGGCGCGCGCGCTGACCGCGATCGACGCCGGTGCGGGCGTCCTCGTGCTGGACGAGCCCACCGCGGCGCTCGACGTACGCGCGGAGGCCGAGCTGTTCGACAACTTCCTCACCGTCACCCGAGGGCTGACCACGATCCTGGTCAGCCACCGTCTCTCCAGCGTGCGGCACGCGGACCGCATCGTCGTGCTGGACGGCGGCCGGATCGTCGAGGACGGGTCGCATGACGACCTGGTCGCGGCGGGCAACGGGTACGCCCGGATGTTCGCGCTCCAGGCCGAGCGCTTCGCCCTGGCGGGCGGTGCGGTCTCGTGAGGACGTTGCGCAACCTGTGGATGCCGCTGGCCGCGGCGTTCCGGCTGGACCGCAGGGCCGCACTGCTGGCGTTCCTCGAGGTGGTCGGCACCGTCCTGTCCAACCTGCTGCCGTTGGCGTTCGGACTGATGGTCACCGGCGTGGTCACCAGGTCGGAGCCGACGCTGGTCGCCGGCGCGATCCTCGCTGCCGTCGGGTTCGGGGTCGTCCCGGTCTTCACGACCATCGGGGTCGAGGCGCGGCTACGGCTCAACGAGTCGGTCGGTCACGAGTTCGACCGTCGGGTCGCCGAGCTGATGGCGGCGGTGCCCACCCTCGACCACTTGGAGTCCCCGGCGTTCCGCGACCAGGCGCAGATCGTGCGCGAGCGCCAGGGTGCTCTCGGCGGCGCGTACAACAGCATGGTCAACGCGATCCGCAACCTGACGATGCCGGTCGTGACGCTCGTGGTCGCCATCGGTGCGGACGCCCGCCTCCTGTGGCTGCTGCCCGCATCGCTGCCGAGCCTCATGCTCGGGCGCTGGCTGGTGAAGTGGGACCGGCAGGCCGAGGACGAGGGCGCAGAGCCGGGACGCCTGACCCAGCACCTGGTCAGCCTCGCCGTCGAGCCGGACCCCGCCTCCGAGCTGCGGGTGCTCGGGGCCCGCGAGGTCGTGGCGCGGAAGCTGCACCGCGCGGGTGCGGACTGGCGGCGGCCTCACGTGCGCGCAGAGCTGCTCAAGAACCTCGCCGCGACCGGGTGCGGGCTGTTCTACCTCGTGGCCGCGGGGACCGTCCTCACCCTGATCGCCCGGGACGCCGCCGACGGCCGGGTGCCGGTGGGCGCCGTCGCCACCTCGGTTCTGGTGATCGGCGAGCTCCAGAACGTGGTGTCGTCGTTGCGGTTCAGCTTCCAGATGCTGGCGCAGGTGGTCCGGACGGTCGGGCGCTACCGGACGCTGGAGGAGGGTGTCGCCGCGGCCCAGGCCGTCGAGGGCACGGACACACCGCCCGAGGCGTTGCGGTCGGGGATCGCGCTGCGCGGTCTGGGGTTCACCTACCCCGGTCAGGACACACCGTCACTGGCGGACGTCGACCTCGACCTCCCCGCGGGGTCGGTGGTGGCCATCGTCGGCGAGAACGGCGCCGGCAAGTCGACCCTGGTCAAGCTGCTCACCGGCCTCTACCGGCCGACCGCAGGACGTGTCCTCGTCGACGGGGTCGACCTGGCCACGATCAGCGGGAGCGCCTGGCGAGCCCGGTGTGCGGGAGCGTTCCAGGACCACGTGCATCTCGAGCTGGTCGCCCGTGAGTCCGTCACCACCGGCGACCTACCCGCCCTCGACAGCGACGAGCGCGCCCTCCAGGCGCTCGACGACGCTGCCGCGAGCGACGTCCTCGTCGCGTTGCCGGGCGGGCTCGCCACTCAGCTCGGCACGAGCTGGGACGACGGCACCGAGCTGTCGGGCGGGCAGTGGCAGCGGCTGGCGATCGCCCGCGGGATGATGCGCGACGATCCGCTGCTGCTGGTGCTCGACGAGCCGACGTCCGCCCTGGACGCCGCGACCGAGCACGCGCTCTTCGAGGGGTACGCCGACGCCGCTCGCCGGGCGGGTCGGCACGGCGCGGTCACGGTGCTGGTCACCCACCGGTTCTCGACCGTCGCGGCCGCCGACCTGGTCGTCGTGCTGTCCGAGGGCCGGGTGAGCGAGGTCGGCAGCCACACCCAGCTGATGACGGCTGGAGGCAGCTATGCGCAGCTCTACGCTCTCCAGGCCAAGGGTTACGCGTAGCCGGTCAGTGCGGGACGACCAGCCGGGACTCGTAGGCGAACACCACGGCCTGGACCCGGTCGCGCAGCCCGAGCTTGGCCAGGACCCGAGCGACGTGGGTCTTCACCGTCGCGACAGAGAGGTAGAGCTCGGCGGCGATCTCGGCGTTCGTGGCCCCGGTGGCCATGGCGCGGAGCACGGTGAGCTCGCGGTCGGTGAGGCGCTTGAGCTCGTCGGGCATGGCCCGGGGACTCGTCCCCTCGGGCCGGCGGCCGAGGGCCGACATGAGCCCTTCGATCGCGAGGTGGTCCAGGTGCAGCGTGAGCGGTGTGCGCTGTCCCCATCGGTCATCACCGGTATGTGGTGTTGCGGCGGCAATCGTCATGGTCTCTCCCCCCTGTGTGACCTCTGCGGTCACGAGCAGTCCCCCCGGAAGAACCTGCACATGATCTCCCGCAGGGTGTGTCAGATCCGCGACCGACACAACCCCCAGGAGGGTGCATCTTCTGGCCACGTACCTGTTGGAGCCACGAAGTTGGTCCCGGGTTCGCCTCGAGGCTGGGACCCGGGTCAGGAGACGACGACCTCGATCCGCTGGAACTCCTTGAGCTCGGTGTACCCCGTCGTCGCCATCGCGCGCCGCAGGGCCCCGATCAGGTTCATGGTGCCGTCGGCCACGCGCGAGGGACCGAAGAGGATCTCCTCGAGGGTGCCGACGCTGCCGATCTCGACGCGCTGGCCTCGCGGCAGCTCGGCGTGGTGGGCCTCCACGCCCCAGTGGAACCCGCGCCCCGGGGCGTCACTGGCGCGCGCGAACGGTGAGCCGATCATGACCGCGTCGGCTCCGCACGCGATCGCCTTGGCGATGTCGCCGCTGCGCCCGATCGAGCCGTCCGCGATGACGTGGACGTAGCGGCCGCCCGACTCGTCCATGTAGTCGCGGCGGGCGCCGGCCACGTCGGCGACGGCACTGGCCATCGGCACCGCGACACCGAGCACCGTGCGGGTCGTGTGTGCCGCTCCCCCGCCGAAGCCGACGAGCACACCGGCCGCGCCGGTGCGCATCAGGTGCAGCGCCGCCTGGTACGTCGCACAGCCGCCGACGATCACCGGGACGTCGAGCTCGTAGATGAACTCCTTGAGGTTGAGCGGCTCGGCCTGGCCGCTCACGTGCTCGGCGCTGACGGTCGTCCCGCGGATCACGAACATGTCGACCCCCGCGTCGACGACGGTCTTGGCGAACTCCTTGGTCCGCTGCGGGCTCAGCGACCCGGCGACGGTGATGCCCGACTGGCGCATCTGCTGCAGACGCGCGGTGATCAGCTCGGCCTTGATCGGCTCGGCGTACATCTCCTGCATGCGGCGTACGGCGTTCGTCTCGTCCAGGGAGGCGATCTCGACGAGCAGGTCGGTCGGGTCGTCGTACCTCGTCCAGAGGCCCTCGAGGTTGAGCACCCCGAGCCCGCCCAGGCGTCCGAGCTCGATCGCGGACTCCGGTGACATCACCGAGTCCATCGGCGCGGCGACGATCGGCAGGTCGAAACGGTAGGCGTCGATCTGCCAGGCCGTGCTGACCTCCTCGGGGTCGCGGGTGCGGCGGCTGGGGACGATCGCGATGTCGTCGAAGGAGTACGCCCGGCGCCCGCGCTTGGCCCGCCCGATCTCGATCTCGGTCATGCCGAGCAGCGTATCGGCGCGGGACCTTGGTCCCGATCTCGTGGTGGAAGGTAAAAGTCGACACGTTCTCCAGCGCCTCGCGAGACGCTCAGCGACCCTGGTGGCACCACACGCGAACGGAGTTCATCCTTGCCGTCCCAACACCGACGGCGGGACCGTCGGTGCGTCGGGTGGGTGCTCTCGGTTGCCACCATCGTGTCGTTCGTAGGTCTCGCCGTGCCCGCACACGCCTCCGGCGACGACTATCCGTACCGGGGGCTCGGTCACTGTCCCCTCGTGCCGCTGCCCAAGCCGCCCGCCACCCACACTCCCGGCGGACCCGGGAAGCCGGGTGGCCCGCACAAGCCGGGTCAGCCGGGCGGGCCCCACAAGCCCGACAAGCCCGCTGTCGAGAAGCCGGCTCCGCCGCGGGAGTGCGCGAAGCACATCTGGTTCTACAACGGCAGCTACGGCGACCCGTGGGGCTTCGCGCTGCGCAACTGCACGAGCTTCGTGGCCTGGCGGCTGCGCGAGACCAACGGGCTCGACGCGTTCGAGAACCATTTCGGCGGCGTCCACTGGGGCAACGCGGAGCACTGGGACGAGGCCGCCTCGTCCCTCGGCTACCGGGTCGACGACGTCCCGGCGATCGGGGCCGTCGCCCAGACCGACGACGGTCGGGTGGGGCACGTGGCGTGGGTGTCGGCCATCGGCGACGGGACCGTCACGGTGGAGGAGTACAACCACTCCGTCGCCGGCGGGTACGGCGTCCGCACGGTGCCCACGTCTGACTTCCGCTACCTCCACCTCGAGGATGTCGCGCCGTCGCCCTACCTCGGCTCGACGCGCGCCGGTGTCGCCACCAGCGACGCCCACGAGGGCATCTGGTCGGCCCGCGTGTCCGCCGACGGCGACCTCACGGTGCAGCGCCCGTCCGGGCGGATCGTGCGACTCGGCCATCGCGGCCAGTGGTCGACGTACGCCGCCCCCGCGGTCAACACAGACTCGCAGGGACGCGTCTGGGTTGCCGCGGTGACGACGGCGGGCCGGGTGCTCGCCGCCCACACCTCGCCGCAGTCGGTGGTGTTCTCCAAGCTCCGGAACGTGCTCTCGAGCGCGACGACCGCGTCGCCCGCACTGGTGGTCGACGGCCAGGGACGCGTGCACGTCCTGGCCACGAACGCGGCCGGGACCCTCTTCGAACGCCACACGCCCGGCACCCGCTCGGACCGGTGGAGCCATCCGGACCGGAGGGGCGTCCGCGGGTCGTGGTCGACCCACGCCGCACCGTCCGCCGTGACCGACATCCAGGGCGTCGTCTGGGTGGCGGCCGTCACGCGACGCGGCGCGCTGCTGTCGCAGCACTCCAGCCCGTCGGGAACGCGGTGGAGCCGGATGCACCGTGTGGACCATCGGTCCTGGTCCGTCACGTCCACCCCGGCCCTCACGGCCGGATGGGACGGCCGCGTCTGGCTGGCCTCGGTCGACGACCGCGGCACGCTCCTGGTCCGGCACACCCCCGACGGCGCCACGCGCTGGCAGCGCCCCGACGAGCTGCCGGGGCAGTGGTCGCCGTACTCCTCGCCCTCGCTCACACTGGACCGCAACGGTCGCACGTGGCTCGCGTCGGTCACGGTCACCGGTCGGCTCGCCGTCCGCTCGCTCGCCGACGACGGCCAGAAGTGGCAGGCGTCTCACGGAGTCCCGAGGATGCGCCACGCCGAGACCGAGAGCGCAGGGCTGACAGACTCGCTGAACGGCGTGCTCGTGGGCGTGGACCAGCACGGTCGTACGCTCTGGCGGCGCCCGCTCGGACCCGACGAGCCACTGTCAGCCCACGGGCCGCGTGGTGGCGGCTTCTCGATGAGCCGCTACCTCTGAGACCGTGGCTCAGGCGTCCGTCACCTCGTCGCCGACGGTGACGACCCCCGGCCGGGCGACGTCGAGGTAGATCCCGAGACACATCTCTCGCGCCTCTGTCAGCGCCTTGAGCCACCGCCCCTCCCGGGGCAGCCCGTCCTGCGCGATGTCGATCATCCGGCAGCGCTCGATCCGCTCCACGGGGGTCAGCACGACCGCACCGACGCGGACCTCGCCGCGCCAGGTCTCCTCGACGAACGGCTCCTGCGTCCCGACGACGAGGTTGGGCCGGATCCGTCGCCGGTCGGCATCGACGCCGAGATGCTCGACGCACCACGCGAGGGACGCCGTCCCCACGATCGAGACGTGGCCGGCGTCGAAGTACGGCGTACCGGCCTCGGGCAGGACTCGGACGGGGTCACCCATGGCCTCGCTGAGTGCCCGGTCGAGCTCGGCGCTCGGGGCGTCCCACTCGCCACCGCGCCCGGACACGCGTACGCCGTCCGGCGTGGTGCGGGAGGCGAACTCGAACACCTCGTCGCGGCGGCGGAAGCGTCGCGAGTGCTTGCCGGTCGCGACCTTCCCGTCGCCGTCGACCACGGCGAGCCTGCGGTCACCGACCAGGCCCCGGGTCTCGATCTCGACCGATTCCAGAGCCTCGCCACCCATCGCCTTGACGGGGTAGCGCCGGATCTCGTGGAGCAACGTCGTGGGGGTCCCGTGCACGGGTCCCAGTCTCGCGCACACTGGTGACGTGATCTCACGACGGCTGGCGGCCGAGCTGCGCGACGCCGGGCTCACGTGGACGCCCACCAAGGGCGACTGGTTCGTGATCCCGGACCACGGTCTGGACGAGCTCGAGTTCGTGATCAGCGACATGGTCGTCGAGACGCGGCGGATGGCCTTCGACCGCCAGATGCTGACGTTCAACGGGACCACCGAGTGGGCGATGGACACGCTCGCGGCCTCCGAGGCGCTGTGGCTGCCGCGCGAGGAACAGCTGCGGGAGATCCTCGGCGAGGCCTTCATGGGCCTGGAGTACATCCCCGGGGAGGCGCCGGGGTACGCCGTGTCGATGCTCCTCGGCGACTCCGAGAAGCGGTTCGTCGACGTCGACGTGGAGTCGGCGTACGCCCGCGCAGCGCTGGCGCTGCTCGCCTCGACGGCCTAGTGACCGGAGTAGTTGGGCGCCTCGACCGTCATCTGCACGTCGTGGGGGTGGGACTCCGCGAGCGAGGCCTGCGTGATCCGCACGAACCGTCCCTTCTCCTTCAGCTCGGGGATGGTCCGGGCGCCGACGTAGAACATCGACTGGTTGAGCCCGCCGAGCAGCTGGTGGGCCACGGCCGAGAGGGGTCCGCGGTAGGCCACCTGACCCTCGATGCCCTCCGGCACGATCTTGTCGTCGCTGGTGACCTCGGCCTGGAAGTAGCGGTCCTTGGAGTACGACTTCTTGCCGCGGCTCGACATCGCGGCGAGTGAGCCCATGCCGCGGTAGGCCTTGTACTGCTTGCCGTTGACGAACACCAGCTCGCCCGGCGACTCCTCGCATCCGGCGAGCAGCGAGCCGACCATCACCGAGTCGGCTCCCGCGACGAGCGCCTTGGCGATCTCCCCGGAGTACTTGATGCCACCGTCGGCGATCACCGGGACGCCGGCCGGGCGGCAGGCCTCGGCCGCCTCGTAGACCGCGGAGACCTGCGGCACGCCGACGCCGGTCACGACACGGGTCGTGCAGATGGCACCTGGCCCGACCCCGACCTTCACGGCATCCGCGCCGGCGTCGACGAACGCCTGGGCGCCGTCGCGCGTGGCGACGTTGCCGCCGATCACCTGCACGTGCTTGGTCGCGGGATCGGTCTTCAGCCGCTCGACCATCTCGAGCAGCATCCGCACGTGGCCGTGGGCGGTGTCGGCGACGAGGACGTCGACGCCGGCGTCGACGAGGGTGGTGGCTCGCTTCCACGCGTCACCGAAGTAGCCGATCGCGGCGCCGACCAGGAGCCGCCCGTGGGCGTCGTACGACGCGTCCGGGAACTGCTCGCCCTTCACGAAGTCCTTCACCGTGATCAGGCCGCCGAGATGTCCGGCCTCGTCGATGAGGGGCAGCCGCTCTCGCTTGTGCTGGCGGAGCAGCCGGGTCGCCTCGTCGCGGGTGATCCCGACCGGGCCGGTGACCAGCGGCATGGGCGTCATCACCTCGTCGACCTTGGTGGTCGCCCACTCGGCGACCGGGGTGAAGCGCAGGTCGCGGTTGGTGATGATCCCGAGCAGCTTGTTGTCGGCGTCGACCACGGGCAGGCCGGAGACGCGGTACTGCCCGCAGATCGTGTCGAGGTCCTCGAGCGTCTGGTCGGGCCCGATCGTGACCGGGTTGGAGATGATGCCGGTCTGGGTCCGCTTGACCAGGTCGACCTGGTAAGCCTGGTCCTCGATCGACAGGTTGCGGTGGAGGACGCCGATGCCGCCCTCGCGCGCCATCGCGATCGCCATCCGGCTCTCGGTGACGGTGTCCATGGCCGCGCTGACCAGCGGAGCCTTCAGCTCGATCTCACGCGTCAGCCGGGTGGTGGTGTCGATGTCACTGGGCGCCAGGTCGGAGTAGCCCGGCAGGAGCAGGACGTCGTCGTAGGTGAGCCCCATGGGGGCGAACTTCTCGGGCAGGACCTCGGGCTCCACTCTGCGAGTCTACGGTCGGGAGTGGAGCGCGAGGCCCTCGCCACCCTCAACGACGGAATCGTCCCGGGAACTGCTGGATCAGACCGTTGCTCAACATGTCGGCCATCTCGAGCATGTGGCGTTCGATCGCGCCGTACTCGCGGACGCCGGCGTGGTAGTGGCCGGTCAGCTCGTCGACGGCTTCCGCGAGGGTCTGGTCGAGGTGGATCTTCATCATCGAGCGCATCTCCTTCCGCGGCCACACGTGTCGGTCCAGCGACGAGACGAAGTCGGCGACGTCGCGCGCGTTGGCGTACCAGCGCTTGCGGGCGTCCGCGACCGCCTGGTCGTCTCCGGCTTCGGCTGCTCGGAGGATCTCGACGGCGATGGTGATGTGGTCGTGGAGCAGGGCCGTGAGGTGGTGACCCTTCCGCTTCCCGTAGAACGCACCGAACGCGTCCCCGATGTCGACCTGGTTGCGCAGGAGTCTGCGGGCGGTCGCGTCGAATCCGGCGGAGCCGTCGGCGAACGTGACGATCGCCAGCCGGGTCCAGGTGACGTGTGCCTCCCAGAGCTTGCGCATCTGGTCGTGGAGCCGGAGCTCACGGGCGTTGAGCGGGTGGGCGCGAGCAGTCATCGCGTGCGGGCCGTCTGCTGCAGCGACGCTCCGGTCCAGGTTGCTCTCCGCCTGACTGCTTTGCGCCATTCCGAGGAGCAGGGACGCGACCAGGACGAGCGCGACGGCTCCACCTGACGCGGCGAGGCGCGCACGCGGCGCGGGTGAGTGGGTCATGGGCTTCCTCCTTGACTCCTTTGGTGTCGGCCCGAACCCCGGCCTTACCGACGCCGTACTCCCAGGTAAGAAGCCCATCTCCCGAGGACACCAACCGGTATGACCGTCCACCCGACCGCCGAGCTCGCGAGGTGCCTGCGCCGGCACCCGCCGGGCGACGTGCACGCATGGCGGGTGTGCTGGCTGCTCGCGTCGGGCTTCAGCCCGGAGCTGGCCCAGTCGGTCGCCGCGAGCGGCATCGATCTCCATGCGCTCCTGGATCTGGTGGACCGGGGCTGTTCTCCCGAGCTCGCCGTGCGAATCCTGGCGCCCCTCCCCGCATCGGGTGCCGGATGACGGCGCTCGGGCCGGCCGCGACCGCCGGCGCCGCGGACGCGACCGACTGGGTGACCGCTCTCTCGTTCCCGGGCGTGGAGCGGGAGCACGCCCTGCGGTCGCTGCACGGCCTGCTCGTGCACGCCGCCCGGCGCCAGGTGCGCCGGATGAGCAGCGTGACCGGAGCGGACGTCGACGAGCTCGCGAACCAGGCGGCCGACGAGGCGTTGCTCGCCCTCCTGGGCAAGCTGCACACCTTCGAGGGACGGAGCAGGTTCACGACGTGGGCCTACAAGTTCGCCGTGCTGCATGCCGCCAACGCCGTGCGCGCCGCGGCCTGGCGTGGTCGCGAGATCCAGCTCGACGGGTTGGAGCTCGTGGCGGACACGGCTGCCCAGCCGAACGAGTACGCCGAGGCCCACGACCTCGTCGCGGTGGTGCGCCGTCTCCTCGACACGGCGCTCACGCCGCACCAACGGCGGGTCGTCGTGGCGCTGGTGGTCGACGACGTGCCGATCGACGTCCTCGCCGAGCGCCTCGGGACCAACCGCAACGCGCTGTACAAGACGCTGCACGACGCGCGGGTGCGGATCCGGTCGGCACTCGCCGTCGAGGGCCTGCTCGACGAGACGACGGGGGGACGCTCATGAGCACCCGACGGCTCCAGCCTCACCACGTCGAGCAGCTGACCCTCGACACCGAGCCGTGGCTGTCCTGCGACGACTGCTTCGAGCTGGTCGACCAGTACGTCGAGGGTCTGGTCGAGGGCGGTTCCACCCTGCTGCCCGAGATGGAGGCCCACCTGCGTGGCTGCCCGGCCTGTGCCGAGGAGGCCGCCACACTCGCGATCCTCGTGTCCGAGGAAAGGGACGGGGACGGGCGCCCGGTGACCTGACCACCACAAAGACGAAGCGCGGC
>DASSTL010000003.1:0-58613 GCA_035707985.1 Nocardioides sp. | reverse complement strand
GGCACCCGCGGCGTACGCCCTGATGCGGTCCTTCTGCTTGCGGATCGATCCGCTGACCTGCGAGTCCAGGGAGATCCGCGTGTATCCCCGGTCAGTCATCTGCCTCCACCCGCGGCAGGAGCGATCGGAGCGTGTCGATCGTGTCTGCTTCGTCGGGCGATTTGTCGTCGCGGTAGCGGAGCACGCGAGCGAACCTGAGCGCGACCCCGCCTGGATAGCGTGTTGAGCGCTGGACCCCGTCGAACGCGATCTCTACCACCTGCTCGGGGCGCACCTGCACCACGGCGTGGTCGTGGATACCGGCGGGATCGATGGCAAGCTCGGTGAATCGCTGCGTCTGCCACTTCAACATCTCGTCCGTCATGCCCTTGAACGTCTTGCCCACCGGAACCCATTCTATCGGTGAGGATGACCTCTGCAAGGTCTTGCCGAGCATGACGAAGCCGCCGGTGTCGGGGTCGCGTGCGCCCAGGTGGATGTTGGACAGCCAGCCCTCGCGGCGGCCGCTGCCCCACTCGACCGCGAGGACGACGAGGTCGAGGGTGTGGACGGGCTTGACCTTGACCCAGCCGGAGCCGCGACGGCCGGCGGCGTACCCGATCGAGAGGCTCTTCACGACGACCCCCTCGTGGCCGCGGGCGAGCGCGTCCTCCGCGAACGCCTCGGCGGCTTCGGGGTCGTCGGTGACGAGCCGCGGCACGCGATGTTGCTCGGGGACGACGGAGTCGAGCACGGCCAGGCGCTCGGTGCCCGGGGCGTCGAGCAGGTCGCGGCCGTCGGCATGGAGGACGTCGAAGAAGTACGGCGTGATGGCGACGCCGGCCTCCATGGCGGTGCGGCTGGCGGTCTCTTGGAACGGGCGCGGACGTCCGTCGTCGTCGAGCGCGAGCGCCTCGCCGTCGAGCACGAGGTCGCCGCCAGGGAGCGAGCGCACGACGTCGACGACCTCGGGGAGGCGGGCAGTGATGTCGTCGAGGCTGCGGGTCGCGACCACGATGTCGTCGCCGCGCCGGTGGACCTGGATGCGGATGCCGTCGAGCTTGGTGTCGACCGCGACCGGTGTGCCGGGCGCCCCGCCGGCCTTGGTCATCGCGGCCGCCACGTCGGGCGCGGTGGAGGCGAGCATCGGCAGGACGGGCCGCCCGACCTGGAGCCCGATCTCCGCGAGAGCGTCCTCGCCACCGGTCCTGGCGGCGACCACGATCGGCACGGTGCCGCCCGCCAGCATCGCCGCCCGGCGTACGGCGGTGAGCTTCACGCCCCACGCGGCCGCGACCGCCTCCTGGACGAGCGCGTCGAGGGCGCCTTGCCGGACGTTGCCGGTCATCACGCCCCGCAGCCACCGCTGCTCGTGGGCCGTCATCCGGGCGAAGAGATCACGCACGCCCGAGGCCCGCAGCTCCTGGGACCCGGCTCCGGCCATCGCGGCGAGCCGCTCGAGCGCCTCGTGCACCTCCAGGACCGTGACCGACGGCTCGTCGGTGGGGTCGGGCAGCGAGCTCAGGCCGCGCCAGCCGACGCCGGTGCGGCGCTGCAGGATCGTCCCGCCGAGGTACGCCGTGACCACGGGCAGCTCGTCGACCTCGGCCTGGGCCAGCCGCTCCGCCAGCGCCGCCACCTTGGCCTTGCGCGACCGGGTGGCCGCGACGACCCCCGAGGTCTCCACCAGGTCGTGCAGCAGCATGCCGCCATCCTGCCGGAGGCCGCCGACGGCCGGGCGACGGCGACGTGTAACCGACCGCTCACGGAAGACACGCCGAGGAAACGGTCGGCGTGCCGTTCCCCAGCGGTCGGTTACACGCCCGAGACCCTCACTCCCCGATGAGCGTCCGCACCTCGTACAGCTCGGGCAAGAAGGTCAGGTCGAGGGCGCGGCGGAGGAAGTCGACGCCGGAGGACCCGCCGGTGCCGGTCTTGTGGCCGATGGTGCGCTGCACGACCTGGAGGTGGCGGAAGCGCCACTGCTGGAAGTTGTCCTCGACGTCGACGAGCTCCTCACAGGTCTCGTAGACGCCCCAGTGCTCCTCGGGGGCGGCGTAGACCTCGGCGAACATCTGCACGAGCTCCGGGTGCGAGCGGTAGGGCTGTGACCAGTCGCGGTCGAGGCAGTCGGCAGGGACGGCGTACCCCTGGCGCGACAGGTAGCGGAGGAACTCGTCGTACAACGAGGGCTCGTGGAGCAGGGTGGTCAGCTCGGACTGGGCCGCCTTGTCGTGGGCGAACACCTTGACCATCTCGGCGCTCTTGTTGCCGAGCAGGAACTCCACCTCGCGGTACTGCGCGGACTGGAAGCCCGACGACGTCGCGAGGAACGGCCGGATCTCGGCGTACTCCGACGGGGTCAGCGTCGCGAGCACCGCCCACTGGTCGGTGATCGTGTGCTGGATGTGCTTGATCCGCGCCAGCCGCTTGAGCGCCGGCGCGAGGTCGTCGGCCGCCAGCAGGGCCCGCGCGGAGCGGAGCTCGTGGACCATCAGCTTGAGCCAGAGCTCGGTCGTCTGGTGCTGGATGATGAACAGGAGCTCGTCGTGCTGGGGCGGGTCGCTCAGCGGCACCTGCGCGGACAGGAGCCGGTCGAGGCGGAGGTAGTCGCCGTAGGACATCTGCCGACTGAAGTCGCGCTCGATGCCCTCCTCGAGGGGCCGCTCGTTGGTGGCGTCGCTCACCTGCCCGACCCTAGCCGTGAGGTACGCCGTTATCGTCGCCAGCCATGGACGCCGATGTGATCGTCGTGGGCCACGGGCTCGCCGGCCTGGCCGCCGCGGCGGAGGTCGCGGACGCCGGACGCACGGTGGTGCTGGTCGACCAGGAGCCCGAGCAGTCGCTCGGCGGCCAGGCGTTCTGGAGCCTGGGTGGGCTGTTCCTCGTCGACACCCCCGAGCAGCGCCGGATGGGGGTGCACGACAGCCACGACCTGGCCCTCTCCGACTGGATGGGCAGCGCCCAGTTCGACCGTGAGGAGGACCTCTGGCCGCGCCGCTGGGCGGAGGCGTACGTCGACTTCGCGGCCGGCGAGAAGCGCTCCTGGCTGCGGGGGATGGGCCATCGGGTGTTCCCGGTCGTCGGTTGGGCCGAGCGGGGCGACGGCCGCGCCGACGGCCACGGCAACTCCGTGCCGCGGTTCCACATCACCTGGGGGACCGGTCCCGGGATCGTGGAGCCGTTCGAGCGACGGGTGCGGGCGCACGCCGAGACCGGTCGCATCCGGCTCGCGTTCCGGCACCGGGTCGACGAGCTGGTGGTCTCGACCGGCTCGACCGCCGGGGGCTCGGCCGGGGAGCGGGCCGTGACCGGCGTCCGCGGGAAGGTGCTGGCACCGGACGACATGGCGCGCGGCAAGGCGTCCAACCGCGACGAGACCGCGGACTTCGAGCTGACGGCGCAGGCGGTGATCGTCTCCAGCGGCGGCATCGGTGGAGACCACGACCTGGTCCGCAAGGCCTGGCCGGAGCGACTCGGCAGGCCGCCGGCGTTCATGGTGAGCGGCGTGCCGACCCACGTCGACGGCCGGCTGATCGGGATCTCCCGCTCGGCCGGCGCCGCGGTGATCAACGAGGACCGGATGTGGCACTACGTCGAGGGCGTGCGCAACTGGGACCCGATCTGGGACAACCACGGGATCCGGATCCTGCCCGGGCCGTCGTCGATGTGGTTCGACGCGGCCGGCCGGCGGCTGCCCGCGCCGTACCTCCCGGGTTTCGACACCCTCGGCACCCTGCGTCATCTGCGAGCGACCGGCTACGACTACTCGTGGTTCGTGCTCACCCAGAAGATCATCGAGAAGGAGTTCGCGCTCTCAGGCTCCGAGCAGAACCCCGATCTCACCGGCAAGGACATCAAGCTCCTCCTCGGGCGCGTCGTCGGCGACGGCGCACCCGGGCCGGTCGAGGCGTTCAAGGAGCACGGCGCCGACTTCGTGGTCGCGGACACCCTCACCGAGCTCGTCCGCGGCATGAACGAGATCGGCGGCCCGTCGCAGGGGGGCGCCGTCCTCGACGAGGAGGTGCTGCGCCGCCAGATCGAGGCCCGGGACCGGCAGATCGACAACCGCTACGCCAAGGACACCCAGGTCGCGTTCGTCCGTCAGCACCGCGCCTACCGCGGCGACAAGCTCGTGCGCGTCGCCTCGCCCCACAAGATCCTGGACCCGAGGAACGGGCCGCTGATCGCGGTCCGCCTCAACATCCTGACCCGCAAGACGCTGGGCGGGCTCGTCACCGATCTGTCCGCCCGCTGCCTCACCTCCTCGGGAGACCCGCTGCCCGGCCTCTACGCGGCGGGCGAGGCCGCCGGGTTCGGCGGCGGCGGGATGATGGGCTACAACGCGCTCGAGGGGACCTTCCTCGGTGGCTGTCTCTTCTCCGGGCGTACGGCGGGACGCGCCGCCGCGGCGGCGGTCGGGTGACCCCGTCGGTGCAGGCCCGTAGCGTGGAGGCCGTGGCGGAGGGGAAGCGGCGGGTGTGGCGACCCGGCTGGCCGATCTCCGTGCTCGGCGTGATCGGTGACCTGCGCCGCGGGCCGGGCGACCCGACGTTCCGGATCCACGGTGCCGACGTCTGGCGGGGGATCCGGTCGCCCGACGGCCCGGTCACGCTCTGCTTCCGGGCCCGCCCTCGCGACGGCGAGGTCGTCGCCGAGGCGTGGGGACCGGGGACGTCGTGGGCGCTCGAGCACGTACCGTCGATGCTGGGCGCGGACGACGACCCGGCCGGGTTCCGGGCCGATCTGCACCCGCTGGTGGCGGAGGCTGCCCGCCACCGGCCGCACCTGCGGTTCGGTGCCAGCCACCGCCTCTGGGAGGCGCTGGTGCCGGCCGTCATCGAGCAGAAGGTGACCGGGCAGGAGGCGTTCGCCGGGTTCCGCCGCCTGGTCCACCGGTACGGCGAGCGGGCCCCCGGCCCCGGTCAGGACCTGAAGCTGTGGGTGCAGCCGAGCCCCGAGACGATCCGCCGCGTGCCGTCGTGGGAGTGGCTGCGCCTGCACGTCGACCCGGCCCGGTCACGAACCCTGGTCCGGGCCGCCACCGTCGCCGGCTCGCTCGACCGGCTCACCCGGGTGGACGCCGACGCGAAGCTCCGCACGCTGCCCGGCATCGGGGAGTGGACCTCCGCGGAGGTGCGGTCGCGCGCGTTCGGCGACCCGGACGCCGTGAGCTTCGGCGACTACCACATCGCCAAGGACGTCGGCTGGGCCGTCACCGGCACGCCGTTCGACGACGACGAGCTCCGCGCGTTCCTGGAGCCGTGGCGGGGGCAGCGCAACCGAACGGTCGCGCTCGTCCACGGCTTCGCCGGCGGCCGGCCACGACGCGGCCCCCGGATGGCGCCGCGCACCCACCTGCCCGTGCGCTGAAGCGAGGCTCAGCTGTCGACCGGGACCGACGTCATGCCGGGGTCGAACCCGCGCTGGAGGCACCAGTTGACGGCCTGCGACCGGGTCGTGACACCGATCTTGCGGTAGGCCGACCGCACGTAGGTCTTGACCGTGTTGGGGCTGAGCGACATCTGCTCGGCGATCTGCTTGTTGCTGTACCCGCGGACCACGCCGCTGAGCAGGGTCACCTCCTGGGGCGAGAGGTCGGCCTCGGCCCCGAGCGTGGGTGCATCGAAGGTCCGTTCTTCGTGGCCCGGCTCCTGGCCGGCGGCCTTCCGGATGACGCCCAGGATGTCGGCCTCGTCCGCCTCCAGTGAGACGTAGGCGGCCGCTCCGCGCGCCATCGCCTGGGACGCGAGACCCGGACGCTGCTCGCGGCCGACGACCACGACCGCGGACTCCTGGCTCCCGATGAACCCGAAGAGCTCCTCGCCCTGGTCGTCGAGGCTGCCGATCACGTCGTACACGACGACGTCCGGGATCAGACCGAAGTGGGGGAAGTCGTCCATCACCTCGAGATCGCGAGCCCTTTGCAGGATGCTCCGCAGGCCGCTTTCCACGACGTCGCCTGCGCCGGCGACCGCTACCACGATTGCCATGGAGATCAGATACCTCCCCGGAAGGGATCCCTAAACCTCTCAAGCCGCAATTTTTCCCAGAATAGTCCCTAGGGGTGTAGCGCGCAGTCCTTCCGAGGGGCGACAGAACTCAGAGGAGCGGGCGCAGGGGGTTGAGCACGAACTCGGTGAAACGCCGGTAGATGTCGCGCGCTTCCCACTCGGCCTCGGTGAGCTCCAGACAGTTCGACTCGTCGACCCGGAAGATGTCCTCGAGCGAGTCCGCCAGGTCGGGGTCGATGATCTCCACGTTGATCTCGTAGTTCCCGGTCAGGCTGAGGCGGTCGATGTTCGCCGTCCCGACGGTGGACCAGGTGCCGTCGATGGTGGCGGTCTTCGCGTGCACCATCGCATCGCGGTACCGCAGCACCTTCACGCCGGCCTCCAGCAGCTGGGAGAAGTAGCCGCGCGAGATCCAGTCGGCGACGACGTGGTTGGACTTCGCCGGGATCAGCAGGCGTACGTCGACCCCGCGTCGAGCCGCCGCGGTCAGCGCCTCGGCGAAGTCCGGGTCAGGGAGGAAGTAGGCCGTGGTCAGCCATATGTTGCGGCTGGCCCGCGTGATCGCCTCGAGGTACATCGCCCGGATGGGGAACATCCACAGCCGCGGCACGTTGCGGTGGAACCGGATCGTCGGCTCCCAGGTCGACGCGGTCTCGAGCAGCAGCGGGCGCTCGCTGGCCCGGAAGCGTCGTCGCCGGTTGAGGTTCCAGAAGTCGGCGAAGGCGCGCTTGAGGTCCCAGACGCTCGGGCCGGTGATCCGCACGTGGGTGTCGCGCCACTCGGTCGAGTAGGCCTCGCCGATGTTGTAGCCCCCGACGAACCCGACCGTGTCGTCGACGACGAGGATCTTGCGGTGGTCACGCCCGTAGCGGCGGATGTCGAACGGCCGCCACCCGGCGGCGTACACCGGGTAGCGGAGGACCTTGATGTCGCGCGAGAACCGCTTGAAGCGCGGGGAGACGACGAGGTTCGCGAAGGCGTCGTAGATCACGTAGACCTCGACGCCGCGCGCGGCCGCCGCCTCGACCGCGGTCTTGAACCGCTGCCCGACCTCGTCGCCCTTCCAGATGTAGGTCTCCAGCAGGACCTGCCGCTGAGCCCCCTCGATGGCTGCGAGCATGTCCTCGTACAGGTCCTTGCCGTACGTGTACGTCGTCACGTCGCCCTCGCCCACCGGCACAGTGGTCGGGGGTGCCGTCGGGAACGACACCGCCCGGTGCTTGCCGCGACGTCGGTAAGAGTCGATCAGCGTCATCCCGATCGCGACGAGGAACGGCGTGGCCACGATCCCGAGCACGATCCGGCGGATCACGGGCAGCCAGCGGTCCGCGGCCGTCGAGGTGGATCGGGAGTGCACGTCGCAACGCTACCTATCCCCGCGCCCACCCGGCGGCCGTCGACGGCGAGGTTGCGGTTGAAGCGGCAACCACTTGCGCCACTCGTGAGCACCGACAAGAGTGCGGCTTGGCGCTCGGCTCGGGGGGGCCGAGGGGAGGGGAGCCCGGGTGTCGTCACGTGAGTCGGCGCGGATCGCGCCCGCGAGGGTGCTCGCAGTCGCCGGGTTCGGCGCGTTCCTGGCGTTCCTCGACGCGACCATCGTCAACGTCGCGTTCCCGTCGATCCAGTCGTCGTTCCCGGACTCGTCGATCGGGGCGCTGTCGTGGGTGCTGAACGCCTACAACATCGTGTTCGCGGCGTTCCTCGTCGTCTGCGGCCGGCTCGCGGACCTGCTGGGCCGGCGACGTGCGTACGTCGGCGGGATCGCGCTGTTCACGCTGGCCTCGTGCTGGTGCGCCGCAGCACCGAACGTCGAGCTCCTGGTCGCGGGCCGCGTCGTCCAGGCCCTCGGGTCGGCGATGCTCGTCCCGGCGTCGCTGGCGCTCGTGGTCGAGGCTCATCCGGAGGACCGGCGTGCGCACGCGATCGGGCTGTGGGGAGCCACGGCTGCGGTCGCGGCGGGGCTCGGCCCGCCGATCGGCGGGGCGTTGGTCCAGATCGGCGACTGGCGGTGGGCGTTCCTGGTCAACCTGCCGTTCGGCCTCGTGGCGCTCGTCGTCGCGCGGCGCGGCCTGGTGGAGAGCCGGTCTCCCGGGAGACGGACCCTTCCCGACCTCCCCGGCGCGCTGCTGATCGCGGGGGCGCTCGCCCTGCTCAACCTCGCCGTGATCAAGGCCCCCGACTGGGGATGGGGGAGTCCGCGCGTGCTGGGCTCCCTCGCGGTGACGCTGCTCCTGGGCGCCCTCTTCGTCCGCAGCACGGCGCGGCACCGGGCGCCGGTCGTCGACCCGGCGCTGGTGCGGATCCCGGCGTTCGATGTCGCGTCGGTGGCGACGGTCCTGGCCGGAGCGGGCTTCTATGCCTACCTGCTGACGAACATCCTGTGGCTGCAGTACGTGTGGGACTACAGCGTGCTCCGGGCGGGTCTCGCGCTGGTTCCGGGCGCCGTGGTCGCGGCGGTGGTCGCGGCACGGCTGGGACCACTCGCCGAGAGGATCGGCTACCGAGTGCTCGTCGTGCCCGGCGCGCTGGTCTGGGCCGGTGCGTACCTCTGGTACCACCAGCGCGTGGGCACGACGCCGGCGTTCTGGGCCGAGTGGCTGCCGGGTCAGGTGCTGTCCGGGATCGGCGTCGGTGCGACCCTGCCCTTGCTGGCCAGCGCCGCGCTCGCCGCCGTGCCCGGTGGCAGGTACGCCACGGCCTCGGCGTTGATCTCGAGCGTGCGACAGCTCGGCGGCGTCCTTGGGATCTCGTTCCTGGTGCTGATCGTGGGAACCCCGACCGCGACCACCATCGTGGACGCGCTGCACGACGGCTGGATGCTCAGCATCGCGGCCTTCGTGGCCACCGCACTGGTCGCTGTGCTCCTGGTCCCGCCGCGGGCCGGCGAGACGATCGAGGACGAGCAGTCCGCCGAGCCTCTGGTGCTGGCCACGGAGGGGCCGGAGGAGCCGGTCGACGGACCCGGCCACCCCGAGATCGGGTTGGACTCCATCCCACTGCTCGACGGGCTGCCCGAGCACGTCATGAGGAACCTCACCGCGGCGTCGCGCACGGTCGCGCTACCGGCCGGTGAGTGGCTGTTCGAGCAGGGCGACGAGGCGGGGTCGGCGTACGTCGTGGTGAGCGGGCGGCTGCAGATCGTGCGGGACGACACGGTCGTGCGCGAGCTGTCGCCCGGTGCCGTGGTGGGCGAGCTGGCCCTGCTCACCGGAGAGCCTCGTTCGGCCGGGGCACGCGCGCATCGCGACGCGACCCTGCTGGAGCTGCCACGCTCCGCGTTCGACACCGTGCTCGACGCGGACCCGCAGGCGACCCGGACCCTTCTGGTGCAGATGGCGCAGCAGCTGCGGACCTCCCACGGCAACGGGGAGAGGGCGGACTCGCCGGCACCGCGCGTGGTCTCGGTGGTCGGAGCGCACGAGGGGAGTGCAGCCGCAGAGGTCGCCGGCGTACTCCTGGGCCGGCTGTCGCAGCACCTGCGTGCCGCGGACCCGGGACGGACCGACGCAGCCGGACTCGCCCGCGCGGAGCGGGAGCTGGACCGCGTCGTGCTGGTGGCGGACGGCGTACCTGGCGGCAGCACCGGCCCGGACGCCCAGTGGCGGGACTTCTGCGTGCGCCAGGCCGACCTGGTCGTGCTCGTGGCGCGGTCCGACGCGACACCTCCGGCGGCCGCCGTTCCCGGCGCCACCGCCGGACCGGAGGTCGTCCTCGTCGGGCCGAAGCCTCCGGCCGAGCGGCTCGCGTCGTGGACGAGCGCCACGAGTGCACGCCAGGTGACCGTCGTCGACGGCGACCTGGCTGTCGGCCTCCGGTCGTTGGCGGACCGGATCGGGACGCGGAGCCTCGGGCTGGTGCTCGCCGGAGGTGGCGCCCGAGCCTTCGCCCACCTCGGCGTCCTGCTCGAGCTCGAGGAGGCGGGGTACCGGGTCGACCGGCTGGCCGGCGCCAGCGTCGGCGCCATCGTCGCCGCTCAGTACGCCGTCGGCCGCGACGCCGCGGAGGTGGAGGAGGTCTGCTACCGCGAGTTCGTGCGGCGCAAGCCGTTCAGCGACTGGACGCTGCCGCGCCACTCGCTGGCACGGGGAGCGCGGACCCGGGCCGGACTGAAGCGCACCCTGGGTGCCGACACCGTCCTCGACGGCCTGCCGCGTCAGCTCCACGTGGTCAGCACGGATCTGCTGTCGCGGACCCGGCAGGTGCACAGCAGTGGGGGCCTCGCCGAGGCGGTGGCGGCCTCCTGCCGGCTGCCGATCCTGTTCCCGCCCATGGCGACGGAGGACGGGCGCCTGCTGGTGGACGGGGGCGTCCTGGACAACCTGCCGGTCGACCTCCTGGTCGAGCGGCACGAGGGTCCGGTGGTGGCCGTGAACATCTCGATGGGAGGAGGGTCCGGCCGCGCCCGCACGCGCACCGGACCGCCCCGCGTCCCGCTGCTGGGGGAGACGCTCTTCCGCACGATGATGATCGGCGCCGGCGGCGCCGTGCAGACCGCGCACGAGCGCGGAGCCGTGGTCGTCACACCGGCATCGATGGGCGTGGGGCTGCTCGAGTTCCACCAGTTCGACGTGATGGTCCAGTCGGGTCGCGAGGCGGCACGGGCCCTGATCGAGGGAGGGCTGCTGACCGCCGGTGCGGAGACGCCCGCGCCGGGAGAGGACGGTGTCGCGCCGGATGCGAAGATCGGCGGGGAGGTGGTCATGCCGTGAGGGAGGGACTCGGCGCGCGCTGGCGCCTGGCCCGACAGGCCAACCGCCGCCACGTCGAGGTGTTCGGTCGCCGTCCCCGGCTGCTCTTCCCGAAAACGCACTCCGAGTGGATCCACCGGACCAAGGTCTTCCAGCGGGACCCTCGGCTGCCGGTCCTGGCCGACAAGATCGAGGCGAAGTCCTACATCGCCGACCGGGTGGGCCCCGAGCACGTCGTCCCCACGCTGTACGCCGGGGACGCGCTGCCACCCCGGCGGCAGCGCACGTGGCCCCGTCCGTTCTTCGTCAAGGCCAGCCACGGCTCCGGTTGGCTGGTTCGCGTGCCCGCCGACAACCCTGTGAAGTGGGCGCGGGTGGAGCGGAAGGTGGACACCTGGCTCAGCTCGACGTACGGCGAGAACGGCGGCGAGTGGCACTACGCCCGCATGCCGCGCCGGATCCTGGTCGAGCCCCACCTCGGCGACCCCGAACGGTGGCCCGAGGACTACAAGCTGTGGGTGTTCCACGGACGCGTCCACTTCGTGCACTGGCTGACCGGTAACGGGACCCCCGGGTACGCCGGCCGCTACCTCGACCGCGACTGGAGCCCGGTGCCCTTCCGGTCGCTGAAGTTCGCCACGCACCCGTTCGTACCGCCACGTCCGGAGAGCTGGGACCGGATGGTCTGGATCGCCGAGGAGATCGGGCGGGAGTTCAGGTTCGTGCGGGTCGACCTGTACGAGGTGGACGGGCACCCCTACGTCGGCGAGCTCACCTTCACGCCCACCGCCGGCTACCACCGGCTCGATCCGCCGGAGACCGACCTCATGCTCGGGCAGCTGTGGCGCAAACCGGCCGGCGTGAGGTCGTGAGTGCGTTCGACCTCCCCGTCGCTACCGACTGGTTCGGGGTCGAGGACGTGGGCGAGGGCGTGACCAGGCTGACCGAGCCGCATCTGGACGAGCTGGTGTCCGCGAACCTGTGGTGGATCCGCGGGCAACGGCACGACGTGCTCCTGGACACCGGCCTCGGGGTCGCGTCGATGCACGAGCACCTCCCGGAGGTGCTCGCGCACGACACGCTCGCGGTCCTGAGCCACACCCACCTCGACCACACCGGCGGTGCCCACGAGTTCGCCCATGTGGCCGTCCACCAGCTCGAGACGGACGCCGTCGCGGTGCCGCCGCCCGCGAGCCTGGACACACGCACCGAGATGGACCTGCTCGGACTCGCGATCCCCGAGGACTACCCGCTCTCCCCGTCGCTGCTGGCGGCCCTGCCCCACGCCGGCTACGACCCGGCGGCGTTCGTGGTGCGGCCGGCGACGGTGACCCGGGCGCTCGTCGACGGCGACGTCATCGACCTCGGCGACCGCCGGCTCCGCGTGATCCATGCCCCGGGGCACACGCGGGGGAGCATCCTGCTGTACGACGAGGACCTCCGCTGGCTCTACACCGGTGACGTCCTCAACGACAGCCCGGTCTTTGACGAGATGACCGGCGCCGACATCCCGTCGTACGTCGAGTCGATGCGGCGTATGGGCGACCTCGACGTCGCGATGGTGCGGCCCGGCCACGACAACTCGTTCGACGGCGACCGCATGCGTGACCTGATCGACGCCTACCTCACGCTGCGCGCCCCTTCCGGTGGCTGAGGAGGTCGCTCTGCGACCGACCCGATACCGCCGCAATCGTGCCTGAGGCCCCAGGTACCGTCACCGGGCGTCGAGACGCGCCGCTCGGTGTCTCTCTTCGTTCGGCTCCGAGCCGGCACTCCTCGATCTGCGCCCTCGGACGGGAGCCTCCCACGCTCGGCTCCCGCGGGCTTGTCGGTGGTCGCCCGTACGCTGGAGGACATGCGACCCGTGACCGACCTGGAGCGCCGGGTGGCGCCGTTCGAGGTCGTCTCCGACTACCAGCCGAGCGGCGACCAGCCGGCCGCGATCGAGGAGATCGTGCGTCGCATCAAGGGAGGCGTCAGCGACGTCGTCCTGCTGGGCGCGACCGGCACCGGCAAGACCGCGACGGTGGCCTGGGTCGCCGAGCAGATCCAGCGGCCGATGCTGGTGCTCCAGCCCAACAAGACGCTGGCCGCCCAGTTCGCCAACGAGCTGCGCCAGCTGTTCCCGCGCAACGCGGTGGAGTACTTCGTCTCCTACTACGACTACTACCAGCCGGAGGCCTACGTGCCTCAGACGGACACCTACATCGAGAAGGACTCCTCGATCAACGAGGAGGTGGAGCGGCTCCGTCACTCTGCGACCAACTCCCTGCTCACGCGGCGCGACGTGATCGTGGTCTCGACGGTCTCGTGCATCTACGGCCTCGGCACCCCGCAGGAGTACGTCGACCGGATGCTGAAGCTGAAGGTCGGCGACGAGCGTGACCGCGACTCGATCCTGCGGCGGCTCGTCGAGATCCAGTACACCCGCAACGACATGACCTTCACGCGCGGCACGTTCCGGGTCCGCGGCGACACCCTCGAGATCTTCCCGGTCTACGAGGAGCACGCCGTGCGCGTGGAGTTCTTCGGCGACGAGGTCGAGCGGCTGATGACGCTCCACCCGGTCACCGGCGAGGTGATCAGCGAGGACGACGAGCTCTACGTCTTCCCCGCCACCCACTACGTCGCCGGCCCGGAGCGCATGGAGCGGGCGATCCACGGGATCGAGGCCGAGCTCGAGGAGCGGCTGGCGACCTTCGAGCGTCAGGGCAAGCTGCTCGAGGCTCAACGCCTGCGCATGCGCACGACGTACGACATCGAGATGATGCGCCAGGTGGGCTCCTGCGCGGGCATCGAGAACTACTCGATGCACATCGACGGCCGCACCTACGGCACCCCGCCGAACTGCCTGCTCGACTACTTCCCGGAGGACTTCGTCCTCGTCATCGACGAGTCGCACGTCGCGGTGCCGCAGATCGGCGGGATGTACGAGGGCGACATGTCCCGCAAGCGCAACCTCGTCGACCACGGCTTCCGGCTCCCGAGCGCGATGGACAACCGTCCGCTCCGGTGGGAGGAGTTCCTGGAGCGGATCGGCCAGACCATCTACCTCTCCGCGACCCCCGGAGACTACGAGCTGGACAAGGTGGGCGGTGACGTCGTCGAGCAGATCATCCGCCCGACCGGCCTGGTCGACCCCGAGGTGGTGGTCAAGCCCACCAAGGGGCAGATCGATGACCTGATCCACGAGATCCGGGTGCGCGCGGAGAAGAACGAGCGCGTCCTGGTCACGACGTTGACCAAGAAGATGTCGGAGGACCTCACCGACTACCTCCTCGACGCCGGCATCCGCACCCGCTACCTCCACTCCGAGGTCGACACCCTCAAGCGGGTCGAGCTCCTGCGCGACCTCCGCCTCGGGGAGTACGACGTGCTGGTCGGCATCAATCTCCTGCGCGAGGGTCTCGACCTGCCCGAGGTGTCGCTGGTCTCGATCCTCGACGCCGACAAGGAGGGCTTCCTCCGGTCCGACAAGTCGCTGATCCAGACCATCGGCCGGGCCGCGCGCAACGTGTCCGGCCAGGTGCACATGTACGCCGACAAGATCACGCCCTCCATGGAGTCGGCGATCGACGAGACCAACCGGCGCCGGGCCAAGCAGGTCGCCTACAACGAGTCGATGGGCATCGACCCGCAGCCGCTGCGGAAGAAGATCGCCGACATCACCGAGATGCTGGCCCGCGAGGACGAGAACACCCAGGCCCTGCTCGCGACCTGGGCCGGCACCGAGGCGAGCGGCCGCGCGGGCGGCGTGAAGGCGCGGCAGCCGGTCCCGGCCCTCGGCCAGCTGCACGCCGACCAGCACGCTCCCGACATCGCCGGCCTCCCCAGCTCCGAGCTGGCCGCCCTGATCCAGGAGCTCACCGACCAGATGAAGGCCGCCGCCGGCGAGCTGCAGTTCGAGGTCGCCGCGCGTCTCCGTGACGAGATCAGCGACCTCAAGAAGGAGCTGCGGCAGATGATGGAGGCGACGAAGTAGGAGCCGCGGCTGCGCTCACGCCTCCTCGGGCTTCTCCTGCTCCGAGAGGATCCTGGTGTCCTGGGAGGGCTTCGGCTGCGACTTCGGCTGCGACTTCGGCTCGGGCGGCTCGAGCGCCTTCGCCTGGCGACGCTCCAGTTTCTCGACGCGCCCGTCGATGATCGACTGCTTGCTGGCGAGCACCCGGACCAGGTTCCCGGCGGTCGGGATCAGCACGAACACCGGCCAGATGAACGCGTCGTGTCCGGTCATGAACCAGATCGCCCAGCAGATCAGGTTGGGGATCAGGAAGCCCATGAGGGCCTCGCTGCGCTTCTCGACGTAGTAGCCCTCGGCCTGGCGCTGCAGGTCGGGGCGCCGGACCACGCTCACGGCCGGGGTGGCGGCGTCGACGGTCAGGTCCTGGAGCGGGGGGACCAGGTCGGCGTAGGTCTTGGCGGCGTCGACCTGGGTGGTGCGCTCGTCGAGCTCGTCGCGGTCGATGCGACCCTCCGAATACGCCTCGGCGAGGACGTCGTGGACCACGGCGCGGTCGCGGTCAGAGGCGCGCATGCCGGCGTACGCCGGGTCGCGGGGGTCGTGCTCGAACCTCCCCCAGAGGCTGCCGCTGCTCCCGGTGGTCACGGGCTCATCGTAGGTCGCGGGTCGACCCGTGCCGCCGTGACCAGGGACGTCGATCGTCCCGAGCCCGCCAGCGTCGCCTCGACCACGCCACCGTCGCGGTCCGAGGCGTGCAGGATCACGCCGGGCTCGACGACGAGGGCCACGTGGTGGACCGGCCGGTCTGCTTTCGCGAAGAAGTACAGGTCGCCCCGGCGTACCTCGTCCACGGGCACTGCCGGCAGCGCGGCGGCCTGGTCGCGGGCGTCGCGCGGGACTACCACGCCGAGGAAACGGTGCACCAGGTGAACCAGTCCCGAGCAGTCGATCCCGCGGCGGTGGAGCCCACCCCAGACGTACGGCGTGCCGAGCAGCGTGCGCGCCAGGTTCACCGGGTCCGCGACGTCGGCGGGGAAGGTCCCGTCCGGGACGTGGAGGCCCGGCAGCTCCTCCACCTCGTCGCCCAGGTGTCGGGCGTCGATCCAGCCCGGGTAGCCGGCCTCGTCCTTCGACGAGGGCTGCCACGGGACGGTCACCGGAACCCGGCCGTCCTGCTCGGACCCGGTCGTGACCAGCGGCTCACCGGCGAGGGCCTCGGTGAGCCGGTCGTCTCTCTCGGACCCGGTCGCCGCCCGCCAGACCGGCGCGACCGGTGCGGACACCAGGTGGAGGCTCATCCGACCACCTCGGCCCACGCGGCGGCGGCGATCCTGGCGATCCCGGCCTCGCGCTCCTCCTCGGTCCCGGGCGCGGAGACGAGCACCGCCATCCCGATGGCAGGCAGGTCGGGTGCCCGGATCAGGGCGACGTCGTGGTTCACGCTGGAGATCCAGCCGGTCTTGTTCCCGATCGTGAGACCGTCCGGAAGACCGGCGGGGATGCCGTTGCGGTACTCCTGGGCCAGCAGGACGCGCTCGCACGCGGCCGAGGCGTCCGCCCCGGCGAGCCGCCCCTCGGCCAGGGCGACGACGAGCCGCGCCATGTCGTCGGCCGTGATCAGGTTGTCGATGCCGGCGTCGCGAGCCGGGTAGTCCTCGATGCCGCGAACGATGGTGGTCCGCTCGGAGCAGCCGGCGTCGGCCAGGACGGCCGCGACCTCGGCGGTGCCGACCTCGTCGAGGACCAGATCGGTGGCCAGGTTCCCCGACACGGTCACCATCCGGTGCACCAGATCGCCCAGAGGAACCTCGGTCCCGAGGGCCGCCCACGTCGCTGGGTCGGAGTCCTCGGCCTGGTCGAGCGAGAAGCGGTGACCGGGCCTCTGCGACTCGAACTCGTTGTGCACCCGCACCGGTCGGTCGAGGTCGAGCCGGCCGCCCTCGGCCAGGCGGTGGGCGGCGACCAGGATCGGCAGCTTCATGATGCTCGCGGAGTAGTGCCGGGCATCCGGCTCCACGGCCACCCGAGGCTCGTCCTCGCCGGAGATCCGGACGACGACCGAGACGACACCGTCCTTGCGGACCGCGTCGACTGCCGTGGACAGAGCGTGACCGAGCGGCGGCGTACCCACCCGCGCATCGTAAGGAAAGCAACGGGAACGAGACCCGCCGGGCATACGATGCGAGGCGCGTCACCGGTCGAGCCTGGGAGGGAGCCCGAGGTCGTGTCGTCGGCGAACCGCTGGTGGACGGCGCTCGTCGTCGTCCTGCTCGTGGGAGCCGTGCTCGGGGGCGCGCTCAGCTGGCGCACGCACGGCGACCGCGCGGACGCCGCCGCCCGTCAGGAGCGGTACGCCGCGGTGCTGGCCGCCGCCGACGCCGAGGTGACCGCCTTCGTGAACCTGCGGTACGACCGCGCGGCCGAGTCCGTCGACGCCGTGGCGGCAGGGGCGACCGGCGACTTCCGCGACCACTACGCCCGGTCCGCCCGGAAGGTGATCCGGGTGCTGCAGCGCAACCGGTCCCTGATGACCGGGAGAGTGGTCTGGTCCGGCGTGGCCGAGGTCAGCCCGGAGCGCGCGACCGTCATCGTCGCGACCACCGGGACGGTCTCGAACACCCGCACCGACGGGGCCGAGCGGCCGCGGGACTTCCGGTTCCGCGTGTCGCTCGTCCGCGAGGGCGGGCGCTGGCTCACGTCGGACATCGAGTTCGTGGGGAGCGGGCCGTGACCCGGCGTACGACGGCGCTGCTCGCGTCCTGCTCGCTGCTGCTGGCCGCCGTGGTCGCCGGGGAGGGGTGGTACCTCTGGGGCGCCTCCGAACCCACGCCGTCCGCGGAGCGCCCGGTCGTCGTGGGCGACATCCAGGCGCAGAGCGCGGTCGACGTCGCGGCCACCGACGCTGCGGCGATCTTCACGACGTCGTACCGCACCTACGACGAGCACCTGAAGCAGATCACGGCGCTGATGACGCCCGACATGGCCGCGCGTTACCGCACCACGTCCGGGCCCATCCGCGACCGCGTGCTCGCGAGCCGGACCGACACCACCACGCGGGTCGCGGCCCGCGGCGTCGTCCGGGCCACCTCGCACGAGGTGCTGGCCCTGCTGTTCCTCGACCAGCGCACCACCACCGACGGCGGGCCACCGTCGTACGCCGCCCGCCGGGCGCTGGTGACCATGGTGCACACGGACGAGGGGTGGATGGTCGACAACGTGCAGGTCAGGTGAATGGAAGAGTAGGACGCGTGGCACATCACGACACCGACCTGGCCATCATCGGCGCCGGCCCGACCGGGTTGTTCGCCGCGTACTACTCCGGTTTCCGCGATCTCCGCGTGGCGGTCATCGACTCCCTGCCCGAGCTCGGCGGCCAGGTCACCGCGATGTACCCCGAGAAGCAGATCCTGGACGTGGCCGGCTTCCCGTCCGTCAAGGGCCGAGATCTGGTCGACGCCCTCGTCGAGCAGGCCAACACGGCCGAACCGGAGTACCTGCTCGACCGCACCGCGAGCGGCCTGGAGTGCACCGACGAGGACGTGACGGTCACGCTCGACGACGGGAGCACGGTCACCGCGAAGGCGCTGCTGATCACCGCCGGCATCGGCAAGTTCAGCCCCCGCCCGCTGCCCGCCGGCGAGGGCTGGCTCGGCCGCGGGATGGAGTTCTTCGTCCCGAGCTTCGCGCCCTACGCCGGCAAGGACGTCGTGATCGTCGGCGGCGGCGACTCGGCGTTCGACTGGGCGATCCACCTGGAGCCGATCGCCAGGTCGATCACCCTCGTCCACCGCCGCGACGCGTTCCGCGCCCACCCGCGCACCGTCCAGGAGGTCCGCGACTCGAGCGTCGAGATCATCACGAAGGCTCAGGTCACGGGGCTGTTCGGCGACCCGACGGTGTCGGAGGTGGAGATCACCGTCGACGGCCTCGAGCCGGTACGCCGTCCGGCCCAGGCCGTCGTCGCGGCCCTGGGGTTCGTGGCGGACCTCGGCCCCCTGCAGCAGTGGGGGATCGAGGTGGTCAAGCGCCACATCGTGGTGGACTCCACGATGCGGACCAACCTGCCGCGGGTCTTCGCGGCGGGCGACGTCACCGAGTACCCCGGGAAGGTGCGCCTGATCGCCGTGGGTTTCGGCGAGGCGGCGACTGCGGTCAACAACGCGGCCGTCGTGATCGACCCGACCGCCCACGTCTTCCCGGGTCACTCCAGCGAGGTCAGCTGACCGTCACGCGGGTGACGTGACGCTCATCGCGTCCTCGGTGACCTCGTGACGTCGCGAGGCCCGGACCAGGTGCGCGCTGGCCAGGAGGCACCACAGGGAGAGGACCAGGAGCGCCGGGACGTTCTCGGTGTGGAGGAAGCAGGCGTTGACGGCCAGGGCAGCGCCGGTCATCAGGGATCCGACGCCGAGCCACCGGGGGAGCGCGCCAGTCCGCAGGGCGGCCACGCCTGTCGCGAAGGCGAACACGGCCAGCGGGACGAGCGCCAGGATGGTGGTCGTGCCGGCGACCGCCTCCAGAGCAGCGGATGTCTGGCTGGCCGCGGTGACCGAGGAGTCCGACCTGGCGATGTCCGGCGCCTCACTGAGGAGCTTGACGCAGGCGCCCACCGCTCCGGTGGCAACGGCGGTCACCGCCAGCCAGGTGTCGGTCGCCTGGCGGGCCCGGGTGTGGAGGACCAGGCCGACGTACGTCGTGAAGGGGATCAGCAGCGTGAGCGCAGCCGCCGCGGCGACGTGCTGGGGCGCGGAGATGGTGCCCCCGTCACCGGCGGCCACGGTCAGGACGACGGCGAACACCGCGCCGGTGGCAGCGGCCGGGACGGAGCGGACGGATGTGCTCATGGTTCCTCCTCGGGTCGGAGCACGAATCAGTGACGTCGCCGGACGTTAGGCGTCGGGCCGTGGGGTCCACATCGGCCGGAACGCCGATCGGGCCCACCGTGCGGGTGAACCCGAGCTCCCCCACGAAGCCGATGCGAAGCCCTCCTGCCGGAGTTAGGTTCCCTGCATGCAGACAGGGCCCGGCTTCCGGGTGGGTTCGGCGGTGCGAGCCGCGCTGCGCGACGAGCGCCTGACGACCATCGGCGACGCGCTCGTGGCGACCCTTCTCGCCGGCACGTCGGTCGCCGCCGTCCTGAACGGCGGGTCGGCGTTCGGGAGCCCACGCACGGCTGCGCTCGTGCTGGCGCTGTGCTCGACGGCGCCGGTGGCCGTGCGCCGCCGGTGGCCGATCCCGGTGGCTGCCGTGCTGCTGTTCGCCAACGGGGTCGAGCTCGCGGCGGCGGCTCCCCATGAAGGCGCGCTCCAGCCGTACATCGCGCTGGTCCTGGCCGGGTACTCGGTGGGGAGTCGTGCCGAGGGCCGTTTCTCGATCACCCTGCCGGCCGGCCTGGCGATCCTGGCGGCCCCGGTGTTCGCGCTCGGGCTGGCCGACCACCAGAGCCTGGGCAACGAGATCACGTCGTACGTCTGGCTGGTCGCGGCGTGGGGAGTCGGTCGCGTGGTGCGCGGCATGCGGCGCAAGACCCGCGAGCTCGAGGCCGTCAACGCCGAGCTCGCCGAGCACCGCGAGGTGGTGGCCGAGGCCGCCGTGGCGGTGGAACGCGGGCGGATCGCGCGCGAGATCCACGACGTGATCGCCCACAACGTCTCGATGATGGTGGTGCAGGCCGGTGCGGCGGCGCGGGTGCTCGAGGCGGACGAGCCGCGCGTCAGGTCCGCCCTGGACACGATCGCGGAGACCGGTCGGCAGACCGTCGACGAGATGCGGAGCCTGCTGGGGATCCTCCGCGCGGGCGACGACGAGACCGCGGACCGGGCGCCGCAACCGGGGCTCGCCGACCTCGGTTCGCTCGCGGACGGCCTGCGTCGCTCCGGGGTCCAGGTGCAGTGGCGGGTCGAGGGCGCACCACGTCGGCTTCCGCGCTCGCTCGACCTGTCGGCGTACCGGATCGTCCAGGAGGCGCTGACCAACTCGCTCAAGCACGCGCAGGGATCCTGCGCCGAGGTCGTGGTGCGCTATGCCGAGGCTTCGCTGGAGCTCGACATCCGCGACTCCGGGGGGGCGGGCAACGGCGAGCGACTCGTCCCCCGGACCGCCGGCGGTGGTCACGGCATCGTCGGGATGCGGGAGCGCGCCGCCCTGTTCGGAGGCGAGCTCACCGCGGTGCCCACCGCGGACGGGTTCCGGGTCACCGCACGCCTCCCGCTTCCGCTCGGGGTCGGCCAGTGACGACCGTGCTCCTCGTCGACGACCAGGCGCTGGTGCGCGCCGGCCTGCGCCTGATCCTCGAGGCGGAGCCCGACCTGCAGGTCGTCGGGGAGGCGGGCGACGGCGAGGAGGCGGTGCGGCTCGCCGCCGACCTCGCGCCGGACGTCGTCCTCATGGACATCCGGATGCCGGTGCTCGACGGGATCGGTGCCACCGAGCGCGTGACCGAGAAGGTGCCGGGCACCCGGGTCGTGATGCTCACGACGTTCGACCTCGACGAGTACGTCGTGGAGGCATTCCGGGCGGGTGCGGCGGGCTTCGTGCTCAAGACCGCGCCGCCGGGTCAGCTGGTGGCGGCCGTCCGCACCATCGTCCTGGGGGAGGCCCTGCTCGCGCCCGCGAGCACCCGGCAGCTGATCCAGCAGTCCAGCCGCCAGGTCGCGCCGTCGCCGTTGCTCGACTCGCTGAGCGCCCGGGAGACCGACGTTCTCCGTCTGCTGGCGCGCGGGATGTCGAACTCCGAGATCGCCGGTGAGCTGTTCGTCGAGCCGTCGACGGTGAAGACCCATGTCGCGAACGTGCTGGCCAAGCTCGGCGTACGCGACCGGGTCCAGGCGGTCGTCTTCGCGTTCGAGAACGGCGTCGCCGGGGTGTGATCCCACCGACAGCACCGGGCGGTCCGTCCGCCGCGGAGTCAGGCTAGGGTCGCGTTACCGGCTGGTAGCAACGTGCGACGGCCGACCTCGATCCGACCATCACCGGGAAGGCGGGACCGTGCGCGTCGCCCTGCTGTCCTACCGCAGCAAGCCGCACTGCGGCGGCCAGGGCGTCTACGTGCGTCACCTCAGCCGTGAGCTCGTGCGGCTCGGGCACGAGGTGGAGGTTTTCTCGGGCCAGCCCTACCCGCACCTCGACGAGGGCGTCCGGCTGACGAAGGTGCCCAGCCTCGATCTCTACCGGGAGCCCGACCCGTTCCGGATGCCCCGGCTCGGCGAGTTCCGCGACCTCGTCGACCTCCAGGAGGTCGCGACCATGTGGATCGCCGGCTTCCCCGAGCCCCGCACGTTCAGCAGACGGGTGCTGCGGATCCTGCGCGAGCGCGCCGGAGACTTCGACGTCGTCCATGACAACCAGAGCCTCGGGGCCGCGTTGCTGGACGTCGAGGCGGCCACCGGACTGCCGCTGGTGGCCTCGATCCACCACCCGATCAGCATCGACCGGAGGATCGACCTCGCGGCGGCCACCACCTGGCGCAGGCGCCTGTCGCTGCGCCGCTGGTACGGCTTCGTGCGGATGCAGGCCCGCGTCGCACGCGGCATGCGGATGGTGCTGGCGCCGTCCGAGTCGTCCAAGGAGGACGTGGTCAGCGAGTTCGGCGTCGACCCCGCCCGCACCCGCGTCGTCCTGTTGGGTGTGGACGAAGGGTTCGTTCCGCCCACCGCGTCGCGGGTGCCCGGCCGGATCCTGGCCATGGCCAGCGCCGACGCCCCGCTCAAGGGCGTCGCCACGCTGCTCGAGGCCTTCGCCAAGCTCCGCACCGAGCGACCCGATCTCGAGCTGCTCCTGGTCACGCGGCCCCAGGCCGGCGGCCGCACCGAGCAGCTCCTCGACGAGCTCGGGATCCGCGACCACGTGCGTTTCGTCCACGGCGTGAGCGACGCGGAGCTCGTCACGCTGATGGGCTCCGCCGAGGTCGCGTGCGTGCCGAGCCTGTACGAGGGCTTCTCGCTGCCCACCGCAGAGCTGATGGCGACCGCGACGCCGCTGGTCGTCTCGCGAGCCGGGGCGATCCCGGAGGTCGTCGGGCCCGACGGGCTGTGCGCCGATCTGGTGACTCCCGGCGACGTGGGTGAGCTCGCGACCGCGTTGGCGGCGCTGCTCGACGACCCCGAGCGCCGGGCGCGGTACGGCGCCGCCGGGCGACGCCGGGTCGAGGAGCTGTTCAGCTGGCGCGCGGTCGCCGCCGCCACCGCCGCGGCGTACGCCGACGCCATCGCCGCCGTCGGGAAGGAGACCCGTGCTCACCGTTGACTTCGATCGGCTCGGGCTGCAACCGGGGGAGCGCGTGCTCGACCTCGGCTGCGGGGCCGGGCGGCATGCGTTCGAGATGTACCGACGCGGCGCCGATGTCGTCGCCTTCGACCAGGACGCGGACGAGCTCTCGGGGGTGCGTGACATGTTCGTGGCGATGGCCGAGGCCGGCGAGGTGCCGGCCGGTGCCGAGGCCGACGTCAAGGAGGGCGACGCCCTCGCGCTGCCGTTCGCCGACGGGGAGTTCGACCGCATCGTCGCCGCGGAGATCCTGGAGCACGTGCCTGCCGACATCCAGGCGCTGGCCGAGCTGGTGCGGGTGCTGCGACCAGGCGGGACGATCGCCATCACGGTGCCGCGCTGGTTTCCGGAGGTCGTCTGCTGGAAGCTCTCTCGCGAGTACCACGACGTTCCCGCCGGGCACATCCGCATCTACACCGACGCCGAGCTGGTCACCAAGGCCGAGAACGCCGGCCTCGTGTACGACGGCCGCCACCACGCCCACGCCCTGCACACGCCGTACTGGTGGATCAAGTGTGCTGTCGGCATCGGCAACGACGACCACCCGCTGGCGAAGGCGTACCACCGGCTTCTCGTATGGGACATCATGAAGCGGCCGCGCACGACGCGCTGGGCCGAGCGCATCCTCGATCCGGTCCTCGGCAAGAGCCTCGTGGTGTACCTCCACAAGCCCGACGCGACGGAGGCTCCCGATGCCGGCTGACCTCCTCGGGCCCGCCCAGGTCGCCGCGTCCGGGGCCGCGATCGAAGCCGTGCAGGAACCCACCGGCGCCGTTCCGTGGGCCGTCGGCGGACACACCGACGTGTGGAACCACGTCGAGGCGGCGATGGCGCTCCTCGTCGCAGACCGGATCGCCGCCGTCGACGCGGCCTGGTCCTGGGTACGCCGGACCCAGCGGGCCGACGGCTCGTGGCCGCTGAAGGTCGTCGGCGGCGTGATCGAGGACGCGAGCGGCGACACCAACAGCACGGCCTACGTCGCGGTCGGGGTGTGGCACCACTGGTCGGTACGCCGCGACCTCGGGTTCGTCGTCGCGCACTGGCCGATGGTCCGGCGCGCACTCGACTTCGTCTGCGGGCTCCAGCTCCGGTTCGGCGGCATCGCCTGGTCGCAGGAGTGGCACGGCGGCCGGCCCGCCCGGGTCAACCACGACGCGCTGCTGGCCGGGTCGTCGAGCATCCACCACGCCCTGCGCGCCGGGCTGACCCTCGCCGAGCTCCTCGACGACCCGCAACCCGAGTGGGAGCTCGCCGCCGGCCGGCTCGGCCATGCCCTCCGCGAGCACGCCGACCGGTTCCTGGACAAGTCGACCTACTCCATGGACTGGTACTACCCCGTCCTCGGAGGCGCGGTGCGCGGTCCGGCCGGTCGGGCGATGCTCGACAGCCGGTGGGACGACTTCGTGGTGCCCGGGCTCGGGGTCCGGTGCGTCGACACCGATCCCTGGGTCACCGGCGCCGAGAGCTGTGAGCTCGTGCTGGCCCTCGACGCCGTGGGGGACCGCGAGCGGGCGCGCCAGGTCTTCGGAGACGCGCAGCACCTCCGCCGGCCCGACGGCTCCTACTGGACCGGCTACGTCTACCCCGACCGGGTGAACTGGCCGGCGGAGCACACGACGTTCACGACCGCCGCGGCGCTGCTCGCCCACGACGCGCTCGCGGGCGCGACGGGTGGGTCCGGCTTCGTCCGGGGGACCGGACTGGTCCCCGACCCGGAGCCGTTCGGGCTCGAGTGCGGCTGCCGCTCAGCCGACACCCTCGCCGGCCGCGCCTGACACCCGGCGCAGCACCCGCAGCGACCCCACCGCGTCGACCTCCACGAACGCACCGGAGCCGACGGCGCGCAGGTACACGTCGTACGGCGGCCGGCCGCCGTCGGCGGGATCGGGGAACACGTCGTGGATCGCGAGCAGACCGTCGCGCATCACCCACGGCGCCCACCCGGCGTAGTCCGCGTGCGCGGGCTCCGCCCCGTGGCCGCCGTCGATGAACAGCATCGACAGCGGCGTGCGCCAGTGCGCCGCGACCGTGGCCGACTCGCCGACCACGGCGACGACCACGTCCTCCAGCATCGCCTGCTCGAGGGTGCGGCGGAAGAAGGGGAGTGTGTCCATCCGACCGGTCGTCCCGTCCACCAGCGACGGGTCGTGGTGCTCCCACCCGGCCTGGTTCTCCTCCGACCCGCGGTGATGGTCCACGGTGAGCACGACGCCACCGACCTCGCGCGCGGCCGCGCCCAGGTAGAGGGCGGACTTCCCGCAGTAGGTGCCCACTTCGAGCACCGGCCCGTGTGGCAGCCGGTCGCGGGCGAGCCGGTGCAGAGCCAGACCCTCGTCATCGGGCATGAACCCGCGGGCGGCTCGGGCGAGGGCGAGGAGATCGGGTCGCGACGTCATGGCGACCCGACGCTATCCAGGTGCTACAGGGGAAGGACACCGCTGGCGGCGGTGAGGCCGGCCGCGAAGACAGAGAAGCCGGCGGCGAGGACACCGGTGGCGATCAGGCGCGGGAGCAGGTTGTTGGTCATCGTCAAAGTCCTTCGAGAAGTCGGCGGCCCCGGCGTCCGGGGATGCAGGAAGCGTCGCCTACCCCCGAGCTCTGGTCTGTCCGCTGCATGACAGAGCCGCAGAACTCGCTCCCCGCACCGGGAGCCGTGTCCCGCGAAGTCGGGACGACTGACCCTCACGTCCGGGGCGGAAGGCGGTGGAGAGTGGAGCCATCGAGAGACAGAGGGGGCAAGAGATGGAGCGACTGACCGAACGAGAGCGCGAGGTGCTGACGCTCATCGCTCGCGGGATGTGCAACAGCGAGATCGCCGGGGAGCTCTACCTCAGCCAGGCCACGGTGAAGACACACGTGGCCCGGGTGCTGCGGAAGATGGGCCTGCGCGACCGCACCCAGGCGGTGGTTGCGGCCTACGACCTCGGGATCGTCCGGCCGCGGCACGTCGACCCGACTGCGCAGGTACTGCTCGCCTGGGCCTGACTATCCTTCGAGCCGGGTGAGCGTCAGCTCGCGCGCCTCGGCGTACCTGGCGCGTACCGACGCGCGGTCGCCGGTGGGGTCGCAGCGAGCCCAGCCGTCCGCGCGGCCTTCCCAGGCAGGTGGGGCCCCGCCCGGGTCGAGCGTCCAGGCGGCCTGACGCGCCGCGCCCAGCGCGACGTACTCGTCGGGGGGCGGGACGTCGACCGGTACGCCGAGCACGTGCGCCCCGATCTCGCGAACGGCGGGTGAGACGGCCGCGCCGCCCACGAGCAGGACTCGGCGCACGGCGGCGCCCTGGGCGCGGAGCGCGTCCAACCCGTCGGCGAGTCCGCACCACAACCCCTCGATCGCGGCCCGGGCGAGGTTGGCCTGGGTGGTGCCCGCCAGCGTGAGGCCCAGGAGCGACCCGGTCGCGTCGGGACGGTCCGGCGTGCGCTCGCCCTGGAGGTAGGGCACGAGGACGACGCCGTCGGATCCCGGAGGGGCACTCAACGCCAGGTCACTGAGCCCGGCGTGGTCGACGCCGAGCAGACGAGCCGTCGTGTCCAGCACCTGCGCGGCGTTCAGGGTCGCGACCAGCGGCAGGTACCGCCCGGTCGCGTCGGCGAACCCGGCCACCGCGCCCGACGCATCGGCCGCCGGTACCTCGGAGACGGCGGTCACCACACCCGAGGTGCCGAGCGAGACCACGACGTCACCGGGGGCCGCCCCGAGCCCCAGCGCCGCGCCCGCGTTGTCGCCGCACCCCGGCCCGAGCACCGACGACGCGTCGGCGGCGCTGCCGACGACCTCGTCCGGCGACGCCACCCGAGGTACGTCGGCGTCGTGGCCGAGGGCCCGGGTCAGCAGGTCGGGCTGGTACTCGCCCGTCGCGGCCGACCAGTAGCCGGTGCCGCTCGCGTCGCTGCGGTCGGTGGTGACCCGGTCCGGACGGCCCGCGAGCTGCCAGGTGAGCCAGTCGTGCGGCAGGCAGACGGCGGCCACACGGGCGGCCGCCTCCGGCTCGTGGTCGGCGAGCCAGCGGAGCTTGGTGACCGTGAACGACGCGACCGGGACCAGACCGACCCGCTCGGCCCAGACCGCGGCACCGCCCAGCTCGGCGGTGAGGTCCCGGGCGGCGCCGGCCGACCGGGTGTCGTTCCACAGCAGCGCCGGCCGCACCACGTCGCCGGCCTCGTCGAGCGCCACCATGCCGTGCTGCTGCCCGCCCACCGACACCGCTGCCACGTCGTCGAGCCCTCCCGCGTCGGCGATCGCCGCGCGCAGCGCCGACCACCAGTGCTCGGGGTGGACCTCCGTGCCGTCGGGGTGGGACGCCCGGCCCCGGCGTACGACGGCACCCGAGTCAGCGTCGACGACGAGGACCTTGCACGACTGCGTCGACGAGTCGACCCCGGCGACCAGGGGCACGGCTCAGCCTCGCACGCCGTACAGGTGCTCGAGCGCGAGCTGGTCGAGGACCTCGAAGGCCATGCCGCGAGCGGCCGCAGCGTCGGGGTCGAAGGGCTCGTTGCGAAGGTCGGCCAGCGACTCCCCGTCGGCGAGGGTCGGCGTCGACAGCTCCTTGACGCGCGCCTGCCGTATCGCCTCGCGCACGTCCGGGTCCGCGCGGAACGCGCGGGTCTTCTCGCGGAGGATGAGGTAGTTCTGGATGCACGCCGCCGCCGAGGCCCAGACGCCGTCGTCGTCCTCGGTGCGGGGCGGCTTGAAGTCGAAGTGGCGCGGGCCTTCGTAGCCGCCGGACTCGAGGATGTCCACGGTCCAGAACGCACCGCGGACGTTGCCGGCGCCGAAGCGCAGGTCCTGGTCGAAGCGGGGGCCGTTCTGCCCGTTCAGGTCGACGTGGAACAGCTTGCCGTGCCACAGCGCCTGGGCGAGCCCGTGCGAGAAGTTGAGCCCGGCCATCTCCTCGTGCCCGACCTCCGGGTTCACGCCCACCAGCTCGGGGTGCTCGAGCCCGTTGATGAAGGCCAACGCGTGTCCCACGGTGGGGAGCAGGATGTCGCCACGCGGCTCGTTGGGCTTGGGCTCGATCGCGAACCGGATGTCGTACCCCTGCTCGAGGACGTACGCCGCCAGCAGGTCGAACGCCTCGGCGTAGCGGTCCAGGGCGGCCCGCACGTCCTTGGCGGCTCCGGACTCGGCACCCTCACGGCCGCCCCAGGCCACGAACACCTTGGCCCCGAGCGACGCCGCGAGGTCCAGGTTGTCGGCCGCCTTGCGGATGGCGAACCGGCGGACGTCGCGGTCGTTGTTGGTGAAGCCACCGTCGCGGAACACCGGGTGCGAGAACAGGTTCGTGGTCACCATCGGCACGCCCAGACCGGTCTCGGCCAAGGCGCCGCGCAGAGCGCCCACGGCCGACTCGCGAGCCTGCTGGTCGGCGTCGAACGCGAAGACGTCGTTGTCGTGGAAGCTGATCCCGTAGGCACCGAGCTCGGCCAGCTTGTGGACGGCGTACACCGGGTCCATGGGCGGGCGGATCGCCCCGCCGAACACGTCGACGCCCTGCCATCCGACGGTCCAGAGCCCGAAGGAGAACTTGTCCTCGCGAGTCGGCTGGGGGATCGGCTGTGGCATGGCTGCTCCTCGCGTTCATTCGTCCATTGATCCAACAAACTTGCCGCCAGGGGGCTTGGCAGCGTCAACATAGCGTGGGTATGTTGTGCGCCACAACATTCGGCGTGAGTGTGGTCACAGCAGGGGTGGCCCACGTGGCGCGACCGAGCAAGGAACAGGAGAGTCGATGGCAACATCGAAATGGGCGTCGGTGGCTGCCCTTGCGGCGGCGTGCACGCTCGTCCTCTCGGCTTGTGGCAGCAACGACAGCAGCAGCACGGCCAGCGGCGGCGACAGCGGCGGCGGGTCCAAGGGCAAGGTCGGTGTGATCCTCCCGGACGCCACCACCTCGCCTCGGTGGGAGAACAACGACCGGCCGAGCCTCACCAAGGCGTTCGACGCTGCCGGTATCGAGTCGGACATCCAGAACGCCGGTGGTGACACCGCCAAGTTCGGCACGATCTGCGACTCGATGATCAACGAGGGCGTCAAGGTCCTGATGATCGTCAACCTCGACCCCGACTCGGGTGCCGCGTGCCTGAAAAAGGCGACGGACGCCGGCATCGTCAGCATCGACTACGACCGGCTCACCCCGGGCGGCGGCGCGTCGTACTACGTGTCGTTCGACAACGTGAAGGTCGGCGAGCTGATGGGCGAAGGCCTGCAGAAGTGCCTGACCGCTGAGGGCAAGAACACCGCCAACATCATCTACATCAACGGTGCCGAGACCGACAACAACGCCTCCCTCTTCAAGGAGGGTTACGTCAAGGCGCTCAAGCCCAAGATCGACTCCGGCGACTACAAGCTCGTCGGTGACGTCTCCGGCGAGTGGGACGCCAACAAGGCGGCCGACGCGTTCGACGGTCTGTACACCAAGAACAACGGCAAGATCGACGGCATCATCTCCGCCAACGACACCATGGCCGGCGGCATCATCGCCCGGCTCAAGGCCAACGGCCTGGCGGGCAAGGTCCCGATCACGGGTCAGGACGCCAGCGTCGAGGGTCTGCAGAACATCCTCGTCGGCAACCAGTGCATGACGGTGTACAAGAACACCGACCTGGAGGCCGACCTGGCATCCAAGCTGGCGATCGACGTCATCAACGGTGACCAGGCCGCGGCGGACGCGCTGGCCACCGGCAGCGTCAAGGACCCGAACACGGGCCAGGACGTGAAGTCGGCCCTCGCCACACCGGAGGCCATCACCATCGACAACATCAAGAAGCCGTTCGACGACGGCTTCGCGACGGCCAAGGACGTGTGCACCGGTCCGGTCGCCAAGGCGTGTCAGAAGGCCGGCATCAGCTGACCTTCTGGGTTGCCGGCCCGGCGCTCACCAGCGCCGGGTCGGCACCCGCCGCCACTCGTTGAACCAGCGGCGCCGTCGCGCGCCCGTCTCGACATGCGCCGCCGACCCCGGAAGGTCTCGCCATGACCGCCACCGAAACCGAACGCCCCGCGGCCGCCACCGGATCACCGGTGCTCAGCCTGCGCGGGATCGAGAAGAGCTTCGGAGCCGTCCATGTGCTCCGCGGCGTCGACCTGGACGTCTACCTGGGAAGGGTCACCGCCCTGGTGGGGGACAACGGCGCCGGCAAGAGCACCCTGATCAAGGGGGTGGCCGGCATCCACGCCTTCGACGCGGGGGAGTACTCCTTCGAGGGCAGGCCGGTCCACGTCCACAGTCCCCGTGACGCCAACGCGCTGGGGATCGAGGTCGTCTACCAGGACCTCGCGCTGTGCGACAACCTCGACGTGGTGCACAACATGTTCCTCGGCCGGGAGATGCTCAAGGCCGGGCTCCTGGACGAGTCGACGATGGAGCAGCGGGCCCGCACGACCCTCGACGGTCTCTCGGTCCGGACCCTCCAGTCCGTACGTACGCCGGTGGCAGCCTTGTCCGGTGGCCAGCGGCAGACCGTGGCGATCGCGCGGTCGGTGCTGTGGAACTCCAAGGTCGTGATCCTCGACGAGCCGACCGCCGCCCTGGGCGTGGCCCAGACCGAACAGGTCCTGGCCCTCGTGCGCCGGCTGGCCGACAACGGGCTGGGCGTGCTGCTGATCAGCCACAACCTCAACGACGTGTTCCAGGTCGCCGACGACATCGCGGTCCTGTACCTCGGCGCCATGGTCGCCCAGGTGCAGGCCAAGGACGTCACCCAGAACCAGGTCGTGGAGCTGATCACGACCGGGCAGGCGAGCGGGCACACGCCGCGTTCGGGCGAAGGGAGCCAGGCATGAGCACGACAACGTCCGCACCGGCCCCGGAGCAGCCCACCGAGCGCACGCAGTCGGTCGGCGACGCCTTCCGCGACTACATCACGCGGGTCCGTGGAGGCGAGGTCGGTGCACTGCCGGCGCTCGGCGGCCTCATCGTGCTGGTGATCGTCTTCACCTTCCTCTCGGGCTCGAAGTTCACCAACGCGTTCAACTTCTCTAACCTGATCCTCCAGGGCTCCGCGATCGCGGTCTTTGCGATGGGCCTGGTGTTCGTGCTGCTGCTGGGCGAGATCGACCTGTCGGCCGGCTACACCGGCGGCGTCTGCGCCGGCGTCGTCGGCAAGCTGATGAACGACCAGGGCTGGAACTGGGTGCTGGCGCTGCTGGGTGGTCTCGTCTGTGGTGCCCTGATCGGGCTCGGCATCGGCCTGCTGGTGGCGAAGCTCGGGATCCCGTCGTTCGTGGTGACCTTGGCCGGGTTCCTGGCCTTCCAGGGCGTGCTCCTCCTCCTGACCGGCGCGGGCGGCACGATCGCCTACCGCGACTCCCACATCCTCGCGATCATGAACAAGAACATGCCGCTCTGGCTCGGCTGGACGCTCGCGATCATCACGATCGTGGCGTACGCCGGCCTCGGGTTCACCCGACGGCTCACCCGGCTCCGGGCCGGCCTGCCGACGCCGGGCATCGTGGTGTGGGTGGCCAAGGCCGGCGTCTTCGCCGTGGTGGTCCTGGCCGCGACAGCGTACCTGTCGAAGGAGCGCAGCCGTAACGTCTTCCTGGCGTCGCTCAAGGGCGTGCCGATCGCCGTCCCGATCGTCGGGTTCCTCCTGGTGCTCCTGACGTTCCTGCTGACCCGCACGGCGTGGGGCCGGCACGTGTACGCCGTCGGAGGGAACGCCGAGGCCGCCCGCCGGGCCGGTATCAACGTCGCGCGGGTGAAGATCTCGTGCTTCATGCTGTGCTCGACGCTCGCCGTGATCGGCGGTGTGATGCTGGCCAGCAGGACCAACTCGGTCAACCCGCAGACGGGCGGTTCGGACACGCTGCTGTTCGCGGTCGGCGCGGCCGTGATCGGCGGCACCAGCCTGTTCGGCGGCAAGGGGCGCGCCCTCGACGGCCTGCTCGGAGCCAGTGTGATCGTGGTGATCACCAACGGGATGACGCTGCAGGGCCAGTCCCAGGGGCGGGTCTACATGATCACCGGTGCCGTCCTGCTGCTGGCCGCCTCGGTCGACGCGATCAGCCGACGCCGAGCGGCTGCCTCGGGGCGGGTCTGAGGGGACTCGGACCCCCGACCATGGCCAAGAAGACCGGGATCAGCCACGAGGAGCTGCGGCGCGTCAACACCAGCGCCCTGCTCACGTGGGTTCATCACCACGGTCCGACCACCCGTGCCCGGCTCACCAGTGAGCTGGGGCTGAACCGGAGCACGATCGGCGACCTCACGTCGCTGCTGGTCGAGTCCGGTCTGGTGGACGAGCTGCGGCCGGACCAGGTGGATGCCGAAGGTGTGCAGGCCCGCCGGTCCGGCCGCCCCTCGCTCGTGGTGTCCCCGCGGGTCGACGTCGGCGTGCTCACGATCATGCTCGACGTCGACCGGATCGTGGCGGGCCTGGTCGGTCTCGGCGGCGAGCTCTGCGAGCGTCGCGAACGCCGGCACCAGCCCGGTGTGCACGCGGTCACGCAGGTGGTCGACTCGGCCGCACAGATGTGCCGCGACGTGCTGCGTGCCAAGCCCGAGATGGCGGTGCTCGCGATCGGTGTCTCGGTCCCCGGGCTCGTGCGATCGTCCGACGGCCTGGTGCACTTCGCACCGAACCTCGGCTGGACCGACGTCCACTTCGTCGACCTCCTCTCGTCGGCCCTGGGGCTGCCGGTGATGGTCGGCAACGACGCCGACCTCGGTGTGCTGGCCGAGCACCTCTACGGCGCCGCGGTCGGCTCCTCCGAGGTCGCCTACATCGGCGGCACGATCGGTATCGGTGGCGGCTTCCTCGTGCACGGGCAACCCCTGAGCGGGGCCGAGGGGTACTCGGGCGAGGTCGGTCACCTCACGGTCGACGCCGGTGGGGACGAGTGCCGGTGCGGTGCACACGGATGCTGGGAGACCAAGATCGGCGCCAACCGGCTGCTCGCGGCGTCGGGTCGCCTCACCGGCGGTGGTCCGCCCGCGGTGGAGGAGGTCATCTCGGCGGCGGTCCGCGGTGACGATGAGAAGGCGTCGTCGGCGATCGACGACGCGGCGTACTGGCTGGGTTTCGGCCTGCGCGCCATCGTCCGTCTGCTCAACCCCGAGGTGCTGGTGCTCGGCGGCTACGTGGGCCGGATCCTCGAGGTACGCCGGTCACTCGTGCTCGAGACCCTGCACGAGCGCGACGGCATCGACTTCGCGCAGAACGTGTCGGTGCGCGCCGGGGCGCTCGGGCTGGACGGGCCCATGCTCGGTGCGGCGGAGATCGCGCTGGCGCCGCTCCTGGCCGACCCCGTCACCGTGATGCGGAGCTACCGCGCGGAGACGTCGGGCGGCGGACCGGGCCGCCATCCGGCGGCCTGACCTCAGGGACCGGCCGTCCCGTAGACCTCGAGCTCGCTCAGGTCAACGAAGTGGCAGCCGCTGGGGCCTCCGCCCGACCCGCACGTCGCGTCGAAGCCCGGCACCTGGTCGCTGGTGATCGTGAACTTCACGTACTGGACGCCGGGGCTGGTGACGTCGAGCTGGTTGATGCGCCCGTTGTCCGCCCCGGTGAACGTCCCGGTCTCGAGGATCGTCCACGGGCCGCCGGAGTTCGCCGAGACCTCGATCTTGAAGCCGGCGGTCGACGACGTCTCGTCGTCGCCGCAGGTGGAGGACGGGTCGACCCCGAAACCGCTCACGTCGACCGCAGTGCCCAGCCGGACGACCAGCACCTTCTCGCCGAAGCCGTTCGTGCCGTCGGTCTGGGTCCCCGGACCGGCACTCGTGCTCCAGCCCGAGGCCTGGCTCCCGTCGATCGCCTGGTCAGGGCCGCAGCCGATGTCGCTGTAGTCCTTGCCCGTGGCGCTGAAGACCGACGAGCCGGTGCCGGGTCCCGCCCAGTTGAAGCGCGGGTGGAAGTCCGCCGTGGTGGTGCCGGCCCCGACCGTCACTTTTCTCTGCTCGGAGTACCCCTTCCCGCGGGCCAGCAGCTTGGAGTAGTGGCCCTGGGGGATCCCCGTGATCGTGTACGTACCGTCGGCGGCGGTCTTCGCGCTCGGGTTGGCGGCTCCCCACCCGTTGAAGGGCAGGCTCACCGTGATCCCCTTGATCGGGGTGCCGCTGTCGAGGTCGGTGACCTTGCCGGTGATGGTCCCGGTCTGCACGTCGGCCGGCGGCATCGCGAAGCTGGCGGCCGGGGAGACGTCGTTGCCGCCCAGCGACCCCGCCCGGAAGCCCATGCCGCGCTTGGCGAAGACCTTCCAGATGGCGTGGTGGTGGGCACCGTTGTCGAGGGCGGTGTCCGCGACCAGGATCGCGTTGCGCATGTCGATGAACGACGGGTTGTACGGCGCGAGCTCCATCGCGCGCGTCACCAGCGCCTCGGTCTTCTTGGAGTGGAGCTTGCGGCGCAGGTCCCACAGGGTCTGGGCCCAGATCTCGCCGTCCGCGTGGACCTCGACGCCGCCGGCCACGTTGCCGTAGTCGGCGTAGGTGTAGCCGCCGCGCTTCCCGGTGGTCCCACCGGTGCACAGACGTGACTTCTCGCCGACCTTGCAGTCGATCGGCTCGGTGCGATCGAAGAACACCCCGAGGCCGTCGTACTTGAAGATCCGGATGTTGGCCCGGCCCGGCTTGTCGACCTGCAGACCCTTCCTGACCAGGTAGTCCATGGCGTACCAGTCACTCCAGGCCTCGCCCATCGCGCCGGCCTGCACGCGGCCGAGCGTGCTGCGGCCGCGCACGTCGACGACGAGCCGGTTGGAGAGGCCGTGGGTGTACTCGTGGTAGACGGTGTCGGCCTCGTCGCCCACGTTGGTCGGCGAGAAGGGGTCGCCGTTGAAGCCGTACGGCGTGAAGGGCGTGTGCTGGAGGTACATCTGCATCCGCGGCGACTTGCCGTCGGGCGGCGTGGCCATGTTCGCGTTGTCCACGTGGCCGCCGTCCGGCAGACCCCGGAACCGGCCGGTCCCGGTGTTGGCGCCGTCGTCGGTCTGGGTGGAGACCGGGTCGCCGCCCTTGCCGCGCTTGCCGTGGTTCTTCAGCTGGAAGTTGCCGGCGGCCTCGGTGAAGCCGATCGGCGGGGCCTGGAGGTGGTCGTGCCAGTTGTTGACGAAGAAGAAGACCTGGGTCGCGTTCTGCGCGCGGTTCGTGCGCCAGGAGTACGGCTTGTTGGGGTTCCACGAGCACGGCCAGGGGTTGCTGCAGAACTTCTTGGCGAACTTCAGGTGGAACGGCTTGAGCGGGTAGCTCCAGGCGTGCCCCTTCCGCGGGTGCACCTCCTCGTTCTTGCTCGCCCGGTTGTTGTCGTTCAGGTCGGAGTAGGTGTGGGAGTTGTTGCCGCGCAGGATGCGGGCGTGGGGGCCGAGCCAGTGCTTCTTGGTGAAGTCGACCCTGACCTGACGCCCGCCGCGCTGGGAGCCGGGGAAGAACTTGTAGACGCGGCCCGTGCTGTGCTCGTACTGGCGGAGCGGGGTGCGCTGGAGGATCCGGCCGGTCACAGCGTCGATCACGGTGGTGGCCGGCGTCTCGGAGGACGTCACCACCGTCTCCCACGCGGGGCGCAGCCCGTCTGCGGTCGCGAACACGACCTTCGTCGCGGAGTCCTCGCTCGTGTCACCCCCGGGCGCGACGGTGCCGCGTGTGCGTGCGAGCGCCTCGGCGGCCGTGGTGATGGTGGACGCGGAGCTCGGCGGGAGCGTGGCGGCGGCCGCCGCGGAGATCGGGCTCCCGCCCAGGGTCAGCAGCCGGCCGCGCCTGTCCACGGAGGCGGTCAGGCCGTTGCGGCTCGCCGGGACCCCCTTGATGCGCTGGGTGAAGTAGAGGTGGTGGGTGCCCGCGATGTCGCGGTAGTTGCGCTTGAGGTGGAACGTCTTGACGTCACCCTTGGCCAGGCCGAGGTCGGCGCGATGGGCTCGTACGTAGTCGAGGGCGACCCTGCGGGCGGAGTGGTTGCTGCGACGGGTCAGCGTGCCGTCGAGGTTGCCCAGCCACCGGACGGTGCCGGTCGAGCCCGCCAGGTCGAGCACGGATCCCGCGGTGGGCCCGGCCTTCAGGAAGCGGCGGGTGGAGGGCTGCGACGTGACCCGGCTCGCGATCCGGAGCCCCTCCGTCTGCACGGAGAGCCCTTGGTCCGTGACGTCGACGTAGGGGTCCTTGACGGCCTGACCGGAGGAGGCACGCGGCGACGTGTGAGAAGGAGTGGCCCTCCCGCTGCTCTCGTGGGCGTACGACGTGCCGGTGGCGAGTCCCGCGACCGCCACGCCCGCGACCGTCACTGCGGTGAGACCTGCACGACGTAACGGGCTGTGCGCGTGGATCATCCTGCCCCCTGTCACGACCATCCTCGTGACGGCCGCGAACACTCTATAGAGGAGCGCGCCCGCCGCAGGTAACAGATCGGCTACCAGCCGCGCTCGCGCCACTCGTCGAGATGAGGCCGCTCCACACCGAGCGTCGAGTCGTTCCCGTGACCGGGGTAGAACCACGTCTCGTCCGGCAGCGCGTCGAAGATCCGGTCGGACACGTCGCCGATCAGCTGCTGGAACCGCTCGGGGTCGCCCTGGGTGTTGCCGACCCCGCCGGGGAACAGCGAGTCGCCGGTGAAGAGATGCGGCCGACCGGACCCGTCGTCATGGAGCAGGCAGATCGAGCCGGGCGTGTGCCCGGCGACGGGGATGACCGAGAGCGAGCACGTCCCGACCGGGATGCGGTCGCCCTCGCCCACTCGTTGGTCGACGGTGACGCCGGTCTGCTCGGTGATCGCGTCCGCGTCGGGCTCCCCGGCGATGACGGTGGCTCCCGTGGCCTGGACGACCTCGGCCAGTGCCCGGTGGTGGTCCCAGTGCTGGTGGGTGGTCACCACGGCGGTGAGGCCGCGGTCGCCGATCAGCTCGAGGAGACGCGGCGCGTCGGCCGCGGCGTCGATCAGGACCTGCTCACCGGTGTCGAGGCACCGCAGCAGGTAGCAGTTGTTGGACATCTGCTCGTCCACGGCGACCTTGGTGATCTCCAGGGATCCTGCGACACGGCGCTGGGGCGGGCCCCCGGGGGAGACCTCGCCGTCGTACTCGTGCAGGCTCGGCTGTTCGGACACTCGTCACCATCCTTCGATCACGGGAAGCTCGTCACCGGAGCTGGAGAGTTCGTCGCCGGCGGGCCGGCCGGTGAGCCACCAGGCCAGGTCGGCAGCGGTGCCGGTGACGACGGGCACGGGGTACTCCGCCTCGCCGGACCCGAAGACCCAGGTGCGTGGGGAGTCGTGCGGACGGACCTCGAACGCCTGCCGGGGCCGCAGCCGTTTGGCCATCGCGTCGAGCAGGTGCTCGGCGAAGTCCGGCGTCCAGTCGGCCCGCGTGTAGCCGGCGTCGAGGTCCGCGTGGTGGATCTCCACCTCGCGCCACCTCATCCCCGGGAAGGACGCGAACCGCATCGTGCGGCCGCCGGGCGTGCGCTCGACCCGGGTCTCCCACGCGTCGTCCGGGACGGCGTCGAAGGACTCCTGGAGCCGGGTGACCCCGGCCAGCAGTCGGTCGCGGATCTCGTCGGGCTCGGCCGAGCCCAGGTCGGCGATGTCACGCGCCCGCTGGTCGTCCGAGGCGTACATCGTCGGCACCAGGCCGCGGAGGAGGTTGGTCATGCCCTCGGCGTTCAGGGCGAGGTGCGCGACCACGTGGGCGCGCGTCCACTGGGGCAGGAGTGACGGCGCCGTCCAGTCGTCGCCGTGGAACCGGTCCACCGTGCGGACCAACCGCGCCGACGCCTCGGCGAGGTGGCCGGCCGCCTGCTCGCGCTCGCCTCCCGGGTGGTCCGCCATGGACCCATCCAACACCACAAGCCCCGCGGGTCCTCGACCAGCAATACGGGTGAGGTCCCGGCTGGCGCGGGTACATAGGATCGGGACTGTCGGTGGGCCGTGTCAGGCTTGCGCCGGCACCAGGTGTTGACGAACATGTGTTCGAACGCCCGACCGACGACCGAGGAAGCACGTGGCCGACCAGCTCATCATCCGGGGCGCCCGGGAGCACAACCTCAAGGACATCTCGCTCGACCTCCCACGCGACTCCTTGATCGTGTTCACCGGCCTGTCCGGCTCCGGGAAGTCCAGCCTGGCGTTCGACACGATCTTCGCCGAGGGCCAGCGCCGCTATGTCGAGTCGCTGTCGGCCTACGCCCGGCAGTTCCTCGGTCAGATGGACAAGCCCGACGTCGACTTCATCGAGGGGCTCTCGCCCGCGGTCTCGATCGACCAGAAGTCCACGTCCAAGAACCCCCGGTCCACCGTCGGCACGATCACCGAGGTCTACGACTACCTGCGCCTGCTCTACGCGCGCGCGGGGCGGCCCCACTGCCCGGTGTGCGGTGCGCCGATCGAGCGGCAGACCCCGCAGCAGATCGTCGACCGCGTCCTCACCCTCGAGGAGGGCCGTCGCTTCCAGGTGCTGGCCCCGGTCATCCGTGGGCGCAAGGGCGAGTACGTCGAGCTCTTCCGGCAGCTCCAGACCGACGGGTTCTCGCGGGTCCGGGTCGACGGCGACACCCATACGCTGGACGCTCTGACATCGGGTGGGCCGAAGCTCGACAAGCAGCGCAAGCACAGCATCGAGGTCGTCGTCGACCGGCTGGCGGTCAAGGCGTCGTCCAAGCGCCGCCTGACCGACTCGGTGGAGACCGCGCTCCGGCTCGCGAACGGGCTGGTGATCCTCGACTTCGTCGACCTGCCCACCTCCGACCCCGGTCGCGAGATGAAGTTCTCCGAGCGGATGGCGTGCCCCAACGACCACGACCTCGACACCGACGAGCTCGAGCCGCGCTCGTTCTCCTTCAACAGCCCGTTCGGCGCGTGTCCGGAGTGCCACGGCCTCGGCACCCGGATGGAGGTCGACCCCGACCTGGTCGTCCCGGACACCCAGGCGACCCTGGGCGAGGGTGCGATCCAGCCCTGGAGCCAGGCCCATGTGGCCGACTACTTCCTGCGCCTGATGGGGGCGTTGGGCGAGGAGCTCGGCTTCGACCTCAACACCCCGTGGGAGAAGCTGCCCGCGAAGGCGCGCAAGAGCCTGCTCGACGGCCACCCGACCAAGGTCCACGTCGTCACCACCAACCGCTACGGCCGGCAGCGCGCCTACTACGCCGAGTTCGAGGGCGTGCGCAGCTACGTCGAGCGCCGCCACGGCGAGGCCGAGTCCGACACCAGCCGCGAGCGCTTCGAGGGCTTCATGCGCGAGGTGCCGTGCCCGGCCTGCGGTGGCAGCCGGCTGAAGCCGGTGAGCCTGGCGGTGACCGTCGGCGGCAAGTCCATCGCCGAGGTCTGCGCCCTGCCGATCAACGAGACGGCCGACTTCCTGCGCGAGCTGGAGCTGACCACCCGCGAGAAGCAGATCGCCGAGCGGGTGCTCAAGGAGATCCAGGAGCGGCTGAACTTCCTGCTCGACGTCGGCCTCGACTACCTCTCCCTCGACCGGCCGAGCGGGTCGCTGTCGGGCGGCGAGGCCCAGCGCATCCGGCTGGCCACCCAGATCGGGGCGGGTCTGGTCGGCGTCCTCTACGTCCTCGACGAGCCGTCCATCGGGCTCCACCAGCGCGACAACCACCGACTGATCGAGACGCTGGTCCGGCTCAAGGACCTCGGCAACACCCTGATCGTCGTGGAGCACGACGAGGACACGATCCGCACCGCCGACTTCGTGGTCGACATCGGCCCGGGCGCCGGCGAGCACGGCGGCCAGGTGGTCCACGCCGGGTCGGTCGAGGCGCTGCTGAAGCACCCCGACTCGCTGACCGGCCTCTACCTGTCGGGACGCAAGGAGATCCCCGTCCCGTCGGTGCGCCGTCCGCGCACGAAGGGCCGCGAGCTCACGGTGGTCGGTGCCAAGGAGCACAACCTCCGCGACATCGACGTCACGTTCCCGCTGGGGTTGTTCGTCTCCGTGACCGGCGTGTCCGGCTCCGGCAAGTCCACCCTGGTCAACGACATCCTCTACACGAGCCTGGCCAAGCAGATCTACAACGCCCGGGCCGTTCCCGGGCGCCACAAGCGGATCAACGGCCTCGGCCACGTCGACAAGGTGATCCACGTCGACCAGTCGCCGATCGGGCGTACGCCGCGCAGCAACCCGGCGACGTACACCGGGGTCTTCGACCACATCCGCAAGCTGTTCGCGTCGACGCCCGAGGCGAAGATGCGCGGCTACCTCCAGGGCCGGTTCTCGTTCAACGTCAAGGGAGGCCGCTGCGAGGCGTGCTCCGGCGACGGCACGATCAAGATCGAGATGAACTTCCTGCCCGACGTCTACGTCCCCTGCGAGGTGTGCCACGGCGCGCGCTACAACCGCGAGACGCTCGAGGTGCACTACAAGGGCAAGACGATCGCCGAGGTCCTCGACATGCCGATCGAGGAGGCGCGCGAGTTCTTCGCCGCCGTCCCGGCCATCGCGCGCCACATGGAGACGCTGTGCGAGGTCGGCCTGGGCTACGTCCGGCTGGGTCAGCCGGCCACCACGCTGTCCGGTGGCGAGGCGCAGCGCGTGAAGCTCTCCAGCGAGCTCCAGAAACGCTCGACGGGGCGCACGGTCTACGTGCTCGACGAGCCGACGACCGGGCTGCACTTCGAGGACATCCGCAAGCTCCTCGGCGTGCTGTCGAGCCTGGTCGACAAGGGCAACACCGTCCTGGTGATCGAGCACAACCTCGACGTGATCAAGACGTCCGACTGGATCATCGACATGGGGCCCGAGGGCGGGTCCCGCGGCGGGACCGTGATCGCCGAGGGCACGCCCGAGGAGGTGGCCGCGCATCCCGACAGCTACACCGGCCAGTTCCTGGCCCCGCTGCTCGCGACCGGCCGAACCTCCTGAGCCCCTGGCTCGTATGTCCGGTCAGCCGACCACGAGGAGCCGCCCGTGACCGACCCTCTGATCAGCCGTCGCCGAGCCCTCACCGGGGTCGCGGTCGGCGGCCTCGCCCTGCCCGTGCTCACCGCGTGCGGCGGTGGCTCCGGCTCCGGTGCGACCACCGGTCAGCCGTCGACGACCACCTCTCAGGGAGGCGGACGGACGAAGGGCTCGAGCCCGGCGCCGGCCGACGCCCTGGTGGCGACGTCCGACGTGCCGGTGGGCGGCGGCGTCATCCTGGGCTCGCGCAACGTCGTCGTCACGCAGCCGAAGAAGGGTGAGTTCAAGGGGTTCTCGGCGACCTGCACCCACCAGGGCTGCATCCTCGCCAGCGTCGCCTCGGGCACCATCAACTGCGGGTGCCACGGCAGCCAGTTCTCGATCACCGACGGCAGCAACGTCGCCGGCCCGAACGGCGAGCCCGCGGGGTCGGTGGCCGCCCTCCCGACGGTGGCGGTGAAGGTCGAGGGTCCCGACGTCGTCCCGGGCTGAGGAAGTTTTCCCTGGGGGATCGGTCGTTCCCGGGACGGCCCCGACTGCGGCTCCCTAGCCTGTGGGCGATCACGGACGAGGGGTCGCCATGCGCATCAGGACGTGTCTCGGGCTGCTCGCCGCCGGTGCGCTCGCCTGTGCGGCGACGCTTCCTGGTGCGCCCGCAGAGGCGGTGCCTGGGAGCTCGTTACCCGTCCACGGCCGGCTGGTGGTGATCCCGGCCGAGTCGCCGGGCGGCGCCACGTCGTACGCCGTCGCCCTGCCCGACGGTGACCTCGTCCCCGTGACCGGCCGGTTCCCCGCCGGCGTCCGGACGGGTGCCGCGTTCCGCGGACGGCTCGAGGTGCCGTCCGACGTGATGCGGAGCATGTCGGCGCGCGGCGAGTCAGGCTCGACGGCGGCGCTGCGACTGGTGGACCGTCGGTCGCTCGCGCTGCGCGTCGTGGGCACGCCGTCGATCACGGCTCCGAACGTGACCGCCGGCGCCTCGACCGTCCATGCGCAGTTCGTCGCGGCGCTCGACAACGTGGGCACCCTGGGCCAGACGGACCCGCAGCTGCTCGGTCACGTGTCGGCAGTCGGTGGCTACTGGGCCGGTCAGTCCGGCGGCACGATGTCCGTCACCGTTCCCGCCACCGTGACGCACTACGACACGACGGTCTCGTCGACCACCTGTGGCCTCGGCCCGAGCGGCGCGGACTTCACCGCGATCGTCCAGGAGGCGATGGGCAAGTTCCCGGGCATCGACCCGTTCGGCGGCACCGACCAGCTCGTGGTGTTCGTCCCGCCGAGCTGCTACGGAGGGAGCACCGTCGGCCGGGGCACCATCGGGTCCGGCTTCGCCAGCGGTGGTGTGCTGGTCGCCGAGTCGAGTACGTCGATCGAGGGGGTCTACGCGCACGAGGCAGGCCACAACTACGGGTTCCAGCACGCCGACGCCCGGCTGTCGGGGGCGCCGCTCGAGTACTACGGCATCTACGACGTGATGGGCTTCGCCTTCGGGCCGCCGTACACCATGCTGACCGCGCTCAGCACGCCGTACCGCGTGTTCCAGGGGATCACCGACCCGGGCGAGATCCAGACCGTCGACCTCGGCGACGGTCACGCGGCGGTGCACGCGACGGCGACGTTGGCACCGCGCAGCAGCCCGACCGGCGTACGCAGCGTCCGCGTCAAGGACCCGGACACCGGCGAGAACCTCTACCTCGACTACCGGTCGGGCACCGGCCAGGACTCCTCGTCCGTGTACGCCGCCCAGGTCTCGTTGCTCTCGGGGAGCAGCACGATCCGCTACGCGCCAGGCGTCACGATCAACGCCGCGCGGGGCTCGAACGGGAACGACACCCTGGTGCTGGACGGGTCCGGCCACACCTCCCTGTCCGCAGGCGCGCACTGGAAGAACGCGTCGGGGTTGCTGAAGGTCACCGTGACCGCGACCAGCGCTTCCGGCGCGACCGTGTCCGTCGACTACACACCTGCCCTCGTCCTGAAGTCATCCCGGCCGCGGATCAAGGGCAAGGCCGTGGTCGGCCACGTCCTCAAGGCCAGGCATGGCCGGTGGACCTCCGGCACGACGTTCCGCTACCGCTGGTTCGCGGACGGGAAGCGGATCAAGCACCGCACCGGCAAGAAGCTCACCCTGACCAAGGCGCAGAAGGGGCACCGGATCACGGTGCGGGTGACCGGCTCGAAGCCGGGCTACGCGAAGGTGGCGCGGGCGTCCAAGAGGACGCCGAAGGTGACCTGACGCCCCAGGTCAGTGGCGGGGCGTGGGAGCATCCGGGCGTGGACCGTGACCCGCTCGACGACGCGCCCCTCCTCGCGGCGTGGCGAGACGCGCAACGCCGCGTCCGGACGGGCGAGCTGCGGGCCTTCACGACCCCCGGGCACAAGCAGCGCGGGGACCTCCTCGGCGAGCTGGGGGCGGGCGACCTGCCGCTGTACGGCGGCCTCGCCCCGATCCGCAGCGGCGACGCCCTGCTCCGCCTCGCGGAGCAGCGGGCCGCCGAACGCTGGGGCGCCGACTGGTGCCGGTACTCCGTCGGTGGCTCCACCCACGGCAACCAGGCGCTGACCCTGGCCGTGGGGGCCCCGGGCGACACGGTCGTCGTGGACCGGACCTGCCACCGGTCCCTGCTGCTCGGGCTGGTCCTGGCCGGGCTCCGTCCGGTGTGGGTCCACCCGCCCATCGACGCCGCCACCGGCCTCCCGCTGGGGGTCCGCGCGGACACCGTCGCCGGGGCGCTGGCCCGCCATCCGGACGCCCGGGCCGTGTTCGTCACCAGCCCGTCGTACGTCGGGACGTGCGCGGACGTCGGCGCGATCGCGGAGGTCACGCGCGCGGCCGGCGTACCGCTCCTCGTGGACGCGGCGTGGGGTGCCCACCTGGGCAGCCATCCCGACCTTCCACCACACCCGTTCGCGGCCGGCGCCGACGCGGTCGTCACCAGTGCCCACAAGACGTTGCCCGCCCTGAACCAGGGCGCCCTCGTGCTCGCCCGCACCGACCTCCTCGCGCCTGACCGGCTCGACCGGGCGATGGACGCGACCGCCACCACGTCCCCGTCCGGGGCGATCTTCGCGAGCGTCGACGCGGTCCAGGAGCTGCTCGCGCAGCGGGGCGAGACGCTGGTGGGCGCCCTGCTCGAGCGGGTACGCCGCGCCCGCCGCGTGCTCGGCGGCGTGCCGGGCGTGGCCGTCCCCGACGCCGCGACGTTCCGCGCCGGGTCCGGTGGGACCTTCGACGACGCCAAGCTGGCGGTGCTGCTCGCCGGCACCGGTGCCGACGGGCTCGCGGTCGACCAGGACCTCGCGAAGCAGGGGTTCACCGTCGAGATGGCCGACCGCGACCTGTTGATCCCGATGATCACGATCGCCGACGACGACGCGGGCGTCGCCGAGCTCGTGGACGCACTGGTGTCGACGATCGAGCGGCATCGTGCGGAGCCCCGCGCAGCCCAGGTCAACGCGGCGTGGTCGGTGCGCGCCGAGCAGGCGATGACGCCCCGCGAGGCGTTCTTCGCCGACCGGGAGGCCGTCCCGTGGGAGGAGGCGGCCGGCCGGGTCTGCGCCGAGGTGATCGCGCCGTACCCGCCGGGCGTGCCGGTCCTCGCGCCGGGGGAGCGGATCACCGAGGACGCCCTCGCCGGCCTCCGGCGGGCCAACGCCGGCGGCGCCCGGATCGCGTACGCCGCCGACCCGACGTTGGCGACCGTCCTGGCTGTCCGCTGACTGTCGGAGCGGGCCCGTAGGGTTGACGACGTGGCAGACCCGGCTTCCTACCGGCCGAAGGCCGGCGAGATCCCGACCCAGCCGGGCGTCTACAAGTTCCGCGACGCCCGCGGGCGCGTGATCTACGTCGGCAAGGCGAAGAACCTCCGCGCCCGGCTGTCGTCGTACTTCCAGGACATCGGCAACCTGCACTCCCGCACGGCCGCGATGGTCACCTCGGCCGCCGGCGTCGAGTGGACCGTGGTCAACACCGAGGTCGAGGCGCTCCAGCTGGAGTACAGCTGGATCAAGGAGTTCGACCCGCGCTTCAACGTCAAGTACCGCGACGACAAGTCCTACCCGTGGCTGGCGGTGACCGTCGGCGAGGAGTTCCCGCGGGTCATGGTCGGCCGCGGCGCCAAGAAGCGCGGCACCAAGTACTTCGGCCCCTACAGCCATGCCTGGGCGATCCGCGAGACCGTCGACCAGCTGCTGCGGGTCTTCCCGATGCGGTCCTGCTCCAACGGCGTCTTCAAGCGCTCGGGGCAGATCGGGCGCCCGTGCCTCCTGGGCTACATCGAGAAGTGCTCGGCGCCGTGCGTGGGCAACATCTCGGCGGAGGACCACCGCGCGATCGTCGACGACTTCTGCGACTTCATGGCCGGCCACACCAACACGTTCGTCAAGCGCATCCGCTCGGAGATGTACGCCGCCTCCGAGGCGCTCGACTTCGAGCGCGCGGCCCGCCTGCGCGACGACCTCGGCGCCATCGAGAAGGCCCTGGAGAAGCAAGCCGTGGTGCTGGGCGACGGCACCGACGCCGACGTGATCGCACTCGCCGAGGACCCGCTGGAGGTCGCCGTCCAGATCTTCTACGTCCGCGGCGGCCGCGTGCGCGGCCAGCGCGGGTGGGTGGCCGATCGCGTCGACGAGGGGGGCACGCCCGAGCTGGTCGAGCAGTTCCTGCTCCAGCTGTACGCCGGCGCCGACGACGACGGCGTACCCCGCGAGATCCTGGTGCCGGCCCTCCCGCCCGAGCACGAGGTCTTCGAGGAGCTGCTGTCCGAGCGACGGGGGAGCCGGGTCCGCATCCGCGTGCCGCAGCGCGGCGACAAGCGGGCCCTCCAGGAGACCGTGGCGCGCAACGCCGCCCAGTCGCTGATGATGCACAAGACCAAGCGCGGCACCGACCTGACCGCCCGCAACCAGGCCCTCGAGGAGATCCAACAGGCGCTCGGGCTCGACGAGGCGCCGCTGCGCATCGAGTGCTACGACATCTCCAACCTCCAGGGCACCGAGGTCGTGGCCAGCATGGTCGTGTTCGAGGACGGACTGGCTCGCAAGAGCGAGTACCGCCGCTTCGTGATCAAGGGCGTCGAGGGCCAGAACGACGTGGCCTCGATGCACGAGGTGATCACCCGGCGGTTCCGGCGGCTGCTCGACGAGCAGGCCAGGTCCACCGAGGTCGAGACGGAGTCCGGCCCGATGCTGGTCGACCCCGAGACCGGCCGACCGCGCAAGTTCGCCTACGCGCCCGGGCTCGTGGTGGTGGACGGGGGGCCGCCCCAGGTCGCGGCCGCCCAGGCCGCGATGCGCGAGCTGGGCGTGGTCGACATTCCGGTGTGCGGTCTCGCCAAGCGGCTCGAGGAGGTATGGCTGCCCGACCAGGAGGACCCGGTGATCTTCGCCCGCACCTCCGAGGGGCTGTACCTCCTCCAGCGGGTCCGCGACGAGGCCCACCGGTTCGCCATCACCCACCACCGGTCGCGTCGCTCCAAGTCGATGGTCGAGAGCGTGCTGGACGACGTACCCGGGCTCGGTGAGGTACGCCGCAAGACCCTGGTCAAGCACTTCGGCTCCCTGCGCAAGCTGCGCGGTGCCGAGGTCGCTGAGATCGCGCAGGTGCCGGGCATCGGGCCGCGCACCGCAGCGGCCATCAAGGATGCGGTGGAGCGCGCGGGCGGTCAGACTGGGCGCCAAGCCGTGAACACGGCCACCGGCGAGATCCAGGAGGACTGATGGCCGAGCAGGTGTCCGGCCCCCCGCCCGAGCACGCCGGCGAGGTCGTGGTCGTCACGGGGATGACCGGCGCCGGCCGGAGCACCGCCGCCAAGGAACTGGAGGACCTCGGCTTCTACGTCGTCGACAACCTCCCGCCGTCGCTCCTGCGCGAGGTCGTCCGGCTCGTCGACGAGAGCCGGGGCGCGACCCAGCCGATCGCGGTGGTGGTGGACGTCCGCTCGGGCTCGTTCTTCGACTCGCTCCAGGCCAACCTCGCCCAGCACGCGGTCGGTCGTGACACGACCCTGTTGTTCCTCGATGCGACCGACGAGGTACTGGTGCGCCGGCAGGAGGCCGCACGCCGTCCCCACCCGCTCCAGGCGAGTGGCCGGCTGATCGACGGGCTCCGGCGCGAGCGGACGGCGCTGGCCAACCTCCGGGCCAACGCCGACCTGGTGATCGACACCTCCGACCTCAACGTCCACCAGCTGACCGACCGGATCGCCGAGTCGTTCGGGACCCCCGACACGACGCGGCTGAAGGTGACCGTGATCAGCTTCGGGTTCAAGTACGGCATCCCGGTGGACGCCGACTTCGTCGCCGACATGCGCTGGCTGCCCAACCCCTACTGGGTGCCCCACCTGCGTGGGCAGACCGGCCGGTCCAGCGAGGTCAGCGGCTACGTCCTCGAGCAGTCCGGGGCGCGTGAGTTCGTCGACCGCTACGTCGAGCTGCTGGCCGGGGTCGCCCAGGGATACCTCCGCGAGGGCAAACGGTTCATGTCGATCGCCGTGGGCTGCACGGGCGGCAAGCACCGGAGCGTCGCGATGGCCGAGGAGATCGCCCGGCAGCTGCGCGAGACCGGGTACGACGTCGGCACGGTCCACCGCGACCTCGGACGGGAGTGACGTGCTCGACGACGCCTCGCCGTACTCCCATCGGGTCACGGCCCTCGGCGGCGGCCACGGGCTCTATGCCTCCTTGTCGGCACTCCGACGCCTTCCGCTCGACCTGACCGCCGTCGTGACCGTCGCCGACGACGGCGGCTCCTCCGGGCGGCTGCGCTCGGAGTTCGGTGTCCTGCCGCCGGGCGACCTGCGGATGGCGCTGGCCGCGCTGTGCGGCGACGACGAGTGGGGCGAGACGTGGGCCGAGGTGCTCCAGCACCGGTTCGCGGGCACCGGGGAGATGCGTGGCCACGTCACCGGCAACCTGCTGATCGTCAGCCTGTGGGAGCTGCTCGGCGACCATGTCTCGGCGCTCGAGTGGGTCGCCCGACTGCTCGGCGCGCGCGGTCGGGTGCTGCCGATGGCGCTCACGCCAGTCGACATATCCGCGCAGGTCAGCGGCCTGTACGCCGACGACCCCGAGCGTCTCAGCACGATCCGGGGACAGGTGGCCATCGCCACCTCGGCAGGCACGATCGAGGCGATCACCCTGCTACCGGAGGACCTGGTGGCGTGCCCCGAGGCGGCCGAGGCGGTGCTCGCGGCCGACCTGGTCGTGCTCGGCCCGGGCTCGTGGTTCACTTCGGTGCTGCCCCATTTGATGGTCCCGATCCTGCGTGAGGCGCTGATCGAGACCGACGGTCATCTGGTCGTGGTGCTCAACGTCGGGCAGGAGGGTGAGACCCGCGGCTTCCGGGCACCCGACCACCTGCGCGTCCTCCTGGACCACGCGCCCGAGCTCCCCATCGGCACGGTGCTGGTCGATCCCCGTGAGGCCACCGACCTCACCGAGCTGAAGGTCCTCGCCGGCAAGTGCGGCGCCCGACTTCTCGTCGCCGACGTCGCGTCCGACGACGGGTCGCCGCGACACGACCCGGCGAAGCTGGCAGCGGCGTACGCCGGGATCCTCACGGATCTGTGACGCGCCGGGCGCTCGAGCTTGTCGAGACCACGCGTGGCCCCTGCCCAGGCACCGTCACCGGGTCTCGTGACGCGTCGCTCACTCCCTCGTTCCTCGGGACTGAGCCGACGCTCCTCGACCTTCGCGCCTCCTCGGCGCCTTGGCGAGGTCAGGCGCCGGTGCTAGGTCCCCTGCCCCAGGCACCGTCACCGGGTCTCGTGACGCGTCGCTCACTCCCTCGTTCCTCGGGACTGAGCCGACGCTCCTCGACCTTCGCGCCTCCTCGGCGCCTTCGCGAGCTCAGGCGCCGGGCGCTCGAGGTTGTTGACGGACGTGGCAGGATCGGCGCCATGGCCATGACGGCACAGGTGAAGGCGGAGATCGCGAACACCACCATCACCAAGACCTGCTGTCGCAAGGCCGAGGTGTCCACGATGCTGCGGTTCGCCGGAGGCCTTCACATCGTCAGCGGGAAGATCGTGGTCGAGGCGGAGCTCGACACCGGAGCCGCGGCCCGTCGGCTTCGCAAGGACATCGCCGACGTCTTCGGTCACCAGAGCGATGTCGCGATGGTGCAGGGCAACGGCATCCGCAAGGGCAGCCGCTACCTCGTGCGCGTGACGCGGGACGGCGAGGCGCTGGCCCGCCAGACCGGCCTCCTCGACAACCGCGGCCGACCTGTGCGCGGGCTGCCGCCCGCCGTCGTGTCGGGCGGCGCCTGCGACGCCGTGGCCGCGTGGCGCGGGGCCTTCCTGGCCCACGGCTCGCTCACCGAGCCCGGCCGGTCGTCGTCCCTCGAGGTGACCTGCCCCGGCCCCGAGGCCGCGCTCGCCCTGGTGGGGGTGGCCCGGCGGCTCGGCATCCCGGCGAAGGCCCGCGAGGTGCGCGGCGTCGACCGCGTCGTGATCCGCGACGGCGACGCGATCTCCCAGCTCCTGACCCGGCTCGGCGCGCACGAGGCGCTGATGGCCTGGGAGGAGCGCCGGATGCGCCGCGAGGTGCGCGCCACGGCCAACCGGCTTGCGAACTTCGACGACGCCAACCTCCGCCGGTCCGCCCGGGCCGCGGTCGCAGCCGGCGCTCGGGTCCAGCGCGCCTTGGAGATCCTCGGCGACGACGTGCCCGACCATCTGCGGATGGCCGGGGGCCTGCGACTGGAGCACAAGCAGGCCAGCCTCGAGGAGCTCGGTCAGCTTCACGAGCCGGTGCTGACCAAGGACGCCATCGCCGGGCGCATCCGCCGCCTCCTCGCGATGGCCGACAAGCGCGCCGAGGAGCTCGGCGTCCCCGACACCGAGGCCTCGCTGACGCCCGAGATGCTGGCCGAGGACGACTGAAGCGAGCAGCCGTGCCCGAGGAACGAGGGCATGGCGTGGGCGAGCGCAGGTTGAGCAAGCGCGCGAGCGGGCCTGCGAGCTCGCGACCGCGCGACGAAACCCGGTGACGGTGCCTGGGGCGGTGACCCGGTGGTCTCGACAGGCTCGATCGGCGGGCTGGGCGTTCACCAGGCTCGACCGACGATGAGCCGACAACGACCGGACGATAGGCTCGGCGTACCGCACGCGAGCGATTGCTAGGAGCCCCACGTGACCGTCCGAGTAGGCATCAACGGCTTCGGCCGGATCGGCCGCAACTTCTTCCGCGCCGTGCAGGCGTCCGACGCCGACGTCGAGGTCGTCGGCATCAACGACCTGGCGGCGAACGACATCTTGGCGCACTTTCTGCGCTACGACTCGATCCTCGGGCGCTACCCCGGCGAGGTGTCCTCCGACGAGAGCTACCTGACCGTCGACGGCACCAAGATCCACGCGACCGCCGAGCGCGATCCCGCAGCCCTGAACTGGGGCGAGATCGGCGCCGACGTCGTCATCGAGTCGACCGGCTTCTTCACCAAGGCCGCCGACGCGCGCAAGCACCTCGACGCGGGCGCCAAGAAGGTGATCATCTCCGCGCCGGCGACCGACGAGGACATCACGATCGTGATGGGCATCAACGACGGTGCCTACGACTCGGCCCAGCACCACGTCATCTCCAACGCCAGCTGCACCACCAACTGCCTGGCCCCGATGGCGAAGGTCCTCCTCGACAACTGGGGCATCGAGCGCGGCTTCATGACGACCGTGCACGCCTACACCACCGAGCAGCAGCTGCTCGACCAGATCGCGCTGAACCGCAAGGGCCAGATCAACCTGCGTCGGGCCCGCGCCGGTGCCAGCAACATCATCCCCACCACGACCGGTGCGGCGAAGGCGATCTCGCTGGTCCTGCCCGAGCTCAAGGGCAAGCTCGACGGCTACGCCCTCCGTGTCCCGGTCCCGACCGGCTCGGTGACCGACCTGACCGTGACTCTCGGCGCCGAGGTGACCAAGGACGAGGTCAACGCCGCGTTCAAGGCCGCCGCCGAGTCCGGGGCGCTGTCGAGCTACCTCGAGTACACCGAGGACGAGATCGTCAGCGCCGACATCGTGACCTCGCCCGCCTCGTGCACGCTCGACGCGCAGTGCACGTTGGCGAACGGCAACCAGGTCAAGGTCGTCGGCTGGTACGACAACGAGTGGGGCTACTCCAACCGCCTCATCGACCTGGCCGCACGCGTCGGCGCCGGGCTGTGACCCTGGCCGACCGGCTGGGCGACCTCCGCGGCAAGCGGGTCCTCGTCCGCTCCGACCTGAACGTGCCGCTGGACGGCACCACCATCACCGACGACGGTCGGGTGCGCGCCAGCGTGCCGACCATCCGCGAGCTGTCGGACGCCGGTGCACGCGTGGTGGTGGTCGCCCACCTCGGCCGTCCGAAGGGCGCGCCCGAGGAGCGCTACTCGCTGCGCCCCGTGGCCACGCGGCTCGCCGAGCTGCTGGGCCGTGACGTGGCGTTCGCCGAGGACACCGTCGGGCCGTCGGCCCGTGAGACGGTCGACTCGTTGGCGGACGGCGACGTCGCCCTGCTCGAGAACGTCAGGTTCAACCCCGGCGAGACCAGCAAGGACGACGACGAGCGCGGCGCCTTCGCCGACGAGCTGGCGCAGCTCGCCGACGCCTTCGTCTCCGACGGCTTCGGCGTCGTCCACCGCAAGCAGGCCAGCGTGTACGACGTGGCGCTGCGGCTCCCGCACGCCATGGGGCAGCTGGTCGCCACCGAGATCGAGGTGCTCCGCAAGCTGACCGTGGACCCCGAGCGGCCCTACGTCGTCGTGCTCGGCGGCTCGAAGGTCTCCGACAAGCTGGGCGTGATCGACAACCTGCTCGGCAAGGCCGACCGGCTGCTGATCGGCGGCGGGATGGTGTTCACCTTCCTGGCGGCGCAGGGACACGAGGTCGGCAAGAGTCTGCTCGAGGACGACCAGCTCGACGCGGTGCGTGGCTACCTCCAGCGGGCGGACGAGACCGGCGTCGAGATCCTGCTGCCGACCGACATCGTGGTCGACACCGCGTTCCCGTCGGACGACCGCGAGCCGCAACCACGCGTCGTTCCCGCGTCGGAGATCCCCGCTGACAGCCTCGGCCTCGACATCGGCCCCGACTCCTCGACGGCCTTCGCGGCGGCGATCCGAGACGCGCGCACGGTGTTCTGGAACGGGCCGATGGGCGTCTTCGAGACACCCGCCTTCGCGGCCGGCACGAAGGCCGTCGCGCAGGCGCTCACCGAGGTCGACGGGCTGTCCGTCGTCGGCGGAGGTGACTCGGCAGCGGCCGTCCGCCAGCTCGGGTTCGACGAGGCCGCCTTCGGCCACATCTCCACCGGTGGCGGCGCCAGCCTCGAGCTCCTCGAGGGCAAGGAGCTGCCGGGCATCGCAGTTCTGGAGCGCTCATGAGTGCCCGCACGCCGCTGATGGCGGGCAACTGGAAGATGAACCTGACCCACCCCGAGGCGGTGGCGCTGGTCCAGAAGCTCGCCTGGATCCTGGCGGACAAGAAGCACGACTTCTCCCGCACCGAGGTCGCGGTGCTCCCGCCGTACACCGACCTGCGGTCCGTTCAGACGCTTGTCGACGGAGACCGGCTCGCCATCCGGTACGGCGCCCAGGACGTGTCCGTCCACGAGTCCGGGGCGTACACGGGCGAGATCTCCGCCACGATGCTCGCCAAGCTCGGGTGCTCCTACGTGATCGTCGGACACTCCGAGCGGCGGCAGTACCACCACGAGACCGACGAGGAGGTCAACGCCAAGGCGCGGGCGACGATCGGTGCCGGGATGACGCCGATCGTCTGCGTGGGCGAGGGCCTGGAGGTGCGGCGGGCGGATGGTCACATCGACCACTGCCTCGGCCAGATCGACGGCTCCCTGGCCGGCCTGACGGCCGAGCAGCTCGGGTCCCTGGTGATCGCCTACGAGCCGGTGTGGGCGATCGGCACGGGTGAGGTCGCGACCCCCGAGGACGCGCAGGAGGTGTGCGCGGCGATCCGCGGCCGGCTCCGCGAGACGGCGGGGGACGAGGCAGCTGACGGCTGCCGCATCCTCTACGGCGGCTCGGTCAAGGCGGCCAACATCGCCGGGATCATGGCCCAGCCGGACGTCGACGGGGCCCTCGTCGGAGGCGCCAGCCTGCAGGCCGAGGAGTTCGGCGGGATCTGCCGGTTCTACGACATGCCCGCCCTGTGACGGCCGGTTCGGGAAGCCCGGCTGGGTGACGTAGGCTATGGCGTCGTGACCACCGTCTTCACCATCCTGCTCGTCATCACCAGCTGTCTGCTGGTGGCTCTCGTGCTGCTGCACAAGGGTCGGGGCGGGGGTTTGTCGGACATGTTCGGCGGCGGTGTGTCCAGTTCGCTCGGGGGATCGTCTGTGGCGGAGCGCAACCTGGATCGGTTCACCGTCGGTGTCGGTGCGATCTGGTTCGCTTGCGTCATCGCCTTGGGCCTCTTGCGGGCCTACTCCTGAGTTCGAAAGGACTTCGAAGGTGGCAGGTGGAGGAAACGCGATCCGCGGCAGCCGGGTCGGCGCTGGTCCCATGGGTGAGGCGGAGCGTGGCGAGGCCGCGCCCCGCCAGGCCGTCACGTACTTCTGCTCCCACGAGCACCGGTCGGTCGTGACCTTCGCGGTCGACGCCGTCGTGCCCGACTCGTGGGACTGCCCGAAGTGCGGGCTTCCGGCGAGTCTCGACTCGGAGAACCCACCTCCGGCTCCCAAGATCGAGCCCTACAAGACCCATCTCGCCTACGTGAAGGAGCGCCGCTCCGACGCCGAGGCGGAGTCGATCCTGGACGAGGCGATCCAGCTGCTCCGCAGCCGCCGCAAGTCCGGCGAGATCATCTTTTGACGGCCCTCTGCCCGAGCTTGCTCGGGCAGAGACCTCGGCCGGCAGATCGAGGAACGTCCGACTCACACCCGAACGACGTGAGGGAGTGAGTGGCGCGTCTCGAAATCCAGTGGCGTCCTCCGGGCGGCTGTCCGTGGTGAGGGCTCCTGGAAGGGATGCGGCCCTCGTTCCTCGGGCCCGAGTCGACGATCCTCGACCGGCGGCGACCGGCTCGACGACCGGTGGCGACTCTCAGTGGACCTGGGAGGCCGCCTCGCGGTCGAGGAACCAGATGGTGGCCACCTGACCGCGGACGCCGACCGCCGGGATCTCGTGCACGTCGGGAGGCTCGGAGGCCAGGGCTCGTCCGACGGCGCCGGCCTTGTCGGCGCCGCTGACCACGAACCACACCTCCTCCGACCGCGCGAGTGCCTCGAAGGTCAGGGTGACCCGCTCGGGCGGAGGCTTGGGTGACCCGGTGACCCCGGCCGTGACGGCGTCGCGGACGTCGAGCTGCGAGAAGCCCGGGAACAGCGAGGCGATATGACCGTCCGGTCCGACGCCCAGCATCAGCAGGTCGAACCTCCCGCTGCCCATCGCACGGATGGTGTCGGCGTACGCCGCGGCCGCGGCCTCGACGTCGGCGGCGTCCGCAGTCGACGGGATCTCGTGCACCCGGGCCGGGTCGACCGGGAGGGCGTCGAGCATCGCGACCCGGGCTTGCACGGCGTTGCGGTCGTCGGAGTCCGGAGTGACGAAACGCTCGTCACCCCAGAAGAAGTCGACGCGGCTCCAGTCGACGTCGCTGTCGGCGCCGAGCCGGGCGATCTCGCGGTGGATCTTGTCGGCGATGGTGCCTCCGGTGAGGGCGACCTGGGGGATGTCCCCGGACGCCTGCCGGACCGCGACCAGCCGGAGGAACGCGCCCGCGACCGACGTGGCTAGCTCGTCGGGGGACTCGTGGACCTCGACGCGAGGAACGGGGAGGGCGCTCATGCCAGGTGCAGCTTCATCAGCCTGCGGGCGGTCGCGGCGTACACGTCGTCCTCGTCCAGCCTCCTGAGCTCCTCGGCCAGCAGCTCCGGGAGCTGGCGCCGCTTCAGCGCCACCGGCCGGTCGGGGCGGTCGGGGGAGGAGTAGGTCGCGAGCCGTCCGTCGCGTCGAGAGATCACGATCGGTCCTTCCTTGCTCTCGAGGCGGACCTCGGTGATGCCGGGTCCGCCGGATCCCTTGCGCTCGATGCGCACCTTGAGCCGGTCGGACAGCCACGCCACCAGCAGGTCGGCGCTCGGGCTGATCCGTTCGGCCGTGACCGAGCCGCCGGTGATCTTGAGCGGCTGCTGGTCGAGGGCGGCCGCGAGCAGCGCCCGCCATGGTGTGATGCGGGTCCAGGCCAGGTCGGAGTTGCCGGGGTGGTACGACGCGCACTGGACGTGGATGGCCTTGCTCTTGCGGTGGGTGGCCGCGGCGGCGTCGGTGATCCGGCGCTGACCGAGCCGGCCGAGCGGGTCGGTGGCCGGATCCTCGGGCGGGTCGGCCGGCCACCACACGGCGACGGGGGAGTCGGGCAGGAGCAGCGGCAGCACGACGGACTCCGCGTGCTTGACCACCTCGCCCTGGAGCCGGATCAGCGCGGTCTCGCCGGTCCAGCCCGCGCCCGTGCCGACCTGCGCGTTGATCTGCGGCTTCCCGCGGGCGTCGCCGAGGATCACGCCCAGCACGCGCGCGGGATGCTCGTGCGAGGCCTGGCGGGCGACCTGCATGGCGTCCTCGGCCTCGTCCTCGTCGACGACGATCACCAGGGTCATCACCATGCTCATCGCCGGACTGCCGGCGCGCAGCCGCGACGCCACGAACTCGGCGGCGATCGCCGCGGCGTTGGTGTCGATCAGCTCGATCACGGAAGTCCTCCTGTCATGGCCGCCTCCAGGTCCTGCCGTCGCGCGCGATCATCGCGTCCGCGGACGACGGGCCCCAGGTACCGGCCTCGTAGGGCTCGGGTCGACCCTTGCGCGCCCAATGGTCGAGGACGGGGTCGAGGATCTGCCACGACCGCTCCACCTCGGCGTGCCGGGGGAACAGCGGCGGGTCACCCAGGAGCACGTCGAGGATCAGCCGCTCGTAGGCCTCGGCGCTGGACTCGGTGAACGTGCCGCCGTAGGCGAAGTCCATGTTCACGTCGCGGATCTCCATCTGGGTGCCAGGCACCTTCGACCCGAAGCGCACGGTCATGCCCTCGTCCGGCTGGATCCGGATCACGAGCGCGTTGTGGGTGAGCTCCTCGGTCGCTGCCCGGGTGAACGGCAGGTGCGGCGCCGGCTTGAAGACGATCGCCACCTCGGTGACGCGACGCCCGAGCCGCTTGCCCGTGCGCAGGTAGAACGGGACACCGGCCCAGCGCCGGTTGTCCACGTGGAGGGTGATCGCGGCGTAGGTCTCCGTCGCCGACGTCTTGCGCACCCCTTCCTCCTCGAGGAAGCCGACCACCTTCTCGCCGCCCTGCCAGCCCGCGGCGTACTGCCCGCGGGCCGTCGTCAGGTCGAGGCGCCGGGGGAGCGTCACGGCGTTGAGGAGCTTGAGCTTCTCGATCCGCAGGCTCTCGGCGTCGAATGACGTCGGCTCCTCCATCGCCACCAGCGACATGAGCTGGAGCAGGTGGTTCTGGATGACGTCACGCGCGGCGCCGATGCCGTCGTAGTAGCCGGCGCGGCCGGCGATGCCGATGTCCTCGGCCATCGTGATCTGCACGTGGTCGACGTAGTTGGAGTTCCAGATCGGCTCGAACATCGCGTTCGCGAAGCGGGTGGCCAGGATGTTCTGGACCGTCTCCTTGCCGAGGTAGTGGTCGATCCGGAAGATCGAGCCGCTCGGGAAGACCTCGGCCAACGTCGCGTTGAGCTCGCGGGCCGACTCCTCGTCGTGCCCGAACGGCTTCTCGACGACGACCCGGCGCCACGACCCGGGCGCGGGCTCCGCGAGGCCGTGCTCCTTGAGCTGCCCCACCACGTCGCCGAAGAAGCCGGGCGGGATCGCGAGGTAGAAGGCGTGGTTGCCGCCGGTGCCGCGCACCTCGTCGAGCTCCTCGATCGTCCGCCGCAAGGTGCTGAACGCGTGGTCGTCGCTGAAGTCGCCGGGGACGAACCGGAAGCCCTCCGCGAGCTGGTTCCACACCTCCTCGCGGAACTCGGTGCGCGCATGCTCCTTGACGGCGCTGTGGACGACCTGCGCGAAGTCCTCGTTGGCCCAGTCGCGTCGCGCGTAGCCCACCAGGCTGAAGCCGGGCGGCAGCAGGCCGCGGTTGGCGAGGTCGTAGATCGCCGGCATGACCTTCTTGCGCGACAGGTCGCCGGTGACGCCGAAGAGCACCATGCCGCACGGGCCGGCGATGCGAGGCAGCCGGCGGTCCCGAGGGTCACGGAGGGGGTTGGTCCAGGCGGCGCCGGTCGTCATGAGGTGCGGTGGGTGCGGTAGTAGGTGATCAGGGCCCGGGTCGAGGCGTCCTGCTCCGCGAGGGCGGCGTCGTCGCCGGCGATGGCCGGCCCGAGCTGCTGGGCGAGCTGCTTGCCGAGCTCCACACCCCACTGGTCGAAGCTGTCGATGCCCCAGACCGCTCCCTCGGTGAACGTGATGTGCTCGTAGAGGGCCACCAGCTGGCCGAGCACGGATGGGGTGAGCGCCGGCGCCATGATCGAGGCCGTCGGACGGTTGCCGGTGAACACCCGCGCCGGCACGACGGCCTCGGGTGTGCCCTCGGCCCGCACCTCGTCGGCGGTCTTCCCGAACGCGAGCGCCTTGGTCTGGGCGAAGAAGTTGGCGAGGAACAGCTCGTGGACGTCGGTCGACCCGTCCTTGAGCGGATACGCCGGCGTCGCGAACGCGATGAAGTCGGCCGGGATCAGCCGGGTGCCCTGGTGGATCAGCTGGTAGAACGCGTGCTGGCCGTTGGTGCCGGGCTCGCCCCAGAACACCTCACCCGTCGTCGTGGTCACCGGCGTGCCGTCCCAGCGCACGCCCTTGCCGTTGGACTCCATGGTGAGCTGCTGGAGGTACGCCGGGAACCGGTGGAGGAGCTGGGCGTAGGGGAGCACCGCGTGGGTCTGGGCACCGAGGAAGTTGGCGTACCACACGTTGAGCAGACCCATCAGCAGCGGCACGTTGCGTGCGGGCTCGGTGGTGCGGAAGTGCTCGTCCATCGCGTGGAAGCCGGCGAGCATCTCGGCGAAGTGCTCCGGGCCGACCGCCACCGCGAGCGACGTACCGATGGCGGAGTCCATCGAGTAGCGGCCGCCGACCCAGTCCCAGAACCCGAACGCGTTCGCCGGGTCGATCCCGAACGCCTCGACCTTGTCGAGCGCGGTCGACACGGCCACGAAGTGCTTGCGGACGGCCTCGGCGGAGTCGTGGCCGCGCAGACCCTCGAGCAGCCACGCCTTGCACAGCCGGGCGTTGGTGAGGGTCTCGAGCGTGCCGAACGTCTTGCTCGACACGATGAACAGCGTGGTCGCCGGGTCGAGGCCCGCGAGCTTGGTGGCCGCGTCGGTCGGGTCGATGTTGGAGATGAAGCGGCACTCCAGGCCCGCCTGCCGGTACGGCGCGAGCGCCTCGTAGGCCATCACCGGGCCGAGGTCGGAGCCGCCGATCCCGATGTTCACGACCGTGCGGATGCGGTCGCCGGTGACGCCGGTCCAGGCGCCCGAGCGGACGTCGTCGGCGAAGGCGTAGACCCGGCGGAGGACGTCGTGGACGTCCGCGACGACGTCCTGCCCGTCGACCCGGAGCGTCACGTCCTCGGGGTCGCGCAGGGCGGTGTGCAGCACGGCCCGGTCCTCGGTGACGTTGATGTGCTCGCCGGCGAACATCGCGTCCCGCCGGTCGGCGAGCCGCACCTGCTCGGCCAGCTCGAGCAGCGCGTCGAGGACCTCGTCGGTGAGCAGGCTCTTGGAGAGGTCGACGGTCAGGTCGCCCGCGGTGAGGGTGAACCGGTCGACCCGGTCGGGGTCCTCCGCGAACCAGCCCCGCAGGTCGGGCCGCCAGGCGGACCGGAGCTCGGAGAGCCGCCCCCAGGCCGCGGTCGTCGTCGGGTCGAC
>DASSTL010000002.1:0-41727 GCA_035707985.1 Nocardioides sp. | reverse complement strand
GCGTCGGTCACCACGGCGGTCATCATCAGCAGGACCACGCCCAGGCCGACGATCAGCAGGGTGACGGTGCCGCGCTCGTCGCGGCGGCGGTCAGCCACCGCTGATCTCCCGGAACTGCCCGATCGGGACGGTCTGGGTCGCGTCGAGCGCGAAGCTGGGTCGGCTGCTGCCGAGCGCGCTCGGCATCAGCGGCAGCACCACCCGCGAGTGGACCGAGACGGTGATCACCGACGTGCCCTCGTGGCAGTCGTCGGGGTACGGCGTGCAGGTGACGTGGATGTCGGGAGTCACGTCGTGCACGCCTTGGTCGACGAGTGCGACCCGTGCCGCCGAACGCGCCCGGACCAGGCCCGACGCGTCATCGGGCGCGAGTGCGTACGCACGCGCGGCGGAACGGGCCGCGGCCGAGACGGCGAACGCGCCACGTTGGACCTGGAAGACCGACATCACGATCCAGAGCACGGGTAGGACCAGCAGGATCCCGAGCCACGCCACCTCGACCAGCGCACTCCCCCGCTCGTTTCGCCACATCATGGTTGTTCCTCGACCGCGTGACCTGTGACGTCGAACGAGACCGACGGACCGCCGAGGCCGAGCGCCGGCACGACGACGTGGACGGTGACCTCGACGGCGGGTGCACCGTCGACGGTGATCTCGTGCGCGGAGACTCCCTGCGCGTAGCGGCCGGCCAGCGCCCCACTGATCTGGGTCCGCGTGCGCGCCGCACCGTAGGCCGGGTCACGGTCGAGGGTCGCGGCGTACCGCGCTCCCTCCGAGGCGGCAGACGCAACGGTGTTGCGCACGAACAGCACCAGCGCCACCTGGAGGACACCGAGGAACATCGGCACCAGGATCACGAGCACCAGCACGAAGTCGACCACCGCAGCGCCGCGCTGGAGGCCTCGCCGGCGCACGGGGTCAGTGGACGCTGTTGAGGGCCGTCGTCAGCATCTGGCTGAGCTGCGGCTTGGCGAGCGAGTACAGCGCGCCGACCAGGCCGGCGGTCATCACCGTCACCAGCACCCAGCCGGGTACGTCGCCCCGCTGGTCGCGTGGTCGCGCGAGCGTGCGGACCAGGAGACGAGTCAGTGCGTTCATCGGTTCCTCTTCTCTGTCGGGCCGTCAGGGAGTGGTCAGGTGGAGCCCGATGACGCCGGGCCAGAAGGCGATCAGCACGGTGACCGGCAGGATGAGGAACACGACCGGCACCATCATGAAGACCTCCTTGCGAGCGGCGACCTCGATCAGCTCGCGCCGGCTCGCCTCTCGGACGTCGGCCGCCTGGGCGTGCAGGACGTCGGCGAGCGGCGTACCTCGTTCGACGGCCACGGCGACTCCCTGCGCGAACCGCGCGACCGTCGGCACCCCGGTCGTGGCGGCCATCCGGTCGAAGGCCTGGGCGACCGGTTCGCCGGTGCGCACCGACGCGAGCACGCCGGCGAGGTCGCGCGAGAGCTCACCGCCGCTCCGACGTACGACGCGATCGAGGGCCGCGACCGGGCTCTCGCCGGCGGCGACGGCCAGCGCCAGGAGCTCGGCCAGGATCGGGAACTCCGCGGTCACCTTGCGCTCGCGGATCGCCACCTGCGAGCTCAGGTAGGTGTCGCGAGCGAGGACGCCGGACGCGAACCCCACCGAGCAGAGGATCAGCGCCGACACCGCATCGCCACGACCGCCGAGTGCGGCGAGAAGGCAGTACGCCGCGACCAACGCGAACCCGGCCACACCCCACAGCACCTGCTCGACCCGGAAGTCGTGCACCGTCGTGTCGAGGGCGGCACGCCGGAGGCGGCGGCGTACCGAGGTGGCGCCGCCGAGGACCCGCTCGACGCCGACCGCCGCCGCACGCAGGGCCGGGCCGAACACCCCCGCTGCCGCTGAGACCGGCGACGACGTCGGCTCGTCCATCGGCGCCGGCCGATCGAGACGGGGTACGTCGCGGACGTAGGGCAGGACGCGCAGAGCCAAGGTCGGCCGGTGGATCGCGTGGAGACGCGCCACGACCAGCGCGAGCCCGAGCCCCGCCACCGCGCCGAGAAGGGCCCCGAGGGCGTGCGGGCTCACGACAGGATCCGGCGCTCTCGAGGTAGCCGACCGATCCGCATCATCAGCCGGTAGGCCACGAGGCAGGTGCCGGCGGCGAACAGCAGCACGATCGTGCCGGCGGGAGAGGCGTAGCGCCGGATCACCTCCGGCTGGAAGCTCATCATCAGCAGCACGAGCCAGGGCGCGGCGACCGCGAGGCGGGCGCCGTTGATCGTCCAGGCCTGTCGCGCCTCGAGCTCGGATCGGGTGCGTGCCTCGTCGCGGAGATAACCGGACAGGTTTCGCAGCAGCCGGCCGAGCTCGCCACCGCCCACCTCGCGCGCGACGCGCAGGCCCTCCACGACCCGGTCACCGACGGGATCGGCCAGCCTGGTCTTCAGCCGGTCGAGGCACTCACCGAACCGACCGGTCACCTGGTAGTCGAGCGCGAACGCCGCGAACGCCGGCCGCAACGGCTCCGGCCCACGCACCGACAGCTGACCGAGCGCCTCGGGCAGCGAGAGCCCTGCGCGGACCGCGCTCGCGAGGTTGTCCACTGCCTCGGGCCAGACCTCGGCGAACTCGCGCTGCCGCCGCCTCGCTCGGGCGGACACGACGACCACCGGCAGGCACCCCGCCATCGCGCCGAACAGGAGGGCGACGGGTGGCGTGCGGGTCACGACCTGCATCAGCAGGGCGGCGGCACTCGCCAGAACACCGCACATCACCAGGAACGCCGACACGGACACGTGGCCGAGCCCCGCCCGGGCCAGCAGGTCGTGCGTACGCGAGCTCGTGCGGCGTACACGAGCGGGACGTGAGGGTACGGCGAACGCCGACCAGACGAGGAGCAACCCGACCCCGACGCCCAGCCCGACGAGAGCGCCCATCAGTCGACGCCGTTCAGCAGGGTGTGGACGTCGATCCCCAGACGCTCGTACAGCTCGGGCCGCGGCGGCATGCCGCCGGCGCGACGCAGCTCGCCGGCGCGACGCTCGAAGATCGGCTCGACCTCGATCACGTCGTGCTCGACGCGGCCGGGCACGCCGGCGATCTCGTTGACGCGGCGTACGCCGTGCTGGTCGATCCCGAGATGGACGACGAGGTCGACGCTCGCCGCGACCGTCGGGACCACGAAGCGGGACGAGACGTTCTCGCCGGCGAGCAACGGCAGGGTGCACATCTTGACCAGCGCCTCGCGCGCGGAGTTGGCGTGGAGCGTGCACATGCCCGGGACCCCGGCGTTGAGCGCCAGCAACAGGTCCAGGCACTCCTCGGCCCGCACCTCGCCGACCAGGATCCGGCTCGGGCGCATGCGCAGGCTCTCCTTGACGAGGTCGCGCAGCTTGATCTCGCCGGTGCCCTCCAGCCCGCTCTGGCGTGTCTGCATGGCGACCCAATCGGGGTGAGGGAAGCGCAGCTCGAAGACCTCTTCGGCACTGATCACGCGGTCGCCTCCGGGGATCGCGGCGGCCAGGCAGTTGAGAAGCGTGGTCTTGCCTGCCTGGGTCGCGCCGGCGACGAGGATGTTCAGTCCGGCGCGCACCGAGGCTTCGAGGAACGACGCCGCGGGCGTGGTCAGGGTGCCGAGCTCCACCATCTCGCCGAGACGCGCGGCGGTCAGCACGAACTTACGGATGTTCACAGCCGTCCAGCCGCGGCTGATGCCCTCGAGGACGACGTGGAGCCGGTGGCCCTCGGGCAGGACGGCGTCCACGAAAGGACGCGAGATGTCGATGCGACGACCGGAGGTCTTCAGCATGCGCTCGACCAGCTCCTGCACCTGGGCGCGGGTGAGCATCAGGTTGGTCAGCTCATGTCGGCCTCGGCGCGCGACGAACACGCGCGAGGGGTCGTTGATCCAGAGCTCTTCGACCGTCGGGTCGTCGAGAAACGGCTGGAGCGGACCGAAGCCGGACACGCGAGCGACCAGCTCGCCGACCATCGAGTCGACGTCACTCACCGGAGCGACGACGCCAGTCAGCGATCGCTCGTCGTGAGCACGGACGACATCTTCGGCCAGGCGGCGTACGACGAGCGCGTCGCGCTGGGGGTCGACGCCCTCGCGGCGTACAGCCTCGCGCACCCGTTGGTCGAGCGACTCGACCAGGTCGGAGTGCGCGTCAGTGGCGACGACGGACACAGGTGATCCCTTTCCCGAGTAAGAGATCCGTGCAGGCAACGTACGACCGCGACCGGTCGCTCGGGAAGAGGTCGGGCGAAATCTGTGGAGGGAGGCAGCGGTGAGCGCGGGCCGGTTGTGGGTCTCGGAACCGGCCCAGCTCACCGCCGGGCGCAGCCGCCGGCTGGGTCAGTCGTAGTAACGGCGGACGCTGGAACCGACGCGGCTGATGTCGGTGCCGTAGACGTGGATCGAGATCGCGGTGGTGTCGCCGGTGTTGTGCACCCGGTGGATGTCACCCGGAGGGGCGAAGCCGCTGACCTCGCCGACGTGGTTGTCGTTCTGCCCGACCAGGTTGAGGTCGGCGTCGTAGAGGTCCTCGTGCTCGATGCCCTGGATGACGCCGAAGGCGCACCAGGTGACGTGGTCGTGGATGCGGGTCTGCTGGCCGGGCCGCCAGACCAGGCCGATGATCGAGAAGCTGCCGTCGGGCTCGACGTGCAGCGTGTGGCTGCGGTAGCCGTCGGGGTCGCCGAGCCGCTGCTCGGCGGTCAGCACGTCGGGGCTCGGGAGGTGGGCACGGAGCTCGTCGGCGACGAGCAGCGCCGTCTCCCCCCAGCTGAGGTGACGGCCGACCGCAGCGCGCACGCCGGCCACCAGCTCGGCCAGGCCGGCGCCCTGGTCACGATGCAGGTCAACAGAGGTCGTGGTCGTCATACGTCGAGGGTGCCTGCGAGAGCCGTATCAGTCCAATGCGAATCTTCGAACAGATCCATCGATAGAATCGATGAATGCTGGACGTCACCCGCCTGCGCATCATCGACGCCGTCGCCCGCACCGGCTCGGTCACCGCGGCGGCCAAGGAGCTGAGCTACTCACAGCCGTCGGTCAGCCACCACCTCGCCCGGCTCGAGGCCGAGACCGGCGCACAGCTGCTGCAGCGGGTGGGGCGCGGCGTACGACTCACCCCAGCCGGCCGGCTGCTGGCCGACCGGGCAGCGGAGATCCTCGGACGCATCGACGCCGCCGGCGCCGAGCTGTCGGCGCACGTCGGGCTGAACGCCGGGCGGGTGCGGCTGGCGGGCTTCTCGTCGGCCATCGGCTCGCTGCTCCCGGGCGCGATGACGGCGCTGGCCGAGCGGCACCCCGACCTCGAGGTGACCCTCACCGACGCCCACCCGCCCGAGGCGCTCGAGCTCCTGCGCACGGGCGAGATCGACGTCGCGGTGATCTTCCGGTACGACGAGACCGAGCCCGAGCCGGACGGCGTACGCCTCCACCACCTGCTCGACGACCCGGTGTACCTGCTGACCAAGAAGCGCAGCCGCGGCCCGGCCTCCCACCGCGACGCGACCTGGATCGCCGGCTGCGACCGATGCCGCAGCCACCTCCTCGCACTGTGCGCGGAGGAAGGCTTCGAGCCGCGCATCGGCTACGTCTCCGACGACATGGTCGTGATGCAGACCCTCGTCGCCGCCGGGCTCGGCGTCACCACGATCCCGGGGCTGGCGCTCCGTGCCCACCACGTCGACGGCGTCGTCGCCCGCGAGCTCCCTGGCTCACGCCGCCACGTGTACGCCGCGACGTACGGCCAGCCGCCCGACCCGCCCGCGACCGCCGCGCTGGTGGAGGCCCTCGGCGAGGCAGCCCGGCCGGCGGCCGCGCGTCAGTAGCTCTCGCCGCTGAGCTGGGCGAGCCGTTCCAGCGCCGGGCCACGGTGTGCCTGGAGCCGGGCGAGGGCGGCGTCGAGCTCGGGCGATCCGGAATGACCGGGTGGGATGCGGGCGGGGTTGAGCGGGACGGTGTCGGCCCAGGCGGCGATGTCGGGCTCGGCGCCGAACGACATCGCGGCACGCGCGCCGAGCAGCGTCATCCGCGCCCACAGCTCGAGGCCGTCGGCGTAGGGCGTCGGCGGGCAGAGACGGTTCTTCTCGTCGTCGTCGGCGCGCGTCGCCTCGACGTACCCGGCGAGCGCGGCGTTGAAGCACGGGAAGCCGGCCCGGATGGTCTGCAGGGTGATCCGCGACGGACTCCAGATCGGCACGAGCGGCGGAGTCTTGAGGCCGGACGCCGCGCAGTGCACGACGAGCGCGTCGGCGGCGACGCCGACGGAGCCCTCCGCCAGGACGATCCGGCCCGGCTCGACGGAGCGGATGTGTCCGAGGCGGACGACGTGCTCGATGCTCCGCAGCTTCTCCAGCTCCCACCCCGCCAGGGTCGGCGTCCGGGCCATCGTCGGGGTGACCGAGCGGTCGATCCGCAGCATCACGCCGGCGTCCTCCAGGCGCAGGAAGAGGTCGTCCAGCGACGTCGCCGCCTCGGCCGCCGCGAACGTGTCGGCGGTCATCCCGAGGTACACGGCGGGGTCGGGCTGGACGACCGCCCGGTTGAGCATCCAGGGGTCGCGCGGCCTGACCCAGCAGATCGCGTCCGGGTCGACGCCCCGCTCCAGCAGCCAGATGCACGCGTCGGTGGCGGTCTTGCCGGAGCCCACGACCACGTACTGGCTCGGCGTGTGCGGCAGCGCCGGCAGGTCGTTGACGGGCACCACGTGCGCGCCGTCGGCGACGTCGAACGGCGGCGGCGTCTCCTGCGGGATGTCGGGGGCGAGGTAGCGGGCGTCGACGATCCGGCACGTGTCGGGCACGGCGTACCGCTCGCCCCCGGGGCCGACCACCGAGTCACCCACGAACTCGCTCTCGGGGAGGAACTCGACCCGACCGGACCCGAGCAGCCGGTCGAGGACCCGCCCGTAGTAGGCCACGATCTCCGCGCACGCCGCCCGCTCCTGGAGACCCGCCTCCGGCCCGGTCTCCTGCAGCCGCCCGCCGCCGAGGAGCGTCGACGCGACGCCGTAGAACGCCGAGGCCTGATGCAGCCGGACGAACGGGTACGCCGCGAGCCAGTGCCCGCCCGCGGCCGGCCGGCGATCGACGAGCGCGACCCGCACGTCCGCATGGTCGACCAGCGCATCGGTGAAGGCCATGCCCATGGCACCGGCGCCGACCACCAGGTAGTCCACATCGAGGGAGCCCGCCACGGTCACACCCAAGCAGAGAACGCAGTGGCGTCGCTCCCATCAACCGATGTACCATCTGGTACATGCGATACGAGGTAACGAAGACGACATCGGCAGACGCTGCCCGGCTCTGGGCCGTGGTGGCCGACGTGGAGAAGTGGCCGGAGTGGATCGAGGTCTACGAGGAGGTACGCCGCACCGGGCCGGGTGAGCTGAAGGTCGGCGACACCACCCACGTCAAGCAGAAGGGCCTGGCCGCCGGCGACTGGACCGTGACGAAGGTCGACGAGGGCCGGGAGTTCACGTGGGAGTCGCGGCAGCCCGGCGTACGCATCCTCGGGTGGCACCGCGTCACCGAGGAGCCCGGCGGCGGCAGCCGGCTCACCCTCGGCATCGAGCTGACCGGGTGGGCGTCGGGCCTGGCCTCGCTGATGCTGGGCAGGAAGACCCGGAAGTACGTCGACCTCGAGCTGGAGCGCCTCACCACCGTCGCCGCGCAGCCGGCCACCGCGTGACGGCGACGCCGGCGACGCCTGCCACCGGACGCGAGGCGCTGCTGGCGAGGGCGATCGGGCACTTCGCCGAGCACGGGGTCGGCGACACCAGCCTGCGCGCCCTCGCCGGCGAGATCGGCACCAGCCATCGGATGCTGATCTACCACTTCGGCTCGCGTGACGGCCTGCTCGCCGCGATCGTCGACACCGTCGAGCAGGGAGCCCGCGACACGTTGGCCCGGATCGTCGAGGAGGCCCGGAGCGAGGCCGACCCGTTCGAGGCCGGGATGCGCTACTGGCACCTGGTCACCGAGGAGGCCCTCATCTACGGGCCGCTGTTCTTCGAGCTGACCAGCCACGCGATGCTCGACCTGCCGTACGCCGTGGAGCTGCGCCGACGCCTGGTCACCACCTGGCTCGACGCGCTGACGGCGATGTGGGTCGTGCGCGACGTCCCCGAGGCGGAGGCGCGGGCCCAGGCGAGCCTCGACCTGGCGATGGCACGCGGCCTCCTGCACGACCTCCTCCTGACCGGCGACCGGGAGCGGGTCGACGCGGCGATGGAGCGCTACTCGCGGGGCGTCGTCGACCGCGTGCTCGGCTGATCCGGCAACCGACCGGCCGACAGCCGACCGCTCGGAAACGGATTGTCGACAATCCGCTACCGTGCGCGCATGCCAGAGAGCGAGGACGACGGCGCGGTGCTGACGAGTGCGGCGCCACGCTTCACCGACGACGACATTGCGGGGCTCGTCGCGTCGACGTACGGCGTGACGGGGAAGGTCGTGCGGCCCCTCAACTCCGAGCGCGACCAGGTCGTGCTGCTCGCCGGCGACGACCGCGACCTCGTGGTCAAGCTCTCCAACGAGTCGGAGTCGCGCACCAACATCGACCTCGAGGAGTCCGTCGCGATGTGGGCGCTCGCGGCCGACCCCGACCTCCCGCTCAGCACCCCGCTCGCGGTGCGCGGCTCCGACGCGCGGCACGCCGTGGTCGAGCATCCCGAGACCGGGGCGACTCACTTCCTGCGTGCGTTCGACCGGCTTCCCGGCCGGGCCAGCCTCCGGGGCGCCGACCTGGAGCGACACTCGGTCGTCGAGTTCGGCGCGATGACGGCTCGCACGGCGCGAGCCATGCGCGGCTTCCACCACCCCGCCCTGGGGCGGCGGGTGCTGTGGCACGTCGAGGAGCGCGCGCGCACCCGCGAACTGCTCGACCACATCGCCGACGCGAACGTGCGCGGCCTCGTCGAGCGCGCCTTCGCGGCCTTCGAGGAGCGGGTCGCCCCACGCTGGGGCAGCCTGCGCGCCCAGGCCGTCCACGGCGACCTCACCCTCGACAACCTGCTCGTCGACGACGATGGACACGTCACGGGCGTGCTCGACCTCGGCGACCTCACCCACTCCACGCTGGTCTTCGACATCGCCTCGTCGTTCGGCTCCTTGGCCTCGACGCTGTACGGCGAGGACCTGTTCCGGACCTTCCGGCTGTTCCTCGACGGCTACCGCGCGGTGACGCCCCTCGAGCCCGAGGAGCTCGCCCTTCTCGGCGACACGATCGCGATCCGCGCGGCGATGACGCTGTGCATCTCGCACTGGCGCGCGGCCGAGCATCCCGAGAACGCGACGTACATCCGGGCCTGGGACGAGATCTCGCTGAGCCTGCTTCGGCAGTTCGAGGACCTCGGGCAGGACGAGGTCACGCGCCGGCTCGGCGGGCCCGTGCCGCCACCGGACACCGAAACTCTGGCGCGACGCCGCAACGTCGTCTTCGGCACGGCTCTGGCTCCGCTGTCCTACTCGCGCCCGTTGCACCTGGCGAGCGGCAGCGGCGCGACGATGACCGACAGCGACGGCACGACGTACATCGACGCCTACAACAACGTCCCGGTCGTCGGGCACGCCCATCCGCGCGTGGCCTCCGCGATCGCCGACCAGGCGCGAGTGCTGAGCACCAACCTGCGCTACCTCCACCCGCGCGCCATCGAGCTCGCCGAGAGACTGCTGGCGACGGTGCCGAGCGGCCTCGACACGGTGCTGCTGGTCAACTCCGGCAGCGAGGCGACCGACCTCGCGTGGCGCCTGGCGGTCGCCGCGCACGGCCGCACCGGCGCCCTCGTCACCGACTTCGCCTACCACGGCGTGACCACGGCGGCTGCCGCGCTCTCACCCGAGGAGTGGCTCGGCGAGCGGAAGCCCGAGCAGGTCGCGCGCTTCGACCCGCCGCACGGGCCCCGGCCCGACGTTTCGTCCTTCCACGACGCTGTCACCACGCTGCGGAACGCCGGGCACGAGCCCGGACTGCTGGTCGTGGACACCGCGTACACCAGCGACGGGATCCTGACCCCGGGCCGCGACTACCACGCCGCCCTCGGCGCCGCGGCACGCGAAGCAGGCGCGCTGGTGCTCGCCGACGAGGTGCAGGCCGGGTACGGGCGGACCGGCGACCATCTGTGGTCGTTCCATGCGGCGGGGCTCGAGCCCGACATGGTCGCGCTGGGCAAGCCGATGGGCAACGGCTACCCCATCGCCGCGGTGATCACCCGCAGCAGATACGTCGAAGCGCTGGGCCGCGAGGCGGAGTTCTTCAGCACGTTCGCCGGCAGCCCGGTCGCGGCGGTCGCGGGCCTCGCCGTCCTCGACGTCATCGAGGACGAAGGCCTGGTCGCCCACGCCGCGGCCATGGGCGAGCGGCTGATCGCCCTGCTGCGCAAGGGCACGGCCGACTGTCCGGCGGTGACGGACGTCCGCGGCCGCGGCCTGCTGATCGGCGTCGACCTCGCCGGTACGCCGCCCCAGGAGGTGGCGGGCGTCCTCGACCGCGTGCGTGAGCAAGGGGTGCTGATCGGGACCACGGGCCCCCGTTATGACGTCCTCAAGATCCGCCCGCCGCTCGTCGTCAGCGCCGGCCAGGTCGACCGGATCGCCGCCGCCGTGGTCACCGGCGTACGTCAGATTGCAGATTGTTGACAATCTGTCAGGGGTACGAAAAAGTGGTTCTCACGACCATCCCCTGACGAACGAAGGCGGCAGATGAGAAGTACCGATCAGTTCGCCGGCGTCGACCGTTCCCTGCAGAGGGCCTGGATCAAGGGCGCGGGGTTCATCGACGAGGAGCTCGAGCAGCCGCTGGTGCTGATCGCGAACACCTACCAGGACTTCTCGCCGGAGAACGCGCATCTGCGCCAGGTGGTCGACGCGGTCAAGTCCGGCATCCGCATGGCCGGCGGGACGCCGATGGAGTTCAACACCTTCCACGTCACCGACAGCGAGGCGTTCGCCGCGCGCAGCATGCGCTATGTGCTCCCGAGCCGCGACGTGGTGGCGGACTCCATCGAGCTGATGGCCGAGGGGCACGGCGTCGACGGTCTCGTGCTGCTGACCGGTGGCGACAAGCCGACGCCCGGCATGGTGATGGCCGCGGCCCGTCTCGACCTCCCCTCCATCCTCTTGTACGCCGGCCCCACCGAGCCCGGGATCCACCGCGGCAAGAAGCTCTTCCTCGAGACCGTGTACGACGGCGTCGGCCAGGTAGTGCGCGGGGAGATCGACGAGGCGACGTTGCGGCAGTGGGAGGACCGGCTGTTCCCCGGACCCGGCGCCGGCGCGACGCTCACCTCGGGCAACACCGCCGGCATCTACACCGAGGCGCTCGGCCTGGCCCTTCCCGGCACCGGCACGCTGCCGGCCGCGACGAACTTCCAGCTGCGGGCCGCCAAGTACACCGGGATGCGCGCCGTCGAGCTGATCCGCGAGGATATCCGGCCGAGCCAGATCCTGACCCAGGCGGCGTTCGAGAACGCGCTGCGGGTCTCGCTCGCGGTGTCCGGCTCGACCAACCTGGTGCTGCACTTCATCGCGATGGCCAAGGAGGCCGGCATCGAGCTGGACTTCGACTTCATCGACCGGATCGGCCGGTCGACCCCGACCCTGGCGAAGCTGGCGCCGAGCGGCCCGTGGGGCGTCACCGAGCTCGGCGAGGCCGGCGGCGTACCCGCCGTGCTGCGCGAGCTCGGCGACCTGGTCGACGGCTCGACGATCACGGTGTCGGGCAAGACCACGGGTGACATCGCAGCCGAGGCGGAGAACCTGAACGCCGAGCTCCTGCACCACCGCCACGACCCGATCTCGCCGGAAGGCGCGATCTTCATCCTGCGCGGCTCGCTGGCCCCGGACGGCGCCGTGGTGAAGGCCTCCGGCGTCGCCCCCTCCATGTGGCAGTTCACCGGCACGGCCCGCGTCTTCGAGGACGAGGAGTCGGCGACCGCCGCGCTGCTCGCGGGCACGGTCGAGGCCGGCACCGCGATCGTCATCCGCAACGAGGGTCCGCGCGGCGGCCCTGGCATGCGCGAGATGCTCAGCGCCACGTCGGCCGTGGTCGGGATGGGGCTGTCGGAGTCGGTGGCACTGATCACCGACGGCCGGTTCTCGGGAGCCACCCACGGCCCCTCCATCGGGTATGTCGGCCCCGAGGCTCGAGACGGCGGACCGATCGCACTCGTCGAGGACGGCGACCGGATCGTGATCGACCTGCGGGCACGGCGCCTCGATCTCGACGTACCCGAGGAGGTGCTGGCGGAGCGACGGGCCGAGCACGTGCCGCGCCCGCCGACGGTCACGCGCGGCTACCTGGCCTTCTACGCCGAGCAGGTGGCGCCGGCCTGCCAGGGCGCCGTGATGCCCCGATGAGTGAGCCCGCCCGCGAGACGATGCGGCACGTGGACGCCCGGACCGAGCCGCTCGAGGCCTACGACCTCGAGCCCGACGAGGTCGTCGACGGCACCCCGACCACCGCGGAGGTCTCCGTGACCACCATCGGCGACGTCGAGGTCGGCATCTGGCAGATCACGCCGGGCACCGTGCGCGACGTGGAGAAGGAGGAGGTGTTCGTGGTCCTCGAGGGCGAAGGGTCGATCCGGTTCGCCTCGGGCGAGGTCGTCGACCTCGGGCCCGGCTCGCTGGTGCGGCTCCATGCCGGTGAGGTCACCGAGTGGGAGATCCGGAAGACCCTGCGCAAGGTGTACGTCGTATGACCGAACCCCGCTGGGACGCGGTGGTCGTCGGCGGCGGCCACAACGGGCTCGTCGCCGGCTTCTACCTGGCCCGGGCCGGCCTGCGCACGCTGATCCTGGAGCGCCGCCCGTTCGTCGGCGGTGCCTGCAACACCGAGGAGTTCGCGCCCGGCTTCCGCGCGTCGACCGGCGCCTACGTGCTCTCGATGCTGCGGCCGGCGATCTGGCGCGACATGCGCCTCCTCGAGCGCGGCATCGAGGTCTCCCCCGCCGGCCCGACGCTCAACCTCTACCCCGACGGCGAGAGCTACCTGCTCGGCGACGACATGGAGGAGAACGTCGAGGCGACCAAGCGCTTCTCCCCCGCCGACGCCCGCGCGCTGCCGCGCTTCGAGGACGACCTGCACGGCGCCGCCCAGGCCGTGCTGCCGATCTTCGACGTGACCGCGCCCGACCCGCGGGTCAAGAACCTCGACGACCTGCGTGCGCTGACAAAGCTCGGGCGGATGGCCGCGCGCAACCGCAAGCACCTCAACACGCTGCTGCCCCTGTTCACGTCGAGCGCGGCGCAGATGCTGGCCGAGCGCTTCGACAGCGAGCACGTCAAGGCGGCTCTCGGCTGGCATGCGATCAACGACAGCGCGTCGGGGCCCTCGACCCCCGGCACTGCCTTCGTCCTGCTCCACGACCACGCGAGCGACGCGTCCGAGGCCGGCGTCCGGCAGTGGGGCTTCGTCAAGGGCGGCATGGGGGTGCTCACGGAGACGATGGCCGACGCCGCTCGCGAGGCCGGCGCGACGGTCCGCTGCGACGCGGAGGTGGCGTCGATCCTGACCAAGGGCGACCGAGCGACCGGCGTACGTCTGGTGGACGGGGAGGAGATCCTCGCCGACCGGGTGCTCTCGAACGCCGATCCGAAGCGCACCTTCCTGGGGCTCTGCGCCGACGCCGACCTGCCCGAGGACTTCGTCCGCGAGGTCGAGGCGTACCGGTGCATGGGCACGAGCACGAAGATCAACCTGGCCCTGTCGGCGCTGCCGCACGCGAAGGGGCAGCCGAGCGACGGCGTGCAGCCCTACCACCGCGGGATCATGGAGGTGAACCCGTTCCTCGACGAGCTCGACCTCCAGCAGGCGCGGGCGGCCTACGGGATCGCGGCCGAGGACTCGCACGTCGAGCTGTGCTTCCCGACCGTCCACGACCCGTCGCTGGCACCCGAGGGCAAGCACATCGCGACGATCGACGTGAACTCCCAGCCCTACCACCTCCGCGAGGGCTCGTGGGACGACATCAAGGAGACCCGGGCCGACCAGGTGGTCGCCCAGCTCGAGCAGTACTTCCCCGGGCTCTCCGGCCTCGTCGAGCACCGGCAGGTGCTGAGCCCGCTCGACATGGAGCGAGTGATGGGGCTGACCGGGGGTCACGCGTTGCACGGCGACATGGCGCCGCACCAGCTGTTGTTCATGCGACCGGTGCGCGGGTGGGCGCAGTACCGCACCCCACTCCGCGGTCTGTACCTGTGCGGCGCCGGGACGCACCCTGGTGGAGGCGTCAGCGGTGCGAACGGCCGGAACGCCGCGCGCGAGGTGCTCCGAGACGCCAAGCGTCGGCGTCGCCGCTGACGTCTCGGCCTCAGCCTCCCAGCACCTCGTCCACCGCGTCGCAGACCAGTCCGAGCGCGACCCGCAGCGACTCCGGGTCCATCACGAGCGAGGGCTGGATGTTCAGGGTCGTGGTGCTCGAGTCGGCCAGGACACCGCGCCCGAGGATCGCCGCAGCCAGTGCCTCCTGGAGGTCGGGTGCGCGGCGCTGCGAGGCCTTGTCCGTGACCAGCTCGACCCCGACGAAGCAGCCCTGGACGCGGACGTCGCCGATGCTCTCGTAGCGGTCGACGAGTGGAGACAGGATCTCCTCCGAGACCTGCTGCAGAGCACGGACGTTGTCGAGCACGCCCTCCTCCTCGAAGACGTCGAGGGACCGCAGGGCGACGGCGACAGCGGCCGGGAGCCACGCCCAGGTGCTGCCGGTCGACACGTCGTCGAACGTGCCGAGAACCTCCTCCGTGCCGAGCACCGCACCGATCGGCATCACCCCGCCGCCCATCGCCTTGCCCAGGCACATCAGGTCGGGCTGCAAGCCCCACAGGTCCGCGGCGAACATCCGGCCGGTGCGGCCGAAGCCGGTCTTCACCTCGTCCAGGCAGAGCAGCCAGCCGTGCTCCTCGCGGAGCTCGTTCAGCGCTGTCCAGAACGAGGCCGGAGGGACCACCACCCCGCCCGAGCCGAGGACCGGCTCGATCACCACGCCCGCGACCTCGGCCGGGTCGACGGCGTGGAAGAGCAGCTGGTCGCGGATGAAGTCGACCGTGCTGTCCCCCGACCCGCCGGGTCGCGGCGGGGCGAACGGCGTACGGAAGGGCCGGGGGTACGGCGCATGCACGAACCCGCCGCCGAGCCCGCGCACGCCTTGCCCGATCTCGTGGTGCTCGGCCCCGAGCCCGGCGGTCGTGGTCGACTCGCCGTGGTAGCCGCCGTAGAAGCCGAGGATCAGGGGTCGCCCGGTGGCTCTGCGCATGAAGCGCACGGCGGACTCCACCGCCTCGGTGCCGTTGAGCGCGAGGTCGACGCGGGTCAGGCTCGCCGGCGTGAGGTCGACGAGGCGACGTGCCAGCTGCGACATCAGCGGGTTGGTGACGGCGTGGCTGTCCTCGTTGCCGAACGCCAGCAGCTGCTCACGGGCCGCCTCGACCAGGTCAGCACGGCCGGCACCGAACGGCACCGAGGCCGAGGAGCTCACCAGGTCGACGAAGACGTTGCCGTCGAGGTCCTCGACCAGCCAGCCCGACTTGCGGGCTGCGACGAAGGGGTAGCTGCCGTGCGTCTGCCCGGCGTAGAAGACCCCACGCTGGGCCTCGATCTCGGCGCGGGAACGGGGCCCCGGCAGCGGCCCGGCCACCCACGGCGCGGAGTCGGGGTTCAGTTCGGGTGTGGGCATCATCGGCTCTCCACTCGTACGTCGGGATCAGGACGCCAGACCGGCCGGGTCGAAGACCACGTGGCCGTCGACCAGGGTCAGGCGGACCTTGCCCAGCGTCTCGGGGTCGTGATCGGCCGTCAGCAGGTCACGGTCGAGGAGCACGAGGTCGGCCAGGCCGCCCACCATGATCCTCCCGGTCACCCGGTCGAGGCCGTTCACGTACGCCGAGCCCGCGGTGTAGGCGTCGATGATGTCGGCCATCGGCATCCGCTCGTGCGGCATCAGCACCTCCTGGTCCGGGTCGGCCGTGCCAGCTGCTACCCGGTGCACGGCCACGTAGGAGCCGAGCAGCGGGTCGGCGCTGCTCACCGGCCAGTCGCTGCCACCCGCGAGCCGAGCCCCGGATCGCCGCAGGCTCTCGAACGGGTACCACCACTGCGTGCGCTCGGCACCGAGGTGCCGGTTCTCCCCGATCAGCTCCTCGTTCAGCTCGGCCCACAGCGGCTGCAGGTTGGCCGTCACGTCGAGCGCCGCGAACCGCGGCACGTCTTCGGGGTGCACGAGGCAGACGTGGGCGATGTGGTGCCGCCCCGGGGTCGGGCCGTTGCGGGTGCGGGCCCTCTCGACGGCGTCGAGCGCCTGGCGCACGGCGCGCTCGCCGATGGCGTGGAAGTGGACACCGAAGCCGAGCGCGTCCAGCTCGGCCACCGCGTGCTCGAGGTCCGGGGGTGAGAGGAAGAGGTCGCCGTGGCCGCACGGCGACCCGTCGCCGGGATCGACGTACGGCTCGAGGACGGCGGCGCTCTGGTTGCCCGTGGTGCCGTCCACCATGATCTTCACGGCCGGGACCATGAGGCGTCCGACCGTCGCGTCGCGGCGCTGCTCCACGAACCGGTCGATCTGCTCGGGTCCCTCGTCGCGCTCCCACCACAGAGCGGCCGCGACGCGGGCCGTGAGCTCGTCGCGGCCGGCCAGCCCGGCGTACGCAGCCAGGGTCTCAGGGATCGTCCAGGCGTCCTGCCAGGCCGTCACGCCGAGCGCGAAGAAGTGCTGCTCGGCGGCGAGCACCGCCTGCTCGTAGTCCGACGTCGTCGGCTGCGGCACCACCGACTTCATCGCGATCGCGGCGCCCTCGTGGAGCACCCCGGACAGCGTCCCGTCGGCCCGGCGTCCGAGGCTCCCGTGAGGCGGGTCCGGCGAGCTGTCGTGCAACCCCGCAAGCGCGAGGGCGGCGCTGTTGACCCAGGCGTCGTGACGTCCGGCACTGACGAGGTACGCCGGCCGGTCGGGTGCGATCTCGTCCAGCAGCGTGCGGTCGAGGTGCTCCCCCATGATGTGGAACTCCCAGCCGGCGCCCAGCAGCCACTCGCCGTCGGCGAGCTTCTCGACGTGCCGCCGCATGAGGTCGGCCACCTGGTCGACGGAGGTCGCCATCGTGACGTCGCACTGCATCATGTCGATCCCGCCCATCGGCGGGTGGGCGTGGGCGTCCTGGAAGGAGGGCAGCAGGGTCGCGCCACCGGCCTCGACCACGACCGTGCCGGATCCGGCACGCTCGAGCACGTCCGTCTCCGCGCCGACCGCCACGACCCTCCCCGCCCTGACGGCGAGGGCCGTCGCGCCCGGATGTCTCCAGACCGCGGCGTTGCGGACAATCAGGTCTGCCGGCACGGCCGCACCCCGGCGAGGTCCATGTCAGCGACCGTCGTCACGACGACTTGACCTCCTGCCAGAGGCTGGTCCAGGCGTCCATGTCGTCGGGGCTGTCGAACGTAGCCGAGTTGCGGTAGTTCTCGACGTTGTCCTGACCGCTGGCCTCCCGCACCTTCTTCGACTCCTGCTCGGCGGAGGCGCGGTTGGACACCAGGTAGCTGAACTTCTCGGCCTGCACGGTCTGCACCGCCGGCGACAGCGCGTAGTTCAAGAATGCGTACGCCGCGTCGAGGTTGTCGGCTGAGGAGGCGAGCGAGTAGCCGCAGGTCCAGGCCAGCGGCGGGTCCATGGGCGCGAACGCCACGTCCTTGCCGTCCACCTGGGCGATCATCGTGACGTCGGTCGGCACCAGGTCGATCTCGTCGTTCTTCCACAGCGTGGTCACCGCCGAGCCCTCGTAGTAGCTGGCCACGTGGTCCTTCTGCTTCACCAGGAGGTCCTTGACCTGCGCGAGCTGGTCAGAGGTCATCTCCTGGGGCGTGTCGATGCCGAGCGCGAGACCGGCGGTGATGATGTTGGTCAGCGGGTCGTCAGGGGTCCCGATGCGCTTGTCGGTGGTGTAGAGGTCCATCCACGAGGTGGGTGGCGTCGAGAACGCCGACGGGCGGTAGATCAGCCCGTAGGCGCCGCCGACCATCGGGACCATGTAGGTCTTGCCGTCGACCTCGACACCCTTGACCTGCTTGAAGAACGGGTAGATCTCGTCCCAGCCGTCGATCCGCGAGGTGTCGATCGGCTGCAGCGAGCCGTTCGCGATCTCCTGGTCGATCGGACCGGCGCAGGTGTTCACGATGTCGGTCTCGAAGCCACCCTTGAGCTTGGCCACGGCCGCGGTGTCGCCGGCGATCTCGGCTTTCTCGACGTCGACGTCGGGGTACTGGTCGAGGAACGGGTCGAACACGTCCGGGTCGAAGGCGTCGACGTAGGCGAAGATCCGCAGGGTCCCGCTCGGGCCCGACGAGCCGTCGGACGCGCTCGTCGAGGAATCGCCGCCACCGCCACAGCCGGCCAACGCGAGGGCCACTGCGACGAGGGTGGCCGCCAGGCCACGCATGATGTTTGTCGAACTCACTGTTCCTCCTGGGATGCCCGAGCCGGTGGTTGTCATGCGCCGGAGACGCGCCTGGTCACCCACTGCGCGCCGCCGACCAGGGCCATCGACACGACGAGGAGCAACGAGGCGGCCGCAGACGCCGAGGGCCAGTCACCCACCTGCAGCAACTGGTCGCTGACGAAGTTGCCGACCATCAGCGAGGACGGCCCGCCCACCAGGGCCGGGGTCGCGAAGTCGCTGAGGACGGGGACGAACACGATGATGAAGGCGCCAAGGATGCCGGGCGCCGACATGGGCAGCACGACCGACCGGAACAGCGCGAACCGACCGGCGTACAGGTCCCGAGATGCCTCCACGAGCGAGGCGTCGATGGAGCGCATGGACGAGTAGATCGGGATCACGACGTAGGGGAGCCATCCCGCGGTCAGCACGACGACGACCGCGAACCGCGAGAACAGCAGCCCGTGGACGGGTTCGTCGGTCAGGCCGATGCCCATCAGCGCCTTGTTGACGACGCCGTGCGTGCCGAGCAGCGCGTACCACGAGTAGATGCGGACGATGTCGCTGATGCTCCCGGCCAGCACGAGCAGCATGAGCAGCGGCAGCCGCCAATGAGGGCGGACCCGGAACCGGATCAGGTAGGCCAGGGGGTACCCCAGCAGGAGCATGAGGCCGAAGCTCATCCCGGCGATCTCGAAGGACTGGCCCACTGTCTTCAGCAGGTGTCCGGTCCCGAGGATCTTGTCGTACGCCGACCACATCGAGCCGCCGTCGTCCGGACGCACCGAGCGCGCCAGCAGCCCGACGAGCGGTGCGTAGAAGAACGGCACCAGCATCAGGAGGCTGAGCGGCAGCATCCAGATCGCTGTGCGCTGGACCCGGCTGCGCCCTGCGCGGGAGGGACCGGCCGGTGCCGCGACGCCGGCGGCGACGGGGGTCACAGCCATGTGTTCACCGCGTCCCGGTCACGCCGCGAGAGGTACACGACGACGAGGAAGAACACGACGTTGATCCCCAGCATCAGCGTCGACGCGGCGTTCACGATCGGCAGGTTCGAGGCGTGCCGGAGCTCGCTGTAGCCCCAGATCGGCACGGTGGCGTCGTAGCCGCTGACGAAGAACGTCACGACGAAGTTGCCGATCGAGGAGATGAACGCGAAGACCGCCGAGGTGACCAGCGGCGTGGCCAGCTGCGGGAGGACGATCCGCACCAGGACTCCCAGCTGCGAGGAGCCGAGATCGAGACCGGCCTCCTCGACCGCGGACTCGAGCCCGACCAGGCCGGAGTACAGGATCAGGGTGACGAGCGGGAACGTCACGACGGTCTGCATGAGCACGATCGTCAGCAGCGACCCCTGCATCCCGAGCCACTGGAAGAACAGCAGCCCCGCGACGCCGATGACCAGCCACGGGACCACCAGCGGGACGGCGTGCGCGGCCAGCGCGACTGTCCCCAGCCTGGCCGGCGCCCGCGCGATCGAGTAGGCGCTGACCATGCCGAGCACGATGCTGAGACCGGTGACGATGACGGCCACGACCATCGTGGTCCGGATCGCGTCCATCGCCTCGCCGTCGTCGAAGAGCTCGGTGAACCACCGGGTCGTGAAGCCCTCGAATGGGAGACCGAAGGCGTCGCTGGAGTTGAACGCGAACAGCACCAGCGACACCAGAGGTGCGAACAGGAACATCAGGCACAGGACCAGGAACGCCCAGCCGACGACACCGAGGCCCGGCTGGGTCGACGAGTGCGCGCGGGTCCGGATGATCGGCTCCTGGGGTTCGGGTCGAGTTCGAACTACCTCGCGAGCTGGGTGCTCCTCCAGGGCACCCGCCTGCGTCCCCCTCACTCTGACATATCGTCTGGATGTTGACAATCCGATTCTTGGCAGTAATGTGGACGCACGGTCACGCGTCCCGCGAAGGAGCCCTCCTCTGTCCACGACCTCGGAGTCGCCGCCCACTCAGCAGGCGTCGGCGTCGACGCCGGCCACCCCGGCGATCGAGATCCGAGGGGTCTCGAAGTGGTACAGCACGGACCCCGGCGTGCCGGCCGCCGTCAACGACATCGACCTCTCGATCGGCGCGGGAGAGTTCTTCTCGCTCCTCGGCCCCTCGGGCTGCGGGAAGTCGACGACGCTGCGGATGATCGCGGGCTTCGAGCACCCCGACCGGGGCGACATCCTGCTCGACGGCGTCAGCGTGGTGAGCAAGCCGCCCAACCGACGCGACATCAACATGGTGTTCCAGAACTACGCCCTGTTCCCTCACCTGTCGGTCTTCGACAACATCGCCTACGGGCTCCGCCGACGCCGCATCTCCCGCGCGGAGATCGCCCAGCGGGTCGACGAGGTCATCGACCTGATGGAGCTCGGACCGACGGCCAAGCGCCGCCCGCGCGCCCTGTCCGGCGGGCAGCAGCAACGGGTCGCCCTCGCCCGGGCTCTGGTCAACCGGCCGCGGGCACTCCTGCTCGACGAGCCGCTCGGCGCCCTCGACCTCAAGCTCCGGCAGGCGATGCAGACCGAGCTCAAGCGCATCCAGCGCGACGTCGGCATCACCTTCGTCTACGTGACCCACGACCAGGGTGAGGCACTCGTGATGAGCGACCGGATCGCGGTGATGGACGCAGGCCGCGTGCAGCAGCTCGGCACCCCGAAGGACATCTACGAGCGACCCACCAACCGGTTCGTCGCCGGTTTCATCGGCTCCTCCAACCACCTCAAGGGGACCGTGCGCTCGATCGACGGCGACCTGGCGACGATCGACGTCGGCGCCGAGGACCGGCTCGTGGTGCCCGTGCGCGACGGTCTCGTGACGCTCGGGTCCGAGTCGCACGTGACGGTCCGGCCGGAGAAGATCACCATCGCCCGCGTGTCCGACAAGCCCCCGAGCCAGTGCCACCTCCGCGGGCGGGTCGCCGAGATCTCCTTCCTCGGGACCTACACGTCGTTCCTGGTGCACACCCTGACGGGCGCCACGATCGTCGTGCACCGCCAGAACCTCTCCGAGCACACGTTCACGCCCGAGGTCGGGGACGACGTCCAGCTGCTCTGGGCGGCCGAGAACACCCACGCCCTCGTCTGACCTACAGCTCGCGGATCCTCGTCACGACCTCGGCCAGGATGCGCGCCGAGGTGACGATCTCGCGTACGTCGATGTGCTCGTCGGCCCGATGCGCGTAGCGCAGCGTCCCGGGCCCGAAGCCGACCGTCGTCGAGCCCACCTCCGCGAAGCTGTGGGCGTCGGTCCACGACGGCATCGCGGCCCGCACGGGCTCGCGCCCGGTGACCCGGCGTACCGCATCGCCGAGCAGGGAGACCACGGGCGCGTCGTCCGAGGTGAGCACCGGGTCGACCGCCTCGATCAGATCGAACGTCGCACCCCACCGACGGCACAGGTCCTCGATCGCGCCACGGGCCTCGGCGGCGTCACCGACCCCACCCAGTCTCGCCACGATGCGGAGCCGGGCCGAGTCGGGGACGACGTGCAGGTCCGAGCCGCCCTTGAACTCCTGGACGAACGCGATGTTGTCCATCCCCTCCGGGAGGTCGGCGTGCTTCCGGTTCAGGACCGGCAACGCGAGGAGCTCGCGCGCGAGGTCCATGGCCGCGTGCACGGCGTTCTCCCCCAGCTCGGGCCGAGACCCGTGGTGCGAGCGACCCGGGACGACGACGAAGCACTCCAGGGCGCCGGCCTCGACGGCGCAGATCTCGAGCTCGGTGCCCTCCAGCGCGATGACGTGACGCGGCCGGGTGAGGTTCGCGAGTGCGATCGACCCGTTCCCGTCCTCCTCCTCGTCGACCGTCAGGCCGACGGAGACGGGCAACCCCGCGAGGTCGACGCCCGCGTCGCGGACCAGCCGGAGCGCGAGCAGGCAGGCGACGACCGAGCCCTTGTCGTCCAGGGCCCCCAGACCGTGGACGACGTCCCCGTCGACCACCGCGCGTCCGTCCCAGTCCCAGGACGCGCGGACGGTGTCCATGTGCGCGGTCAGCATGAGGTCCGCGTCCTCCGCGCCGATCAGCAGGTTGGGGCCGTAGCCCGGCACCTCCTGCCTGCGGACGGGGAGCCCGAGCCCGCGCGCCACCTGTTCCAGGTGCTCGGCGACGGCCAGCTCGGTGCCCGTGACCGAAGGGATCTCGATCAGCTCGACCAGCAGGTCGCGCGCCCAGTCGAAGGCGTCGTCCGACTCCGTCATCGCCGGCGCGTGCCACCTTCGGGCGCGACGCGGTCGAGCAGGCTGGGCGCCTCGGGCGGCGGGTCGGCGGCGACGTCACGGATGACGTCGGCCACCGTCTGGCACGACCACTCGAAGAGGTCGACGGGCATCGTGAGCGGCGGCTGCATGCGGTAGACCCACTTGCCGAGCTGGGTCACGCCGAGAACACCCCGCTTCACCGACTCCTGGTGGACCACGCGGTGGAACTCCGGCGCCGGACGGATGGACTCCTTGTCGGTCACGAACTCCACGCCGATGAAGGCCCCGAGCATCCGCACGTCACCGACCTGCGGCACCTCGTCGACCAGCGGCGTCAGGATGCGCCGGGCCGACTCCTCGATGCGCGCGACGTTGGCCAGGGTCTCGCCGTTCGTCAGCAGGTCGATGCCGGCCGACGCACCCGCGCACGCGGCCGGCGTCCAGGCGAAGGTGCCACCACCGTGCACGTCGGTGCTGCCCATGACCTCCTCGGTCGCCATCACCGCGGCGATCGGCTGGCCGCCCGCGGCGATCCCCTTGCCGAGCAGCACGATGTCGGGGCGCAGGTCCCAGTGCTCGCCGGCGAAGACGGTCCCGCACCGGCCCATGCCGGTCTGGACCTCGTCCAGGATCAGCCGCCAGCCCCAGCGCCGGCAGGCGGCAGTCAGTCGCTCCCAGAACGCCGCAGACGGGATGTGGATCCCACCCTCCCCGAGCACCGGCTCGATCAGGACACCGGCGATCTGCTCGGGCTCGACCTGGTGCACGAGGAGCCACTCCTCGATGAAGTCCATGTAGAGGGTGTCGTCGTACGGGCCGGGCCCACGGTGGAACGGTGCCCGGAACTGCTGGGGGTACGGCGCGAACACCAGCCCGCCGACGTACGCCGAGTTGGAGCTGTTGACCTCGGCCAGGTCGGTCGAGACGCTCGCGGTCAGGTAGGTGACCTCGCCGTGGTACTGCCCGTGGAAGACCAGGATCATCGGGCGGCCCGTGGACTCCCGGGCGAGCTTGACGCCGGCCTCGACCGCCAGCGTCCCGCTCAGCGACACCATCAGTCGGGTGATGCCCGGCGGCGCGATGCTCACGAGCTTCTCGGCCAGCTCGATCGCCGCGTCGTTCTGGACGTAGTCGGTGATCTCCATGCCGTAGCGCTGCTGCGCCGCCAGCACGGCCTCGGTCACACCCGGTGCCGGCGTGCCGTACGGCGACGCGCCCCACGCGGAGACGAGGTCCGCGAACACGTTGCCGTCCACGTCCTCGATCACGTGGCCGGTCTTGCGCGCCTCGACGAAAGGCACCTCGTCGTGGTCCTGCAGCGGAGCGGCCGCGACCTTGTCCATCCGCGCGAACAGCTCCTGGCTCTTCGGGCCCGGAAGAGGGGTCTCGACCCGGGGCCACAGCTCACTCATCGTCATCGCTTCCTGTCGTGGAGACGTCGGCGCAGCCACCCGCCGCGGAGGTCACGGAGCGCCTCGCCCGCGCAGTTGCGCCCGTTCGCGCCGCTGACACCACCCCCGGGGTGGGTGCCGGCCCCGCAGAGGTAGAGCCCCGCGATCGGCGTTCGGTAGTCGGCGTAGCCGCGCACGGGCCGGTTCATGAACAGCTGGTCGGGAGCCATCTCCCCGTGCAGGGCGTGGCCGCCGGTGATGCCGATGATCCGCTCCAGGTCCAGGGGCGAGAGAACCTGGCGGTGCAGCACCGACGACGAGAGTCCCGGGAAGTACCCGTCGAGCTCCTGGAGCACCCGGTCGGCGACGCCGTCCTTGATCGAGTCCCAGTTCCCCTCCGCCAGCGAGTAAGGCTGGGAGTTCACGTCGATGGTCGCGACGTGCTTGCCCTCGGGCGCGAGCGACGGGTCGTGGACGGTCGGGAAGCACATCTCGATGTGCGCGCCGGTCGCGGCGACGCCGACCCGCGCGTCGGCCTGCTGACGGTCCAGGACGTCGAGCGTCGGACCGAGCTCGAGGACGCCGTGGTGGTACGGCTGCGGCCCCGTGCCCGGCACGGCCGCGGCCGCCGGGAGCGCGTCGAGCGCCAGGTTGATCTTGATGCTGGTGCCGTCCGAGCGGATGTTGCGGACCGCGCGGAGGAACTCCGCCGGGAGGTCCCCGGGGTCGCACAGCGTCTCGAAGGTGCGCCGAGGGTCGGCGTTGGACAGCACGATCCGGCTGTCGACCTCGGACCCGTCGGAGAGTGCCAGCCCGCTGGCGGTCACCGACTCGCCGGTGCCACGGGTGAGGATCCGGTCGACCTCGACCCCGGTGCGGATCTCGGCCCCCGCCTCGCGCGCGGCCTCCGCCATCTTGACGGTCACCTGGCCCATGCCGCCGCGGACGAAGCCCCAGCGGCGCAGGCCGCCGCCGGGCTCGTGGGAGACGTGGTCGTGGAGCAGGACGTACGCCGTCCCGAGGGTGCTCGGACCGTTCAGGCTGTCGTTGATGGAGTGCCACCCGAGTGCCGCCTTGACGTAGGGCGACTCGAACCGCTCGCTCAGGTAGTGGTCGGCGGACGTCGTCATCAAGAACAACGCCTCGTCGAGGTCCTTGCGGCTGCGGACCGCGCTCCGCAGCATGGAGGTCAGGGTGCGGCTGTCGCGGCGGTGGAGGTCGCCGACGTTGAACGCCGTCAGGTCGAACGTCGGCACCAGCAGTCCGGCCAGTCGCAGGAGCTGGTCCTCGACCTCCGGCAGGGCTTGGGCGTCGGCCGGCGAGAACCGGCGTACCGCCTCGGCCGCCAGGTCCGGGTCGTCGTCGAGCAGGAGGTCGGCGCCGTCCGGGAAGAGGTTGAGCGACGGGCCGGCGTCGTCGGTGACGACTCCTCGCTCACGCAGCCGGAGGTCCTTCCAGATCGCCGGGCGGAGCATGCTCAGGATGTACGCGCCGGTCGACGCACGGAAGCCCGGGGCGAACTCCTCGGTGACGCAGGCACCGCCGACGATGTCGCGCCGCTCCACGACGACGACCTTGAGCCCGGCTCGCGCCAGGTAGAAGGCGGCGACGAGACCGTTGTGCCCGGCGCCCACCACCGCCACGTCGTACGAGCCGGCGCCTCCCACAGCAAGGACGTTATTGAGGCTCAGAAGGATTGTCAACAATCTGCTGTCGACAATCCGTCGAACTCGGGAGTACGGTTCCCGCGTGCGGGTCGTCGTGGTCGGAGCGGGCGCGTGGGGGTTCCCGACCGCCGCCGAGCTGGTCCGTCGCGGCCACGACGTCACCCTCGTGGACCGGTACGGACCCGGCAACCCACTGTCCTCCTCCGGCGGGCCGACCCGGCTGTGGCGGGTTGCCGACCCGGATCCGGCCGCGGTCCGGCTGGGGCGTCGGGCGGTCGCCGCAGCGGAGCGGCTCGAGGCACGGGTGGGGCGACCCGTCCGCACGGCCACCGGGCTGCTCTGGCGCGACACCACCGCCTCCCTCCGGCAGATCCGCGAGTCCGTCGCGGCGGAGGACGTGATGCACACCGAGGTGCCGGCCGCAGACGTCGCCGCCTTCTTCCCCGGTCTCCGGCCGGACGGGCGAGACGCCCTCTGGTTCCCCGAGGCCGGGGCGCTGCTGGCCGCCGAGGCCCTCGCGGCGTACGCCGAGCTGTTCGCCCGCGGGGGTGGCGTCGCGTGGTTCGAGTCCGTGGTCACCTGTGTGCGGGCGACGACTTCAGGGTCGTCGGTCACCCTGGACGACGACCGGACCGTGGACGCCGACGCCGTCGTGGTCTGCGCCGGACCCGGCACGCCGGGCCTGCTGCCGGGCATCGGGCTCGACGTACCCCTTCGCTCGTTCCTGGAGCAGGTCGTCCACCTCGGTGCGGCCGGCGGCTCGTCCGCGTCGGACTCCCTGCCCTGTCTCTTCGACGGTCCGGTCGGAGACGAAGCGGGCATCTATGCGATGCCGACCCCCGGTGTCGGCTACAAGATCGGCATCGACGCACCGCTCCGTGAGCTGCTGCCGGGGGACGTCGACCGCACCCCCCACCCGGAGCGCACCCGTGCGATCGTCGCGCGCGCCGACCGCATCCTTCCGGCACCCGGTCGAGAGGTGGTCGACGAGCTCGTGTGCTGCTGGACCGACTCGCCGGACGGCTGGTTCGCGATCGACCGGCTCGACTCGGTCGTGGTGGCGTGCGGCGACTCCGGGAAAGGCTTCAAGTACTCGCCGGCGATCGGCGAGATCCTCGCCGATCTCGTCGAGGACCGGCAGGTCGACGCCGACGTCGAGGCGATGTCGGCCCGCCGGTTCGCGGGACGTTCCTTCGACAGCTGGACGCCGACCAGCCTGGGCCTACCAAGGGGCTGAGCACGCGTCGAGCGGAACCGGGTCAGGACTCGAGCCGGCTGATCCGGGACAGTCGGTAGGCGACCGCCGCCACCAGCCCCGACAGCACCAGGAGCACGAAGCTGAGTGCGGCGCCGCCGGCCAGGTCACCACGGGTCAGGATCAGGTCCTGCACTGCCTGGCCGAGCATGTAGCCGCTGGTGCCTCCGACCATCGTGGGAGTGGCAAAGTCGGTGAACAGCGGGATGTAGACCAGCAGGATCGCGACGAAGATCCCGGGCGCCGACAGGGGCAGGAGGATGCGGCGCATGATCGTCCACCAGCCGGCGCCGAGGTCGGCGGCGGCTTGGAAGAGGTGCGCGTCGATCGCCTTCATCGAGGCGTAGATGGGGATCACGGTGTAGGTGATCCAGCTGGTCGAGAGCACGACGATGACGGCGTAGTTGTTGAACAGCAGGGCGTCGATCGGCTTGTCGATGATGCCGGCCCACTCCAGCGACCCGTTGATGATCCCGTTGCGCCCGAGCAGGATCCGCCACGCGTAGATACGGACGACCGGGTTGAGCCCGTCGAGCACGACCAGGCCGAGCACCATCGGCAGCTCCCAGCGGCCGGCCTTGAACGCCATGATGTAGGCCAGTGGTACGCCGACGACGAGCTGGGCGACCATCGCCGAGGTGGCGATGATGATCGTGGTCTTGGCGACGTGCCAGTACAGCGGGTCGGTGAAGAGCTCGGTGTAGTGGTCGAACGTCCAGACGTTCTCCTGGTTGGCGATGCCCAGGCCGATGCTGATCAGGAAGAGGATCACCATCGGGATCAGGAAAAGCACGACCAGCACGGCCATCGGCGCGGTCAGGTAGAGGGCCGGCAGCCAGCGTCGGCCGGCGTCGCCCGCACGTGTGCGTCGGGCCCGCGTGGCTGCGCCGGCTTCGGGTCCGGAAGGAGCCAGCGGGTCCGCGACGACGCTCATACCCGGCCTCCTGCCACCAGCGAGGTGAGGTCGTCGCCGCTGCCCCGGCGCTTGCCCAGCCACTTGATCAGGAGATAGAGCCCGTAGACACCCAGCACCTGCACAGCCGACACGAGCGTGGCGATCGCGTTCACGATGGGCAGGTTGTAGGAGCGCCGCAGGTCCGAGAACACCCAGACCGGGAACGTCTCTTCGTATCCGCCGTTGAAGAAGCTGATCTCGAAGTTGTTGAACGACCAGGCGAAGGCGAAGATCAGCGACGCCGCGAGCGCCGGGGTGAGCTGAGGCAGCACGACCCGGGTCATCAGCTGCCACTGCGAGGCCCCGAGGTCGATCGCGGCCTCCTCCTGAGACCGCTCGAAGCGCACCAGCCGCGCCGAGACCAGCGCTGTCACCAGAGGGAACGTGACCGCGATGTGCATGAGGATGATCGTCTTCAGGGACAGCTCGACGTCGAGGTAGACGAAGAAGACCAGGCCGCTCACGCCGATCACCAGCCACGGCACGACCAGCACCGCGCCCAACAAGCCGGCCCAGAAGCCCCGGCCGCGAAACCGGAACCGGGTGATGCCCCACGCGGACGCCGTACCGAGGACGACACAGGACGGCGCCACGATCGCGGCCACGATCACGGAGTAGCGCAGGGAGTCGCGGACCCCTTGGTCCTCCAGCGCCATCTTGTACCAGTCGAGCGTGAAACCCTCGAAGGGCAGAGAGATGATCGTGGAGTCGTTGAACGAGAAGGCTGTCAGGAGCGCGATCGGCCCGATCAGGACGACGAGGACGACGGTGACGAGCGCGAGCGCCAGCACGTCTCCGAGGCGGAGCCGATGGCTCACCCGGCCTTCACCTCCTGCCAGGCCTTGCGCCAGGTGTCGGCGTTCGCCGGCGCGGTCTCGGGGTACGCGCCCTTGAGGCTCCGGGGGTCTGCCATCTCGGTGTAGTGGTCCTTGACCAGCGGTACGGCCTTCGGGTTCATCATCACGTACCCGCTGTTGCCGAACAGGGCCTGCGTCGGAGGTGAGGTGGCGTCGTTGATGAACGCGTATGCCGCGTCGACGTTGTCGGCCTTCGAGCTGATGGCCAGACCACACACCCACGAGAGCGCGCCCTCCTTGGGCAGCGCCCAGGCGACCTTGCCGCCACCCTTCTGGATGTCGTCAGCGGTGGCCCGGCCACCGTCGGACAGGATGATCTCGCCGGACTTGAACATGTTGGCCATGTCGGAGTCGGACTGGGCGAAGGCCCGGAACTGGCCGTCGTCCCGCAGCTGGCTCAACGCGTCCTTCGCCTCCTCGACCTGGTCGTCGTCGAGGTTCATCGGGTCCGTGCTGCCGTTGGCAAGCGCCCACTCCGCGATCGGAGGCAGCCAGTAGCCGCCGTCCATCGCCACCTGGCCCTTGTACCGCGGGTCGAAGAGGTCGGACCACGAGTCGACTCCGTTCGGGAACGCATCCGTGTTGTAGATCAAGCCGACGGCGCCCGCCTCCTCCGGCACCATGGTGACCTCACCGTCGTTGGTGACTCCCGCGGCGTCGCGGAACGTCGGGTCCAGGTCGTCCCAGTGGTCGAGCCGGGACGTGTCGATCGGCGCCAGCATCCCGGCCTCCACCAGTGGGCCCTGCTCGTCCAGGCAGAGCTCGATGACGTCCGCCCGGAACCCGGCTCGGATCTTCGCGGCCGCCTCGTCGTTGCTCTCGAAGGTGGCGGTCTCGAGCTTGATGTCCGGGTACGCCTTCTTGAAGTGGGCGATCTTGGAGTCAGCCACCGTGTCGGAGTACGTGAACGTGTGGAGCGTCCCGGAGGGCTTCCCCCCGGTGCTCTGGGAGCTCGAGCCGCCGTCCGAGCCGCAGGCGCCGAGGCCGAGAGCCAGCACTGCGATGCCGGCCGTCGCCAGCCGGAGGTTCCTGGGTGTGGTCACCGTCCGTCTCCTTCGTCGTCCGTCGCGGTCGGCTGCGGCTGCGCGGGCCCGATCACGTGGGCCCCGTCCGGCGCCCACGACAGGAGTACGTCGACCCCACGGTCGACCCCGTCCAGCGTGCTGTTGCCGCTGAGCACGTGGACCACGAGCCGCTCTCCTGTGGGGATCTCCACCGAGACGTGGGTGGTCGAGCCGACGTACACGACGTCCCGGACCTGCCCGCGGACCCGTGAGTGGTGGTCGGGCAAGGTGGCGTCGAGCTCGGTGTGCAGACTGATCCGCTCGGGCCGCACGGTGATCTGCACCTCCTTCGCTGTCACCGGGGCCTTGGCGGTGGCGGTGAGGCGCTCCCCCTCGCCCAAGGAAGCCACGAGCACGGACTCGACGGTCGCCGGCTGGTCGAGCACGATCAGGTTGGAGGTGCCGATGAAGTCGGCGACGAACGCGGTGGACGGCCGTTCGTACAGGGTGCGGGGTTCGGCCAGCTGCTCCACCCGACCGTCGCGCATCACCGCGATCCGGTCGGACATCGTCAGCGCCTCCTCCTGGTCGTGCGTGACGTAGAGGAACGTCGTGCCGGTCGCGCGGTGGACCTCCTTCAGCTCCGCCTGCATCTCCTTGCGGAGCTTGAGGTCGAGCGCGCCGAGCGGCTCGTCGAGCAGCAGTGCCTGCGGACGGTTGACCAGCGCTCGTGCCAGGGCGACCCGTTGGCGCTGTCCACCGGACAGCTGCGACGGGCGACGGTCCGCCAGCCCGGTGAGCTGCATCGTGGTCAGCGCGGACGCGATCCGTTCCGTCCGCTCGTCCTTGCCGAGCCGCTTGACCTTGAGACCGAACGCGACGTTCTCGCCGACCGAGAGGTGCGGGAACAGCGCGTAGTCCTGGAACACCATGTTCAACGGTCGCTTCGCCGGAGCCTGGTGGGTGATCTCCGTACCGCCGAGGAGGATCGAGCCCGAGGTCGGCCGCTCGAAGCCGGCGACCATCCGCAGGGTCGTGGTCTTGCCGCAGCCACTGGGTCCGAGCAACGAGAAGAACTCCCCGTCACCGATGGAGAGGTCGAGGTCGTCGACCACGGTGTTGGTGCCGAACGTCTTGGTGACGCCGACGATCTGGATGGTCCTGGTGGGCATGGCGGCTCGCCGTCTCAGCGGCCGTGCGGCCGGGGTGGGTGCGAGACGCGGGCCCGCCAGCAGGCGACCTGCCGCGCCGTTCCGTCGGGATCGGAGAAGACCATGTACCTCTCGTGATGGGCACCGAGCCAGAGGTGGATCACTCGTGGTCCTTTCGCGGTACTGACGGCTGTGGTGGTGGTTGGCGTGACGCTAGGCCCTCGCGGGATCACCGACAACGGTGAGGACCGGGCCGCGGCGGGAGCCGCGGCCCATCGGCCCTCACAGACCCAGGCTCGCCCAGTTGCCGGTGATCGCACAGGTGATGCCGGGGACCTGGATGTTGACGAAGAGCCACTTGCCGTCCGGACTGAACCGCGGCCCGGCGAACTCCCCGAAGCCGATGCCGTCACCCGCCGACGCGCCGTCGTCCGGCACGGTCGGGTCGTACAGCTTGCCGGACGCCTCGAGGTAGTGCTTCTGCACACCGACGAGGTTCTGGGCCACGTTGATCAGCGTTCCGTTCGGAAGCAGGGCCCGCACGAAGTTGTTGACCAGGTTGCCGTCCTCGGCGATCACGATGGCGCCACCCGGGCTGGTGCACATGTTGTCGGGGCCGTCGAGCTGCTTCTTGTCCTCGGACTCGAAGAGGAGCTCGAGGTCGCCGCGCTCATGCAGGGTTCCGATGTTCTTGCGCGGGGTGTAGCTCCAGACCTGGCCGCGACCGACGTCTCCGCCCTCGCTCGAGCCGAAGACGACCGAGCTGCCGCGCATCGTGCAGCCCTCGCCGCCCAGGAACTTCGCGGCGCCCTTGGCCCGACCCTGCTTGAACACCGCCGACGCGTCCTTCTCGGCGCGCTTCGGGTTCGGGTCGTCGATGGTGACCCAGTCGCAGTTGAGGACCTCGCCGACGGTCTGGCCGGTGATCGTGTTGTAGCGGTCCTTCTTCTTGACCCGCAGCATCTGGAGGACACCCTTGCGCAGGTGCCTGGGCTTGTCCGGGACGAACCGGTAGAACCCGTCAGGGCCCTCGTCCTCGGTCAGGTAGATCACGCCCGTGTCCGGGTCCACCGCGCCCGCCTCGTGGAGGAACCGGCCGAGCTTGCGGAACGGACTGGTCAGCACCGGCTTGTTGTGGGCCGGGTCGACCTCGAAGACGTAGCCGTGCCGCTTCTTGTAACCCGAGCTGGGGCCGACCACCGTCTCTTCGCACGTGAGCCAGGTGCCCCAGGGCGTCTGCACGCCCGCACAGTTGGTGTCGGTGCCGTTCAGACTGATCCAGTCGCCGAGCAGCTCGCCGGTGTCGGCGTCGACCTCGAGCGTCACCGTGCCACCGGGGGCCTTGCGGTCGTAGGCCGTCTTCGGGTCACCGAGCACGGTGCCGGCGGCGATGTCGTTGCCCTCCCCCAGCTCGTGGTTGCGGACCAGGCGCAGCTTGCCGTTGCCCATGTCGAAGCAGCCCATGCCGTCGTGGATCGGCGGGGTGATGAAGCCGTCGCTCATCGCGGAGCCGAACGCCCCGAACGTGTGGTAGGTGAAGCCGGGTGGCAGAGCCAGCTCGGGTCCGGCCTTGACCAGCCCGGCCGCCTTGGCCGCCGTGCTCGTCGTACGCCTGGCCATCTGGGCGGCACCCAGGGCGGGATCGGTCTTCATCACCAGCGCGCTGCTCATCGCGGCGCCGATGACACCCGCCCGGACGAAGCCCCGGCGCCCGACCTCGCCTCGGCGCCCCACCCCGTCCGCTCGAACCTCGAGATCCGGATCGTGCTTGGCCATCGCTGGCCCCCCTCCCTGACCACCGCTGCCACGATGGGTCGAGTGTGAACTGTTGACAATCTACAAATCCGACTGTCGTCGGTCAACCGCTTGTGGTGGAATTCCCCCGTGGCCGAGGAAGCCGAGGACCGGGCGCTGCTGATCGCCATCCCACTGCACCACCTGGAGTCGCTGGTCGACGCCGGCGGGCCTGTCCTGCTCCCGGCAGGGGGGCGCGGGGACCTCGACGCGGCCGCGCCGGGCACCCCGGTCCTGGTCATGCCGACGGAGACCGACGACAACCGGGCCTCCGCCGCCACCTGGCGTGCCACCTTCGTGCGTCGCGTCCCGTACGAGCCGGGGTCGCCCTGGCCCGACGGCCTTCCGGCGTCGTGGACCGCCGAGCATCCCGTTCCCGAGCCCGCCCCACCCGACGACGAGGACGACGACGAGGACGACGAGTTCTGGGACGACGAGGACGACGAGGACGAGGAGGACGACGAGGACGACGAGGACGACGACGTCCAGTCGTTCCTCGAGGTCACCGACCTCGGGCCGCTGCCGCGCCAGGAGTGGGTCTTCGCCAACGAGCTCGTCCCCAAACAGGCACGCCGTGGGCGCTTCTTCCAGCCGCGGGTCCCGATCCTGGTTCCGCTGCCGGACTAGCTCGCGAGGGTCTTCACCTCGAGGTACTCGGCCAGACCGAACGCGCCCATCTCCCGGCCCAGCCCCGACTCCTTGTAACCGCCGAACGGCGTCCTCGCGCTCACCTCGGCTCCGTTGACGGTCACGCCGCCGGCACGGATGCGACGGGCGACCCGTTCCGCGCGCCCGCGGTCGGCGGACCAGACGGCGGCCCACAACCCGTACGGCGTGTCGTTGGCGATCTCGACCGCCTGCTCCTCGCCGTCGTAGGCGATGACCACCAGCACGGGCCCGAAGATCTCCTCGCGGGCGATCGTCATGTCGTTGGTGACGTCGGTGAACACGGTGGGCCGGACGAAGTAGCCAGGCCCAGATCCCGCAGGCGCGTCGGCACCGCCGGTGAGCAGCGACGCCCCTTCCGCCAGCCCGCGCCGGATGTAGCCGCGGACACGCTCCCGTTGGACGTCGGAGACCAACGGCCCGAGCTGCGTGCCCGGCTCCAGCGGATCCCCGACGACCATGCCCTCGGCGACCCGGGCGGCGATCGCAGCCGCTTCCGTGGCCACCGACCGCGGCACCAGCATCCGCGTCAGCGCGTTGCAGGTCTGCCCGGAGTTGGTGAAGCAGTCGTGAACGCCGTACCTCACGGCCTCCTCGAGGTGGGCGTCGTCGAGGATCACGAACGGCGACTTGCCACCGAGCTCCAGGGTCACCCGGGCGACGCGCTCCATCGCGAGGGCACCGATCCGCTTGCCCGCCCGCGCCGAGCCGGTGAACGACACCATGTCAACGTCGGGATGGGTCACCAAAGGCTCGCCGACCGTCGGGCCGTCGCCGCTGACCACGTTCAGGACGCCCGGAGGCAGGCCGACCTCCTCCGCGATCTCGGCGAGCACGAAGGCATTGAGCGGAGCGACCTCCGACGGCTTGACGACGACCGTGCACCCGGCGGCGAGGGCGGGGGCGACCTTGGCGGCGATCTGGCTGAGCGGGTAGTTCCACGGCGTGATCGCGCCGACCACGCCGACCGGTTCGCGGAGCACGCGCGCCCCGTCGACCTCCTCGTCGAAGGAGTACGTCGTGGCGAGCTCCGCGGCGATCCGGAAGTCGTCCACGGGGATCTGCTCCTCGAGGCACTGGTCCTCGGGCATCCCGACCTCGAGCGCGACCAGCTCGGCCACCTCGGCCGCCCGGCGCTCGAGAGCGTCGGCGACCGCGCTGAGCAGCCGGCTGCGCTCTCCGGCCGTTACCTCGGACCACGCCGGGAAGGCCGCCCGCGCGGCCGCGACAGCTCGGTGGACGTCCGCCGCGCTGCCAGCGGGGACGTGCCCGAGCGGCTGGGCCGTGGTCGGGTCGACGACCGGGATCGTGCCGGCCCCGGTCGAGGCCACCCATCGCCCGCCCACGAACACGTGGTCGCGCCTGGTCTGCCCGCGCGCCGTACGTCTCGCCGCCGTCGTCGTCATCCGTCGCCGCCTTCACTTGTGTCGACAATCTGGGAATCATACGATTCACCGTGGGTGCCGCACCACGACGAGAGGACACCGCCGTGCCAGCGATCGCCGGTGTCGAGGTCATCGCGGCCGGACCACCGGATGCCGTGATGTCGTTCACCGACGCCCTGCCGCCCGTGCACACCACAGTGACGTTCGTGGTCATCACCGACGACGCCGGCGAGGTCGGGGTCGGCGCGGTCGAGTCCGACTCGTTCGGGGCCTTCGACCTCGGACCCCTGGAGGCCCTGCGGACGATGGGTCCGGGCCTGGTCGGCGAGGACCCGTACCAGCCGTCGGCGATCGCGGCCCTGGCCAGGTCACGCCTGCCCTCGTCCTCGCGAGCGGTGCCGTGCGCCGCGATCGAGGTGGCCTGCTGGGACCTGCTCGCCCAGCGAGAGGGTGCTCCGCTGTGGCGGGTCCTGGGCGGCGCGAGGGACGAGGTCCCGGCCTACGCCTCGCTGCCGTTCCATCGCGAACCGGCGGCGCTGCACCGGATCCTGGAACAGGTTGTCGCCACCGGCTACGGAGCGGCGAAGCTGCACGTGTCGGGAGACCCGATCATCGACGTGGAGACGGTGACGGGGGTGCGGGAGGACTTCCCGACGCTCGAGCTGATCGTCGACGCAGAGTCGGTGTACGACCGCCGGGGAGCGCAGCTGGTCGGATGGGCGCTGGACGAGCTGGCGATCCGGTGGTTCGAGGCGCCACTCCCCGATCGGGACCTCGACGGCTACCAGAAGCTCAGGCAGTCCATCGCGACTCCCGTCGTCCCCGCCGGCGGGCTGGTCGACGACCCGCGAGAGATCGAACGGGCCCTGAGGGTCAAGGCGTGGTCCGCGGTGCGCACCCAGACCATGGAGGGTGGCGTCGAGCACGTGCGCGACCTGGCCGCGCTGGCGCGACGTGCCGGGCTCGACGTCGAGCTGTGCAGCTTCGGCACCAGCCTGACCCAGGCGATCGACCTCCACCTGATCCTCGGCCTCGGGCTCGGCAGCTTCTTCGAGCAGCCCTACCCGGTGGAGCCGTGGGCGTTCGGCACGCGGACCCCGGTCGTCGTGGAGAACGGGACGGCGCGGGCACCCGACGGGCCCGGACTCGGCCTCGAGCTGGACCGGGACGCGATCGACGACGCGACCCTTTCGAGGGTCAGCATCAACCGCGACTGAGACGACCGCGTCAGCTCTCGGTCTGCTCCGCCTGCTCGGCCTTGGTCAGCCGGTCGGCCGACACCTCCATGTGAGCCGCGAGCAGCTTGTCGGCCTGCGCGCTGTCGCGCGCGCGGATCGCGTCGAGGATCGCCTGGTGCTCGTGCACCACCTCCTCGCGTCCGGGGTAGAACGGCTCGAGCCGCACGATGCACAGCTGCGACTCGGCCATCAGCGTCCGGAACATCCGGTCGAGGCGGCGACTGCCGGCGGCAGCGACGAGCGCGAGGTGGAACTGCAGGTCCATCTTGGTCATCTCGACCCAGTTGCTGTCGACCGCTCCGGCGAGCTGGTCGACCATCGACTGCAGGGTCTCGAAGTCCTCGTCGGTGCCCGACGAGACCACGATGGATGCCGCCGTGCGCTCGACCGCGGATCGGGCGAGGTAGATGTCGCGGACGTCGTTCTCCCCCAGGTCCACCACGAACACGCCGCGGTTGCGCTCGCCCCGGAGCAGGCCCTCCTGGAGAAGCCGCTGCATGGCCTCCCGGATGGGGCCGCGACTGACGGAGAGCTGCTGCGAGAGGGCGACCTCGGACAGCTGGGTGCGGGGAGGGAAGGTGCCGTCGAGGATGCCTTCGCGCAACCGATCCGCCACGAGCACCGGAGTGCTCTCCAGGCGCAACGGAGCCAGTTGACCCGAGTCAGTCATGGGAACTCCTGGGGTGAACAAGTGTGTCGAATGTCGACAATGAGAGAATTGTACGCCCATCGACCCACACGCGTGTGCCCGACCCCCAGATTGGATGGGCGGTCAGCTCTCGAGGCGGAACCCGACCCCGCGGACGGTCACGACGCGCTCGGCGGACCCGGCCCGCTCGAGCTTCTGGCGCAGGCGCCCGATGGTGACGTCGAGCGTCTTGGTGGAGCCGAACCAGCCCTCGCTCCACACCTCCGCCATCAGCTGCGAGCGCGGGACGACCTTGTCGCGGGCGGCCATCAGCACCGCCAGCACGCCGAACTCCTTGCCGGTGAGGGCGACCTCCTGGTCACCGACCATGACCCGGTGCGCGTCGACGTCCATGTGGAGCTTCCGGCCCGTGGCCGCGGCCCGCTTCGCCGTACGCCGGAGCAGGGCGCGCAGGCGGGCCAGCAGCTCGGCCGGTCCGAAGGGCTTGGCCAGGTAGTCGTCGGCGCCGGCGTCCAGCCCGACGACACGGTCGAGCTCGCGGTTGCGGCCGGTGAGCATGAGGACCGCTCCCTCGTAGCCGCCGTCGCGGAGCTGCCGGCAGACATCGACCCCGTCCATGTCCGGCAGGCCCAGGTCGAGGACCACGATGTCGGGTTCCCGCTCCGTCGCCGAGGCAAGCGCTGACTGGCCGGTGGTGGCCTGGTGGACGGCGTACCCCTCGCGCTCGAGCATCTGCGCCAGTGGCGACACGATGTCGGTCTCGTCCTCCACGAGCAGCACGCTGGGCGACATGCCGGGAGCATAAGTCGACTTCGGCAACCGAATCCGGCATTCGGCAGAACCTCGCGGGGTCGGCGACCGGACCGGGGCGCGTGGCTCCGCCCGCAGCGGGGACTGCGGGCGGATCCACCGGCACGGCCGATCCCACCCCCCGGTGATCGGTCTGCCACCGGTGCGTAGCGGGATGGAGCTCGCTGGCGACCGGGTAGGCACACGGTACGTAAGACAAGGCAACGATCGCCCCACAGCAGATCCACGGGATGGTAACGACGGCGGAGACGCTCGCGGCGTGACTCACGCGGTGAAGAGGTCGCCGTACTCCTCGACGCGGGCGAGCACCTCGTCGTAGCGGAACTGGTCGAGGCCGACCGGGTCGTCGGCGCCCTCCGCCACCTCGTCCCAGGTGACCGGCGTGGCGACCATCGGCCGCTCGACACCGCGCAGCGAGTACGGCGAGACCGTGGTCTTGGAGCCGGCGTTCTGCGACCAGTCGAGGAAGACCTTGCCCGACCGCTTGGCCTTCGTCATCGTCGCCGTCACCTGGCGCGGGTGCTCGGCCTGGAGCTCCTCGGCGATCGCCTTGGCGGTCTCGGAGGTCTTCTCGGAGTCCTGCCGTCGCGGCAGGTGGGCGTACAGGTGGAGGCCCTTGCTGCCGCTGGTGACCGGGCGGGCGTCGAGCCTGCGCTCGGTCAGCTTCTCGCGCACCAGCAGGGCGACCTGGCAGCACTCGTGCAGGCCCGCGCCCTCCCCCGGGTCGAGGTCGATCACCAGCCGATCGGCGCCCCGCGGCCTGCCGTTCTTGTCCACCGTCCACTGGTGGACGTGCAGCTCGAGGGCGGCGAGGTTGGCGGCCCAGGTGAGGGTGGCGAGGTCGTCGATGATCGGGAAGACCAGCCGGTCGCCGTGCCGGCTCTCGCCGCGTGAACCCGTCGTGGGGACCTCCGCGGTGCGCACCCAGCGCGGCGTACCGGCGGGGGCGTTCTTCTCGAAGAAGCGGTCGCGCTCGACGCCGTGGGGCCAGCGCACCCGGGTCACCGGCCGGTCCTTCAGCAGCGGCAGCATCACCGGCGCGACCTGGGCGTAGTAGTTGAGCACCTCGCCCTTGGTGGTGCCGGTGCGGGGATAGAGGACCTTGTCGAGGTTGGAGAGCTTGAGGGTGTGCCCCTCGACCTCGACACGGACCTCCTCGCCGGGCGGGGTCATCTGCCGACCGCCATGACCGGGACCTTGTCGGGGTCGAGCCGCCGCATCAGCTTGGCGATGAAGGAGCGTGGTGCACTGACGCAGCCCGCGGTGGCGCCGGAGCCGTTCACGTGCAGGAAGATGCCGGCTCCGCGATGACGGACCTGGCTGAGGTTGTAGCTGGTCACGATCGAGAACTCGTACTGCCCGGGGAAGTCGCGCAGCCGCTCGGAGCTGTTATCGCGGCTGGGCGGGAGCCACCAGCGGAACCCACCCTGGGACTTGTTGCGGTAGCGGTTGTAGTAGCGCGACTTGTTGTCCTCCACCCAGTAGTCGCCCTTGCGGACCCGGCGGTAGGGAAGGTCCCAGGTGTCAGCTCGGGAGTGCGTGCCGAACGCCGAGATCAGCTTCACCGTGCCCGACGGCGTGGTGCCGGTGCCCTGGTGGCGCTTCTTCGGCGCGACCAGGCCGCCGTACCCGATGCGGCCGTCGCGTGCCGACAGCTTCTTGGTCCAGTGGCCGTCTCGCAGCACCCAGTAGCCGATGCGGGCGTGGTAGCCATGGGTGTGGTTCACGGTGACGACCTGTCTGGTGTGCTCGCGCAGGGCGACCCGCACGCCGTCGAGCCGCACGTGGGTGATCGCCGCATCGGCCGGTGCCGGGACGGCGAGCACCGTGGCCACCAGGGCGAGGGAGAAGAGCCCGAGCTTTCTCATGTCAGATCCTCAGGGGTCAGGTCGGCGCGGGTGCCGACGTACGAGGGCTGCCGGATGCGGCCCTGCGCGGACGGTCCGAGCGACTCCACGTCGACGACCAGCACCGGCTCGACCCACGTCGTACCCAGGGCGTCGACCTTCGGCACCGCGTCGACGAACGGGGTGGTCTCGCGGGTCAGCCCGTCGAGCACCTCACGGAGCACGGCGGCCTTCCGCCCGGCGATGCCGCTGCCGACCCGGCCACGGTAGAGGAGTCCGCCCGCGGTCGGCTGCCCGACCAGCACCGCGCCGAGCCGGTCGCGCGAGTCCGTCTCCAGACGCCAGCCGCCGACGACGTACGACTCTCGGCGGCGATGGGCGAACTTCAGCCAGTCCTTGCTGCGCTGGCCCGGCCGGTAGCGGCTCGAGAGCCGCTTGCTGACGATGCCCTCCAGCCCTTGCTGGTAGGTCGCGTCGAAGAGCATCTGCCCGTCGTCGTACACGGGCGGGGTCTGCCAGCGGTCGTGCTGGAGGTCGAGCCCCTCCAGCAGCTCGCGGCGTACGGCGAGGGGCTGGTCGAGGAGGTCACGCTCGCCGAGGCGCAGGAGGTCGAAGGCGAGCAGGGTCACCGGGATGCGCTCGGCCAGGGCTCGGGCACGGTCCGCGCGCGAGACGTGCATCCGCTCGGCCAGCGCCGCGAAGCTCGGTAGGCCGTCGGCGAAGGCGACCACCTCACCGTCGAGCAGGGCGTCGTCCAACGGCATCCCGGCGAGCTCCGGGAACGAGACCGTCGCGTCGATCTCGTTCCGGCTGAACAGGCGCGGCGCTCCCCCGCGCACGTCGACGAGCACCCGCATCCCGTCCCACTTCACCTCGTGCTGCCACTCGTCCCCCGCGGGCACGTGCGTGCCGCGGGTCGCGAGCATCGGACGCATGCCGGCCATCCTGTCAGGCCCCGTCGGGCACGCGGGGCGCCCGGCGTACGCGTGCTTTCGGGCGCTCTCTCCCGGATACTGGAGGTCTACGGGGGGAATCTGACGAGCTCACGGAGGTATGAGATGCGTGCGATCTGGAAGGGCGCGGTGTCGTTCGGGCTCGTCAGCGTGCCGGTGAAGCTGTACGCCGCCACCGAGTCCCACGACGTGTCGTTCCGCCAGGTGCACGCCAAGGACGGCGGCCGGATCAAGTACCAGCGGGTCTGCTCGATCGACGGCGAAGAGGTCGACTACGCCGACATCGCGAAGGGCTACGAGACCGAGGACGGCGAGATGGTCATCCTCACCGACGACGACATGGCGGCCCTGCCCAGCGCATCGTCGCGGGAGATCTCGGTGGAGAAGTTCGTCCCGAGCGACCAGATCGACCCGATGCTGTTCGAGAAGAGCTACTACCTCGAGCCGGAGAAGACCGGCGCGAAGCCGTACGCGCTCCTCCGCCAGGCGCTCCTCGACGCCGACCGGATGGCCGTGGTCACCGTGGCGCTGCGCCAGCGCACCACCGTCGGCGTGCTGCGCGTGAAGGACGACGTCATCGTGCTCCAGACGATGATGTGGCCCGACGAGATCCGCACTCCCGACTTCTCCGTCGAGACCGGCGAGGTCAAGGACGCCGAGGTCAAGATGGCCAACATGCTGGTCGAGACCCTGGCCGGTGACTTCGACCCGAGCGAGTTCGAGGACGACTACGCCGAGGCCGTCGAGGAGATGGTGAAGCAGAAGATCGAGGGTGGCGAGGTCAAGAAGACCCCGGCCACCACCAAGTCCTCCGGTGAGGTGGTCGATCTCCTCGCCGCTCTGCAGCGGTCCGTCGACGCCGCCAAGACCGCCCGCGGCGAGACGACGGAGGAGAAGCCGGCGAAGAAGGCCGCCGCCAAGAAGACCGCGAAGAAGACCACCACCAAGAAGGCGGCGAAGAAGAAGGCCAGCTGAGGAACCATCCCTTCTCCTGAGGGGCCGTGGGTAGTCGCCGGTAGTCGAGGAGGTCGCTGCCCTTCGGTGGTTGAGGAGCGAGCTCTGCCCTTCGGTGGTTGAGGAGCGAGCTCTGCGAGCGTCTCGAAACCACCCCTTCCCCTGACGGGCGCGTAGGTGGTGTCGGTCTTTCGCTGAAGAGAGGGAGAGGTCGTCTTGGTGCCCCGGCCGCCGCACCCGGCCTCAGGTCGAATCTCTTCTTGGAGTACTACGTCAATGGGGGCACCCGCCTCCGCTGCTACCGGTGGTTGAGGAGGTCGCTGCCCGGTGGTTGAGGAGCGAGCTCTGCCCTTCGGTGGTTGAGGAGCGAGCTCTGCGAGCGTCTCGAAACCCGGTGACGTGCCTGGGGCCCCAGGCACTGTCACGGGATTTCGTCTCGCGGTCACGACCTCGCGAGCTCGGTCGTGCGCTCGCTCAATCTGCGCTCGCCCACGCAGCCCGCTCGTTCCTCGCGGCCTGCTGCTCGCTTGGTGGTTGAGG
>DASSTL010000001.1:0-11356 GCA_035707985.1 Nocardioides sp. | reverse complement strand
GCGACCCAGACCGTCCCGATCGGGCAGTTCCGGGAGATCAGCGGTGGCTGACCGCCGCCGCGACGAGCGCGGCACCGTCACCCTGCTGATCGTCGGCCTGGGCGTGGTCCTGCTGATGATGACCGCCGTGGTGACCGACGCATCCGCGGCGTACCTCCAACGCCAGGGCCTCGACACGCTCGCGGACGGCGCCGCCCTCACCGGTGCCGACGCCGGTGCCTCCGGCGACGAGGCGTACGGCGACGGCCTCGACGCCGACCTCCACCTCGACGCGGACATCGCCCGAAGCGCGGTGTTCAGCTATCTCCACCGGGTCGGCGCCTTCGACCGCTACCCGGGACTGACGGTCCAGGTCTCGGTCGACTCATCCACGCGGCGCGTCACCGTCGAGGTCCACGCGCCGATCCATCTTCCGCTCCAGGTGCCCGGCTCACCCGAACACGCGACGATCGGCGCCACCAGCGCCGCGACCGTCGGGGTGGATCAGTAGGAAAGAGGGTTCAGACCTCGACGACGGTCTGGTCCACGGTGACACCGTGGTCGTCGACGATGGTCGTGGTCGCCAGCATCTGGCGATCGTCGGACAGCACGAACTCGACACTCACGACGGCCCCGAGCCGCACGAGGTCCCAGATGCGCTCGTACGTGTCATCGCCGTGCACCTGGACGACTCTGCGGTGCTTGCCAGCCATGACGTCCCTCCTTCGGTGGATGTGCCCTGATCCAACTCAACAGGGGGATGAACTACAGGCTACGGCCTCGCACACCGTGTCGCAGGTAAAGAATTGGCCCGCGGAGCAGGATCCCCAGAAGTGAGGAATGGCGGATGAACAGGGCAGCGGGACGCCTCGAGGGCAAGGTCGCGATCGTCACCGGAGCGGCGGCGGGCATCGGGCGGGCGACGGCTGTGCGGTGCGCGGCCGAGGGTGCGCGGCTGATCGTGAACGACGTCGACGAGGCCGGTCTGGAGCGGCTCACCGCCCAGCTGAACGGCGAGTTCGGGTCGGTGCACGCGGTCGTCGGTGACGTCTCGCAGGACGCCGACGCGCGACGGATCGTCGACGAGGCGATGACGACGTACGGCGGTCTCGACGTGCTGGTCGCCAACGCCGGCATCATCCCGCTCGGCACGCTCGAGGACTCCACGCCGGACGACTGGGACCACGTGATGAGCGTCGACGGTCGCGGCATGTTCCTCACGTGCAAGTTCGCCGTGGCCGCGATGCGCGAGGCCGGCCGCGGCGGCTCGGTCGTCTGCCTCAGCTCGATCTCTGGCATGGCGGGGCAGAAGGGCCAGGCGACGTATGGCCCGGCGAAGTTCGTCGCGACCGGGCTGACCAAGCACCTCGCGGTCGAGCTCGCCGAGCACGGCATCCGGGTCAACGCCGTGGCGCCCGGCACGATCAACACCGAGCGCGTGCAGCGGCTGCCCGACGAGCCGGGCGGTCCGGAGTACCTCGAGGCGATCGTCGCCCAGCACCCGATGGGGAGGCTCGGGCGTCCCGACGAGGTCGCCTCGGCGATCGTGTTCCTGGCCAGCGACGACGCGTCGTTCATCACCGGCGCGGTGCTGCCGGTCGACGGCGGCTTCCTGGCGCAGTAGGCGACGGGCAGGTCAGACCAGCGGCCGACCGTTCCCGTCGCAGGCGGTCAGCTTCTCGCCCCACAGCAGCTGGTAGTCGCGGCTGCTCGCGTCGGCCACCTGCCGCATGAAGCCGGGCCCGACCTTGGTCACGCCGTCGTAGGGGTGCGAGAGGTCGACGATCACCGCCAGCGTGGCGACCAGCAGGAAGGTCACCACACCGATCACCGGCATCCGCAGGTTGCCCGGGATGCCGTGCACGGTGAACGCCGTGATGAAGAAGATCGCCGACGTGCAGACCAGGATCAGCAGCACGAACAGGTACGTCGGGGGCTGGCGCGTCGAGGAGACCAGCCGCACGTAGTGGGCCTGGCTGCGCTGCGCGTCGGCGATCGGCACCGACGAGATGAACGGCTCGCTGTGGGTCTGAGCGGTCCGGATGTCCTTCTCGAGCTTGAAGCCGCCGTGCTCCTTGTCGGCCCGGGGGCCGCGATGCCGGTGCAGGAGCTCACCCAGCACCAGGGCGAGGACCAGGGTGACCACCAGGATGACCACCAGCGTGCCGACCACGAGTGCACTCTCGGGGGTCCCGGAGACCCGGTCAACCCGGCCTGGGCCCAACTTTCTCGGCTATCGACCGAACCGATCGCGCCGCGCGGACATCACAACACCGTGCATGGGGAGAGCACAGCTCGGTCATCGCCGATGTCGGCGGCATGGGTATGCCGGCGCGGGGGGATCGACGATGAGGGCCGGCCACGAGGAGTGACGTAATCTTGCTCCTCGTGGCCGGTACCGATTTCGACGCCGAGATCAAGCAGCTGCGCGCGACGATGAAGACCATCGGCCAGGTGCTCGACCTCGACGGCATGCGCCGCGAGATCGCCGATCTCGGCGAGCAGGTCGCGGCTCCCGACCTCTGGGACGACCAGGAGAACGCCACCCGCGTCACCGGCCGCCTCTCCGCCCTCCAGGGCCAGCTGGACCGCTTCACCGAGCTCGAGGGCCGCCTCGACGACGTCGAGATCATGGTCGAGCTGTCGCAGGAGGAGAACGACGCCGCGTCGCTCGCCGAGGCCGAGTCCGAGCTCGGCAAGATCCGTAAGGCGGTCGAGAACCTCGAGGTGCGCACGCTCCTCTCCGGCGAGTACGACGAGCGCGAGGCGCTGATCACGATCCGCTCCGGCGCCGGCGGCGTCGACGCCGCGGACTTCGCCGAGATGCTCATGCGCATGTACACCCGCTGGGCCGAGCGCAACAAGTACCCCGTGGAGGTCTTCGACATCTCCTACGCCGAGGAGGCGGGCATCAAGTCGGCCACCTTCGCCATCCACGCGCCGTACGCCTACGGCACGCTCAGCGTCGAGGCCGGCACCCACCGCCTGGTCCGGATCAGCCCGTTCGACAACCAGGGCCGTCGCCAGACGTCGTTCGCCGCGGTCGAGGTCGTGCCGGTGCTGGAGCAGACCGACGACATCGAGATCCCCGAGGAGGAGATCCGCGTCGACGTCTACCGCTCCAGCGGCCCCGGCGGCCAGAGCGTGAACACCACCGACTCCGCGGTGCGGCTCACCCACATCCCGACCGGCATCGTCGTCTCCTGCCAGAACGAGAAGTCGCAGCTGCAGAACAAGGCCTCGGCGATGGTGATCCTCAAGGCCAAGCTGCTCGCGCTGAAGAAGGCCGAGGAGCGCGCCGAGCTCGACGCGCTGCGCGGCGACGTCGCCGCGAGCTGGGGCGACCAGATGCGCAGCTACGTGCTGAACCCCTACCAGATGGTCAAGGACCTCCGCACCGAGTACGAGGTCGGCAACCCGCAGGCCGTGTTCGACGGCGACATCGACGGCTTCCTCGAGGCCGGCATCCGCTGGCGTCGCTCCAGCGAGACCGCCGCGGCGTCCTGAGCACTTACCCTCACGCTGGGGCGGCGTCGAGCACCCACCTCGCCGTCTCGGCGACGGCCGGGTCCGGGTCGTCGACGTAAGGTCGGGCGAGCTCGGCCGCACGGTCGCCGGCGACCGTCGGGGCGGCGTACAGCGCGCAGACGCGCAGCCACGGCTCCTGCCAGACCTCGTCGGGGTCGTGCACCAGGTCGACGAGCCAGTCGTCGACCGGCTCCACCTCGCCGTCCACCGGTCCGCCGTCGGGCTGGACGAGGCCGATCACCCACGTCGCCTGCGCGCGCCCGACCGTCACCTCGAGCGTCTCGTGGGCGAGGGCGCGCTCCGACGAGTCGTCGGCGTGCAGGGCGCGCACGGCCAGCGCGAGCCCCCGCTGGCCGGTCGCCAGTGACAGCAGTGCCGTCGTCTCGTCGGCCAGCTCCGTCAGGTCGTCGAGGAGGGCACGCCGGAGTGGGTCGAGGCGCGGCGACTCGTCGAGGTGGCGGAGTGCCGCGTGCGCTCGCGCCGCACGGATCCGCTGGTCGTGAAGCGCGGTCGCGACGTCGACGGCGACCGGCTCGGCCCGTCCCGGGGCGGCGGTGACGGCACGGACCAGGCGATCGCGGACGCGTCGGCTGCCGTCGTGGTCGACCAGGACGGTCCGGACCGCCGGGCCGAGGTGCTCGGCGTGGGCCGTGAGCGCTTGCGCCATCGGAGCCTCGGGGATCGAGCGCTCGGCCGCCTCGACCAGGTAGGGGACGAAGTACGGGCTCGGCGTGGCCGCCGCCGCGCGAAGTGCGTGTCCGGCGACGTCAGGGTCGTCGTGGCAGACCAGCGACGACCACACCTCACGTGCACGTACGCCGAGAGGCCCGGCCTCGTCGACGCACGCGGCCGACACCGTCGCCCGCACTCCGGGGTCGCGGTCCTCGAGCAGCTGACGGCTCACCTCGGTCCGGCCGGCGGCGTCGGTGAGCAGCGTGGCCCGGGCGGCACTGGCCCGGACCCCCGCCGGCGTCTCCTCGGCCAGCAGGGAGGCGACCTGGGCGGCGAACGCGGGGCTGTGCGAGGCCGCCAGCGCGTCGAGGCCGACCTCGATGTCACGCGCGTCGCCGCTGTCGAGCAGACGCTGGACGGCGTCGAGCCCTGCCTCGTCCACCTGCAGCACGGTCGGCTCCCACGCCCGATGCAGGACCAGGTCGCGCAGGCCTGTCCCGTACTCGCCGTACACGACGAAGGCGAGAGCGAGCCAGACGACCGCGAGGACGAGCGTGACCACCTCGACGGCCAGGACGTCGAGGTCCAGGGCCTGGAACAGCAGCAGCAGCCCGCCGACCAGGCCGAGGGCGAGCGGGACGCCCGCCGCCTCGGCGAGGGTCTGTGCGCGCAGCCGCTCGTCGGGCGGGAGGGCTTGGTACGTCGTGTTCATGGCGGTCCGGGTCATGCCGTCGGTCGTCGCGATGTCGCCGATCTGCTGCGCGCAGGCGAGGAGCAGGAAGGTGAAGCCGGCGACCCCGGCCGACCAGCCGACGAGTGTGCCCACCACCAGGGTGACGACGGCGATCCCGGGATTCGTGGCGAGGCCCAGCCGCACGCCCCAGCGACGGAGCAGGCGGCCGGCGAGCAGCACCACGAAGAGGATCGACACGATGTTGATCGCGGCGCCGTAGAGGCCCTGGAAGTGCGCGAGGTCGCCGGCGTCGGAGTAGTGGGCCGCCGCGCGGTTCCACACGATGTAGTCGAAGAGCTGGGTGACCCCGGCTGACAGCAGCTGGTAGGCGAAGATCGCCAAGAGGAACGTGCTCACCGGGATCCGTCGCGTGCTTCCCACGCTGCGCGGCGTGGGTGGAGCGGCGACCGGGCGGGTGCGCAACTGGTCGGGGTAGCGCCGCGCGGTGGCGACGACGAGGGCGATGAAGGCGCCCGCGGCCAGGAGGTCGACCAGCAGCAGCTCCTCGACGCCCAGCACCACCTTGACCAGCGCGGCGCCCAGCAGGCCGCCGACAGCGAAGCCGACCGAGAAGCCACCGACGATGCGGGGGAAGTGCTCCTTCATCTCGCGTACGTCGAGCAGCCGGCCGGCCTGGGTACCCACCAGGACGAAGCCCACGGGGATCGCCAGCGGGAACAGCACGACCAGCGGGAACGTCACCCAGTCGGCATCGGCCAGCACCAGGACGAGGTAGCCCGCCGCCACCAGCGCGGCGTACGACGCGAGGACGGCGACCGCGAGAGCGGCCAGGCTGAGCCGGGCCTGCGCCCGTCGCATCGTCCACGACACGAGGACGCCCGCCACCGCGACGACCAGGTAGACGTAGGGGAGGGTGTCGGCGCCGTATGCGTGGAGCAGGAGGGCGCTGGCCGGCACCACGAGGAACGCGACCATCAACCCGAGCGCCAGCGTCTGGCCGCCGAGGAGGAACGACCGCGCGCGCATCAGACGGTGGGGATCTCTCGAGGCTCCCGCAGCCGGCGTACCAGCTCGGTGATCACGCCCATGGAGATCTCGGGCTGGGTCTCGACCGCCTGCTGGAACGCCTCACGGCGGAGGCGGAACGCGAGCACCTGCGTGAGAGCGGTCACCGTCGCCGAGCGCGGCTGCGGGTCGAGGACGGCCAGCTCACCGACGACGCTGCCCGGTCCGAGGGTGACGTGGCGGTCGCTCCGGGTCACCTCGACCTCGCCCTCGACGACGACGAACAGCCAGTCCTCGAGTGCCCCCTCGCGCATGAGGACGTCACCCTCGAAGAACGTCACCTCGTTGAGCGAGGCCGCCAGGGCAGCCAGGACGCGGTCGGGAGTTCGTGAGAAGAGCTCCACCCGCCGCAGCAGGGCGACTCGCTCCACCGTCAGGAGCACCGGGTGAGCATCGCACAGCAGCTGGAGCCCGGTCACGCGCGGAAGCCGCAGCGCGCCGGATCAGTGGGTCGACCGGCTGCGCGGAAGGGTGAACGACGTGGCCGAGGTCAGGTCCGCCACCGGTAGGAAGAAGTGGTGGCGCCGCACGCACCGCACCCGGGCGTGCTCGATCGGCCCGTCGGTGCTCTCCAGCACGTGACGGTCGACGACCTCGGCCAGCTTCGCGCCGGCCGTGATCCACGCCTCCTCCGCGACGCGTCGAGGTTGCGAGGATGCCGGGACCGTTGCCCTGCTCGGCTAACCTCGCTTCAGTGATCCGCTTCGAAAAGGTCACCAAGACCTACCTGGGTGGCGCCCACCCCGCACTCGACAACGTCTCGATCGACATCGAGAAGGGCGAGTTCGTCTTCCTGGTCGGCACGTCCGGCTCCGGGAAGTCCACGGCGCTGCGCCTGATCCTGCGCGAGACGCGCTGCACGAAGGGCCGGGTCTACGTCGCCGGCAAGGAGATCAACCGGCTCGCCGGCTGGAAGGTGCCCCGGCTGCGCCGTCAGATCGGCACGGTGTTCCAAGACTTCCGGCTGCTGCCGAACAAGACGGTCTCGGAGAACGTCGCCTTCGCGCTCCAGGTGATCGGCAAGTCGCGCGGTGAGATCAAGCGCACCGTCCCCGAGACGCTGGAGCTGGTCGGCCTGGACGGCAAGGGCGACCGGATGCCCGACGAGCTGTCCGGTGGCGAGCAGCAGCGGGTGGCGATCGCTCGCGCGTTCGTCAACCGGCCGATGATCCTGATCGCCGACGAGCCGACCGGCAACCTCGACCCGGCCACCTCGGTCGGCATCATGAAGCTGCTCGACCGGATCAACCGGACGGGCACCACCGTCGTCATGGCCACCCACGACGCCGGGGTCGTCGACCAGATGCGCAAGCGGGTCATCGAGCTGTCCGAGGGGAACGTCGTGCGTGACCAGGCCCAGGGCGTGTACGGCTTCCAGCACTGACCCACCACCGACCCGCGACCCGCCGTACGAGCAACCGACCGGAGTAGTCCTTCCCATGCAGCTGCGCTACGTCTTCACCGAGCTGGGCAACGGCCTGCGCCGCAACCTCTCGATGCACATCGCGGTGATCCTCACCCTCTTCGTCTCCCTGACCCTGGTCGGGCTCGGCTTCCTGCTCAACCAGGAGGCGAAGAAGGTGTCCGAGCAGTGGGGCAACCAGCTGACGGTCACCGTCTACCTCTGCAGCCGGCACGACGGGAACCCCGCCTGCACGAGCGAGGTCACCGACGCGCAGAAGCAGCAGATCCAGCAGGTCATCGACTCCAACTCCCAGGTGGACACCACCACGTTCATCTCGCAGGAGCAGGCGTTCGAGACCTTGAAGGAGCAGTTCCCCGGCAAGTACGACGGCCCGAACTCGCCGATCACCGCCGCGGACATGCCGCAGTCGATCCGGATCACGCTCAAGGACCCGAACCAGTTCCGGGACGTCGAGAGTGCCGTGGTCGGGCTGGACGGCGTCTCCCACGTGCTCGACGTGCACAAGGTGCTGGCGCCGATCTACAACACGATCTCCAAGCTCAAGTGGGGCGGCTGGGGCACCGCGATCGTGCTGGTGGTGGCGGCGCTCCTCCTGGTCGCGAACACGATCCGGCTCGCGGCGTTCGCCCGAAGACGCGAGATCGGCATCATGCGACTGGTGGGCGCGTCCACGCTGTACATCGCGCTGCCGTTCCTCCTGGAGGCGCTGGTCACCGCGATCCTCGGCGTCCTGCTGGCCGCAGGGGCGCTGTGGGGCTTCATGGAGTTCGTGGTGCGCAAGCAGCTGGCGAAGGACCTCAGCTTCATCACCTGGGTCGGCGACCACGACTTCTACATCGCGTTGCTCGCGATCGCCGTCCTCGGCCCGGTGCTGACCGTGATCCCGACACTCGTGCTGACGCGCAAATACCTCAAAGTCTGAGCGCCGTCGGTTAGCGTCCTCGGTGGCCGCTTCCCCGACCGCGAAGGCACATCGGTGCGACTCTTCCCCGCCACCGCACGCCAGCGCCTGGCCGTCGCCGCAACGGCGATCGCCGTGGGCGTGGGCGGTGCGACCGCTCCTCTCGGCACACCTGTGGCCCACGCCGACATCAAGCACCTCCGTCACGAGCAGGCCAAGGCCAAGCACTCCGTCAAGCACGCACAGGCCGACCTCGCCGAGTCGAGCCGGCAGTCCCGACGCGCCTACGAGGCCCTGTCGAGGTCGCGGGCGAAGCTCCGTGCTGCTCGCCACGACCTCCAGGTCGCCCGCGACCACGTGCAGTCGGCGCGTGAGCAGCTGGCGAAGACGCGGCGTCAGCTCGAGCAGGCCAAGGAGCGGCTCGCCCGTGCCGAGGAGAACCTCGCCCGCGGGCAGCAGGAGGTCACCGACCAGCGCGAGGAGCTCGTGCGCACCGTCACCAACTTCTACGAGGGTGGCGACCCGCAGCTGCTCGGCGTGATGTCGATGCTCGGGTCGACGACCACCGCCGAGCTGACCGACAAGCAGAACAACAACAGCTTCGTCCTCGACTCCCAGGACCAGATCCTCGACAGCCTGAAGGCCTCGGAGGTCCTGCTCCAGGTTCAGACCGACGAGCGCGAGCAGGCGCGCGACGAGGTGGCGCGGAAGAAGGAGGAGGCGCGGGCCAACCTCGAGGTCAAGCGCGAGTACCGCGCGAAGGCCGTCGACGCCAAGCAACGCGTCGTACGCGAGACCAAGCGCAAGAAGCACGCGTGGACTCTCGCGCGCAAGGCTCGCGCCCACGACCGCGCGATCCTGGCTCGCTCGAAGGCACGTCAGGCCCGGGTGCATCGCAAGCTGATGGCGGAGATCGCGCGCGAGCAGCGCCGCGGCGGCGGCTACCACGGTGACACCGGCGGGCTGCTGATGCACCCCGTCAACGGGCCGATCACCTCGCCGTACGGCTGGCGCATCCACCCGATCTACGGTTACTGGGGCCTCCACGACGGCGACGACTTCGGCGCCCCCTGCGGCGCGCCGCTGTACGCCGTCGCCAACGGCACGGTGATGTCGCAGTACTACTCGTCGGTCTGGGGCAACCGCCTCTACCTGAACCTCGGGCTGATCAACGGCCGCAACGTCACCGTGATCTACAACCACCTGTCGGCGTACCGCAGCCACGTCGGCCAGCGGGTCTCCCGCGGCCAGGTCGTCGGCCTGGTCGGCACCACCGGCTGGTCGACCGGGTGCCACCTCCACTTCACGGTGATGGTGAACGGTCGGCCGGTGAACCCCACCCCCTGGTTCGGCTGACCCGCCGAAGTGGGAGTTCCCCGCCGTGGAGGTGGGAGCTCCCTGCCGACGAGGTGGGAGTTTTCCCGTTGACGCCCTCTGGGAGAATGGCGCGGTGGCCAGGGAACAGGGGCGCAAGCTCATCGCGTCGAACCGCAAGGCTCGGCACGACTACCACGTGGAGGACACGTGGGAGGCTGGCCTCGTGCTGCAGGGCACCGAGGTGAAGTCGCTGCGCCAGGGCCGGGCCACGCTGGTCGACGGGTTCGCCGAGGTCGACAACCACGAGGTGTGGCTGCACGGCGTCCACATCCCGGAGTACACGCAGGGCACGTGGACCAACCACGCCGCCCGTCGCCGGCGCAAGCTGCTGCTCAACCGCTCGGAGATCGACAAGATCGAGCGCAAGATCACCGACAAGGGCTACACGCTGGTGCCGCTCTCCCTGTACTTCAAGGACGGGCGCGCCAAGGTCGAGATCGCCCTCGCCCGAGGCAAGAAGACCTACGACAAGCGACACGCATTGGCCGAGCGGCAGGCCAACCGCGAGAAGGAGCAGGCGGTCGGACGCCGGCTCAAGGGCTACCAGGACTGATGGGCTCGTCGGTCGAGCCTGTCGAGACCACGCAACGGTTCATCGAGGATCTCGGGGTGCCGGGGCTGTTCGACGTCCACACGCACTTCCTGCCGCCCCGGGTGATGGCCAAGGTGCGCCACCAGTTCGACTCCGCCGGACCGCTGATCGGCAGGACGTGGCCGCTGGAGTACCGCGCACCCGACGAAGAGCTGGTGGCCACGCTCCGCGGCTTCGGCGTACGCCGGTTCTCGGCGCTGCCCTACGCGCACAAGCCGGACATGGCGGAGTTCCTCAACACCTGGGCGTCCGACTTCGCCGGCCACACGCCGGGGTGCCTGCGCAGCGCCACGTTCTACCCGGAGCCGGGCGCGGCGGCGTACGTCGAGCGCCGGCTCGAGGCAGGCGCCGAGATCTTCAAGATCCACGTCCAGGTCGGCGCGTTCGACGTGCGCGACCCGCTGCTGAACGACGCATGGGGCCTGCTCGAGGACGCCGGCACCCCGGTCGTGGTGCACGCCGGCTCGGGGCCGGTCCCCACGTCGTACACCGGGCCCGGGCCGGTCCGCGACCTGCTCGTCCGCCACCCACGGCTTGCGCTGGTGATGGCACACCTCGGTGCTCCGGAGTACGCCGAGTTCCTCGACCTGGTCGCGACGTACGAGCACGTCCGCGCGGACACGACCATGGTCTTCACGACGTTCTTCGACCAGCTCGGAGCGGCTTTCCCGCAGGACCTCCTGCCGCGGCTGGTCGACCTCCAGCACAAGATCCTGCTCGGCTCGGACTTCCCCAACATCCCCTACCCCTACGCCGAGCAGCTCGTTGCCCTGGCCCACCTCGACCTCGGCGACGACTGGCTCCGCGACGTCTGCTGGCACAACGGCGTACGGCTGTTCGGAGACGTCTAACCGACCGCTGGCGGAAGACACGCCGTCGCCCTCCTCGGCGTGTCGCCCCGCGAACGGTCGGTTACACAGCCCGATCCGGCCGCCGTCGGAATCGGAATCGTCCCCGGAGCGTTGGACCCGTAGACTGGATGTCACACAACTCAACAGGGGGCTGATCGGTTTCGACTTGGGACGTCAGTTCCAGGGGAAGCGGGTCGAGAAGCCGACGTCATCTCGTAAACGTTCGTCGGAAACCTATAAGTGCCAACGCTAAGCGCACTGACTTCGCTCT